>JAJDAZ010000023.1 GCA_029261595.1 Nitrospinaceae bacterium | reverse complement strand
GAAGACTAAAGACTCCTTGAAGACTACAAGGTCGATAGGCCGGGTGTGTAAGCACAGTAATGTGTTCAGCTAACCGGTACTAATCAGTCGAGAGGCTTGACCTTTATTTTTCTCAGTCTACTTCAAACGAATTCAATTGTTCCAAATTCAGATTTTCTCGGTCTCGATAGCGAAAGAGCCACACCCGTTCCCATTCCGAACACGGAAGTTAAGACTTTCAGCGCCGATGGTACTGCACGGGCAGCTGTGTGGGAGAGTAGGACGAGGCCGGGTCTTTTTTCAAGCCGCCGAAAGGCGGCTTTTTTTTGCGCTTCTCCCCTGCCCTGGTGAATTCCAAATACCCTCCGCTTTTATCCACCCCCCAACTTCTACAAACCCAACTTTCAGAGTCCCGAAACTCAATTATAAAGATTCCTCCCAACTGAATGAAATAATGAGATTTCAAACGCTTTTTCATTGACAAAAAGGACAGCCTTAGAGTACTATCCCCCCTCTATTTATCTAGGGTTTTGGGCCGTCCCTTGGTGGGTGATACCTGCTCAGAACATTGATTTCATGGAATTGAAGTAGACGTTCTGACCCCTATAAATAAATCCGGCTGAAGGCCGTTTCGCACTCAGCCTGACCAACCGCTAAAGGCTCCTAAAAACTATCGGAGATCGGGATGTTGGCAGAATACATTGGCGTCGCATTGATGTTGCTCATGGCGATTGGAATCGCAGGGGGAATGGTCTTCATGACGTCCATCCTCGGCCCCAAACGCTATTTTCCCGACAAAATGGAGCCCTTTGAATGTGGTGAAAGCCAGTTGGTTTCTCCCCACCAGCGTTTTTCCGTTAAGTTTTACCTCGTCGCCGTCCTTTTCGTTCTATTCGACATCGAAGCCGTTTTCTTCTTTCCCTGGGCCGTGCTGTTTAAAAGACTCGGAGTTTTTGGTTTTATTGAAATGCTTCTTTTCATTATCATCCTTGGTGTTGGCCTGCTCTATGTCTGGAAGCGTGGCGGATTGGATTGGGAATAATGAGCGATACCCATATCATTGACAGGGTCAAAGAAAAATTTGGCTCGCTGGTAACCGATTCGCATAATTTTCGCGGCGATCAAACCGTCACCGTAAAAAACGAATCGACTATCGAGTTGTTCAAATTTCTGCGTGACGATCCGGAAATGGCGTTTGATTTTTTGATGGACCTGACCGCCGTGGATTACCTCAAGAAAAAGGCGCAACGGTTCGAGGTCGTTTATCATTTATATTCCACGAAAAACAACTCCCGGTTTCGCGTTAAGATCCCCGTGGATGAAAAGGATTGCCAGGTTGAGTCCCTCACGTCTCTTTGGAGAACCGTCAACTGGTACGAACGGGAAGTCTGGGATTTATACGGCATCAAATTCAGAGGCCATCCCAATTTAAGCCGAATTCTATTGTATGAGGGGTTTAAAGGCCATCCTTTGCGTAAGGACTACCCCATCAACAAGCGACAGCCTTTGATAGGCCCGTTAAATTAATATTAGAACATGATCGTCGATCTTATCGTCACATTAGTAAAAATTCTTTTCATCCTGGCAGTCACCGTGGGGTTTTTCGCCCCGATACTCACCTGGGTGGAGCGCAAGCAAAGCGCTATCATGCAGGACCGGGTCGGCGCCAATCGTGCCGATATTCTGGGCTTCACCGTGCTTGGCCTGTTTCACGCCATTGCGGACGCGCTTAAAATGTTCACCAAGGAAGATTTTATTCCCGATGGCGCTAATCGCGCCCTGCACACTCTGGCTCCCATTGTCGCCGTGGTGCCGGCAATTCTTACGTTTGCCGTCGTGCCATTTGGCGGGAACTACAGTCTGTTCGGCAAGGAAGTGAACCTGGTCATCGCAGATCTTGACGTTGGTTTGCTGTTTATTTTCGCCATTGCATCCATTGCAACTTATGGCTACGTGATCGCGGGATGGAGCTCCAACAACAACTGGTCTCTCATCGGTGCGATGCGGACCGCGGCGCAAATGATCTCCTATGAAGTGACGATGGGGCTGACCATCATCGGGGTTCTCATGGTATACAGCACCATGAAACTCACCGTGATCGGGGCCATTCAGGAAGATTTTCTGCGCTGGGGAATATTTCTTCAGCCGTTGGGGTTTTTGATGTTTTTCACCGCATCCATCGCGGAAAACAAACGCATTCCTTTTGACAATCCGGAAGCGGAATCTGAAATCGTCGCAGGGTATTTCACCGAATACAGCGGTCTGAAGTTCGGCATGTTTTTCATGGCGGAGTTTATCGAGATCGTGACCATCGGCTCGATCATGACCTTGTTGTTTTTCGGGGCGTGGCACATTCCCTTTGTTTCCACTGCCAGCCTGCTCTCAATATTCGACTTTTTAGGCACCACCGGCTCGAACATCGTCGTGATGTTGATTCATGTCGGCGTGTTTTTTACCAAGGTAATAATTTTCATCTGGATTCAAATGACCATTCGCTGGACACTTCCCAGGTTCCGCTATGATCAGATCATGAAGCTGGGTTGGAAAATATTACTACCCCTGTCCCTGGTCAACATATTGGTTACGGGGATAGTTATCCTGGCGCTTCAATAAAGGAGAATGCCATGGCTTATTATGTAAACCGAAATGTCAAACTGACGCTTTGGGAGAAATTATATCTGCCGGAAATTTTTCGCGGGATGATTATTACATCCCGGCATTTCTTCGTGAACCTGCTGGGTTTCATTCCGTTTTTTCTAGGAAAGAAAAAGCACCGGGAAATTTTCACCGTTTATTACCCGGAAGAAATGGTCGATTACCCAATCGCCTATCGAGGCCGGCCGGTATTGCCCATGAAAGAAGATGGGTCGCCTTATTGCGTGGCCTGCGGATTGTGCGAAATTGCTTGTCCGGCATACTGCATCGACATCATTCCCGGTGAAAATTCCGGCAAGCAAAATGAAGTCGAGCGTTGGCCGCTGGAGTTCACCATCGATTATGCCGTGTGCATCTTCTGTGGCAATTGCGAAGAGGCTTGCCCGGAAGAAGCAATCTACATGAGCAATGATTGTGAAATTTCCATGCTGGACAGAAACAAAATGAAATACAACAAGGAACAGCTCCTCACTCCGGTGGCGGAGCTGCAAGACAGAATCGATTTCACCCGGACAATGTACGCCAAATGGAATTATTGATTTTTTACCCCATCGCCCTGATGTGCGTCGGCCTGGCCCTGGCTGTGGTTCTAAACAAGAACCCCATCAACTCGGCCATGTGCCTGATCGGAATGATGCTCGGGCTGGCGGGAATTTTTGCGTTCACACAGGCGCATTTCCTAGCCATCCTGCAGATCATCATTTACGCAGGAGCGATCATGGTTCTTTTCATGTTCGTTATCATGCTCCTCAATTTGAAAGAGGACGCGGATCATTGGATGGCGCGGGAAAAAAATAAATTATTGTCCGGACTGACGGCGGTTCTGCTGGTGGGCGCATTGTATAAAATCATCGACGTCATTACGGAAGCAAAATTTAAAGCGCCAACGGCTGTACCGGATTCCTTTGGAACCGTCGCCCGAGTGGGCGAGGCTCTTTTCACGGATTTCGTGTTGCCGTTTGAAATCGCATCGGTTCTTCTGTTAGCCGCCATGGTGGGAGCTGTGGTGTTGGCAAAAAATAAACTGGATTGATTTTTTAATATGGTCCCTTTATCACATTATCTCATTTTCAGCGCGGTTCTGTTCACCATCGGGGTTTTGGGGGTGCTCGTCCGCCGAAACGCCATCGTGGTTTTCATGTCGATTGAAATCATGTTGAACGCGGTGAATATTTCCCTGATCGGGTTTGATCGCTATTTTGACCAAAGCGACGGTCAGATTTTTAGTTTCATGGTCATGTGCGTGGCCGCCGCCGAGGTTTCGGTTGGGCTTGCAATCATCATTTCCTTATTCAGGAACAAGCCGACCGTCAACTTAGACGAATTTAATATACTAAAGGGATAAAGGGAATCGCATGCTGTTAAAGCTAACCTGCTTGATACCACTGTATCCACTGATCGGTTCCATCATCAATGGTTTCTTTGGTCTTAAAATCGGCAAACGAATGGTGGGTTTCATCGCCTGCGGTTCCGTGGCGCTTTCCTTTCTCACCACACTGCTGGTGTTCATGGGCTTCCTGATGCAGGAAGGAACGGGAGCTTTTGAGCAGGTTGCTTTCTCCTGGATGGTGGTCGGCGATTTCAATGTTGATTTTGGATTCCAGATCGACCAGCTGTCCCTGACCATGATGACCTTCGTCACAGGCGTCGGTTTCCTCATCCATGTTTATTCCATCGGCTACATGCATGATGAGTACAGCTTTTACCGCTTCTTCGCCTATCTGAACCTGTTCATGTTCGCCATGCTCCTGTTGGTGATGGGGAACAATTTTCTGCTCATGTTCATCGGCTGGGAGGGCGTGGGTTGTTGCTCCTACTTCCTGATCGGATACTACTTCGAGAAAAAATCGGCTTGTGACGCGGGAACCAAAGCGTTTGTCGTCAACCGTGTGGGAGATTTCGCTTTTCTCCTCGCCGTCATGTTCATCTTCAATATTTTCGGCACCATCGACTTCACCGATGTCATGCATGCCGCCCCGGAAACAGTCGTTTACGGGGGTGAGACCATCACCATCATCACCCTGCTCCTTTTTATTGGAGCGACGGGGAAATCGGCGCAGATCCCGCTTTACACCTGGCTTCCCGATGCGATGGAAGGTCCCACTCCGGTCAGTGCCCTGATCCACGCGGCCACCATGGTGACGGCAGGCGTGTTCATGGTGGTCCGCTGTAGCGTCCTGTTTGATATGGCGCCCATGACCATGATGATCGTGGCCTTCACGGGAGCCGGTACGGCCATATTCGCCGCGACCATCGGGATGACCCAATTCGATATCAAACGGGTCCTGGCGTATTCGACCTGTAGCCAGATCGGATACATGTTCCTGGCCTGCGGCATTGGCGCATACACCGCCGCCATTTTCCACATGGTCACGCATGCGTTCTTCAAAGCCTGTCTTTTTCTTGGGTCCGGGAGCGTTATCCATGGAGTGGGAGGCGAACAGGACATGCGCAAGATGGGCGGACTCAAAAATGAAATGCCGATCACTTATGCGACATTTCTGGTTTCTACTTTGGCGATCGCCGGCATCCCTCCCCTTTCGGGTTTTTTCAGTAAGGATGAGGTCTTATATCACTCCCTTATAGATGGCAACGTCATCCTGTGGGGAATGGGAATTTCCGCCGCTCTGCTGACGGCGTTTTATATGTTCCGTCTGGTGTTCATGACCTTTCATGGGGAATCCAGGGTCGACCCCGAAGTTCACGTGCATGAATCGCCCAAAATAATGACCATGCCGCTCGTCATTCTGGCCGGGCTGGCTACGGTCGGCGGGCTTTTAGGCATCCCACTCATTCATGGATGGCATATTCTGCACAACTGGCTGGAACCGGTCCTGCATTTTGATCTGGTTTCCGCCTTGAGTCATTCGGAACACATGCTCCACGAAGCCGGGGAACACGCCCCGTCGTGGTCGCACCTTCTGGTCGAGAAAGAACACAACACTTTGCTTGAAATATCCCTGATGGTCTTGTCAGTAGTGGTCGGCATCACCGGGATTGCGGCGGCTTATATATGCTATATCAAAAAACCAGAACTTCCTGACATGCTCACAAAGGGTCAATGGGGTTACGACATTGTTAAAAATAAATACATGGTGGATGAGCTGTACGATGAAACGATTGTGAAACCCACTGTGGAAGTATCCGAATTGCTCTGGGAAAAAGCCGATGCCCAAGGCATTGACGGAACCGTCAATGGCGTCGCGAAAGTCATCGGCTGGTGTAGCAAGCAGGCAAGAGTGTTTCAATCAGGATTTGTCCGCAACTACGCTCTGTTCATCGCGATCGGCTTTGTCGGTTTAATGCTCATCGCATTCTAAAAGGTAGTTACAGTTAATTTAAAAGTATGTTTCTGACTTTCCTGTCTCTTATAAGCAGGAAATTTATTTGCAATAGGCACAAGAATATTTTTGGTTAATTTAAAACCATGTTTCTGACTTTTCTGACATTTTTACCACTCGTAGGGGCCATTGCTCTGGCGTTTCTGCCAAAGGGCAACGACAGCCTCATCAAGCAAACAGCCGTCGGGGTTGCCGCCGCTGATTTTCTTTTATCCCTGCAACTCTGGTTTGATTTCGACCACACCACGCACGCGATGCAGTTTGAGTTTTCCGTGCCCTGGATTTCCACCTGGGGAGTCAGCTATCACGTTGGGATAGACGGAATCTCCCTTCTTCTTTTCGTGATGACCACCTTTCTCACGTTGATCTCCATCATCGCGTCCTGGGAGATTAAAAGATCCATTCGCGAATACATGATGGCCATGCTGGCCCTATCCACCGGCATGTTGGGCGTCTTCATCTCACTGGACATGTTCCTGTTCTACTTTTTCTGGGAATTCCAGCTGGTGCCCATGTACCTCATCATTGGCGTATGGGGCGGCCCGCAACGCATTTACGCGGCGGTCAAGTTTTTCCTTTACACAGCGGTCGGCTCGCTCCTGATGCTGGTAGCCATTATCTGGATTTATATTATCGTCAAAGATTCCACCGGCGTTGGAACCACGGACATTGTTTACATAACGGAGAATCTCAACGCACCGCTGGATGTGCAGAAGTGGTTGTTTCTGGCATTCTTTCTGGCATTTGCGATCAAAGTCCCCATGTTCCCTTTTCACACCTGGCTTCCGGACGCCCACGTACAGGCACCGACGGCGGGCAGTGTGATTCTTGCCGGAGTGCTATTGAAAATGGGAACTTATGGGTTTTTGAGGTTCAACCTGCCGTTTTTTCCGCAGGCCTGTAACGAGTTTTTACCGTTCATTGCGGTTCTGGCCATCATCGGAATTATTTATGGCGCTCTGGTGTCCATGGTCCAGAAGGATTTAAAAAAACTGGTGGCCTATTCCAGTGTCAGCCACATGGGCTTTGTCATGCTGGGAATTTTTGCCTTCAATCAATACGGCCTGCAAGGGGCTTTGCTCCAGAACATCAATCACGGAGTCAGCACCAGCGCCCTCTTCCTATTGGTGGGGATGATTTACGACCGCCGTCACACCCGTATGATCGATGAGTTTGGCGGGTTGGCCAAGGTGATGCCCAAATACACCATTTGTTTTATGATCATCGCGCTTTCGTCGATCGGTCTTCCCGGAATGAACGGCTTTGTCGGCGAATTTTTGATTCTTCTGGGAATTTTTCAGGTCAATGGCCTTTGGGCGGCATTGGCAACGAGTGGAGTCATTTTTGCCGCAGTTTATATTCTCTGGATGTTTCAACGGGTCATGTTTCAGGAGTTAAAGAATCCCAAGAATTTTAAATTGCCGGACATGAACTTTAGGGAAATGCTCACGATGGTGCCGTTGATCATTCTGGTTTTCTGGATCGGCCTGTACCCGAAACCATTTTTGAAAACATTTGACGCGTCGGTCACGCACCTGATCACCAAGGTGAATCCCGACAATTTCCGGCCTCATAAAACTAAGGACAATCACGCGTCCTTGATCAAAAAAGACGACCTGGCTAAGTTGACCAAAAAGCTTCAGGAAAATAATCACTAAGGAGTTGTTGTGGAACCCATTTTAGCACCCGAATCTATCGATTTAGTCAGCATCGCGCCTGTCCTGGTGCTGACGGTTTTCGCGATGGGTGTTTTGGTGCTCGATCTTTTTGCCGGAAAAAATAAGACGCTCCTGGCTTTTGTCAGCATTATCGGGTTGCTGATGACAGCAATAAGCGCCTTTGCCAAGGTGGGTTTACCGGATCTCTCCTTCAATGACAGTTATATCGTCGATCATCTTTCCATTTGCTTTATCCTTATATTCACGCTCAGCTCCGCCCTGGCCATTTTGATTTCGATGGACTACAACAACCGGGAAAATATCAAGGCCGGCGAATTTTACAGTCTCATTTTGTTCTGTACCATAGGAATGATCGTGCTGGCATCGTCCACCGACCTGATCATGATCTTTCTGGGCATCGAAATCGTGTCCATCTGTTTGTACGTTCTGGCGGGCATTCGCAGAAACCATTTGAGTTCCAACGAAGCGGCGTTAAAATATTTCTTGTTAGGGGCCTTCGCAACGGGATTTCTGCTGTATGGCATGGCCATGATGTATGGCGCCACCGGGACCACCAACCTGATTAAAATTGCCGATCTGATCAAAACCGGCGGCGTCAGTTCGGAACCTCTCCTGTTGATTGGTGTGGTTCTGCTGGTGATTGGATTCGGGTTCAAAGTTGCGTCCGTTCCTTTCCATATGTGGGCGCCGGATGTTTACCAGGGTGCGCCCTCGCCGGTCACGGCTTTCATGGCGGTGGGTCCGAAAGCGGCGGCGTTTGTGGCTTTTTTCCGGGTCTTTGCAGAGACGCTACCTGAAATTTCAGCCTTCTGGGAAACCCTGCTGATCACCATTTCTATTCTGACCATGTTCGTCGGCAACCTGGGCGCAATCATGCAGACCAATATCAAGCGCCTGCTGGCTTATTCCAGTATCTCCCACGTCGGGTATATCCTGATGGCGGTGCTGGCGAAAGATGCCCTGGGAAGCGCCAGTCTGGTGTTTTACATGCTCACCTATGCCTTCATGATTTTTGGGGTATTTGGGATCATTATCATTCTTGGCAGAAAAGGCGACGAGAACCTTGAGATCGAAGGTTATTCCGGCCTCGGCTTCAAGCACCCCGTTCTAGCCCTTTGCATGACCATATTTATGCTTTCCCTGGGAGGCCTGCCTCCATTGGCCGGGTTCGTCGCCAAGTTCTATATTTTCAGCGCCGCTCTGCAAGAGGGTTTCCTCATGCTGGTCATCATTGCGGTTTTGAACAGCGCGATATCCCTTTACTACTATCTGAAAGTGATCGTGTTCATGTATATGAAAGAACCGGTCCGGGAATTTCAGCCGTCACTTTCTCCCATCACTCTTTTTGTGGTCGCCTTGTCTATCATCGCCACCATCGAACTCGGAATTTTTCCCGATCCCATCATTTCTCTCGCCCAGCAATAAGCCCCATTTGCAACTTGCCGTTGGCTACCGCCTGCCTCTGGGGTATAATCCTTCCAAAGAATCTCTCAAAACTATTGGAACCACCGATGGACACAGATAAACACAGATGAATAGTTTCTGGAGTTTTTTGGTCTGCTGTCTACAGTCTCTATAAATTGTAATTAATTGAGGCAGGAATTTTCTATGAAGATGCACCATTTAGATAAAGAAAAGGTTGATGCGATCATGGGGGTGGTCAAGGAAGTGATCGAGTCGGGGGAATACCCCCCGGAAAAAATCGAGGAAATCTTCAGGCTGTCGGAAGTGGAAGGTGAAAAGTTCCTGGAATGCAAGGCCCATCCCCTGCAAAATCAAAAAGTCAATTTTGAAATCGACCCGGATAAGGGTGTGCGCTTCTTCGACCCCTTCAATTTCTTCACCGAGGGGATTTATAAAGACATGGACGGCCTGACCCTGTGGACCACCGACAACCTCAAGGAACCCTGGTCCTACGACTAACTCGCTCCCGCGAGGGGGAGAGCTGCTACGCAGGAGGGCTGACGCTCACTGACGTTCACGAGCCCTATTAAACCCTATACAGGTATTAGGCAAAAAAAAACGCCTCGCGTTGAACGCGGGGCGTTTTTTTTACTATTAAATTTCTAAAGGAACACTTTCCTTTTTAACTTTTCTTTTGTTCTTCCTGTTCCTTGGCAAAATCGTAGGAACCTTTCCTCGGCAAAGAAGCGGTGAACGCATCCGCAGTCTCTTTCATTTCCTGATCTTTGGCCTCGCCCTCTTCCTGAGCTTTTTTGCGAATCAAGGCTTCTCTTTCCGCATCGGTCAAATTAGGATCATCTATTTGCTGCTGGGTCACTCCCTCAACAGTGGCGGGCTGGGTTTCAGCATCAGCATCAGCTTTCTCGTCCTCTTCCTCAGCTTCTTTCATGGACGTTTTGAAATTCTTGATACTGCGTCCGAAAGCGCTTCCGATCTCCGGCAGTTTTCCCGCTCCGAAGATGATCATAATGATGACCAAAATAATCATCAATTCCGGAAATCCAATTCCCATCATGGTAGCAACCCTCCTGTAAATTTTTCAAAAGGCCCCACATCAGGAACCTGATCCAGAAAACGGAATTCTAGATGCTATTGAGTTTGCATAGTTTAGCTTTTTTCGAGGGACAATTACAAGGGAAATTACGCCTAAAGGGGGGGTATCGGATTGCCGTTATCCCTCTGTCTGTTTTTTTTGGTTATTTGAGTTAATCCTTTTAAACTTAATCTCTTGGTTCGATGCCCCTCCCCTTTCAAGCTGGATTTCTAATAAAATGAACCCTAGGTTTAGAATTCAGGATTCTACTTAAATTTTTTATTAGAATTGTTTTGCTAAATTTATTCCAGAACAGGCTTCCAAAAAGGCAGACCATAAGAAGGCGATTTCTTATCATCGTCTATCTTGTCCTCCAATCCGCCGACCTTTTTGACACTGCCGCCGTGAACCTCATGTTTAAACTTTTCCTTGGGAAACAAAAATCGATTGACCAGTTTTTGCACCCTTTCATCCTTCAGGACAAATCCATGAGAATAATCCAGATAGCGCCAGGCATCCATGACCATCAAAGTATTGATGCTCTCATGATAATGACATGAACTGACATGAGGCACTTTTCCGTCTCCATTGTTATTTCTGCAAGCATTTTCAAAATCAAAGAAGTTTTTCGGGGAGTTCTCTTTATCTTTGTAAACCCTCATGGATTGATATGTTTCATACCCATCGCGGCAAATGATTAGAACCCTGTCGCGCAAACTTTTTTCTAAGGTAGACAAATCAAAAATATTGTCCTTCACTGTTTTTTTGGCAATGGCCAATGTAATTTTAAATTTTTCAGCAATTCTATGTTTGTCACTGTCTGATTCTTGAGGCAAAATTATGTTGGACTGCCAATGCCCGTAATTGAAAAAATTGTGCTGTCCTCCTGTAGAAAATCGGCTGGCTCCTTTATAGATGGGCAACAATTCCAGAGCTCCAGGGAAGGTTCTTATCAGTTTCCTGATTTTTCCTTTTACATTTGGGAAAAATCCCTCACCGATCAAAGTGACTTCAGCGATATCGATGGACCCCAGAAAAGGAGGCACCGTAAAAACGATTTTATTAATTCTTTCAAAGTTGGGATCAAATTCATTGATATAACTTCGCAACGGAGCATTGCCCAGACTATGCGTGATGAAGTCAAACCTGCGGAATGGTTTGTTTAGTTCTTTTAGTTTTTTATTGGCACGGGATTTATTAATCAAATAATTGATAAAGTTATGCAACCCTTCACCATTGACCTGTGCTGAATGCCGCCAATCGTAATTGAAAATATAAACCGGCTTGTCGGTCTTCAAGTCCCTCAGAAACTCTCCATATGCAAGCGTTTCAATCTCACCCGCCTTTATCAGTGACTCCAGCCTTTCATCGTAAAACTGGTTTTTAAAGGGCTGAGTCAACTCCAGATGTTCTATCGTCTCAAAGTTGGATTGGATCCCCGACCAAAGCACATCGTGCGTCGGCCGATTGGTTTCCACCAGTTTGGTTCCCTTTATTCCGGGGATAAAAATAATAGCATCGGACTCCATGATTCCCCCTGAGTATAGATTGGATATCGAATCGACTTTTAATCGTAAAATTTTTCAAAACTTTTATCTGGACTTCTTTTTCATTCCAGAAATTATTTTTTTCAATTCATTGGCCCGTTTCTTATTGGCATAGTTCATCGTATTAAATAATTTTTTTCTTTTTACAACCATCTTGCTCTTTTCTGAAACCCCAAACAGACAACTTGGTTTTTTCCTTTTAGCTAATGTTGCCTCGTCTATAGCCGTGCGAGGGCTTTTCTTACTTGTATCCAACTTCCCTAACTCCACAAATTTTGGCTTGGTGCCGCCAAACCAGGTTTGTTGCCACCAGCTTCCAGTTGCCGGATCCATCCAACTTATGTAGCCGTCTTTCAGAATGGTTCGCGGTTCATCAATGGCTCCGGTGAAGCTGTAGCGAACATTTCCCGAAAGGTTGGGCAAAAAATAATCCGGCGTGTAGAAATCAGAAACCAGAACCCCATTTATTTGATAGCCAAATTGTTCCGCTTCGCTGGGGTCACAGACTTCGACCAGATACTCCACCATGCCTTGATCTTCTTTTATAGAAAGTGCTGTTCTCGTTCGGTTTCCCATAGGATCCGCTAAAATCTCCAAAACTTCATGGCTGGTGGTCAAAGTCCAGGTGTTGCTTGCTTGAACCAAACCAAAAGGCTTTTTATTCTCGTCAAGGTGGATGCCTGCCGCGCCGGAAAAACCAATGTCATCGCGAATAATCATCGGCCAATATCCTGAGGGAAGATCTTCTAACAAATCGAAAGCGCTAACGGTTCCGTCAATGCCCCAAATCGGGGTAAAATCTCGCGCTACCTGAGTTTGCATGGCGGCCGCAACAATTTGCACTTCCCAGTTTGGAACGTTATCTGTTTGTGAAACGAGCCCGATGTGATTGAACATAATGTCCTCCAATGAAATAAATAGTGCGGTGGATTTTGGTAACCAGGAAAATAAGGTATATAAAAAGGAACAATGAGTCGTTGAACGGAAGATTTGCACAGATTTGTCTTGGTGTGTGAAGTAATCCAGAGGCTTTTATGGTTAAAAGCCCTAATGCATAGGTAATGACCAGACCCTCGGGGCATACCCTGCGAAAAAATAAAGACATCGTGCTGGAGGTGTAGCTTTGTGGCGTAGATGTTGGAAAGCGCACAAGGACTGTGCAATTTACAGGAAGATGATCACCGGATTTTAATGGGTCCCAGACCCGTGATACCGGGAAGAAAACGAGTCTCAGGCTTTTTTTGTGAGTTTGCCTGCTTGGGATCTCATCCACCACATCCCAGCTTTGCCGGGAACTAGATGAATTTCCTTTCGCTGTTCCAGAGTTCCGAGTAACACACTATCTGCGACCAACCAATTACAATTCGACATAGCATTTCCCTCTGAATTTTCAATTTCAGAATTTAGGATTGCCTTAGTCTGAACCAAATATTCTGGCCTGTCAAGAGCCAGTCATACGATCCAAGGGAGGATTACCGCTATCTGACGGGGGAATGGACGGGTTTTAGTCAGTTTCTAATGCCCAGAGGGCTTCCCCTCATGCATCTCTCAACTGCCGGATGGCTTTTTTGTAGTCCTTGCTGTTGAATATAGCGGAACCTGCAACCAGAACATTAGCCCCCACTTCCTTGAGTTCCCCGGCATTTTCCGGTTTAATACCGCCATCCACTTCGAGGTCGAACTCATGCTCGTAGTGACTCATGATTTCCTTGAGGTTGTTGGTTTTATCAAGCAGGGACGAGATAAACGTCTGCCCGCCAAATCCGGGGTTGACCGACATCAGCAACACCATGTCGATTTCGTGCAGAACCTCCTCCAGGCTGGACAACGGCGTGGACGGATTAAGCACCACTCCGGCGCGTACGTTCTGTTCCTTGATATGATTGATGGTCCGGTTGAGATGAGGGCAGGCTTCCACATGGACGGTCAGAATGTCTGCTCCCGCGTCGGCAAAATCCTTAATATATTTATCCGCATCTTCGATCATCAAATGAACGTCTAAAGGCAATTCGGTGGTTTTTCGAATCGACTCGACCACCAGCGGGCCGATGGTAATATTGGGGACGAAATGCCCGTCCATCACGTCAACATGAATCCAGTCGGCCCCAGCCTGTTCCACGGCCTTGATTTCATCACCCAGTTTACTGAAATCCGCCGAAAGGATCGAAGGCGCTATTTTTACCATTTCAAAAATCCTCTTTAAATTTATCCAGTTGAGTTGTCGATAAGGTCTGCATGCGGAGAGTATGTTACTAAACCATGAAATATGTTTCCATTTTAAATACTCTCTCTGTTCATCGGACAACACTTTCATTATAATGAGGGTCTTTTCGTACGCCGTCAAAATAATATCCTATGTCATTGAATAAAGTACAAGTTCGGGAAACCGTCCGGGATTTCCTGATGAAGGATCACAATCTGCTGGTTTTAGCAGGCGTGATCGGATTTTTAGCGGGCATCGCCTCGACCGTGTTTCGCCGGATGATTGAGTTTGTCGATGCCACCTTTTCCGCCGAAGGGCTTTCCCTGATTGGAATCTCACCGGCCTTGTTTCCTTTCATTCTGCCGCTCATGCCCATGATCGGAGGCGCAATCGTCGGCGTCATCTGCCATTTCTTCCCCAACGCCGTCAAGGAAAACGGCGTGCATCGGGTGATGCATTCCGTGGCGATGAAAGGCGGCAAGATACGCGGAAGAACTATGTTAAGTTGCGCCACCACTTCAGCCTTGACCATCGGTTCAGGCGGGTCAGCGGGGCGCGAAGGCCCCACCGTACAGATCGGGTCGGCGGTCGGTTCTTCCATCGGGCATTTTTTCCACCTGTCCACCGAACGCATTCAAGTGCTCGTCGGTTGCGGCGCCGCCGCCGGAATCGCAGCTTCCTTCAACGCGCCCTTGGCCGGAGTTTTGTTCTCTCTGGAAGTGATTCTGGGAAATTTTACCATCCACACGTTCAGCCCCATCGTCATCGCCTCGGTGATCGGAACCGTGACCGGACGCGCGCTGGAAGGCAATGAAATCACCTTCCAACTGCCGTTTCATCAATTGGTGCATTACAGCGAAATCATTTATTACCTCATTCTCGGACTGATATGCGCCCTGGTCGCCAGGGGGTTCACGCTATTTTATTTTTATATCAAAAAACTTTTCACGCAGGATATCGACATCCCGCAAATCATCAAGCCCGCCCTGGGAGGGCTTCTGGTGGGCATCCTCTCGATCCGCCTGCCGGAGGTGCTGGGCAACGGATATGACGCCATGCAACTGGCTTTGACAGGCAATATGTTCTGGGGACTGGCCTTGATTTTGGTGTTTGTAAAAATCCTGTCCACCTCCTTGACGCTGGGTTCCGGGGGACTCGGGGGAATTTTTGCGCCTTCCCTTTTCATGGGGGCCATGACGGGAGCGGCCTTCGGTACGGGAATCCACTGGATTTTCCCTGAAATGTCGGCGACTCCGGAAACCTACGCGGTCGTGGGCATGGGCGCTGTCGCCGCCGCCGTCATGCAGGCTCCATTGACCATCATTCTCATGCTCTTCGAGTTGACCAACGATTACACGCTCATCCTGCCCATCATGGTCGCGTGCATTGTTTCCGCCTATTCCTATAAAGGGTTCGCAAAACACTCGATCTATGTTCAGTACCTGCTCAATGATGGAATCAACATCAAACATGGGCGCGAAGTCTCCGTTCTCGATGGCATCAAGGTAAAAGATGTCATGAATCAAGTCGTCACGACCATTCCGGAAGAGATGCCGTTCCGAAAAATCATTGAAAGCATCTCTTATTCAAAAAATTTCTATTTCCCGGTGGTGAACAGCGAGGGCGATATGACCAGCATCATTTCATTCAACGACATTCGGGAAATGATGTTTGAGGAGGGCCTGGGCGACCTCGTCATCGCCGGTGAGCTGGCGACCAAAAAAGTCCTTTTTCTGAATACCGAGAATAACCTGAACGAAGCGATGGAAGTGTTCGCCAACCTGGACGTCGATCAACTACCCGTGGTCGCCGGGGAAGGCTCCCGAAAAGTCATCGGCATGCTCAACCGGGGGGACATGATCGCGGCCTACAACCGAGAAGTTCTGGTGGCGGAGTTCGACCGGTAAAACGCCGCCCTCCCCCATAACCGCAAATGGTTCTTTACCCTCACAAACACATTATTCTCCTGGCGTCGATTCTTCTTTTGCCGGCGATTTTTTCCTGCGCTCCCAAAGAGTTCGAACTTCATAGGCGTACCCAGTTCATCATGGGAACGCTGGTGGAAATCACCGTGCGCGACCCGGACCCTGATAAAGCCCAGTTGGCCATTACTTACGCCTTCGATGAAATGCGACGCTTGGAAAAGTTGATGAGCACGCATATTGCCGATTCTGAAATTTCCCGCCTGAACGCCCAGTCAGGTATCGCCGTACCTCTTGCCGTTTCTCCGGAGGTTCTTGCTGTTATCCAACGGGGGATTTACTGGGGAGATAAATCCAACGGCGCTTTTGACATATCCATCGGCCCGATAAGCCAGCTCTGGAAATTCGACGACGACAATTCCGCCATTCCCGATGACCGACTCCTGGATGAAGCGACCCGCCGGGTGAACTTCCGCGAAATCGAAATGGACGACCCCAATGTCAGCCTCAAGCAACCTGGGATGTCACTTCACCTGGGAGCCGTCGCCAAGGGATACGCCGTCGATCAGGCGATGACCGACCTTGAAAAAAACGGAATTCAACACGCGCTGATCAATGCGGGAGGGGACTTGAAGGTTCTGGGCGAGCGAAAAGACGGCCAACCATGGAACATCGGATTGCAGCATCCGAGACATCCCGAAAAAATGATCGCCTCACTTTCTCTGAAAGATAAAGCCGTCGCCACATCGGGGGATTATCAGAAATATTTTATGAAGGACAACACCCGCTATCATCACATCCTCGATCCGGAAAACGGCCTGCCCGCAAGGGGAATGATCTCCTGCACAATCATTGCAAATAACACCATGGATGCAGACGCCCTGGCCACAGCGGTCTTTGTTCTTGGACCTGAAAAAGGCATGGAACTGGTGCAATCCCTCGATAGTGTCGAAGCCATGCTGGTGACAGAGTCCGGCGGGACCCTGTTCTCAAAAAACTTTGAATCTCAACCGAGATTCGTTTTGCATGAATTCTAAAAGGAACCAAGTCTAAAGAAAATACGGGAAGCAGGATGAAAACAGCATCCCGCTTCCCGCCATCAAAATTATAGTAAATTAAAATTCTCCGTCAATTTCTCCGGGTCGGCGAAATTGGAATTCCGCTTTTCCAGAGTTGCAAACCCACAACAAGAGAATCCTTCTCCACTCCATGTTCCTGCAGACATCCTTCACAAATCCTGACATCAATCTTTTCTTCCTGAAACCAGTTCAGCATGTATTCCAGTTCGGAATCGATACCCGCCTTTTTAAAAAATCTCACTCCGGAACCATGGATGACGACCTTGATGGGTTGATTGGGCGAACGACCTTCTTTCCTTAAATGAAGGTTCAAGTCAACGATTCCCTGCTTTAACCCGGCACGATCACTGCTCTCGACAAAATACACAACCGCCTTTTCCTGCATGGGTTGAGATTTCGTGATTGCTGCCGAAACTGCGGATGCGCTAAATATAAAAGCAAGAGAAATATACGCTAAAAATATTACAAATGAATTTTTCATTTTGTTCTCCATATCTTTAAAAAGATTGCCGTCTGAAAAATAAACGGACTACTTCCGTCAGCTATCCAGAGACAAATCTAATTTTTTGATTATTTGTGTCCGGCTAAATTTCATTCAATAAAGGCAATGCCGGATTTTAGTGCAGGAACGAACCCTTGCGCACAGCGCAGTCTTTACCCAAGAAAAAACCGAACACCTAGGGCATCAATTACTTTTAGTTGGGGGAACTAGGGTTTGGGAGGATGATCGATGGCACTTAAAGAGGAATAAACGTATAAATCCGGGGAAAAAGCATTTTTTTCCATATTCACTGGAACGACCAAAAAATCATTTTCATGATTTGAAAAAACTTTCTGAATAGAAGGCAACGGTATGGACTTGGATGGAAAGGGCAATCCTCCACATTCCGGACCAATGGCCAGTTTTTGCGGCTGGCTTTTGGGGTTCAGTATGTGCGGGCAGGGGTTGCTTATGGAATGCCCTTTTAACGCACAATGATGGTGCTTCCCCTGGGATGCCTTGTTCAATTGAGAATCTACGGAATGATGGTCGTGGTGCAGGCCCGCATAAACCGGGGCCGATAAAATAAAAGCCCCTAACAAAATCACTATCCCGAAGACTATGAGTTTTATTCCATGCATGCTTCAAATATATCTTTTTGCGCTCAAACGAATCAAGTATTTTCCAAAATTTTTTTTAACAAATAATGAGGGGAACGAATCATGTATCACGCACCGTTTGGAATCGCTTTAACAGCAGTGCGTTGCTGACCACGGAAACAGAGCTCAGAGACATTGCACCAGCGGCATAGATAGGTTCCAAAAGAATTCCATAAATGGGGAAAAACACTCCCGCTGCCAGTGGAATTCCCAGGACGTTATAGAAAAATGCCCAGAACAGGTTTTGCCTGATTTTGTTCATGGTTTTTTTACTGAGCTCGATCGCATCGGCCACCGCATTCAAGTCCTGGGTCATCAGGGTGATGTCAGAGGCTTCCATGGCGACATCGGTACCGGAGCCTATCGCAATCCCAATGTTCGCCTCGGCCAAAGCCGGGGCGTCGTTGATGCCGTCTCCCACCATCGCCACGAACCGGCCCTCCTGTTGCAACTTTTTAATCTCTTCCGCTTTCCCGGCGGGAAGCACCTCGGCCAGCACCCGGTCGATGTTCAATTCCCTGGCGATGGCCTGGGCAGTTTGCTGGTGGTCGCCGGTGATCATCACCACATTGAGTCCCATCGCGTGCAGTTTTCCGACAATCTCTTTGGCTTGTGGTTTCACCGTATCGGCAGAGGCGATCAGCCCTGCCGCCTTTTTGCCGATGGCCAGGATCATGGGGGTTTTTCCCTGACGCGCCATTTCTTCAATACGATCACTCAATGCTGAAATATCGACAGCGTCTTCTGCCATCATTTTTAAATTGCCGAGAGAAATTGTAAGCCCATCCACTTTCCCCTGTACGCCGAATCCGGGTCGGGTTTTAAAATCAGTCACGGCGATCTGTTTCAGGCCACGCCGCTTGGCTTCCTGAATGACTGCCTGGGCAAGGGGATGTTCCGAGCCCTTTTCAAGCGACGCGGAAAGGATAAGCAAGCGGTCGGCGGAAATTTTTATTTCTTCTTCAACAAAAACATCCGTCACCTCCGGTCTGCCCCAGGTGAGGGTCCCGGTTTTATCAAAAATAACGGTGTCCAGTTTCTGCGCCTGTTCCAGCGTTCCCCCGCCTTTAATCAGGATGCCCATTTCGGCCCCCTTGCCCGTTCCGACCATGATGGCGGTCGGTGTGGCCAGGCCCAACGCGCAGGGGCAGGCAATGATGAGCACGGAAATAAAAATCATCAGCGCAAAAACAAACGGCGCGGTTGGCAGGGCGACGATCGCACTGCCCCACCCCCACCAGACGATGAACGCCACAAGAGCGATGCCGATCACCACAGGCACAAAAATCCCCGCGACCCGGTCGGCCAGCCGCTGCACCGGGGCTTTCGACCCTTGCGCCTCTTCGACCAGCTTGATGATCTGCGACAATACCGAATCTTTGCCCAGGTGGGTGGCGCGCAATTTGAAATACCCGGTGGCATTCATGCTTGCCCCGAACACGTCCTGTCCCGGCGTTTTCTCAACGGGAACGCTTTCTCCCGTGATCATCGACTCATCCACCACGGCGGTGCCTTCAATAATTGCTCCATCGACCGGAATTTTTTCGCCCGAACGGACGATGACCGTATCTCCCGGAACCACCTGGGACATCTGGATCTCGACTTCTTCGCCATCGCGTTCGACGCGGGCGGTTTTGGGTTGCAGTCCCATGAGCTTTTTGATCGCCGTGGACGCGCGGCTTTTGGCCCGTGCTTCCAGCCAGCGTCCCAATAGCACCAGAGCGATGATCATCGCCGAGGTGTCGTAGTACACCACCACCTGCTCACCCATAAACTTGAGCGACGATGGAAAGAAGGTCGCGTAGGCGCTGAAAAAATACGCCGATGAAGTTCCCACGGCAATGAGTGTGTTCATGTCGGCGTAGCCGTGTTTCAGTCCCGCCCAGGCGCCCCGGTAAAATTGCCAGCCAGCCCAAAACTGGACCGGAGTCGCGAACACAAACAACCAGAAATGAAAAAATGGCGAACCTGCATTGGGAAGAACCGGCAGAGTCTCCTGCATGCCGCTCAACATGATGACAGCCCCCAGAACCGCGCTGATGATGAATTTATTTTTCAGCTGGCGCAATTCATTTGCATGCCGATCCTCTTCCTTATCTTCCTGACTGTCTTCCTGTTCCACCGGGAGCAAGGTATAGCCGATGTCTTTCAGAGCGAATTGAAAATTTTCGACCCCGGTCACGGAAGAAAGATACTCGACCAAAGCTTTTTCCGTGGCCAGGTTGACCTTGACGGAGGCGACCCCTTCCATGCCGGACAATTTCCCCTCGATGCGGGAAACGCAGGAGGCGCAACTCATCCCTTCGATCCGAAACACCTGTTTTTTCCGGGGAACTTCGAACCCAAGTTTTTCTATAGTCTTGGAAACATCGGCGGGAGAAATTTTATCCGAATCAAACTCAACAGCGGCGATCTCGGCACCGAAATTAACACTGGCTTTTTCGACCCCTTCCAGTTCCCCCACTTTTTTCTCGATCCGTGAAGCGCAACTGGCGCAACTCATCCCTTTGACCGGAAGGTTAATGGACTGAAGTTTGGAATCATGGGTCACGGACATATTGAAACCCTAATCAAAATATTAATGATATATTTAGGATACACTTTATTCACCAAGGATTTTTCCGATGAAACCGACGAAAATTCTTTTCACCCGATTTCTACTGGTATTTTGCCTCATTTTGACTCTGTTTGTGACTCAGGCTTTTCAGGCAATGGCCGGAGGCCGACTGGTGGATTTAACGCATCCTTTTGATGAAACTACCATTTACTGGCCGACCAGCAAACCCTTTTTGCTCAAGAAGGTCCACGAAGGGGTTACGCCTAAAGGTTTCTGGTATGAATCGAATGATATCAGCGGATCGGAGCATGGCGGAACGCATCTCGATGCTCCTGCTCATTTCGCTCGTGGCAAGTGGCATGTGGATGATATCCCCCTCGAACGGCTGATCGCGCCCGGGATCGTGGTGGACGTCCGTAAGCGCGCTTTAAATGATCCGGATTATCTGATAAGCCGGCAGGATTTTCTCGACTGGGAAAATCGTCACGGAAAAATTCCCCAAAACACCACGGTTCTGGTGCTCACCGGGTGGGAATCGTTCTGGCCGGATAAAAAGAAGTATCTTGGAACTGACAGGCCCGGCGATGTCAAAAATCTGCATTTTCCCGGTTTCAGCGCGGATGCGGCCCGGTTTCTGGTCAAAGAGAGACACTTGGGAGCGGTCGGCCTGGACACGCCGAGTCTGGATTATGGCCAATCAAAGGATTTTATGGCGCATCAGATTTTTGGAGAAGCCAATGTTCCGGGCTTCGAGAACGTCTGCAACCTTTCCACTCTTCCCGCCAGGGGATTTCGGGTGATCGCGCTTCCCATGAAAATCGGCAAGGGTAGCGGCGCACCGCTTAGAATTGTTGCTGAAATAAATTGATGCCAGCGTGAGCTGGACCCAATATTACCGTGCGATGGGTATATGGCTGACTGATCTCTCTTGCGCGCGGAATCTATCTTTTTGCGTAGCGACCGTCGTCAGTTTACTTTTTGATGAAGAGACTCTTGAGGGTGAACACCCCGTAGAATAGAAAAAGGATGGCGATCAAACCTTTTGAAAATGAATTATTGCTGACCGCCTCGGTGAACAAATACACCCCCACTCCACTCAGAACCGCGCCTATAAGAAAAAATCCCACGGCTTTGAAAATAGACATGCGGTCGGGCTTGTGCGCCGTTTCGCGCTTTTGCTTGAGTTGCCATCGCCAGCGCAGGATATAATAGGTCTGCCTGCACCAGGAGAGCAATCCTGAATCAGCCACAAGGCTGGTCTGGCAATACATGCAATTTGAATCGGAGGATCGATTGGGAAAGCCGCAATTCAGGCAGATCTTGGAATCCTGGTTTTGATTCAAAAGGGTCTCTTTTTTCGGTTTATCCATGATATCGTGGGAAAGTCACGCGGAAGCGCCAAAAATGGAAGAAAGACGCTATCTCAATGAAAACAAATGCCTTTATTGCTATATTTTAATTCTATACTGATTGAATTAGCGTGTCAATCCTCAAACAATCCAACAGATTTACATTAGTCTGAAATTCATTGTAAACCCGTCTCTAAAAAACTTTATTAAAAATGCACAAGTTTAGATATCATTGGAATAATCTGTGAGATTTCAGCCTCTTTCCAGGTACTCTTTATCATTTATTGGAGAACAACTATGGTTTGGTCCATCCCCGGTCTTGTCTTATTGGTTCAATTATTTGCTTCGGCATCCTTCGCGGCAGACGCGAAAGACATCTCCGGGACAGAAAGCATGGCGCTCATTGAAGGTGGAGTATATGAAATGGGCAGTCGCCAGTCCCTCAAGGAACTGGACCCCGCCGACCTGATGAACACGGATCGACACGCGCTCGGGCCGGAAAACCCCGCCCACCATGTGGATGTGGACACATTCTATATGGACATTTATGAAGTCACCAACGCCGATTACGAGAAATATGTAAAAGCGGAAGGAAAGAACAAACCCCGGTTCTTTGATGATCCTGATTTCAACGGACCCAACCAACCCGTGGTCAGCGTTTCCTGGAAAGAAGCGACGCATTATTGCGCCTGGAAAGGCAAGCGTCTGCCCACAGAAGCCGAATGGGAAAAAGCGTCGCGCGGCAAACGTCACATCAACTACCCCTGGGGCAACGAACCGCCCGACAGCAAAAAAGCCAACTTTAACGAGGAGTTGAAAAAAACGTCCCCCGTCGGTTCCTATGAAGCGGGAAAATCCGATTACGGCGTTTATGACCTTTCAGGCAATGTCTCCGAATGGACACACGACTGGCATCTACCGGAATATTATTTATTCTCGCCCAAGAGAAATCCGCAGGGGTTTGAAAGAGGCCAGTACAAGGTCATCCGGGGCGGCAACTGGAGAAACAATGCCGTCGACGTCAACATGGTCTACAGGAACGCCACCGTACCCTCCATGAAAAACAATTCCGTGGGCTTTAGGTGTGTGAAAAGTGCGGAGGAAAAATGACCACCGAATTGCAAAAAACCGCTGTATTAAATGCTGTGGAGAAAGCCAGTTCGCAATGGGTTTCGGCCTTTAATTCTGGCGATGCCGCAGGTTGTGCGTCTCAATACGAAAAGGCCGCCGTGATGCAGGCCCGGCCCTTCGGAACTTTCTCAGGAACCGCTGAGATTCAGGGGTTCTGGCAAAAACTCATCGATGACGGGTTTTCAGATGTTGAATATCTGGACCCGCAAATTGATGTGATTGATGAGACAAGCGCGATATTAACCTCTGGCTGGAAAATGAATAACGCCAGTGGTGTCATCCATAAAGAACTTTGGGTGATCCAGCAGGACGGGGCCGCGAAACTTCGTGAAGATGATTTTGAAGCCACGGGTTAAAACAGGACTGTAGATGCATTGCTTGAAAGCAATGCATCTACAGCAAATTTATCGATGGAATACCAGCTTCAACCTGTACTGCAATCGTGGCCAGATTGAAAACAACGAGCCTCTGGTTTTTGTCCCTCGGATATAGCTTTGAGAAGTGGGAAAGCCTTCGTCTCCCAACCGTCAGCAAAACCATCTGCAGCTTCTCGCTGGCGAACATTATAATGCCGCAAGGTAAGGCGTGTCGCACTGCCCTCGGGCTTCAGCGTCACTTCAACGGTTGATTCTCCAGGTTCCATATCATGGAGTCCTCCCCAGGTGAAGATAACTTTTTCAAAGGGCAAAATTTCAACGTATTCTCCCCGGCAATGAAGTCCATCATTTGTGCCTACATGAAAAATACCACCGGGTCGGGCATCCGCTTCCACAATCTCGCCGAACCATTCTTTCATCTTCGCTTCATCAGTTAAATAAGGAAAAATGGTCTCAGGTTTGGCCTGAATTACCACTTCCCTGGTGATCTCATGCGTTTCGGTCGTGTTTTCTCCAGCGTTCATTTTTTTCTCCTTCGTTTATTTTCCTCTTTTTCAGCGGCGGCTTTCAGTTTCATCAGGCGCGGGTCCCAGAAATCTTCCAATAAAATTTTTAATTGGGCGAACCCTTCCGGCCGCAGACTGTACATCCGGCTGGTCCCGGCTCGCCGTTCGGTGATGAGTCCGGCTTTCCTGAGGACCCCCAAATGTTGCGACACCGCCGGACGGGTCATATTTTTGAACTGACCGGCAATGTCACCTGCGGACATCTCTTCCCAACGGATCATCCGTAAAATCGAAAACCTCGTGGGCCCTGCTAACGCCTGAATAGCTTCTAACATGGCTATATGTTAGTCCATACTTACGTAAGTGTCAACTAAAATAAAAGCTTTTTTGAAGTGGGGCGGCCGTGAAACTTACGTCGAATATTGACATTTATTGACGTAAGTTTAATAATATAGGTGAACACAAAACGGGAGGAACACTTTATGAGCAGCAGTCTGAACCTGACATTAACTGATGAGCTTCGCGCCTTCATTGATCGAAACTGCGGAGACGGAACGCTGTACGCAACCCCCACAGAATTTATGCGCGATATCCTGCGCGAAAAAAAACAACACCTGGAAGCCGCAGAATTACGCACCGGCATACTCGAAGGTTATCAGGATGCGATCGCTGGACGAACAACTAAGTTTTCAGGAAACTTGAAAGAAGATATGGCTCGTTTCAAAAAACGCGGTAAATAAATGTGGCCGTCACCATAAAACTCACGGACCGAGCCCATTACGATCTTCAAGAGATTGAAGAATATTCTATCAAAAGGTGGGGCAAAAAAACCGCAAACCGTTATCTTGAAGACATTCAAACGGCCTTGTCGCTATTGCAGGAAAAACCCGATTTACTACGCCAAAAACCCCACGTCTCCACCCATTTTAAATTTTATCGAGTCCGCGAGCATTTTTTAATATGCGTTGAACTGAAAGATTTTCTTCTGGTTCTAACGATAAAACACGGGCAGATGGACTTGCCAGAGCGCATCGAAGAGCTTGAACCCACATTGGTTAAAGAAGCCGACCTTCTTCATCAAAGGCTCCTGGTAACTGAAAAGAAACCTAAGAAACCACGGGCGAGGGGAAATGAGGAAGTTTAGATTTCAGGAGAATTTGCGAACGTCCAAAGTTTCGCCGTGGAAATCGCCTTCGATTGCGGCTTTGTAGGTTTTGGCGACATCGGCGGCGGGCATCCCCGTTGAAGAATCCATCCCCATCTTTTCCAGGGTTTCCTTGACAAACACCGGGCTGACGGTGTTCACCCGCATGCCTTGAAGCTCCAGAGCCGAAGCTCGGACAAAAGACTCCAGCCCCCCATTGGCCATACTGACTACGGTACTTCCCGGTATGGGTTCTTTGGCTAGCAGACCACTGGTTAAGGTGATGCTCCCCCCTTCATTAAGAAAATTCTTTCCGATACGCACCAGATTCACCTGGCCCATTAATTTGTTGTTCAAGGCCAGGGCGTAATCTTCATCCTTCAGTTCATCAAATTTCCCAAAGCTCGCAAGTCCGGTAGTGGAAATCACCGCATCGACTTTTCCTGCCTGGTCAAACAGGGATTGAATGGATTCCTGGGCAGAAAGATCGACTGTGTATTCGCCGCTCCTGCCCCCCACCTTGATGACCTCATGATCTTTCTCGAGCAGTTCAACAACCGCTTTTCCGATGGTGCCGGTAGCACCGACAACTAAAACTTTCATTATGTGATTTCCTTAGGTCAGACAACCGATTTTTTTCTAGCTTGAAACCTCTTCAATACAATCTTCGATTTTTCCTTGTTGGGAAATTCCATTAATTATTGCATCCTGCAATTGATCGTCAAAAGCATTGATTCCTTGCTCAGAACATCCTGATATTTTCCATTCATAGCCTTCAAATATTTTTTTTCCTGCACACAATTTGTTAACTTCGCTAATAGCTTCTTCTACATTTTGTGATTTTAATTGGACTTCCAAATTTGTTTCTACAAAGATGTGTGCGACGTTCAATTCGAAATGGGCTTTGATTCCATCCCAGAAAATATTTTCCTCAGTTTCTTCCTGCCCAACCCGTTCTATGATGTCATCACGTAATTTGTCATTGAATTGATTGATGCCACCTTCTTCGCATTCTTCGATTTCCCACTTGTAGCCATCAAATAATTTTTTTTTATCCAACATTCTTTCGACTTCTTTATTTGCTTCCTCCTTTGTTGTTCTTGATTTCAACTTGACCGCGAGATTTGTATATACAGCTACGTTGCTTACTTTTAATTTATAGTCTTGCTTAAGTCCCATTTTTCTATTTTCTCCTACTTTCAATACAGATCTGTTAACTCTGTCGGCTATTCAATCAGACCCAAAGGATCTAATGGTGGGTTAATTTTCAGAGATAAACTCTGACTTGTCCTTGATCCTGTCCAACAAAATATCGGCGATTTCCCGTTTGGAAAGTCGGGGCAAGGAGTCGATTTTTCCTGCTTTGTCGATGAGGGTGACCTGGTTGGAGTCGGATTGAAACCCGATGCCGGGTGCGCTGATGTCATTGGCCACGATGAGGTCGAGGTTTTTCCGGGTTAATTTTTCCTGGGCGCTTTGCACCACGTTCTGGGATTCCGCCGCAAATCCGACCACCATCTGCCGGTTTTTGGTTTTCGCTACTTCCATAAGTATGTCCGGCGTGGGCATGAGTTTGAGGTCAAGCGACTCGCCTTTCTTTTTGATTTTTTCTTTTTGCACTTTGTCCGCCGCGAAGTCGCCCACTGCCGCGACCATCACCAGCACGTCACAATCGGGAAAATGCTCATTCACCAAAGCCAGCATTTCCCCGGCCTGCTGACAACGGATGGTTTTCACTCCATTCGGCGATTCCAGATGAGTCGGGCCGCTGATGAGCATCACCTTCGCCCCACGCAGACGGGCCTGCCCGGCCACGGCATAGCCCATCTTGCCGGATGACGGGTTGGTGATGTAGCGCACCGGGTCGAGAGGTTCGCGGGTCGGTCCCGCCGTCACTAAAATTCTGAGACCCTTTAAATCTTCATCTCTTCCAATCCGGGTTTGCACCGCCTGCAATATCCGGGCAGGCTCGGCCAACCGCCCCTGCCCCACCGTTCCGCACGCCAGTTCCCCTTCTTCAGGATCAATAAATTCGACGCCGCGTTGTTTCATCCGGCTGATATTTTCCTGCACCGCAGGATTTGCGTACATGCCATCGTTCATCGCCGGAGCCATTAGAATCGGCCCGCGAAATGCCAGGTATAAGTTACTGAGCGCATCGTCCGCCAACCCGCAGGCCATTTTGCCGATAGCGCCCGCGGTCGCCGGAGCGACTGCCAGCAGGTCGGCGTTTTCCGCCGCCCGGATGTGCGGCATGGACGCGGAAGACTGCTCGCCAAACACTTCATGGTAGACCGGGTTCCCGGACAGGGATTCGAAGGTCAAAGGCGTGATGAATTTTCCGGCGTTAGCACTCATCACCACGAAAACCTCGGCCTTTTCCCGGACCATCAGACGCAGCAACTCGACGGCTTTATAAGCGGCGATGCCGCCGGAAACACCGAGAACGATTTTTTTGCCTTGTAAGGAAGATGACATTTTTTTATCAGTTGGCCTCAGATTCAAAAGCTTGCGCGGCCTGAAATTCTTGTATGAAATACCTTCATTAAACTGTTGGTTTTAAAAGATTATAGGGTTTAAAGCCGGTCGGTTCAATGCCTTTCCACATAATTTCACTCAAGCACGGGTTGAAGTCCCATCGCTGATTGACATTCCATATCCCCTTCCTTAGTATGAGGCTTTTATTGGACTCGTAATCTTTCTCTCCCAATAAACAAGGCTTTGCCTACCCGTATTCCATGCCCGAACTCAGAAAAGACCCCATATTGAATCGCTGGGTCATCATTTCCCCGGACCGGGGCAAACGCCCCCAGGACTTCCCGGTGCCGGCGAAAAAGCTCCACAAAGGAATGTGCCCATTTGATCATGGCAATGAAAAATCCACGCCGCCGGAAATCCTGGCGTTTAGACCGGAGAATTCTCCGCCGAACACTCCCGATTGGACATTGCGCGTCGTTTCCAATAAGTTTCCCGCTTTGCGAATCGAAGGAGAGATGGACCTGAGCGACGACGGTCTGTATGAAAGCATGAACGGTATCGGCGCCCACGAAGTCATCATAGAATCGCCCGACCATCTGGCCGATCTGGATTCGCTCCCGGTCGAGAGGGTCCAGGATGCTCTTTTGGCTTTCAAGTTGCGCATGCTCGATTTAAAAAAAGACACGCGCTTTCAGTACATCCTGATTTTCAAAAACCACGGCGAGGCGGCGGGCGCGACGCTGGAGCACACGCATTGTCAATTGATCGCTTTACCCATTGTGCCGGAACTGGTGCGCGGGGAAATTTCGGGCGCACAAAAGCATTTCGATTTAAAACAAAGCTGTATTTTTTGCGATATCATTTCGCAGGAAAAAGCAACCCGCGTCCGTGTCGTCAATCAAAATGAACGATTCATCACCCTTTGCCCCTATGCTCCCCGGTTCCCCTTTGAGATGTGGTTGTTACCGCAGTTTCATTCCGACCGCTTCGAAGATTGCGAAGCAGAGGATCTTTCCCAATTGGCCCAATTACTGAAGGAGTCGCTGATGAAAATGCAGGCGGCGCTGGGGCAACCTTCTTACAATTTTGTATTGCACACGTCACCGATGAACGGGAACAACGGCCGGCATTATCACTGGCACATTGAAATCATGCCCAAATTAACCAAAATGGCGGGGTTCGAGCAGGGAACCGGGTTTTACATCAATCCCGTACTCCCTGAGGTGGCGGCGGAAACGTTGCGCAACACCAAAGTTTGACACAGTAGCTGTTGGAATAATTTAAATCCCCCCAACCCCCTTCGTGGAAGGGGGAGCAGATCCCCCATTTTTAAAGGGGGCTAGGGGGATTTTATTTCCACCTTCTCCTCAAAAAAGGAGTGGACAGTTGAAAAAGCAAAATATATCAATTTTTAGAAATCATCTTTAAATGGCTCAAAAATTAAAAATTCTTCTGGCCTCCTCAGAGGTTTACCCTTTCGCCAAAACCGGGGGTTTGGCGGACATCGCCGGATCTCTGCCCAAAGCTTTAAAACATCTGGGTCATGACGTTCGAGTCGTCATGCCAAAACACAAAGCCGTAGCCCAGTGCCCGTTGGGTCTTCGCCCGATGGGTCTGGACGTGGATGTTCCAATAGGCGGGAAACGGAAAAAAGGTTTTTTATATTCAAGTCAGCTCAATGGCGGGATTCCGGTTTATCTGGTGGGCAATGAATCGTATTTTTCCCGCGACCCGATTTACGGCACGCGGCACGGAGACTACCCCGACAATGCCGAGCGGTTTATTTTCTTTTGCCGGTCCCTGTTGGAAGTCTGCAAAGCGGTCGGATTCCAACCCGATATCATTCATTGCAATGATTGGCAAACCGGCCTGGTCCCGGTCTATTTGAAAACGGTTTACGCCAGGGACAAATGGTTCAAAAACACCCAGACCGTTTTTTCGGTACACAATCTGGGCTATCAGGGAAATTTCCCCTCGTCTGAACTGAAAACGGCGGGCCTGCCTTTCTCTATTTTTACGCCAGAAGGTGTGGAGTTTTACAATCATTTCAGTTTTTTAAAATCGGGACTGGTCTACGCGGATCTTCTGACCACCGTGAGCCCCACCTACGCCAAGGAAATCCAGACCAAGGCATTTGGATTCAAAATGGACGGCATATTGCGCAAGCGGTCTAAAGACCTGTTTGGCATCTTGAATGGCGTCGACTACCAGGAATGGAACCCCGAATCCGATCCCGACATCGAAAAAAATTACACACCGGAGAATATTGCCGGAAAACTCGCTTGCAAAATAAAACTTGCGGACTTATTTTCTCTCAAGGTGGATGAGGATACCCCCATTCTATCGATGGTCACCCGCCTTTCCAGTCAAAAGGGCATCGATCTGGTGATCGAGATCCTGGGCGACCTGCTCGCCGAAGGGGCGGCATTCGTACTGCTGGGATCGGGCGACTCCATGTATGAGAATTATTTTCTTAAAATTAAAAAGCAGTTTCCAGATAAAATAGGCGTCCGCATCGGATTCGATGAAAAGCTGGCGCACCGGATTCTGGCAGGGTCCGACTTCTTCTTGATGCCTTCTCAATACGAACCCTGCGGCCTCACGCAAATGTATTCCCTGAAGTACGGAGCGGTTCCCATTGTCCGATCAGTGGGGGGGCTGGCGGATTCCATAAAGGAGTTCAATCGCAAAACCTTAAGGGGTACCGGTTTTAAATTTAAAAAATTTGAGCCCGAGACTTTACACCATACGATTCAAAAAGCCTTGTCTGTTTATCGCAATAAAGACCCGTGGCAGAAACTTATCAGGAACGACATGAACGCAAATCTGGGCTGGGACCGGGCCGCTAAAAAATACTGTCAGTTGTACCGCCGGGCCCTCAAAATTGAGACCAAATGAAAGATAGCAAGCAGGGCCTGGAAATATTTCAGGACATCACCCGAATCGCCAACTCCACACTGGACCTCGACGAGACCCTGGAAAAAATCATCGAGGTCATCCAGAACAACCTGCACATTCACGCCTGCGCGATTTATATCACCGATGACAGCAAAGAGTTTTTCAGCCTGAGAGCGGCCATCGGACTTCCCAGCGACACCGCGCAATCCATTCAGCTTGGAATCGGAAAAGGCATCACGGGCTGGGTCGCGGAACACAATAAAACATTGGCTCTCAGCGATGCCCACAATGATCCCCGGTTTGTCTATTTTCCTGAAATTGAAGAGGAAAAATTCAAATCCATGTTATCGGTGCCCATCATGGTGGAGGAGCTGTGCATCGGCGTCATCAATATCCACAATGAGGAACAAAGGATGTACTCCGACTTGGAGATATTGATCATGGAAACCATTGCCAGCCAGGTTTCGGGATGCATTCGCAACGCCATGCTGTTCAATAAAAGCCAGATGCTCCTTAAAGAACAAACCATCCTTTACGATATCAGCCAGGCGGTGCAAACCTCCACCAAACTGGAGCATGGGTTATGGATCATCCTGAGCGGCATCACCATGGGAGAAGCGGGTGGATTCAACCGGGCCATGGTTTTTATCATCAACGAAAACACCAACACGCTTCGCGGGTTCATGGGCCTGGGTCCTGATTCCTCGGAAGACGCTTTTCGCATCTGGACCCAATGGGGCCGCAAAAAGAAAAACATGTTGGAATGGGTGGTCAACGAAGCCGACAAGAATGAATACAAAAACTCCGCGTTCAATCAATTTGTTCAAAGCATGAATTTTCCCATCCAGCCGGGAGAAAACATCCTGGTCGAAACGGTGCTTCAAAAAAACTCGTTCAACGTGACCGATGCGGACAAGCACCCTCTGGTCAGCAATGATTTTATTCAGTCTCTACAAACCAATGCCTTTGCCACTGTGCCTCTCATAGCCCACAAAGAGGTTTTAGGGGTCATTCTGGTGGACAACCGGTACAACAACAAACCCATTTCAGATGAGCAACTCCGTCTACTGACCCGGTTTGCAACCCACGCGAGCTGGGTGATAGAAAACTCGCGCTTGTTCACCAAACTTCTGGAGACTAACCGGGAGCTTCTTTCCACAAGAGAACAATTGATTCAGTCTGAAAAACTGGCCGCATTGGGTGAAATTTCCGCGGAAGTGACGCATGAAATCAAAAATCCGCTGGTCTCTATAGGGGGTTTCGCCCGCAGGCTGGAGAACAGAATCAAGATCCTGGCCTCGAAATATGAAGACGAGAAAGAATTGGAAAACATCGCGGATTACTCAAAGATCATCCGCTCAGAAGTCGATCGGATGGAAAAACTTTTGACCAACATCCTCGAATATTCCAAAGCGGGAATCCTGCAACGCAACCCGTGCGATGCCAACGAACTCATCGAAGAGGCGGTTTATCTTTTCCAATCAGGTTTTTATATGAAAGATATCACCGTTCAATTTCGTTTGGATAAAGACATTCCCCATCTCAGCCTGGATAAAACCCAATTCAAGCAGGTCCTGATCAATTTACTTTACAATGCCATGGAATCCATGCACTCGGGAGGCAACCTCACCATTGCCACCTACCCGGAAAATTATGTCGGGGGGCAAAAAGTCATCACCCTCTGCATTGAGGACACCGGAGGCGGAATTCCACAGGATATTTATGAAAATATTTTCAATCCTTTTTTCACCACAAAATCGACCGGGACCGGACTGGGGTTATCCATCTCCCGCAAGATAATTGAAATGCATGGAGGAACCATACAGATCGAAAACAATATGGGTCGCGGAGTCACCGTGTACATTCGTTTACCGTTGCAAATTTCTCCTGATTAAGATAAAAATCAATATCTTGCCGGGCCTCTTATGCATTTGATTCATCCATCGGTTGTTCGCTTGCAATTTAAATCAGAAAGGAACTTTTGCCAGTCATTCCATGAACACTGTCTTTCAGACTTGAGGGAGCTATGAAAAAAATACTGGTCATCGATGACGAAGAAAACATCCGCTTTCTTTACAAGGAAGAGCTGGAGGAACTTGGCTATCAAGTCACTGTTGCGGCTACGGCGGAAGAAGCCATGGGTAAAATCCAGGCGGACAAACCGGACATCATCACCCTGGATATTAAAATGCCGGGCATGGACGGAATTGAGTTCATGAGAAAACTGAAGGAAGAAAAGAGCGATATCCCCGTGATACTTTGCTCGGCCTACGGGCGTTACAAACAGGATTTTCGCGTCTGGGCCTCCGACGCCTATGTGGTGAAATCCGCCGACCTCAGCGAGTTGAAGCTGACCATCAAGGAAATTCTTGGCGAAGGGGGTCCCAGTGATCCTCATACGCAATAACCGCCTTCACCAAAACCTCCAACCGTCATTTCGGCTTAACTTTTAAAACCGTTCCAATTAATCGCACATTGATACCCATACCGCTGTCATGAAAACCGTGATCGAGCCCAATTTTATCGCCATCGAAGGCGCCATCGGAGCAGGAAAAACTTCTCTCGTCAATTTACTGGGAAAACAGCTGGACGCCAGAATGGTTCTTGAAAATGACGATGAGAATCCCTTTCTCCCGGATTTCTACCAGGACAAGGAGTCCTATGCCTTTCAAACTCAAATTTTTTTTTTACTGAACCGGTACGCCCAGTACCTGGATTTGGCGCAAAGGGATCTCTTCAGCTCGGTGGTGATAACGGATTTTTTATTTCAAAGAGACCCGATCTTCGCCAATCTCAACCTGAAGGATCATGAACTGCAACTGTATAACCAGATTTACAATCTTATAAAAATACGGACGCCAAAGCCGGACCTGGTTATATATCTGCAAGCCGATACTCACATTCTGCAACAGCGAATTGAAAAGCGGGACCGGGATTACGAATCCTATCTCGACCGGGAATACCTGGAAAAGGTCAATAAAGCCTTCAACAACTTTTTCTTTTATTATTCAGAAACGCCGCTTCTGGTCATCAACACCAACGAGATCGATTTCGTGGAAAAAAAAGGCGACCTGGAGGAGTTGATTTCTAAGATCAATCATCATAGAATTGGCAGAGAATATTATAATCCGCTTGGATCCTGAAAGGACCGGGACGGGGCAAGATAAATTTTTCATTTGAGATCTCATCTTCAAGGGGACCTGCTCACAGGCCTCAAGTAAACTGATGCGGCTCATTGGATGATAAATATAAGCTGACTGCCTGCCCATCGATCCTCTTCGGTGGGCTTTTTTGTTTGTCGGCTTTCCCGCCTTGAGTTTCGGTTCCCATGTTTTCAAGATCCAGGGTTCTTGTTTTTTCAGGAGGACTGTTATGGACAGAAAACCGGTCACCATCCCGGCCATCATCGGCAAAAAAAATTCCGGCTCAAAAATCACCGCCCTGACAGCTTACGATTTCAGTTTCGCCAAAGTACTGGACGCAACGGACATCGACATCATCCTGGTGGGTGACTCCCTCGCCATGGTCGCGCTGGGTTTTCCGAACACGCTCCCGGTCACCATGGACGAAATGATCGCTCACACCCGCGCCGTGCAGCGGGGCGCCCGCAACAGCCTGCTGGTGGGGGACATGCCATTCATGTCGTATCAGGTTTCTGACGAACAGGCGATCACCAATGCGGGCCGTTTTCTTCAAGAAGGAGGCGCCGCCGCGGTCAAACTGGAAGGGGGTGTCCGGATGGCGCAAAAGGTGCGCGCCATCGTCCAGGCAGGCATTCCGGTTATGGGGCATATCGGGCTGACGCCGCAATCGGTGCATCAGTTCGGCGGCTATAAAATCCAGGGGAAGAATCTGCTTCAGGCCCGGCAAATCAAACAGGACGCCCGCGAGTTGGAAAAGGCCGGTGCGTTCGCCATCGTCCTGGAAGGAATTCCCGACGATCTGGCCCAGGAAATCACCGGATGTCTCAAGATCCCGACCATTGGGATCGGCGCAGGGCCGCATTGCGACGGACAGATTCTGGTCCTGCACGATTTACTCGGAATCACCCAGGATTTCACACCCAAGTTCGTCAAACGCTACGCCAATCTGGACGCGGAAATCAAAAAGGCGGTGGGACAATATATCGAAGAGGTTCGGTCGGGGGCATTCCCCGGCAGGGAACATTCCTATAACACCGACAAAAATCCACTGAAAAAGGTGGACGATTCCCGTGGAAATCATTAACACCATTCCCGAAATGAAACTATGGTCCGACCGAGCCAGGGAGTCGCACAAGACCATCGGTCTGGTTCCCACGATGGGAAGTCTGCACGAAGGCCACATGAGCCTGGTGCGACAATCCGTCGCTACCTGCGATTTCACCGTGGTCAGCATATTCATCAACCCCACCCAGTTCGGGAAAAATGAAGACCTGGACAAATATCCCAAGGACCTGGAAAGCGACACGAATCTATTGGAATCCGCAGGGGTGGATGTGGTTTTTGCCCCCTCCTCTGCGGAAATGTACCCCGAAGGGTATAAAACGTTTGTCACGGTTGAGGGAATCACCGATCATTTGTGCGGCAAAAGCCGTCCGGGGTTTTTTCGGGGCGTCGCCACAGTGGTTTTAAAACTACTCACTATTGTGCGCCCGCACACCGGCTTTTTTGGCGACAAGGACTGGCAACAGGCAACCGTGGTGGAAACCCTGCTTCGCGACCTGAACGTGGACACCACCATCGAACGCCTGCCCCTTTTAAGAGAACCTTCCGGGCTTGCGAAAAGTTCAAGGAATTTTTATTTATCCCGGGAGGAAATGGCCCCTGCTCTTTCTCTTTCGCGCGCCCTGGACGCGGCCAGACAGCGGGTGCAGAACGGAGAACATTCTGCGGACCGGATCAAACAGGAAATCCGTCAGACGATTGAAGCGAACAAGCAAGCCCGAATTGATTATATTTCGGTATGTGACCCTGAAAATTTTGTCGAACTCGATGAAATTAAAGATAAATCTCTGATCGCACTTGCGGTGCACATTGGCAAAACGCGATTGATAGATAATTGCCTGGTAAGGAGAGTGGAATGCAAAGAATAATGTTGAAGTCCAAACTTCATCGAGCCAAAGTCACCGATACGCAAATGGATTATGAAGGAAGTATCGAAATCGATGAAAACCTGATGGATCGGGTGGGAATTTTGCCCTACGAGCAGGTGCACATTTTTAATATAAACACCGGGGCCCGGTTCATCACCTATGCTATTATCGGGGAACGCGGGAGCGGGGTGATTTCCATAAACGGAGCCGCGGCGCGTCTGGCGCAGATTAATGATCGCATCATAATCGTCGCTTATGGTACTATTGATTGCGATTCTGAAAAGCATGCCCCAAATGTCGTTCTATTGAACACAGAAAATGAAGTGGTTGAAAAGTAGTTTTCTGGGCATCGCAATGTTAAAAAAAACAAGCCGTTCGTGGAATTAGCGGCAGGGTTTTTATCATAAATTCTCGACTGAAAAGAATTTTAATTAATGGATATTTTCATAACAATCGGCCTGGTGTTCATGGTCTGGATGTGCATCGACTGCATCCAGCGCAAGGAACATTTTATCTGGATCGTCATCATGGTGGTGTTGTTTCCCGTGGGCGCCGTTATTTATTATTTTGTGGTCAAAAACAAGGGAAAAAGCCGGCCCAACCTCTTCCCTCTGCCTTCCCAAAAGCCGAAGAAGGAAGTGGAGACGGAAGAAACTATGCACCTCAAGGAGCTGATCAAAAAACATCATAAAGCCTACCACTATGAAAAACTGGGCGATGTTTATCTCGATAAAAAACAGTATGACCTGGCCGCCCCCCAATTTAAGGAAGCGATCATAAAAGATCCAGAGATGAATGAGGCCAGGTATGGATTGGCCAAGAGCCTGCACGGGTTGGGAAAATACACCGAAGGGGCGGAAGTTCTGGAAGAATTGATAAAAATTGACAAAAAATATGATTATGGCAACGCCATTTTTGGTCTGGCCGAGTGTTACCGGCTCGCAGGAATGGAGGCGAAGGCCATGGAAATCTATAAGGAAGTGATCGATTCGTTTGCGTTTTTTAAAGCTTACTATCATTATGGTCGTCTGCTTGACAAAATCGGACAAAAGCAGGATGCTATCGACCAAATGAAAAGCCTGATAGGGTCTTCCAAGGATTTACCGGAATACAAACTGGAAAAAGAACGTTACTGGATTGAAGAAGCTTACAAGTTTTTAAGAAAAAATGGCATTGAACTCGCCTGACGGTCCACCACCTTTTTTAATTTTGAAAATATAAGAGGATCTTTTTTAATGACTATCCTGTCGCAAAACCTAAAAACGATTCGTAAAAATCTTGGCAACACCCAAATGACCCTTGCGAATAAACTGGGTATTGGCTTTCGGACCTACGTCCGCTATGAAGCCGGGGAAAGAGACGCACCGATTTCCATCATGATCAAACTGGCTAAATTGGGCAATATGTCTCTCGACCGCCTGCTCACCACCGAAGTGAAAAAACCGGACCTTGAAATCAAGGATGTCGATTCCACACCCAAAACCTCAAAAAAAATGGAAGTGATCGGCGGAAGTCTGGATGAAGGCCGGCTGGTGTTCAAAGGCCTGAAAAATGATTTTCTGATCAGCTCCAACAGTGAAGAGAAAAAGCTCCTGACTAAGTTCCGTAAAATGGATAAGGGCAAACGCGACAAGTTCGTCAGCGAAATTGAATGGATACTGGGCAACGGCAGGCCTGCGAACTCTGGCGGGAACACGAAAAAAGTGGCTAAAAATGTTCTCAAAGCCAAAAATGCCGCCCGCTTGAAAAAAATGACCAAGGCCATCAAAAAAACCACGGTCAAGGGCTGATGCGAGAGGGCTCGATGGGAGGGTATCTTTCTGGGGGCTCGTTGGTCGCTGGATGCGGGTGGTTATTTACGTAAAAACTTCTTCAACAAATCTTCCATATCGAAAAAAACCGCGATTGGCCTGCCATGCGGGCAGGTGAAGGGCATTTCCGTCTTCTCCAATTCAGATATCAAATCAGCAATCTGATCCGGTCCGAGCGGGTGGTTGACTTTGATGGCGTTCCTGCACGACATCATGATCAGAATGTCTTCAAACTTTTCCTCCAGAATATTCGGGTTTTGCTGACCCGACAACAGTCCCACAATTTCACTGAGAATTTGAGTGTGATCGTTGTTTTTTAAAATGGCGGGAACCGATCTTAAAAGAAATTCGTTTTTCCCAAAAAGCTCCACCTCCATCCCCAGTTCCCCGAGCCGCGTAAGGTGCTGAGCCAGCAACTCAGACTCAGCGGGAGAAAATTCCAACGGAACCGGAAATAACAACTGCTGAACTTCTATCTTTTTATTTTTTGCGGCGTTCTTGAATCGTTCGTAGAGGATGCGTTCGTGAGCCACATGCTGATCCACCACCACCATCCCCTTTTTTCCCTGCATAATAATGAACGAGTTGTCCAACTGGCCCAACGCCTGAAACTCGGAAAAAATCAGGCTGGAGACGGGAACGGGTTTTTGATCGTAATAAACCGGTTTCTGATCCCCACCGATTCCAGAAACATTCGTTTCTGAAACCTTCCGATGAGGTTTGTACAGCGTTTCCAACGCTCCTGAAAAATCCCGATGTCCTGAGACGGAGTAGTCGTTCACAATCGTCCGGGAAGGAGTGGGCAGTGAGTGGGTTGACGGATAAGGGGACTGGGTGGTTTTATCGCCTCGCCGCCCTCCGAAAGAAAGTTCTTCCTCGGCCACACGTTCCAGGCCAGCCGGATCTGGCTTTTCATTTCTGCTGAGCGCGTTTCGGACTCCCTCGCTCACCAGCTGATGCACCTCCTGCTGAAACGCAAACCGGACTTCCGCCTTGCTCGGATGCACGTTGACATCAAGCAGTTTTGGGTCCATGGTCAGGCCGAGAAAGATCACCGGATGCCGCCCCTTGGGCAAAAGATGGCTGTAGCCCAGCTGAGTGGCGTGCATGATGACTTTATCGCGCACAAACCGCTGGTTGATGAAACAATATTGCGCCGACCGGTTGGCGCGGGTGTAAATCGGGCTGGAAACGTAACCGTCCAGTTTATAATCGCCCGTTTCCATTTCAACCTTGACCAGTTCCTTGACCAGATCGGCGCCGAACAACTCGGCGATGCGGTAAAGAAATTGCTCGGCAGGGAGCGTGTTAATGATTTCGCGGCCATTGTGCTTCAAAATACAATGGATGTGCGGATAAGCCAGGGCCTGATGGGTGACGGCCTGGGCAATGTGGGAAAATTCGGTGGAATCGCCCTTTAAAAATTTCCGCCGCGCAGGCGTGTTGAAAAATAATTGTGCGACTTCAATCGTCGTGCCTCTGGGGCAGGCGATGTCTTTAAACGTCCCTCCTGCCCCGCCTTCGAAAACCGCCAGCGTTCCGCCCTGATTTTCATCACTTGCGGTGGACAGCCGGACTTTAGCCACCGACGCGATGCTTGGCAGGGCCTCGCCGCGAAACCCCAGGGTGAGAATTCCTTCCAGGTCCTCCGGCAACGCGATCTTGCTGGTGGCGTGGCGGGAAAAAGCCAGTTGTGCGTCTTCCCCGGACATGCCCCGGCCGTTATCGCTCACCCGGATGAGGTCCTTGCCGCCCTTCTCGATGTCGATCTGAATCTTTGTGGCCCCGGCGTCGATGGAATTTTCAACCAGCTCCTTGACCACCGATGCGGGCCGCTCCACCACCTCGCCTGCGGCGATCTGGTTGGCCAATGCGTCAGGCAGAATGCGAATGTTATTGAGATGTTTCTTTGGAGAAGCTTGAGTTGACATGAGATTTTATGAGGGGAAGGAAGTTTATTTCTAATGGTTATTAGGGAATTGGTTATAATTATTAATCACTTACTTTTGCCCTTCTTTTTATCATTCTCATTTAACACAGGCCTACTTTCCCTTATCGATTTACCACCTATAACGGTTTTATCCTCTGAAAATATTTTTTTTAAAATCTCATTCAAGGAGGGTTCGCTTTCTGATCGTTGGATATAAGGTTCCTGCCCAAAACCCGGAAAACCTTTTTCTTTTAATCTACTGCTTAACAACTCGGGTTGGGTACGAGCTTTTGTTATTCGTACATCTGAGAGAATCTCTTTTAATAGTTCTGTTATTTGAACTCTCCAGGCATCCTCAGGATTATGGCTTTTTTGGAGTGCGGTTATGTTGATTGCACTGGATATAGGATTGTCTACATCTTCAGGGTTTTTTTCTATGGCTTTAATTTGCTTAATTATTTCTTTCCTTGCGTTGTCAGCACTTTCAAGGTCAGTGTGAGTAAATTTTATGGTCCTTGTAGCCGCAATGTCAAAGGGAAGGGATTCCGAATTGTCAATAATTTGAACCACTGGTTTTTTTATTGTATGCCGCAAAGCCAATTCATAGTACACGTTTGGATTTCTTCCCGTTAGATCCGCAATTACTAGAGGGTCCTCAGCTAAACGAGTAATAATTTGCGAACTAATAATTCCTGGTTCGGGCATTTGATCGGCTCGGGTAGCCTTATATCCACACTCTTCTAATGCAGGTTCAATGATATATTTTAATACCTTGTCAGAGCGCTCCCTTATCTCACCTTTTTCTTCCCCAATTGGCCCAATCACAAAACAATCTTTTACCTTTTTTGACATATCCAACCCCCGAGTCCAGTCAATTTCAAATGCAAAGTCAATCCAGCAGTATCTCTTTTCCCACTATTAAACCTGATTCTAGCAAAAGAGTTATAGTAATTTGGGTAAATAAAAAAATTCAGAAATGTTTCAATAATTCCGATCTAGTTGCAAGGTTACAATAAATAGCGGTATCAAAGCAATTTTGAATCCACTCCCCACGGTCAAAATGAGCGCATTCTATAAAAAAAATATCGCCGCCCTCAAAACGCGCTGGCCATCGATGGACTCGAGCCCCGAGGCATTTTCGGATTGCATCGAGACGATGACCGCCGCGACCGGCGCCCCAACGATTCGCTACAACAATTTACTCATCCACAGCCGTTATGATCCGGTGAAAGAGGGACAGGGTTTTGCCAAAAACGTCCAGCCTGGAAGCCGGGTGTGTCTGTACGGTTTTGGTCTGGGCTATCACGTCGAGTCCCTGCTGGAAAAAATCGGACCCGACGGCAGACTGTTGGTCATCGAGCTGAATCTCGATTTACTGAGCGCCGCCATTCATTTTCGGGACCTTACAACCGTGTTCGCTGACCCACGGTTGCACATGATTTTTGGCCGTGAGGAGTCTCTTGTTTCCAGAGAAATTTCAAAACAGATGTCCGAGTGGACGGAATCTTTAGAGACTCCGCTGGAGGTATTGTTTCATTCTCCATCCTTCAAATGCATCCCCAAAAACTTTCCTTCCCTGACCAACGCTTTGGAAGTTCTATTGATGGAACGGCGATTTCCTGCGGTACTGGGCGATCTCGAAAGCCGGAATTATACCTTCAATCGGGAAATCGTCCGACAAAGCCCAGGAATGAATAACTTGAAAAACATTCATCGCGGTCAGCCGGGAGTGCTGATAAGCGCCGGGCCGTCTCTGGATGACCTCATGCCTTATTTACAGAGGTTCACGAACTCCGCTGTCATTGCCTGCGTGGATACAGCTTTGCCCATTTTGGCGCAGGAAGGCATTCAACCGCATTATGTATTCACGCTCGATCCGCAGGATGAGAGTTTCCTGTCTTTCAGGGAAAATCTGGACGGCCCTTATAAATTAATCTATACGCCGACCGCGCACGCAAAAATCATTGCCGGCTTTCAGGGAGAGAAGTTTGTGGTGTTCAAGGAGGGGCATTCCCTGACCGGCGATCAGGAAACCCAAATGGTAGAAAAAGGCACCACGGAAGCGGGAGGCTCGGTCTCCTGCCTGGGTCTCGATTGTCTGATTCAAATGGGTTGTGAGCCGATCTTCCTGATCGGTCAGGACTGCGCCTATTCCGGCGGGAGAACCTATTCCCAATATTCAAACATGAACGTGCAGATCCTCGACAAGCTTCCGCAAAACGATACCCTCGCCAGGGCCCACGCGGAAAAAACCGGATTGAAAAAACAAATCAGCATCAAAGGGAATTTTGGAGCGATGGTATCCACCAGCCAATCCATGTATAGTTATAAGCGCACACTCGAAGAAATCGCCGGGCAACACGCCAAAACGCAAATATATAACCTGAGTTCGCATGGGGCGGAACTTGAGAACATCACGCCTTTAAATTCCGTCAGTGAATTTGCGAGTAAAATAAAGGCAATGGAAAGAGTACCCCAGGCTCAACCTCAAATTTCCCCCTCGCGGGAGCGAGTATGAAAAAATACATTCCAGTCCTGTTAGTGATCACCATCATATTATTTTTTGCAACCGACCACCTGAAGGTGGACCCCGCCAGGGAGCACGATCACGCCGAACATGATGAGCATGATGACGTCGATCATTCCGATCCTGAAAACATCAAACGGATGGCGATTTTTCATTTCAACGAGGCCAACAAATTCTTACAGCAAAAGAAATGGGATGACGCGGTAAAAAACTACCACAAGGCTTTGAACCATAACCGCGAATTCGAGGAAGCTTATATCAACCTCAGCACCGCGTATCTCGGGGCCAAAAAATATGGCGAGGCTTTGGACACGCTGAAATCCCTTGAAAGCATCAACCCTTCCGCCCCGCTGTTGCATTACAACCTGGCCTGCTATTACTCTTTGACGGAAAAGTCACCGGCCAGCCTGAGCGCATTGAAGAAGGCGGTCGAATTGGGCTATAAAGGATTCCAGGATATTGAGACCGATCCCGACCTGGAAAACCTCAGAAGTTATGCGGAATTCAAGGCGTGGTTTGAATCAATCCAGCAGGATGCCGGTAATTGAGGATAGGAATTTTTAACAAATGGGAAGGCTGAAGTTATTGGTTTCCGGAGGGGATCAACTGCACCTTGCCGTTTTCACCAATGACCATGGCTTTGCTTCCATCCAGAATAGACATTAATAGATCTCCCACATATTCTTTTCTCCAGCCCTGCATCAGAAAGTGTTCGTCCATATTATCTTTTTGCTCGAAACATTTCACAAAGTCGTGAATTCGTTTTCGATGTGCCAGCACGCTGGGTTCTATCTTCAGTTCTTCGGATCGAATCTGGATATACGCCGCCAACAACTCTTCCACGCCCTTTCCGGTGGAATAACCGTCGAATTCTGGCAATTCAGGAATCTCATCCTCCGGAATGGCGAGTCCGTTTTTGATAGCCTGCATGATCGCGGGGCCGCTTTTGGACACCTCCTTGCGATGAAACCCCCGGACTTCGGCCAGACTATCCTGGGTTTTGGGCAGACTCCTGGCAATTTCAAGGAGAGGCTCGTCCCGCACCACGGATTTCGGCAGACAATCCCTTTTAATCGCCTCTTCTTCGCGCCATGCGGCCAGCTCGACCATCACCGCCAGATTTTTACGCCGGAGGCCCCGGACATTCTTGATTTTTAAAAATTGCCGCCTTGGGTCGGGAAGGTCATAAACCTGCGGTTTCTCCAGACTGGCAAACTCCGCCTGAATCCATTCGTGCCGGTTCATTTTTTTTAACACCTGCCCCAGTTTTTCGTAAACCGGCAGGAGAAACCGGGCGTCATCCAGGGCATAATCAATCTGGCTTTGACGCAGGGGCCTTCGGCACCAGTCGGTATAGGTTTCCGCTTTGCTGATTTTTTTACCCGTGACCTTTTGCACGATCTTGGCAAAGGAAATTTGAGCCCCCCACCCCACTAAAGCCGCAGCAACCTGGGTATCGAATACCGGCGTGATCACTTGACCCGTCAAACGAACCAGGATTTCCAGGTCCTGGCGGGCGGCATGGAAAATTTTCAGCACCTTGGGGTTGGTAATAATATCCAGAAAAGGGCCGATGTCGGCAATAAGAATGGGGTCGACGGCGGCGCAAACCCCGTCCCCGGCCACCTGAATGAGGCCCAGGCGGTGGAAATAGGTACGCTCCCGGACAAATTCAGTATCCAGGCTGATCACTTCACAGGATTTTAGCTTCTCACAGAGGACAGCAAGATCTTCCTCGGTGGTTACATACATAATGGTCTCCAAAGGGTTTCCGACAGGAAGTATGGACAAAGGCTATATTAAATATCACATTTACCGGTGAAATGCGCAGAGAATCGGGGGGTGCGGGCGTAAAAAATCCCCTCCCGGAGTCCGGGAGGTACCTTCAAACTGGGGGGAATGATAGACAAACAAAAGGGGCCGGACCTTCAAACCCAAATAAATATCAAACTTTCAATAGGTTATGAAATAGCCCGGCACATTTTGTGTTTTTCGGGAACTTCCACGACATCAAACATCAGGGTCTTCCATCTGAACCTTCTCCAAGGAATTTTTGCTTTCCCAGCCCTCCTGATTCAAATAAGTATCTTTAAAATCAGGCAAACCGTTGGTACTTTCCTTCCAAAAATTTTTGCTCAACTTCTTGGGAGATACCACTCGTTTCAACTCTCCATCTGCACTAAATATTCTTACTTCGAAAAACATATTACTTTCTCCTTCCGAAATAAAAACTTCGCCTCCTCCTTTTTTGCATCTTCCATATCCACTCGGCCATTTTAAGATTTACTGCGAATTACACAATAAAACTCCAAACAGATTATGTCAAGCAAATAAGTACAATAAAATCAATGACTATTGCTTTATAGTTACACTTACATTGAGGAAACTTTTGTGCTGATCGAGTAACATCAAAGGAGAATTTTTAAATTTTTAGAACGAAACAATTGACCGGAAAAGTCAGGAAAAGGAAGACAGCCCGGCGACAATTAATTTAATCCAATAAAATCAATTAGTTACAAGGTCCCCGTATTAACTTCGCGCACCTCCCAAGAAGTAACTTTTTGATTTAAAAGGTGTTGTTTAATAGTCCGGCTATCGGATAAATTCAGGAAAACTGGGGTTTTTATTTGACTTTTTCCGGTGGATGACCTAATTTTAGGTCGAATCAATATGCTATGGGGTATTTCATTTCATGGTATTAAACAACGGAATTTGCGCAGAATAATGATGAAAATCCTGGGAATTGACTCCTCGGTCCCACAAGGTAGTGTAGCCCTCCTCGAAAACGATCAAATCATTGCCGAAACATCCTTATCCCCTGAAGCCGGAACCCCTTCGGACACTATATTGAAAATAGTGGACGACGTATTGTCCCGGACGCCTTATAAACTAGGAGATGTTGACGGGTTCAGCGTCACCGCCGGCCCAGGGTCTTTCACGGGACTGCGCGTTGGGATGAGCCTGGTCAAGGGATTCGCCCTGGCCTTGGAAAAACCGGTCCAGGGCATCGATACCCTCATGGCCGTAGCGGCCTCAACAGAACAGACGGAACACCCTGTTTGCGCCATTTTGGACGCACGAAAACAGGAAGTGTACTGCGCCTTTTTCCGCTATGAAGGAAACAAATTAATTCGAACCACTCCCGACAGCGTGATGCCGCCGGAAGAGTTATGCAAAGCGGTTTCCGAACCCACCGTTTTCATCGGCAGTGGGTTGGAAACTTACAGAGAGTTTTTTTCCGGCAGACTGAGGACTTTGTTTATCGACAACTCAAAAGCGATCAAGCACAGCGTGGCGGCGAGCGCCGCATTGTTGGCCAGGCCGCATCTGGAAGATCACACCTGCTTTGACCTGGGTGAATTAAAAATAAAATACGTCAGAAAATCGGAAGCAGAAATGAATTACATGAAACAAACTTTATAAAATAGGGAGGCAGGTAAACATGGAAATCAATCCGGAATTACTGGATAAAATCCAAAATGATAATGAAGAGTTCAAAAAACTTTTTGCGGAACACAATTCCCTGAAGCAAAAAGTCGTTGAATTGAATAAATTAAAATTCCTTTCCGGGGAACAGGAATTGGAAAAGAAAAAACACCAAAAGGAAAAACTGAAAGCCAAAGACCGGCTGGAACAAATCCTCAGCGAATACGAATCGCGAAATAATTAATATGGATAAGTAAGGAAAAGCGTTTACAGGTTTAGACTCAGTGGAATGAAAGAGTCATGGTTTCTCGGTTAAGATAAGTTGTCGAATCTTAATCATTAAAGGAGAAACCAATGACTCAATCTCAATACGTTATCAGAAGAAA
>JAJDAZ010000022.1 GCA_029261595.1 Nitrospinaceae bacterium | reverse complement strand
CATGCGCTCGGGAAAGATTTAATAGAAACCGGAGGCGTTCAAACACGAGTCAAACTATTCTTGTTCGGGAGAAGTTTCCGATCCTTCCACCTCCACCGCATCGATGCTGTGCAAAGATCCTCCCAGATTCTTGATGGTTTCCACAATAGCGTCGAACAGGATATTTTCTCCTTCAATCACCAGGATGACAGACTCGGTTTTTTCATCCACCTCCTCAACGGTGAGCTTGACGTTGCACTGGCTTCCCTGGTCTGCGATGGCCTTCGCAAAATCGAGGGCACTGGGTTGATGAGGCTTTAAAACATCAAGAACAATTCGTTTGACCTTAGCCATAGTATTGACTCATGCTAGCGTTTCGAAGAAATTTTCAATGGAAATCCAGGTGCCGCGTGAATATTACGTTAGTGAAGCCATTTTTGCCAGTCAAGACTTCAGAGAATATTTTGGATTACATGCAAGTATTGCACAACCGGCAAAGACGCCATTCCTATTCCGGCAATTTTATTTTAGCCAGGTTTATTTCCATGGAAGAAAAAACAAAGAGCGCGTTTTTATACACCCAACGCGCTCTTTCTCTTTTATAATCCCAACCCAGCCTTGGCATTGGGTACGCCCAAATTTATAAATGGGCCTTTTTTTAATTCCTCAAAACCTGCCACTCAGGGCTTTTGCAAGCTCTCACCATAAGCACCTCCATGATCCGCGCCCGCCTTACCCCTTCCTAAGTCTAATATATGTCCCACGGCCCTTTTCCGCAACACATTAGGAATGTGCTTACCGCGATTGAAATGTTTTGGCCAGAGATTGAGCTAATTTATTTAGGCTATCGGAGATTTCCACCGGATAGAAAGAATCTTTTTTCAAAGAGCGCAAGGGTTCCGGCAAATGCTTCAATTCTTGATTAGCGCGTTCTCGTATTTCCCTAAGAGAAGCTTGGGGCCGGCACCTTTCACCCCTGAGCATGAAGGATTCCAAGAGCGGTTTCCCCTCCAAATCTTCCTTGTCAAGAGCAAGAATATCTCCCATCATTTTATGATCGGTTGAAAAATTTCGGAAAACCTGCTTGCGTCCAGGCAGGGTGGATTTTCCTTCGGAGAGTTTCCGTCGGGGGATACCGGCATATTCCTGTAATTTGTAAGCGCAATTTAACATGGGAGCGTCTGCCGAGGTAGCGAGGCGGGTTCCGATGCCATAACCATCTATGGGAGCCTTGCAGGATTCAAAATCCCGTACCTTAATTTCATCGAGATCTCCGCTGGCAAATATCATGATTTTATCCAATCCTCCGGTGTTGAGAATTTTGCGAACCTTACGGGCATGATTTTGTAAATCGCCACTATCCAGGCGCACCCCGCGAATGTTTATTCCTTCCTGTTTCAATCGCGGAGCCAAGTCCACGATCTTGTGGGCCGCATTTTCGTTATCGTAAGTGTCCAGCAGAAAAATTACATTATCAGGATGGGAGTGGGCAAAATTTTCAAACGCCTGAGTTTCGTCATCGTGCGCCTGAATGAAAGAATGGGCCATGGTACCAAAAAGCGGGATGTCCCACAAGGCTCCAGCGGAAACGGTGGCCGTTCCGGTAAATCCGGCGATATAACTGGCGCGGGCGGCGAAAAGGCCCGCCTCAGCGCCATGCGCTCGACGCAATCCAAAATCAATAAGGTTTTTTCCGGGTGCGGAAAGGACGATTCGCGCGGCTTTCGAAGCTATCATCACCTGAAACTGGAGAATATTGATGATCCGGGTTTCCACAAGTTGCGCTTGGGGTAGAGGGGCGGTAATCCTTAGAATGGGCTCGTTGGGAAAAAAAACACTTCCCTCAGGCATCGCATGCACGTCTCCTGTGAATCGGAATTCTGCCAGAGAATCTACAAAATTATTACTGAAAAAGCCTGAGTCGCGCATCCATTGCAGATCTTGAGAGGCGAAGCGCAAATTCTCCAGATAGTCCAGAACCTGCTCTAACCCTGCGGCCAGCAGGAACCCGCGTCCGGGAGGCAGTTCACGGACATAAAATTCAAATACGGCGATGTCGTTCATGTCTTGATCGAAATAGACCTGCATCATGGTGAGCTGGTAAAAATCTGTGTTTAAGGCGGCGGAAGGCGTTGCCTTGGGTTGCAGGTCGTTCAACTTACAGAAGCGGCAGTCAAGATTCCTCATTTCCTGAAGAGCTTGCTCCCCGTCCTCGGGATTCAGGTTGACGGCGCGGATCGCGTCCTGAAGGAGGTTAACCGTATAGCCTAATTTGAGCGCGTCTTTGACGGTATTTAAAACGCAGTAGTCGGTGGCAAGGCCTCCAATGAACAACCGTCGAACTCTCTGGGATTTCAACCGACTGTCGAGATCGGTATTCTGGAAACCCGAATAAGCCTCCTGGTCCATGTGCGTGGCTTTGGAAATGATCTGCGTGGTTTCAGAAAGGTTCAAGGCGGGGGGGAATTCGGCGCCGAAGGTTTGGGCGACGCAATGTTCCGGCCAGGGACCTCCCTGTTGTTTGAAGGAACAGTGGTTGGCGGGATGCCAGTCCCGGGTGGCGAAAATGGGCAGGCATTGCTTTGAAAAAATATCCAGGTAACGGTTTAGGATGGCAATCACCGCTTCTCCGTTAGAAACCGCAAGGCTCCCACCTGACAGGAAGTCATTTTGAACATCCACTATTAAAAGAGCGTCCCCAGGGGCCGGACTGGGTTGAGATTTTGATATAGAAGCTGTCATGAATATTGGACTCAATTTAATTTGCCGATTTTTTCATTATGGACCCAACATCACCGCGTATCAAGACGCAGGAAAGCGGAATAACAGACTTGTATGGGAGAGCCGAAGCATTTGCAATCAGGAACTGAGGAATGGAATTTATTACCTGATTGATGCAATTCGAGATAAAAGGGTATAAGCGAGTAAACCGCGTCCTACGCCGAGAGCCAATCTGTTCTGATTAGTGGCCTTTCCTTCCATTCTACCCGTCAGAGAATTTAGCCTTCTGTTACAATAGTCGGCCTAAACCCATCCCTTTTCTTTTGAGATTTTATGCTTCAACAATACGTTCGTTATTTTACCGACAAAGTTATAGAAGCCCTTAACATCGGGTCCATGGAAATGGTCAACCTGCACCAGAACCTGCTCACCCCGGATTTCATACTAATAGGGCTCCTGGAGCAGGAAGAGTCCATGGTTGCCGAATTGCTGGACAGGGTTCGCCCGGAAGAAAAAAATCTTGCCAGTAGTTTACTGGAAACCCTCTATGAAGCGCAAAGCGATCAGCAGAAAATTAAAGGCCAGCCTGTCCAGCACATCCAGCTTGCCCAGGAAACCGAAGCCCTGTTCGAAATTGCCCAGGCAGAAGCGAAAAAAATGGGAGACAAGTTCATCGGCGTGGGAGCGGTTTTCCTGGCCCTGTTGGATCCGCGCGTCGGCAAAGTATCAACCATTCTTGCTGATGCCGGGCTACAATCCAACAAGGTCAAAGAAGAACTGGAAATCATGCGCGGCGGTCGCATGATCGACGCAAAAGACGCGGAAGGAAGGTTCAACGTCCTGGATCAATTCACCACGGACTTGACGGATCGCGCCCGAAGGGGCGAACTCGATCCTGTGATCGGTCGGGAAAAAGAAATCAACCGGCTCATTCAAATACTCTCCCGGCGAAAAAAGAACAATCCCGTTCTGATAGGCGAAACCGGAGTGGGTAAAACCGTCATCGTGGACCGGCTGGCTCAGAGGATCGTTGATGCCGAAGTTCCCAAGTCTCTTTTGAACAAGAGAGTCAAGGTGCTTGAAATGTCCGAAGTCATCGCCGGAGCAAAAATGCGCGGTGAATTTGAAGAACGCATGAAAATGGTCAAAGACGAGATCATCGCCGCGAAAGGGAACATCATTCTGTTCATCGATGAGCTACATACTATTGTCAGCGCCGGAGCGGGTGCGGGTGGAGTAGATGCGTCCAACCTGCTGAAATCTGCGCTGGCCAAGGGACAACTCCAATGCATCGGCGCCACCACCACGGATGAGTATAAAAAATATATTGAAGAGGACAAGGCCCTGGCGCGGAGGTTTCAGCCGGTGCTGGTCCAGGAACCTTCGGTGGATCTGACGGTTAAAATTCTCGAAGGTCTCAAAACAAAATACGAACAGCACCACGAAATAAGTTATAAACCTGCGGCGATCGTGGCGGCCGCAAAATTATCTGAAAAACACATCTCCGATCGGGCTTTACCGGACAAGGCCATCGACCTTCTTGATGAAGCGGGAGCGCAAAAACATCTGGCGCTCAACAATGTTCCGGTTCCTGTTCGTGAGCTGGAAAATGAAAAAAACAGTCTGATGCAGAGGCAAAATGAAGAATTCTCCAAACAGGATTTCCAGGAGGTGGCGGAGATTCGGCAAAAACTTCTCGAACTGGATAAAAAGCTCTCCGTAGAAAATACCAAATGGAAGCAGGAGCTTTCTGATATGGACACTTACGTAACCGCGGATGATATCGCCAATGTTGTGGCCACCTGGACAGGGATTCCGGTCAGTAAAATCAGGGAAACGGAAAAAGAGAAACTGGTTTACATGGAGGATAACCTCCACAAACGGGTCGTCGGACAAAACAACGCCATCATCGCCGTTAGCAACGCTATCCGCAGAAACCGCGCGGGATTGAAGGAAAAAAACAAACCCATCGGAAGCTTTCTTTTTCTCGGTCCCACCGGGGTCGGGAAAACTGAACTCGCCAAAGCCCTGGCCGAGTTTCTGCTCGATGACGAAAACCGCATCATTCGTCTCGACATGTCCGAATACATGGAAAAGCACACCGTGTCCAAAATCATCGGCTCCCCTCCAGGATATGTGGGTTACGACGAAGGGGGGCAATTGACCGAAAAAATCCGGCGCAGTCCGTACAGCGTCATTCTGCTCGATGAACTGGAAAAAGCCCATCCCGACGTTTTTAATATTCTCCTGCAATTGCTCGACGACGGGAGGTTGACGGACGCCCACGGCCGGGTTGCTAGTTTCAAAAACGCCATCGTCATCGGAACTTCCAACATCGGGTCCAAGGCCATCTCGGAAACTCAATCGGGGATCGGGTTCGGGACCCCGACGGAAACCGTGAAAAAGTACAAACAGGTCCAGGCTCTGGTGCTCAGCGAGGCGAAAAAACTGTTCAAGCCGGAGTTCCTGAACCGGCTCGACGAACTGATCGTTTTTCACAGTCTGACGCGGGAGAACGTCCGGGAAATCGCCGACCTGATGGTCGAAAATCTCAATAAACGTTTATCCGACCAAAAACTGAACATCGAAATCACCTCCAGGGCGAAGGACAAACTGGCGGAGGACGGCTTCAGCGAGGTGTACGGGGCGCGTCCGTTGAAACGACTGATCGAGGATCAAATCGAAAACGCGATCTCGATGAAAATCATCAACGGCGAGTTTGACTATGACGACACCATTCAAGTGGATTTGATAAAGGATGAATATACGTTTAAAAAAGTCTCCCAATCCTCCTAAATTTAAAACACGACCGAACCTATTAAAAGGAACTGAACAATCAACGGGACCAGGGAATAAACCGTTACACTTAAATATCTTAATTAAGGGGGAGTGGGGTTTTATTTTTTTAAATTTTGGTTTTTGAATAATTAACTCCTGTTTTTTCTGAATCAAATTAAAGGAGGGCCCACTGTGTTAAGGGTGAGACTGCATGGACGTGGAGGTCAGGGAATAAAAACCGCCAGTCAGGTCTTGGGAACGGCAGCATTTTTGAGCGGTTTTCAGGCCCAGGACTTTCCCTTGTATGGCGCCGAGCGCAGGGGGGCTCCTATCGTTGCTTTCACGCGCATCGACAAAGAGCCCATCCTGGAACGCGGCCCGATTGCCATTCCCGACCTGATTCTGGTCGGAGACGAGACTCTTCTTGAAGATTCCCAGGCCGCTCCGATTTGCGGGGCCGATGCACTGACAACCCTACTGGTTAATTCCGAGAAAGACCCAAAGGATCTTAGGGAAAAACAACTTCTTCCCACCGTCCCTGTCACCTTCGAACTCACCAAGCTCTGTCTGAAACATCTGAATGCAGGAATGATCCTGAGCACGGCTCTGGCCGCGGCGGCGGCTCGTCTAACGGGAATGATCCCCCTTGAAAATCTTATCGAAGCGGTGGAGATAGAACTTGCGGATATTCCTCCGGAGAAGTTGCGGAAAAATCTCGACCTGGTTCGGGAAGTGTTTGAGCTGCTTGATCCGGTAGTGTTTAAAGAACGGGAGGAAGGCGAATATTCCCCCAGCCGGTTGATGATCCTCGAGCAAAAGGAAGTCCGGGACGCGGCTCCGCTCATCACCGCAACGGGAAATATGAACCTTAGAAAAACAGGAAACTGGCGTATTCACCGGCCGGAAATCGATTTTGAAGAGTGCAATCACTGCATGATTTGTTACGCCCGCTGTCCGGAAGGAGTCATCAAGGAGGACGTGGAAGGAAAACCGGAAATTGATTACGACCATTGCAAAGGATGCATGATCTGTGCTCAGGAATGCCCCAAGCACGCGATAAAAACTTTGTGGGAAATGGATTATGAACCTCAATCGCAGTAATAAACGAATGTTGACAGGTAACAAAGCGGCGGCCTGGGGCGCGAGGTTGGCGGGCATCGAATATGTTCCGGCATTTCCCATCACTCCGCAAACAGAAATCGTGGAAACCCTGTCGCAATGGTTTGCAGACGGAACCTTAAAGGGCAAGTTCACCAATATGGATTCCGAGCATTCCATGTTTATGGCGGCAGGGTCCGCTGCAACGACGGGGGTTCGCGTGTTCACCGCGTCTTCCAGCCAGGGAATTTTGTACGGTCTGGAAAGCCTATATACAGTGACCGGGTGGCGCGTTCCATTTGTGATGGTCAACGTGTCCCGGGGGCTGGCCACGCCAATCACCCTTGAGGCCGATCACAACGACGTGATGAGCACCCGGGATTGCGGTCTCATCCAACTGCATGCGGAAACCTGTCAGGAAATTCTGGATTTTGTGCTGATGGGTTACAAAATTGCCGAGCACCCATTGGTGTCGGTGCCTGTTCTGGTGAATATGGATGGCTTTGTTTTGTCTTTCAGCCGGGAGCCAGTGGTGATCCCCGATGAAAAGTCCGCCAGGGATTTCCTGCCTGCTTTTCAACCGGCGCAACCGGTCTTTCAGGCGTCCCGCCCGATGGCCAGGGCGTCAGCGGTGTTCGGCGGCGGGACCTACACTTATTTTCGTATTCAACAGGACCTGGCCGTGAGACAGGCGGAAACGGTGTTCAACGAAACGGCTGTGGAGTTCGCCCAACGGTTTGGGCGACATTACGAACCGGTGGAACGTTTTCACCTGGATGATGCGGAGGTTGTTTTCGTGATGAGCAACTCCTTTGCCACCAAGGGAAAATCGGCGGTTCTCAGGCTTAGGAAGCAGGGGGTCAAAGCCGGATTGCTGAAAATACGAATGTTCCGGCCTTTCCCCGGCGAAGCCGTTGCCAACGCACTTAAAGGCCGGGCAAAAGTTGCGGTGATCGACCAGAATCTGGCCCCTGGAATGGGCGGCATCACCTACCCGGAAATCGTCACTGCAATGTACGGACGGGAAGACTGTCCGCAAAAAATTCTTTCCGTGATCGGCGGATTGGGGGGGAAGGATATTAAGGAAAATGATTTTCTGTCCATTGTAGAAAAATTGAACGATCCTGAGTCAAAAGGTCCCGTTTTCCTTTACGACGAAGGCGACTGGAAACAGTTTCAACAAATGCAGAAAATCGCACAGCTTTAAAGAGAGGATTGGCATCATGACAATCATTGCCGAACACCACAAAAAAATTAAAGACCTGCATCCCCAGGAAGGGATGGTCCCTGGGTCGCCATTGTGCGCGGGGTGCGGCGGCCTGGAGGGCATTCGCCTGGCCCTTAAGGAACTCGGCGACAATGTCCTCGTCTGCAATGCGGCGGGATGCTTCACTCTTTTGTCGGTGTACCCGTTCACCCCCTTCAAGGGTTCCTGGCTGTACACCACCATGGCGGCTCCGGTTCCGGCGGCCCAAGGCGTTCGGGATGCGCTGGATATCCGGCAAAGCCATAACAGGTTGGCGGACGAGGATGATTTTCAGGTGATGGTGGTGGCCGGTGACGGATCCTCCGCGGATATGGGACTCAGCCCGACGTCCGCCGCCATTCACAGGGGCCTCGATTTCATTTATTTTTGCTACGACAACGAAGCCTATGGAAACACCGGATTCCAACTCTCAGGAACCTCCCCCTTTGGAAGCGCGACCCAAACGACGCCAGCGACGGATGAACATCCCGCGGGATCGGAACTCAGGAAAAAAGATTTGTTTGAAATATGGAAGGCCCAAAATCCTCCTTACATCGCCACGGTGTCGCCAAGAGAGCCTATCGACTTATCCAATAAATTTGCCAGGGCGAAAACAATGAAGGGACCACGACTGTTTATTTGTCTGTCGCCTTGCCCGACCGGTTGGGGAGTCGACCCCAAGGACAGTCTGTTGGTGGCTAAACTTGCGGTGGATACGGGAATCTTTCCTCTCAAGGAATATGTGGACGGACAGGTGATCCACAATCGCATTCCCAGGAAACGGCTTCCTGTTGAGAAGTATCTGGAACCGCAAAGACGATTTCATCACCTGTTTGCGCCAAAGCGACAGGACGAAATCATTGCCAAAATTCAAGAGGGCGTTGATCGTTACTGGGAGCGTTATGAATGACACAAAGACATTCAAAACCACCTCATGTGAAGACGCTCCGGGAATTTCCGAGATAAAAAATCTGGAGCCGTTTTTTGCACCCCGGTCGCTGGCTGTCATTGGCGCATCCCCCAAGCGGGGGAATCTGGGGGGAGTGATCGTCGCCAGCCTCATGGACCAAGGCTATAAAGGCCGAGTGACCGTTGTGAATCGCAGTGGCGATAAGATTCCACCTCATGAGACGGTCAAGTCTCTCTCGAAATTACCCGCTGATACTGAGCTTGCCATCGCCGCTGTTTCCGCGGAACAGGTTCCCGGCCTCATAGGACCTCTCGCCCGGCAAGGCATTCATCATTTGATTGTTATCGGCGGTGGGTTCGCGGAAACGGGAGATACGGGAAAGAAAATACAGCAGAATCTCAAGAACACGGCCAGGGAATTCGGCGTGCGGGTGATTGGCCCTAATGGGCTTGGTGTGTTCAGCGCGCCGGATCATTTCAACAGTTTTTTTCTTTCTCCCGAGGAAATCCATCTGCCCAAATCGGGTTCGATAGGCCTCATTTCTCAAAGCGGGGCGTTTTTGTCCTTAATCCTGGACCAGATGGCCAGGATGAGCATTGGAGTTCATCGAGCGGTCAATTTTGGCAACCGGGTGGATGTGGACGAAACGGAAGTTTTGGTGGCGTTTGCCAAAGACCCTGCCGTTAAGGTGATCGGGTTGTACCTGGAAAGTTTTCAAGACGGCGTTCGTTTTGTAGAACTTGCCCGGAAGGTATCCCAGGAAAAACCCATCGTGATCTGGAAGGGCGGCCATGCCGGTCGTGGCGGGGCGGCGGCTCGTTCTCACTCCGCTTCACTCGCCGGTTCCTACCCCGTTTTTCAGGCGGCCTGTGATAAAGCAGGATTGATAGAAGTCTGTGGATTTGAGGAATTTCGTTTGGCCCTGCAGGTTCTAGCCACTCTGCCAGTACCGCGTGGAGATCGGACTCTCATCGTTTCCAACGGCGGCGGGATGGGTGTTTTTCTGACCGACCTTTGTGAACGTTATGGGTTTCTGATTCCGAAACCTTCCGAGTCTCTGCTGTCGCTTCTCAGAAAAAATCTTCCCGACTTTTATTCCTTGAATAACCCCATTGACCTGACGGGCTCCGGGACCAATGAACAGTGCGTGGAAACGGTGGAGCATCTCATGAATTCGGGAGAATTCGATTGCCTTTTGATGATTCTACTGTCCGGTACCCAAGGCATCAACGTTGGCCTGGGTCCTCTTTTAGACGGAAGGATTCCTAAAGAACAGCCGGTGATAATCGGCGCTTACGGAGAATCTCTTTTTGCTTCCCTTAAAAAACAGTTAATGGTGAATCAACTCCCTGTTTTTCCTTCGGCAGAAACAGCGGTTACGGCGCTTTCGATTTTGATTCAGCGTAGAAGAATCCTGGATCAGCACGAATCCAGAAGAGAAGAAAAAACGGTTCCCACTAATTCAATCTGGGTGGACGATTGGAAAAAACAGTTTCCCAATACACCAAACGAAATGGAGATCAAAAGTTTTCTCGAAAGTCACGGCGTGCCGTCTCCTGCGAGGCTATCGCTCAAAAAACCCGAAGACCTTGCGAAAACTCCGGGTGAGTTGGGGTTTCCCATTGTCTTGAAGGCAATTTCTCCAGGATTGCTGCATAAAACGGAATTGAATGCCGTGAGACTGGGAATAAAAAGTCTGGATGATATGGTCACCCATTGGAACGAAATGCAGGATACCTGGCCGCACTGCATATGGGCAGAGGAGCAGATGCCCGAAGGATTGGATTTGATGATCGGGGTACATCGTGATCCGCAATTCGGGCCGCTTCTGGTTTTTGGCTCCGGAGGGAAGTACGTTGAAGTATTCAGTGATGTCCGGCGCATTCTCCTTCCTGCATCCAGAAAAGATCTCTCGCAAATGATAGACCAGACTGGAGCGGGAAAAATCATGCGGGGAATCAGGGGTGAACCTTCGTTGAATAAAAAAGTTCTTCTCGATTTTCTGGAGAAGACATCGCCATTGATCGTGCAGTTATCGGAAATACAGTCCATCGATTTTAACCCTGTACGCCTTTACACGGACCGACTCGTTCTCCTGGACGCGAAAGTCACGTTGGTATGCAATTTTTGGAAAGGAGACGAGTGAAATGATGAGCCATTATATCGATAATTTTGCGGATGACCTGGGACCAGAAAAGGTCGTGCATATTTATGAGCCGAAATCGAAATTACGCGCCATCGTCGTCATCGATAATATTTCGCTGGGTACCGCCATTGGGGGTTGCCGGATGGCAAAAGACGTGACCACCCAGGAAGTATTTCGCCTGGCGCGGGCCATGACACTCAAGAACGCCCTGGCCAGTCTGCCGCATGGAGGCGCAAAATCGGCTATTCTGGCGGACTCCGGGACCGACGAAAAGGAAGCTCTCATGCGCGAATTTGCTCAGGCGATGAAAACACTCACCGATTATATCCCCGGACCCGACATGGGTACGGATGAGACGTGCATGGCGTATGTCCAAGACGAGATTGGCCGGGCGGTGGGGCTTCCCAAGGTGCTGGGCGGTATCCCTCTCGATGCCCTGGGAATGACCGGATACGGTTTGAGCGTTGCCGCCAAGGTAGCGGCGGATGATATTTCACTGACCCTCGAAGGGGCTCGAATCATTGTCCAGGGTTTTGGTAATGTCGGCAAGGCTACCGCGAAATATCTCAGTGACCTTGGAGTGAAGCTGATCGCAACCTGCGATTCGAAAGGCGGGATTCATAATCCGGATGGCATCGACATTCCGCAGTTGATCAAGGCCAAAGAATCCGGAGTGACCGTTTCGAAATCCGGAACGGGAAAGCCGGTGAGTAATGAAGATTTATTGAAGATCGAGTCGGACATCTTTATTCCGGCGGCGCGGCCAGACGTATTTACTGAAGTCAATCAGGAGTTATTGAAAACCTGGCTGGTTCTGGAAGGCGCCAATATTCCGATCACACATCCTGCCGCAGAAAAAATGCACAAGAGAGGAATCATGATCGTTCCGGATGTCATCGCCAACTGCGGCGGAGTGATTTGCGCGGCTACCGAGTATCAAGGACTCAGTGAGTCCGATGCTTTTAAGCGTGTCGAGGCCACCGTCAAGAGTAATACCGATGAATTGTTAAAACGCGTTGTCGAAGAAGACTTTCCGCCTCATGAGATTGCTCTCAAAATGGCGCGTGAAAGAATCGCTAAAGCCATGTCCTATCGAGCCCATATGTAGCAACCGATTTCAAATTTCAGTCCAAAATTTATATTACGTTAGCTGTTTGACGTCTCCTAAAAGGAGAGCAAGTAGGCTTTTAACTGGCTTCTCTGACCTGTTTAAAACGGCTGGGGCAGTGGCAGGAGTGGGAGCGGTTTTTTCAGGAGGAGGGGCAGTCGCCGCGCCCACACAAAGGATTGCAGATGGAAATCAGTTGCTACTTCCCGCTACTCGCACGAAACTTTTGAGCTTTGGGGCAACACCAACGGGAAGCATTGTCAAAGACCCTTCGAAATTATTTCTTAATTTCTAATTTTTTTAAAATTTTTTCCAACTGCGGATATTATCTAAATGCCCTAATACTTGCTTCCCCATTGGGACACGAAGTTCAGTTCCGGGAACTCCGACAGGAGCATTCGTGTCTGCACTACCTGCCTTCTCGTTGACGAGAATACATAGATTGTCTTTGGACATCCTGATTCCTCCAGGACTTTATATTTTTGGATGATGCGTTCTGTAAAACCAACAATACATTCTTTTGTATCTGTCATGGCATTAGCTCGAATTTGAGCCTCAAATTCATTTCTGTTTTAGCCCTTTTCCCATAACATGTGTCGTCGAAGGCCAGAAGGCAAGGAAAATCAGGCGTGATGATTCCCAGTTTTTTTATTTAATTTTTTTTAAATTTTGCCCAGAGAGCGGGGAATGACATGATAAAAGGAAACGATCCACTACCCATGGGTGGGTGGTGGCGGATTCGAGGAGTCCCGGCCCAGAAGGTGGTCGGAGTCCCAAAAAATTTCCTTAGCATTTTCATCATTCGTTTGTTTTCAAGAAAATCCCAAACATAAATTCACTCACATTGCAGGGGAAATAAAATGGCCACTACAACGAATAACCCTGGAAAATATTTTAAGGACCTACTGCCAGAAGGAAGAAAATTAATTGCAGAACAAATAATAAAAAGACAGGAAGTATTAAATGCGGGGTCTTCAAACGCTCTAGGGGACGCTAAGACATTCTTATATACGAGCAACGGTGGAGGAGCGGCCGCGATGCTGGCTTATATTGGAACCGGCTCCACTGCAATTTCTATAGAAAGTCAGATCTTTTCGTTGTCTTGCTTTGGATTTGGCCTTTTGTTATACGGTCTTTTGATAGCTCGGTTGTTACAAATATTTAGAAAATCCATGTGGTCCTGGAGCACAGACAGTATCAAATGTATAAACTCTGAAATTACCCTTCAGGAGCTTGATAATCGTGGAAATGCGGAAGCAAAAAAAACATTTTGGGCTTACTTTCTAGGCTATTTTTCACGTGCACTTTTTATAATTGGAATATATGGAGCCGCGTTTGACATACGCAAAAAAAACGAAAAATCACCGACTGAGAGCTCTATTACCGCGCTCGCATCTGGTGGGACAAGTCCGGCCGCAAACAAATTAAAGTCGAATCCAACAAAGAAGAAGTCGGCCGGCGAGTCATCATCCGAGAGAAGGGCGCCCTTGGGGTCATCATCAAAGACGCAAAAATCCCAACGTTGAACAGCGGAATTTCATTGGTTCGTCCCTGGGGCGATCTCGCCCCACGCGAGAAAAGAAGAATCATCAAAGTCTGGTACGATGAGAAAATCGCCATCTCGAAAAAGGAAATCCTATACAAGGTGGGTTAACTATGGATGAAAAGCATATAGGTAAATGGATTGATTATCTTTTCATGGCTACCGCTTTGTGCTGGACGTTTTCAATTAGCATAATTTTTGTGTTTATCATATTCGGAGTGGTTTATTCTCAAAATTTATTTTCCGTGGTTCCTGTATTTGAAAGTTTAATTAAATTGGTCGCTCCGACTGCTATTTCCTCGGGTGTTTTGATTGCGCTCCTAACGTTTGAACGCCAAAATAAATTAAATCAGGAAGAAAGAGAACGTAATCATTCCAAGGTATTTCTGGATCACGTTACCACTGGCTTTTCCGAGGTGTTGTCCCTGTTAGAAAACCTAAACAACAATCGTTCGACCTGGGCGATGGCCGCCAATACTTTATTGCGCACACAGGAGCTTAGTGAGGAAATTAAAAGCCCTGAATATAAAAAAGCATATGCTCTAGAAGCCGATCGAACCAGAAGTAAACTCAGTCACATATTGCAAGCCCAGGATCCGAGAACTGGGAACTGGAAGAGTCTTCCGGCCCAGTTCTTTTGTGGATCGAATCTCTGGCATACCCAATGGGCAAATAAAAAAAGCCTCGATATTATTTTGGAAAAAGCAGATAAAAGGACCATGGATAATATTGATCTAGAAAAGGGAGCGCAAATACTTGATTATGAACCATTGGCTCCAGATTCAATAATTGGTATTTATAATTTTATAAAATCCCGGCCGACAAATGCGAAGTGGAGTGGTGATAGGAAAGATACTTTATTAAATCTAGACGAAGAGGGCCCCAGGGGATATGTAAAGGCCCAAATCGTCTTTGAAGCCAGGTTGGACGAACTGAAACGAGAAGAAGACAATGGGATTGATTAATGCCCTCACTCTACGGTCTCCCCGATCAGGATTTAACTTTCTACATTGCCTTCCAGGATAGCGTTCATCACTAATGCTTTTCGATCAAGACCACCATTACGTTCCGCGATTTTATCTCAGAAAATGGGCTTCCCTGTCAGACGGGAAGGTTCATTATTCTCGGTGGATTAATGGAAGGTTCGTATGTAGTAGAATATCGCCTGGTTCAACCGCTTATGAAAGAAACCTATATTCATTGGAAAACGTTCCTTCAGAAGAAAGGCAGGCCATCGAAACATTTTTCAGTACCAAAATCGATAATCCAGCTTCCATTGTCCTAAACAAAATTCTCCAAGAAGGTGTCGATAATTTGTCCCGCGAGGAAAGAGTGGACTGGGTCAGATTTCTTTTATCCCTTGGTTACCGTGGCCCCAATTGGATACAAAGAGCAAGAGAAGAAGGAAGAGAATCGTTAGAAAAACTATTGGTTGAAAGCCAAGCTGATTATGAGTCTCTTCGTGGTCCAGATGACCCTTTGACCCTTGTAGAATTTTGCAAGGCTAGTTCTCCAGGAACTCTACCAAATGTTGGGATTGTGGCCCTCAGCGAATGGGTGTATTGTACGAAGGAAATCCCTCTTATTTTGAAAATGCACTGGTGGATATCGGATGTTTCCGGAGAAGATATTGATCTTTTCACTTCAAATCACCCTTGTATTTATACTAGAGGCCTTGGTGATCATCAATGTTTGATTTCTCTCCCATTATCACCAAGCGTTGTTTTCTTTGCCGCAAACAATCCGAAAAATAAAAATAAAATCCTTCGCCTCTCAAAAAGAAAGTTGATGCGTCGTGTCCATGAATCCATGGTCGATCAAAAAGACGTCAATATGATATATTCCTCTAGTGAGAGGCATTCTAAATTTTTAAAAAACTATTTTAAGAAGCCAAAGAATTAAAATTCCAGATCCTGGTGGGCTTTGGATCAATCGTGCCATTGCTGATGCACTGAATGACAAGGATGCGGAGATAATGCGGAATGGCTTTCGCACGGGAATTTTCAACTCAAGAGGTGTGCATTGGGTTGACCCGACTGGTAAACCTGAAAAGGAATTAGCCGATGAATACAAACAAAAAGCCGAAGAAGTTGAGAACGCAGGATATCAACGTTTCGCTGTTACACTTAGGGGTATAGCTGAATCATACGAACTCGATGCAAAGAGGATCATTGATGAACGCGAAGGGGAGCCTTCAGAATAACCCTTTTCATCCCAATCTACCTGCAACTTTTCCCCAAATAAGATGTGCAGTTATAATTCCATTATAAAGTGTCAGTTAATATGGGATTAATGAAAATGCGGGAAAAGGCGGGAAAAAGTGGCGAAAAGTGGGAAATATAAAGGGGTTATTGGATTCTCAATATTATTTTATCCCAAATTAAATGCAACTTGAGAATGGGCAAAACAGGGGTGTTTGTTGCACTTAGTATGGGATGGAAATGAAAGAGTTTTACGGGTAAGCTCATATAAAACCTAAGTTTTGAACTTTTTTCGATTTTTTTTATATCAATTTTTGAGGGTAGAAGCTGTGCAAAAAGCTGTGCTTTTTAAAAACGTTACACAGGGTTTATTTTGTAAGTAGTTAAAGCCTTTTTGAGAGAACAAAATATTTTTTTATCATAAAGTGATTTTTTTTAAGAAATCATGATTATCGGAACAATTTATAGCTTTAAACACCCGTCAAATTGAAGGCTACTGACCGAAAACATCATTTTCTACGAGTCGGCCTGAGAAAATCAAGCTGTTTTTTCAGCAAATCGATCTTATTATCATCCCCCTCCTCCAAAACCTGAATCACTCTGTCAATCAAATGCCATAAATCCTCGGGATTTGTTTTGGAATTTTTCTTTGGATTTTTGGGGTCTATGCCCATCACCCGCGCCGCAAGGCTAATGGGGACGGGGATTTCATGGGCACACAACCGGCTGTAAATTTCCTCGACCAGCACACTTCCCTTAAGAGATAACCCGCGTTTATCATAAATTTTTCCCTTGCCATCACGCAACCACTCCATACTCACGCCATAAACCCGGCAAATACTTAATAGAAGCTGATCGGACGGGTTTTTCTTGTTTCTCTCCAACATAGAGACGTAGGAAGCCTTTATACCTAAAGGGCCAGCGAATTCCGCCTGATTTATCCCCTCGGTTTTTCTCAACCGCTTGATTCTATTTCCAGTAGACAAAATGCACACCTAGTTATTTTTTAGTTGATAAACATAACTGAGTTATTTATTGTTAGTGGCAGATGATTAATTTTAAGTCGAGAGAAAATAAATGCAAGCGACCAAAAACATTAAAAAACTGTTGATAGACCGGGGGTTAATCATCACTGCGTTCGCCATGCAGATAGGCATGTCGCGTATGTTGTTGTCCCAGACGATCCATTGCCACTGGAAAGCTTATCCCGCACGCAGAAAGATCGCCAAAGCCTTGAACCTGCCTTATTCCAGGGTCTGGTTGGAGCCGGAACCCCAAGCTAAAGAGGAAAAAACGTCATGAACGCCACACTTACCCCCTTTGATTACAATGATATCTACATCAACGAAGCCTGCTGGATCGACGATAAGCCGCATTTCACTCGCCGCGCTATTGGGGAGCTATTGGAATATCAGTTTCCAAAAGAGACCATCAGTAAAATAATTGATCGAAATCCGCATATTTCACAATTTAGCACGGTAGTCAATTTGACTACCGTGCAAAACACTGGCAAAGGGCAAAAATATGACCGCATGATGAATCAAGAGGTTTACAACCCCATCGGATTACAGCTCATTGTATTTGAATCCAACCAACCGAAAGCCCGGCAATATAAAATCGCAGTCGCCCACCTGGTTCAGGCTTACATGAAAGGCGAACTGATTCCAAATGGAACCCCCAGCTCCGACCGATTGGACCGTCTGGAAAAAACCATAGAAATGATAGTGGAGCGCCTTTTTCCTGTCATTCAAATTCACAGCGGCAAAGTCCTGCCAATCTCTATCGAGCGCAAGCGAAGCCGGTTTTTCATGCCGGGTTCGGCCCTGCGTTACCCGGAGGTGCGTGAGCTCATCATTCAAATGCGGCTCGAATTCGCCACCTACGAGAGCATCGCAGAAGCCCTAAAAATTGAATTCCTCGATCAACCGGAAAAACACCCGAGCAAATCCGCTATCGGGCGATTCTGGCAACGGTACCGAAAAGGCGAACTCAAGGAATTCGGCATAGACGTTAGGCATTCACCCCTATTAGAGGATGTGAATAGGCCATTCTAAATATTTTGATCATCTTTAACAATACGTAAAAAGGACTCCAAAAAATGCCCCTCTCCACCGAAGAAAAACGAACTCCCAAGTGTAACTGCTGGCCCAATATGAATTTGAAATTCGAGGCGGTGGATGACCTTGGAGAAGAGGTTGATATCGTTTCCTTATATACAAGAAGTTTTGAGTCAAGAGTGCAACGGGGAACCCCAATTGAGCCTGTCTTCACGAGCTCAGTAAGGGCTTTGGCATGTCATGAATTCCGTGCAAGTTCGTGTTGCCGAGCTCAAAAGAAAATTTCCAAATGAACTATTTAAGCGTATTACCTCAATTAAAGCCGTATTACACGGCGGAGGAGATTGCGCTGGCATTGAGTTGTCATCGGACAAGTGTTGTCCGGCAATCTACTCTAGAAAACTGGCCGTATGAGGAAAAAATTTTACAGGGAGGAAAGAAACGCCTCTATCCATTCTCCTCCCTGCCTGCAACGATACAAATAGCCATCCAAAAACATTACGCACCTGCTCCGGTACCGCCAGTTACCGGGCATTTGTCCCGCCCCGCCGAAACATTCGGGCTCCCAACACCCGGTTCCTACACGGCGGCGGAGGGACGCCTCCCTCATCACGCGGATAAAATCGCCCGCGCCCGTGCCGACCTGGTCGCTGGCTATTTGACCGCCAAGGCAAACGGTAAATCAAAAAAAACAAAAGAACGCCAACATCATTAATCAGTTCTTACAAGCCTATGGTTCGGGTCTTTCCTTTCCACAACTTTTTCAGACATTGGGCGCAGTGTCCCGATCCACACTGGAACGCTGGCGCAAGGATCTGGAAGAAGCGGACTACGATTATCACGTCCTGGCACCAAAATGGGGCCGACATCGAAGCGGAACCACAAAACTGACCGAACATGAATCACGGATTCTTTTCACCCAGGTGTTTCATCAGAACCGCGTGAAAACCGGAACCGCGATCACCGTCACAAAATATATTCTGGAATTGGAAGGGTTGCCATCACCCTCCAGTCCAGCCACCATGCGCCGCGCCGTCGATCAGTTTAAAAGACGCCATTTCGATTTATGGACCTTCTATCGGGAAGGACAGAAGGCCCTGGTCGATAAAGTCCTTCCCTTTATAGAGCGCGATGATTCGTTGATAGACGTGGGCGACGTATTGGTGGCGGACGGACATCGCTGTAATTTCCGCGTGAAAAATCCGTGGACCGGCAAGCCCTGTCGCCCGATGCTGGTTGGCTTTTACGATTGGAAATCGCGCATGCTCTGCGGTTGGGCCATTTCCATTGAAGAGAATAAGCAACTCATCGCCTCCGCCTTGCGCAACGGCATCATTCGCCTGGGTAAAACTCCAAAGATCGTCCTGCTCGATAACGGAGCAGCGTTCAAGTCGAAAGTCTTCACCGGAGACATCGACCTGGAACAAAGCGGCATTCGCGGCATGTTCGCCCGTCTGGCCATCAAGACTGTTTTTGCCTGGCCCTATAACGCCCGATCCAAACCCATCGAAAGATTTTTTGGCGACTTCAGCAACCAATTTGAACGCTACATGCCGTCCTTTTCCGGGGCTTCCATCACCGACAAACCCGCCTCCCTGATGCGTAACGAAAAACTAATGAAAGCATTTTACAAAGAGAATGTCATGGAGATCCCACAGGTTATGGCCGCATTGGAAAAGTGGTGGGGCTTCCACGCATGGACCCAACACCCAACCTTGAAGGGCCAGCAAAAAGGCCAGGTGTTTGAATCCGGGCGCGGACCTGGAATAGATCAAGGAAAACTAAATGACCTGATGCTGGACGCAGTGGTCAAACGCATCGGGCGAAACGGTGTCAGTTTTCTGGGCGGAGATTATTTTCATGAATCGCTTTACGGCCTGCGCGAACAGGTTGTCATTAGATACGACTTCTGCGACATCACTCACATTCACGTCTATGCCAAAAACGGCGATTATATTTTCCGCGCCCCACGCAAAGACAAGGTGCACCCGATGGCGGCCTTGCTGGGTAAATCCAAAGATGTGGAAGACCTGAAATACCATATTGGTCAACACCGCTCACTGAAAAAGCAAACCACAAAAATTGCACGGCAAGCGATGAAAGCCACTGGCGATATGGACGTAATCAACGCCCTGCCGTGGGACAAGATGACCGAAGCCGCGCCGGATGATCTTCCTGAAAAATTTGAAAGCATAGAAGACGAGTTCACCGGACCTAAAGCGATGGAGGCCGTGCCGGTCATCGAAGCGGAAAACCTCCCTGAATTGCCGGAGCCTGAAGCCCAAAAACCCCAGTCGGAGGTGATCCACTTCTTTGCAACCGACTCTGATTATTACAATCATCTGGCAGGGCTTAAACGTCCACTCGGTGAATCGGAAGAAATATTTTTGGAAGAGTTTTACAGGACCGAAACCGGGAAAAAATTTCTGGGAATGGACGGTCCTTTGAAAACTGCAACTGTGAAGCAATAAAAAAAGACCGTGTCGCGGGAACGACAACCGGCCCCATTACAAAAAAAGAAACTTTAAGGAGTTTAGTCTATGAATCACCAGCTTGTCAAAACCAAAAACGTGCAGGCGTTCTTTGCCGGAATGGAAGTCCTAAAAAAAGGCGTCAAAGGCCGAATGGGAATGATGTTGATTTTCGGTCCGCCCGGTACTGGAAAAACTTTTATCACACAGAAACAGGCGATGGAAGACGACACCGTCTACGTCCGATGCAAATACATCGACAAACCTAAAAGCCTGTTGCATTCCATCGTCGCCGAACTGGGCGAGGAGCCGCGAGGTTACACATCCCACCTATTCAACCAGGCCCTTGAGCAGTTATTGATGCGTCCGCGTACTTTGATTCTGGATGAAGCCGACTACATGGTGCAGGCGGGAATCATAGAAATCATCCGCGACCTCAACGACATGGCCAACACCCCAATCATCATTTACGGGATGGGCAATATAGATAAAAAGATCCAGCGTTTCCCTCACTTGGTCGACCGCATCCGGGCCATCGTCCAATTTAAACTGTTCGACATTACAGAAATCAAGATGCTGGGCAAGCAAGTCTACAAAGCGGAGATCGACGACAGTGGATACGAATACATCGCAAAGACAGGCCAAGGTAAGTTCCGCGTCACCAACGACCTGTTTGATCTGGCTGAACGCCTGCACAAGCGTACTCCTAACCTAAAAGCAATCACCGCCGATCACCTGGCTCCCACCTGGGCAAAAGAAAAACAGCGAGAACGACGATCATGAGCCAACCCAAAACCCCACTAAAATCCATCGTTGAATTTTTAACGACCTACCGTAAAAAAACGGTCACTTTGGTCCACACCTGTTATGAGACAGGACTAAAAGAAAAGGCGGCGCTCCGGGTCATGCGCAAGTTGACCCAGGAGGGCTACCTGGAATTAATTGATGAGGGAAAACTTTTTATTAATCAAAAAAATGGCTTAAATAGAAAAAACCAGACCTGGAAGATCGTGGACCGGAAGGCCCTGCCTGGTCGTTTAAAGAAAAATAAAAAGCCAGGGAAGATTCGCGACCGAATGTGGAAGGCGATGCGCATCAAAAGGATTTTCCTATTGAAGGACATCATGAAGCTGGCGGATGTAAAAGAAGCAACTGCGATGAACTATATCAAGATTCTTGAGCGTAACAAATATGCGCGCAAGGTGGGTCAGCGTGGCCAGAGGGAGGGATGCCACTGGCAACTGGTCCAGGATGACGGCCCTGAACGTCCGGTTCTGAAAGAATGCCCGGAGGTGAACGATGACTGGAACCGGGTTGAAACTCCTCAAGCAAAACCTTCAGCAAAAAGGTGCGAAGCAAGTCAGCGAGGAAATAGGATATTCCGTCGCGACTTTGAACCTTTGTAAAAACGGGAAATACGAGAAAACCAAAATGGTAGCTAATCGGGTGATGGCAATTTATGGCAACGATGGCAAGGTCGAGTGTCCGGTGATAGGCAATATCATGCCGCAAAAATGCGCGGCATGATAACAATTCGCCTTAAATAAAAAACCACCGTTCAAAAAGGCAAAAATTCTACATGAAACCAATACTGGAGCATTTACGATTCAATACCGGGGATATGGAAATCCCTGGGAGTCTCCACCTTGGAACCGGGGCGGATCGTCAATTTTATATGCGTGCAGTTTGGAACTAAAATTCCCCAATAAAAATAGAATTACAGAGTTATATTTAATATGGAAAGATTTAAAGTATGGCTTGGGTCCATTGGTCCTCCCAGGCTTTTGAGGAATCGCAGCAGCGCAGTATTTAGATAGATTTTTATGCTGAGGATTTCACTTTTAAATCATAGGGAAGGATCGGAAACCTACCCCCTCAATGCCTGAGGTTTTATATTGGATATAGAGGGCAATGAATAGTCACGGGGGTAACTAAAACCGCTCATTTAATTTGGGAAAAAGTTGCAGTTAGTTTGGGATGAAAAAACGCGGAACGGATTTTGCTGGGCATGAGAATTGCTTTTGGAAGGTTTTAGCCGGTAAATTTCTCGGATTAAATACGAATTTTCCTAAATAAAATGAACTGGTAAATTTTGATTTTTTGCTGGTTTCCTTGATTGTTTTTTTTCGTGCTATTAGAGGCAGTCCAAGAATTCTATTGAGTCCATAAGTTCTGCCCAGGTGAAGAATTACCAGTCTGTCTGATTTGCAATGTGCTTGGTGTTGAAGGTGGACAAAAGCGGGTTCTATGCCTGACCATGAATTACTCCAAAATAATGAATTAAAAATGATAGGCCAGACTGATTTGCGCGAAATCATCATCTCGAAGAGGGAATAAAGGATCATCCAAAGGCTGATCTATCAAGGCTCGAATCTCGGCGGTGAGTCGCCAGTGTTCGCTCAACCGGGAACTAGCTTCGATAAAAAAAGATTTTGTGGAACTTTCAAGGTCCTGAACGAGCGCGATCAGAATTTCCGTTCCATTGATGTCGTTTACTCCCATTCGCATTCCGAAGGTAATGTCATTTTGCAATGGATTGGTTGCATTGTCCTTTCGTTCATCGTACATCCATTCGCTGAGAACGCCAAAATCCATCCCAGTTCCCCAAATGCCGGAGAACGTGTATTCAAAACCAAAGGTGGAAGCAAAATAATCTATTGGTTTCATCCCCTGACGGTAAATCGCTTCCAGTTTCCAGATCCAGTTATCATATACGTATAAAATATCCAAGCCAGTTTGATTTATCTGTTCGTAAAATGGAATCAGGACGGGTTCCCCATCCTTTTTGAATCCCAGTTGAAAAGTCGGTTCCCGGTTGGTGCCGTAAAAGTGAGACAAACCGATATCCCATTTGCCGATGGAATGAAAATATCGAACGGCGAAATCCGTATGCCATTCTTCCGTATCGCTTTCAAAACGGGTTTGGTCCATATCAACTAAAAGTGGAGGTCGAAGCCGTCCACCCCGTCCTGGAAAGGTTCTTTCCCGGAAATAAGGCAAAACAAAAAAGTCCACGGTTCCCCAATCCCGTATCAGGGCAAGATTGACCATAGGCTGACCCAGCTTTTCTTCGCCGTCCGGGCTTTCCAGTAAGTCCGTCTGGTTGATGATGTCTACCAAATGCTGAGTCTCGGTCACCCCCCAGAACACTTTACGAACCCCAAAACGAAGGTCCCACGAATCCTGAGAAAAAATAAAATCTAATTCTCTAAGGTCGAAATGAGTTCGTTCGTCATCCGCATGATCGAGACGGAAAAAGGGAATGAAGTAGATTTGGGTGCCATTGTCGAACTGGTGATACAGTTCGGGAGACAAAACTCCAGAAATGGTGTGATCCTCCTGGCCGGGATTGATAACCGGATTGAAAAAAATCCTGGCTTCTGCTTCCACAAATCCACGAAGGTCAAGAGCAAAGGCGATTCCTTTAAACTGTATGAAAAAGATCAAACAGATAAAGAATCCCAATTTCGAATTGATAAGGCAGTGTCGTTTGAGCAAGTAACCCCATTTCCCGCTAAAGCATGCTACTTAATTTCAAGCACTTAATCAGGGTATGGGGGGGGTGTTGCGAAGCCGTTACGTAAATGTCACAGCTGTGTAACGGTTCTTCGACTCTATCTTGTTGAAAGGGATTAAAAAAAGGAGGGTAAAGCTTAGACCAAGGGCTAAAACAGGACAGATTATAGAGGACTTCGGTCGCTAAGGAATTGTGAAAAAAAGGCTTATTTATTTCAAAGGGAAAAGAAAATTATTTTCACCGGACATTTTTTAGCCCATTCACAGTAAATTGACGGGGCTTTAATCTGACACTGTAATCCCAGGTTTTGAATTCAGTACGTGTGACCTCCCCGGTGGCGTGGTTGATCATATGGTGCTCATCCCATCGCCAGAATTTTCCTTCATACAATTTATAGCCAATAAAATTTAAGGTTTTTACGAATTCTCCTTTTTTGTTGTAGTAGTCCAATTTCTGGAACCGTAGCTTGTCCTGATCGAGCCACATAACCTGTTTTGAATAAATTGAGCTTTTTTCAACCGGGAATCGTTCCACGAGATCACACATAAGGTTGCCGCAGGGTTTTTCTCCGATCCAGTTGTAGGTGAATTTTTCGGGTTCTTGACGCACCATGTCTTCCGTAATGAATTCGGTGCCCATGAAGTCGCTTCCCTTGGTTTGGGAACTAATACGCTTGACTCGCCGGATATCCGGAATGTAGACCCAGACATCGTCAAATTTGGATTTATGGCTAAAAAATAAAAATGCCGTCCCTTTTACATCCGACGGATTTTCAAAGCGCATGAGAATTTTGTCGCCGTCGCCTGGAGCTTCAAGAACATCCATCTTCATGGAGCGAACGACTTCATTCCCTTTCCCATCCGAGATGTGTATTGCCACATCGGAAGTGAAGTTGCCGAAATAGTCATAATTTTCTTCCACCTTATAAGCCAGTTCCGTTCCTTTTTCCTGGGAGGTTAACCCGTGCGCTGTATTGAATCCGGATAGACTGATATAAATAAAACAAAAAATAATGACAGGTCGCATGGGTCTACCTCCTGAGAAACACCTAGGAAGTCCTGAGGTGTTTGGCAATATTGTTTTAAGAAATATTTTTCAAATCTTACTAACCAGAGTGTTCTTCCTCTCCAGGGTTCAACACTGCAACAAGTTTTGCCCGTGTATGAGTGTCCAGCTTTTGATGGATGTTCTTGATGTGGTTTCTCACCGTATGAATGCTGATGAACAGGCGACCTCCAATTTCCTTGTCGTCCATTCCGTCACGGACCAGGGAGGCTATTTCCATTTCCCTCCCGGTGAGTCCCTCCTCTTGCATCAACAAGTTCATCTTGGAAAATGATTCCACGGCGGGCTTCAACCGCAGAAGCCAGCATTGGCCTTCCTCCTCACCCTGCCGGTTTAAAAGAGAAACTACCAATCGAAACACCCCCTGAGGCAGTTTCACAAAAGAAAAGTCCATGGCCGACAAATCAGACTCGAAAGGAGGATTGTATCTGGACGCTTTCTTCTTCATTGGGTCGATAATGTCACGCGGCAGTCGTTGACCTGCTTGAATGGGCAGTAACTGAGAAAAGGCCGCATTTCGGAATAACACCCGGTGATCCAGGCTGATCAGCGCCATAGCCGTGGGAACTTCCGCCAACGTCTCCGACAATGCTTTATATTGTTTTAACTCCTCATTTAGGAAAATGGTTTTAATACATTGAATGATATGAGGTTGCAGGAGTTCCATCATGCGAACATCCCGAAGAGTGAAGGCCTCGGTGTTGGGAGAAATCCTTTGAATTCCAATTGCCGTTATGAGGTCGGGCCGATCGACAAGAGCGATGGCTCCACTACTTTTGGCTAAATCTGGATAATCTTCTTTTTTAAATTCAGGATTTTCCTTAAAAAAAATTTCAATGCCCATTTGAAAGTTTTTTAGGGGAACATCGATGTCAGTGGAAATTACTTGAAGATTGGTTTTGGTGATTTTTTGGTTTAAATCAGTCATGTACTTAGGGGTTTTCTCTATGGAAAATCCATATTTTGGCTGATAACCGACGAGGTCTATGCACCGGACGTTTGTGATACTGTTTGAAAAGTCGACATCCATCCAAACGTAGTTGGCCCTGTCAGCATTTATTAGCGGAAGAAGATGGTTTTGCATGCAAAGCTTCAATTCGGTTCGATCGCGGCAATCGTGAAATTTCTGAATAAGATCCAGGATGGCGAGGTAGTCTTTTTCGGGAAGGGATACAGAAGAATTGTTGGCCCTATGTTGCATGGTTAAACTTGCTCCAACGGTTCGTTTCTATCGCCATTGCAATTCAACACCGCAACCAGTTTTGCGCGTGTGTGAACGTTCAGCTTTTGATGGATGCTCTTGAGATGGTTTTTTACAGTATGAAAGCTGATAAACAAGCGGTCTCCAATCTCCTGATCGTCCATTCCATCGCGCACCAACGCCACGATTTCCATTTCCCGCCCTGTGAGGCCCCGCTCTTGCATCAACAAGTTCATCTTGGAAAACGCTTCCACGGCGGGTTTCAGTTTCAACAACCAGCATTGTTCTTCAAGTTCCTCTGCCGAATTGAGTTGGGTGAGGACCACTCGGAAAACTCCATTTGGCAATTTATAGAAAGGAAGCTCTGTGGAGGAAGTATTGATGTCGAAGGGGGGATTGAATCGGGTAATTTCTTTATACAGATGATTGGATAAATCTTCGGGCAATCTAAGCCCAGGTTGGATGGGCAACAGCTTATTAAACGCATCATTGCAGTAAATCACCCGATGATCCAGACTGACGAGCGCTAATGCCGTTGGCACTTCGGCCAGAAATTCGGTGAAGGCTTTGAACTGCTTCAATTCCCCATTCAATGCGATGGTTTTTATGGATTGGGTCAAATGCGGTTGGAGAAGTTCTAACACTCGGACATCTCGATGAGTGAATACCTCCGTGTTCGGAAATAACCGGTGAACACCTAAAGCTACAAAAAAATCAGGCCGGTCAACAATCGCCATGGCGGATTCAAAACGCGTCACAAAGCCACTGTTTCGATGCTCGGGATGGTCCTGAAGAAAAATATTCAATTCGTTTTTTACCATTTCTCTGGGGAAATCAATATCTACACCTACAACGGGTCGGTTGCTAGCTAAAAACGCTGATTTCAAGTGCTTTAAATAGGGGTGAGCTTTAGCAAAGACCTCGGCCTCGCCATCATCATAGCCGACACAATCCATCAGGTGTATATTGCTGTATTGTTCGGAAGGTATATCTAAATCGAAAAAACCGTAGGCCGCTCCCTCACAATTGACAAAAGGCAGGAGATGGACCTGGATGCAATTTGCCAGATCCTTGCGTGACCGGCAATCGTGGAATTTCTGGATCAAGTCCAGAATGGCGAGGTAATCCTTTTCAGGAAGATGAGCTGGCTCGTTTCGACCTGACATTTTACCCTCATTAAAACAGAGTGGATCACATATCTACGTTCTTACAAAATCATGGTTGCCCATTGCGGGTGAAGTGCAACCTGGGTGCAAAATCAATATGTCTAAAATACGATGATTATCATTAAGGTCCTTTGTTTTAAGACTGGCTATTGTACAGAAGGAAAGTTTATTTTCAAATTTTGGTATATAGCCTAATTGGGTTATTTTTTATCCGAAGCGCGAAAACAGTTGTCATGAAAGGTATTTTGCATCTCTCCTCCCGAAGGTTCGGTCATGAGGCCAATCCCCCTCAATCATTTAAATCATTATTAAACAATTGAATGAACCTGTCTCCTCCTACTCGTTAGAAATAAGAAAAGTTAATTTTTTAAATAAACTAAATCCCGTCGTAAAAAATAGCTTAAATAGGTTATTTCCCCTTCCTCAGAAAAATTCTATTTTAATTTACCATAAGACTCAGATAGTCCAATTTATCTGAATTTAAAATATTGCCAACATTGTCCCTTAATGAATAAAAGCAAGCATAGTTTGAAAACGGACGGACCGGAATGGGTGGAAAATCAGAAAATGGCTGACCTTACACGTCGAGAAACTGAAGTGGCTATGTTGGCAGGCAACGGTGCAACAGACAAGGAAATCTCTTCCAGTTTGCGCATCAGCACTGCAACCACAAAAAACCATGTGAAAAGCATTTATAAAAAACTGGGAGTTCATGCTCGCGGAGCAATGGTGGCCATGATTAACCAGAAGTTTAATTTGCATGAATCATTTAAAAATTCATTGAAAGGAAAAACTCAAAGAAAAGCCGGGGAAGATAAATCTGGAATGAACAAATAAAGTCCGGGAGGTTTTGCGGGTTGGCTGGATTCACTTTTAATCATTTGCTTCTAACTTATTTTTGAGGTTGAAAAGTGAAAAATACAAATTTTTTGATTTATTTTCTATACGTTTCATTGGCAATGGGTTGGTTAATTGCATTTTTATTTGCATTAAAATAATGCTAATACATGTCGTTTTGGGCTTTTCAAGGCAGGTCAAATAGATGCGATTTAGGGAATTAGGAGATTTGAGAATTTATCGTTCAACACTTTAACGGGTTCTTGGTATGGACCCGTGTTAGCACGGGTTTTACTACCCGTGCCTAATAAAAAGTTAAGTGATAGTGGTATCCACCGTCAATTGATTGAAAGGAAGAAGAGATCATGAGACACCTGCTGAGTTGTAGTGGATCAGAAGTTGAGAATGGGGATGGTGAACGATCCTCTTGGTATGGACTGCGGTTGTTGTTACTGACATTGGTTTTGGCTTTAACTTTTGCCGCGCCGGTGCTTGCTGATGACGATGACGACGATGATGACAAGGGCAAAAATAATAAAAAGCCGGTGATTAGCTTTGCTGTGGTCAGTGAAGATAAAACACAGATCGACATCAACGGGGAAAATCTTCATATCGATGGAGTGACCACAGTGATTCTTGGAAGAAACGGGCAACACAAAACTCCCGTTGATTTGATCCTGAATGTGCTGGAAACGGATACGGAAGGTAAGCAGGTGATCGCGGGAATACCCGAAGACCAGAACAACCCAGGCAACCCAGTGGTGGTGAAGGATGGAACCTACCTTCTGACCGTAAAGACCAAAAAGAAACATAAAGCCAAATTTCATGCCAACTTTGGCGCGTCCGGCGCGGGCGGCACGCCAGGGCCGCAGGGCCCGCAAGGGGACCAAGGTCCGCAAGGCGAACAAGGAATCAAAGGAATTCAAGGTCCTCCGGGGGCAGTTGGGGCAACTGGGCCTCAAGGTGTTGCTGGTTTACCAGGTGCCCTCGCCCTGGCAGGGCAAACCTGTCCAGCAGGGGAATCTATCATTGGTTTCGATGCTGGTAGCAACATAATCTGCGCCCTTCCTTCGGGAAGTATCATTGACTGCTTCAATCTTGTGCCCGGAGCACTCCTTTCGGGGTGTGATTTGACCGGCGACAACCTGATCGGCATCAACTTGGCCGGCGCGAACCTGACCGGTGCGAATCTGACCTTAACCGACATGACAGGTGCCGACCTGACCGGCGCTACACTGGTGGAAGCCCTTATGGTTGGTACCACCCTAAACGGTGCCACCCTGACCGGAGCGGACATGACCGGAGCGGACATCAGGGGTACGCAATTCAACAACGCCAATTTGGATGGTGCAGTCCTCTTCATAACCATTAATAGTGGAGTGATCTTTAACGATGCGTCCATGGTCGGTGCCACGTTCGCTGATCTTGCGACCAGCGACGGATCTCTCGTCGTCAATGCATCGTTTATCGGAACGAACCTGACCAATGCGCGATTCGTTAACTGCGAGATTGCAGGAGGAATATTTGCGCTCGGAACGCTATTGGGAGCTGACTTTACTGGCGTCAATCTCACCACGTCATTTGGTCAGCCTCTGCCTGAAATCACTGACGAGATTTGCCCCAATGGGACGTTCAGTGGGTCAGGCGCAACAAATAATAGTTGCGTCGGCCAGGGTGGTGGTTTATGACCCCATCCCCAGACCGTCATGGCCACTGATTGCATGCAAGGAACCATTTTTTAGGCCCGAAAGTCAGGCGGATGACAGCCCAGGGCATTTAGACCATGTGTTAAAGCGGCGAACGTATTGCCCGATGCGGTGTTCATCCGCACACGGATCTAAAGCCGGGCGATGCGTTCTTTAAATCGATCCGAGGTTCTGGGGGCTAGCCCAAGCCCCCAGGCGGCCTCAACTTTCGATGTCTTCACTGCTATGACCTCACCTACCAAGATAGCCAATAATACGATGGGTTGTACGCTTTTTCCCCAAGAGGAATTTTAATATGAATGCTCGAAAAATATTCTTGTTCTCCCTGCCTATAATGCGTTATGGGAACTCTTTTTAACCTTTTGAAATTGTTAGGAAAAAACTCGATTCAGTATAGGGATAATTACTTATGACCTATATAGGCTATTGGCATAAATCTTGGAATTTGCTACAAGCCGAAAGTGATTTTGTGCCGTAACTATCGTAGTTGCGCTTTTTGTTGCAGACCAATTTCGTTCTGAGAATAGAAACTCTTTTGGGAAATATCATGACGAGTAGTTCTCACAAACTTGTTTTCCCTGGAATTAAGTTCAATCTTTGCACTTCAATTCCCCTCTTCCTTTCTTCCTCTATTTTTGTTTTCATATTATTAATTATACTTTTTCCGCCGATGGTGCAGGCGCTACCTGAAGGAGGACAGATTGTTGGGGGTGCGGCTAATGGAACGATTAATCAGCCCACCCCGCAAGATCTGACGATCAACCAGAACAACAATAATCTCATCATCAACTGGCAGGGTTTCAACATCGGCGGCTCGGAGTCCGTACAGTTCTTCCAACCCGGCATTGATTCTGTTGCACTCAACCGGGTGGTGGGTGCCGATCCCAGCCGAATTGCCGGGCGCTTGACGGCCAACGGGCAAGTATTTATCAGCAATCCCTCTGGCGTTATTTTCCTACCCGGTTCACAGGTCGATGTTCATGGCCTACTGGCCACCACCCTTAGCATTTCCGACCAGGATTTTCTCGACCGCAATTACAGATTCTTCCAGGACCCGACCCGGAGTCTCGCTTCGATCCTCAATGAAGGCGCAATCAATGGTTCCTATGTGGGCCTGTTGGCCCCATCGGTGACTAACCGTGGAAGCATCATCGCCAATTTGGGCTCCGTTGCTTTGGGTTCCGGCAAGGCCGCGACATTAGATTTTATTGGCGACGACCTAATTAACTTTGCCATCACCGAACCCGTTGAAGGAACCGCCACAGATGCTGAGGGAAATGTAATTGATTCCAATATAAGTAACGAGGGATTGATCCGTGCGGACGGCGGCCAGGTGTCTCTTTCGGTGAAGCGGGCAGGCGAGATCATCAAAAACGTGATCAACCAGGAAGGGATGATTGAAGCCCGCACCGTGGTAGAAAAAGAAGGCCGGATCTATCTTTCCGGCGGCGAGAGCGGGATCGTAAATATTTCTGGGAATCTTGATGCATCCGGACGCGATGAAGGAGAAAAAGGCGGAACCGTTCAGGTGACCGGAGAGAAAGTTGGCTTATTTGAGGATGCTTTGGTGGATGTGTCCGGTGACAAAGGCGGCGGCACAGCTTTAATCGGCGGTGATTTTCAAGGTCAAGGTGAGATCCCCGCTGCGTTTGCCACTTTCATTGGTAAAAATTCTAGCATCGCGGCGGATGCGATAACATCTGGTGATGGTGGAACGATTATTGTTTGGGCGGATGACACCGCAAAAATCCATGGCAATCTCAGTGCCCGTGGCGGATCAGAATCAGGGGATGGCGGTTTCATAGAAACATCGGGACTGGTCAGCTTTGAGATCCTGAATGCCGCAGATGTTTCCGCTCCCAACGGCAACGGCGGCGAATGGCTGATCGATCCGGGAAACATCGGCATCGTCTCGGGTAGTGGGAGTTTTAGCATTGGAAACACCAACCCTTTTATATCATCAGGCAACGCCTCATTAGGCGTTAACCTGATCGTAGGCGCTTTGACAGGCGGGGCCAATGTGACGGTCCAAACAGGGCTCACTGGTTCTGGCGCTGGTAATATTTCTCTGCTTACAACCTTGGATTACAACGGAACCGGTAGCAACCGTCTGACATTCAGGGCCATCAATGACATCACTCTTTTCCAATCCATCCTGGACACCAATACGAGCTCCAGTTCTATCGACAGCCTTAGAATCTCCCTTCTGGCGGATACGGATTTGAGTGGCAGTGGGGATGTGATTGTGGGGTCGGGTGTCACAGTCAATACGGAAGGTGGGCTTCTCAGTATTCAGGCGAATGATGTCAATCTAGCCGGAAATCTCAATTCAGGAGACGGCCCTACAAGTATTTCAGTTCTTGCCGGCGCTGACATCGGAATTGGGGGCCCTGTTTTAGTCGGTACAGGCGATACCTTGAATATATGTGCCGGATTGCCCTGTGGGATGTCCATCACCGGAGAGGAACTCAGTCACATCAATGCAAATACTCTAGAGATCGGGACTGACGGTTTTACGACTCTTAGCGCGGATGTTTATGTCGATGGAGTTTCCGCGGCAAACAGCAACAATATTGGCACTCTGAGGATTATATCTGGATTCTCTGATGACTCCATTACCTTTTTGAATAATCCCTCGACGTTTAACCGTCTGACCGCCCGTGCGAATGGAAGCATCAATGTTAATACCGATCTGACAACAGACACCGGCGACCTGGTATTGTTCGCCGACCTCGATAATTTTCCCGGCGGAGGAAATGTACTTAGGTTTACCGGCAGCCGTAATATCACTTCCGCCGGGGAAATTGAATTGTCGGCCCCCACCGGTGGAATTTCAGCCAATGACACCATGATCTTTAATGCCGATGGGGGGATCACCATCAATGACGATTTCACCTCTTCCGGGTTTATTTTATTCGGGGCGGATTTTGATGGCGACGGAAATGGTCCATTTACTTTGGCCAGTGGTGCGACAGTTTCAGTGGCTGGTGCGGCCTTTGCTGATGCAATATCAATCGGGGCGAGCGACGTTATTTTGTTGGGCAACCTCGAAACAGCCAGATCTTCTTCACAATTCAGCTTAATTACCATAGGCCACTTTTATAGTAGTTCCACCCTTGGCATTGCGGGAGCGGGGGTGGACACCAGCACCCTTTGCGGTGGGGTGCAATGTGGAATGACCCTCACCAGTGATGAACTCAGCCGAATAAGCACCGAATTATTATGGATTGGTGGAACTATTGCTTCAATCCCCATAACCACCGAGATGTTTGTGGACAATATCTCTGCCGCAGATACCGCGACCTTTGATGAACTGGTTCTGAACTCAGCGGGTTCACTCCATTTTGTCAACAACCCTTCGACATTCGGTTCCAGCCTGTTTGCCAGCGCCTTTGGGGATATCAATGTCAACGTTGATTTAGCCTTTCAAAAGGTGGGGGATTTTTCAATAGGTACGGGATTATTCCCAACTGGAGTAAAAGGAACCGCCGGTTTCTTGTTTGCCGATTATAGCCAGGCGATTACTGGCCGCACTGACGTTATTGGGGATGGTATTGGAGATATCAACATTGCTTCCGGAGCCACCGTATCAACCACTGGTTTTGACCTTTGGTTGAAGGGCAACGATATCGACTTGCAGGGAGCGATAAACAGCGGTGCCGGCAAAGTTTATCTCATGGCCTCTGACAACGAGACCTTCGGGATAGCGGGACTTGGGGTGGACGTCAATACCCTGTGCGGCGGGGCGCAGTGCGGTATGACTCTGGACGATTCCGAAGTATTGAACATCACGGCTTCCGGTTTGGAGATTGGACGAGATCCTTTCAACATGGTTTTCTGGAACACGGAAAGCGATGACATCTTCATCAATGGAGTTGCTCCCGCCGGCTTGGCCAACGCGGGTTCTTTGACCCTGAATGCTCTGTCCGATGGGGCTTCCATCCGTATTGATGGCGAGGTTGAATTTCTGGAAGATGTTTTTATATCGGCAGATAGAGACATAAGAATCTTTGGCGATTTTTCCGTGGCAGACGACCTGTTTCTGATCGCCCACGCAAACCAGGATTTAAATTTTGGGGGTTTAGTCTTTGTCGGTACTGGTAGTTCGGTGTCCGCTTCCAATATCGATATTCAGTCGCGGGGAGTGATTTTCGCTGGCACCCTGGCAACACATGATCTTGTGAATGGAACGATAACCATTACCCCAAATGCCCGTAGAACTATAGGAATCGATGGCAGTATTTTAGCCACAGGTGGGGTATCAGATGGGTGCCTCTTGGGATGTGATATCACTTTTGTGGGTAGCGAGTTGGCGAATATCTCCGCCGGCAAACTTATTTTCGGAGATGACACCACCAATTTTGTTTTTGTTAATGCTGTCGATGCGGTGGACAGTCAGAACATTGGTTCTCTTGAGTTGAATGCTCTGTCCGATCAGGGTTCGATCACCTTTTCCGGGAATCCTTCAACGTTCAACGGCCTTCTTGCCTTTGCAGACAACGGGATCGATGTGGAGGTTGATCTGACCACCACCATTGGCGATCTCGTGCTTAATGGAGATTTTAATGGTTCAGCGGATGGAAGAGATAACATTGTCATTGCCGACGAAATCACTCTGACTTCCGCGGCCAACTTGACGCTTAAGTCGCAGACGGGCAAGATCAGTTCTTTTGACACAACCTTGGAGGCGGGGGGGTTGATCTCGATTTTGGATGATTTCACCGTCATGTTTGATTTCCCCCCAGGGGGTCAGTTTGAGCTGATCGGCAGGGACCTGGCTCTGTTTGGTGAACTGTCTGTGCTGTCTGGTGAACCAGTGTTTATCTCTAGCCCGAACGGCGGCTCAATTGGTCTTACGGGTGAACTGATTTCTCCCGATGCACCATCCCTGATCTGCGGTGGGGTGCAATGTGGTATGACGATCACCAATGAAGAGCTGAGAAATATCAGTACAGCCAGTTTAAGTTTTATCTTTGTGGGTGTAAGCAGTTCGGTTGATGACTTTGGCGGTAGCGTCTTCGTGGACGGAATCGACGGTGCAGGCATTAATCTTTCTCTCTCTGCTCTTAACCCTGACGGGGAAATCACCTTCAACGGATTGCCTCTGACTTTCGACCGCTTGTCTGCTTCAGCGGCAAATGGAATTGACGTCAACGTCGATTTAACCACCGAAGTGGGCGACCTGACCCTGGATGGTGATTCCGATGGTCTTCCGCATAGCAACCCTCTTACTGCGGATGATTCAATCGCCCTCACCGGCCTCCGAACGCTGACCTCTGCAGGGAACCTGTCTCTCAGCTCAGAAACAGGCGGGATTTCGGGTGATGCGAATGTGATCCTTGAGGCCGGGGACTCCATCTTTATTTTTGATGAATTTACTTCGAGCAGTCTGACCGTGCTAGCAGATGTCCGGGTCGACATTAATGCAGATTTAACCACTATTGCGGGCGACCTGATGGTGAACGGTGGTGGGTTCACAGTTGGAAGCGGAGTGACAGTATCCGGCTCGAACATTGATATCTTTGCGACAGGTGTTGGTTTGTTAGGCAGGCTGGAGACTCTGGACCCGATGAATGGAGTGATTTCAATCGCGTCGTCTCAACAATTCGGCTCGGTGGAAGTCAACGGTTTCCTTAGCACGGTAGGATCATCGTCAATGTCCTGTGACGGGAGAACTTGTAACATCAGCCTGAATGCAAGCGAATTGTCTAACATCAAGACAGGAATGCTGGTACTGGGAGGCCCGACTACGTCCGTTGTTTTCTCAGGCAATCTTTTTGATCCTGTTCATAGTCAAGACATCGGCAGGGTGGAATTGAACGCCCTGGAGCAAGGAGGGAAAATCATCCTTGGACAATCAACATTCTTCAACACCTTAGTTGCGAATGCTGATTCGGGGGTCCAGATTGCAGGCAACGTGACGACGAAGGTGGGAGATCTGATTTTTGACGGGGATTTTGATAACGCTTTGGATCTCGATGGCAGTTTTAAAAATGACACAATCACCCTTGCTGACTTTGCTGAAAGCTTCACCCTTACAGCAGGGACCACTCCCTTTACGCCGTCCGCTATTACCTTGGATGCGACGACGGGAGGTATTGATGTGAGGGGTCTGACGCTGAACGCCACGAGTGATATCACGATCAACGACGACTTCACCTCTTCCGGCTTTCTTTCTTTCAACGCGGATTCTGATGGCGATGGTTCCGGAGACTTTACGGTGGCCAGTGGTGCGACTATCTCCACCACCGGGTCGGCACCTTTCGGCATTGGAATATCAATCGGGGCGAGCGACCTTATTTTGTTGGGCAACCTGGAAACCATAGGGTCCGATCCTGTCAACTCGATTCAAATATTTCCCACTTTGGAGCAAACGGTGGGTTTGGCTGGTTTGGGGGTAGACACCACCACCCTTTGCGGGGGAAACCCCTGCGGCATGACGATTACAGGCGATGAGTTGAGCCGCATCAACACCGTTGGGTTGTTCTTGGGGAGTGGCGCTGAAGCCACCAACCCTGCGAATGTGGGAACCTATGTGGACAATATCTCGGTGTCCGATACCAGCGGGATTCGTGACCTTTACCTGTTATCTCCAGGATCGCTTCATTTTGTCAATAATCCTTCTGCCTTTGGGTCCGGGTTGTTTGCCATGTCGTTTCTGGACATCAATGTCAATGTGGATCTGACCTTTCAACAGCCGGGAGATTTTAAAGACGCGTTTCTTTTTCCTGCCGGGGTGTCGGCCCCAGCGGGCCTGTTGGTTGCTGATTATAACTTTCCGGGTTCCGGAGGTGGAGACGGGGTGGGAGATCTCAACATTGCCACTGGAGCCAATGTTTCCACCAATGATTTTGATCTTTGGATAAGAGCCAACGATATCGACCTTCAGGGAACGCTGAACAGTGGTTCGGGTAAAACGATCGTGCTGATTTCGGATCACGACACAATCGGCCTTTCGGGTCCCGGTGTGAATGCCAGTACGTTGTGTGGAGGCGTTTCCTGCGGAATGACGCTCGAAGATTCTGAACTTCAGAACATCACCGCATCGGGTTTGGATATCGGCAGAGATCCGTTCGGGATTCTTTTCTGGCCCACCGATAACGGTGACATATTCGTCAACGGCGTTTCCTCTGCAAGTTTGGCCAGCGCGGGTTCTGTGGCCCTGAATGCCCGGGCCGATGGGGCTTCCATCCATTTTAATGGCAATGAATCAACTTTCCCCAGCCTGACCGCCAGCGCGGATGGAAGCATCAATGTTAATACCGACCTGACCACAGATACAGGTGGCATATTATTGCTCGCCAACCGCGATAAGAGCCCTGATGTAGGAGGGGATGCACTGGAATTCACTGGTATTCGGTCTATTGCTTCCGCTGGGGCAATTGAATTGTCGGCCCCATTCAGTGAAATTTTAGCCAATGGCACCATGATCTTTAATGCCGATGAAGGGATCACCATCAATGATGATTTCACCTCTTCCGGCTTTCTTTCGTTCCGCGCGGATTTTGATGGGGACGGAAACGGTCCGTTTACAGTGGCCAGTGGTGCGACTATCACCACCACCGGGTCGGCGCCTTTCTCCAATGGAATCGGAATCGGGGCGAGCGATTTGCATTTGTTGGGCAGTCTGCAAACTATAGGAACAGATACTTTAAACCTGGTTCAGATTTTCCCAAGGTTGTTTAAAACTTTAGGTGTGGCGGGTGCCGGAGTCAATACCACCACCTTGTGTGGAGGAAATCCTTGTGGCATGACGATCACAAGCGATGAGTTGCGCCGCATCAACACCCGTGAGTTGCTATTGGGAACATTTGACACCCCCAACCCTGCGAATGCAGAAATGTATGTGGATAATATCTCAGTGGCCGATACCAGCACATTTCGTGACCTTTCCCTGGGATCTCCCGGAACGCTTCATTTTGTCAACAATCCATCTACATTTGGGTCCGGGTTGTTTGTCCAGTCGTTTCTGGATATCAATGTCAACGTAGACTTAACCTTTCAACAGCCCGGAGATTTTAAAGACGCGTTTCTTTTTCCTGACGGGGTGTCGGCCCCTGCCGGCTTTTTGGCGGCAGATTTTGGTGCAGGTTCCGTAAATGGGGACGGAGTTGGCAACCTGAACATCGCTTCAGGAGCTACTGTTTCCACCAACGGTTTTGATCTTTGGATAAGAGCCAACGATATCGACCTTCAGGGAACGCTGAACAGTGGTTTGGGTAAGACGATCTTGCTGATTTCGGATCAGGGCACCATGGGTCTTTCTGGTCCCGGTGTGGATACCAGTACGCTATGCGGAGGCGTTTCGTGTGGAATGACTCTCGAAGACTCCGAACTTCAGAACATCACCGCATCGAGTTTGGATATCGGCTTAGATCCGTTCGGGATTCTTTTTGGACCCACCGAGAACGGTGACCTGTACGTCAATGGCCTTTCCTCAGCAAGTTTGACCAATGCGAGTACTTTGAACCTGTTTGCCTTGTCGGATCAGGGATCGATCACGTTTTCGGGGAATCCTTCCACGTTCAACGGTCTAAGAGCTAGTGCAGACAACGGAATTGATGTGGAGGTTAATATTAGCACGTTCGTCGGCGATCTTTTTCTCGATGGAGATGTTAATAGGACCTTTGATGGCGATCCACTCAATCCACTGCCAGGCGATGATGCGATCACGTTCAGCGACGGGGTTATTCTCAGTTCGGTGGGTAGTACAACTCTACGTGCAACCACCGGCGGGCTCATTGGTCAGGGTGATTTACGGTTAGGAGGATTTGATGATGTGTCCATTTTGTCTGATTTGACGGTCCAGAAAACTTTGACCCTTCTAGCGGATGACAATGCTGTTGGGGGTGGAAATGTAGTGATTACAGATGTTGCGGAAGTATTTGCGGACCAAATCTTAATCAAGGCGGATGATCTGCACCTTTTCGGTACTCTGAAGACGGTAACCGGGAGTTTTGATTCCAAGATACGTATTGGAACGAGAGGAGGCACGCTCGGCCTGACCGGAGAGGCCCTGCCAGAGTTTGAGACTTCTTTGATTTGCGGTGGGCCGTGCAGCATGACGATCACGGATGAGGAGTTGAGCCGCATGCAGGTGGGGTCTTCTTTTAGGTTCTCTGAAGGTCTCATTGAGTTCGTTGGAAGTGCTATTTTTATTGACGACGTTTCGTCTTTCAAGAAGCCATTAGTGGATTTATTCGCAAGGGGTAAAATCACGTTTGGGGTAGAAAAGTTGGGCAGAGCGAAAATACCGGAATTGACTTTTCCGCGTCTTAATGCCAGTGCGTTTAACGGGATTGTTGTGAATACGGATCTGACCACAACTATTGGCGGTACAACTATTAGCGGTCTTTCTCTCCATGGAGATGATAATAGGACCTCTGACGGCGATCCACTCAATCCACTGCCCGGCGATGATGCGATCACGTTCATCGACGGAATCACTCTCACTTCGGCGGATGGTTTATCTCTGCGTGCAAGCACTGGCGGACTCATCAGCGAGGGTGACTTGACGTTGGTGGCGGATGGTGATGTGACAATTGGTAGCGATTTTACAACCCCGAGTGTTTTGGTGGTTCGTTCTGATAAAGATTTAAACGTTAATGATGGTCAGGTCGTATCGGCAAAAATCATCCAAATTACGGCTAACGATCTGGATCTTTTCGGTTTCCTCGAAGCGCCCACGATTTCCATCGCGACCTCGGACGGCGGCACGATTGGCCTGACCGGGAAGGAATTGAGCAGATTTCTAAATAGCCAAGGGCTGCTTCAACCTCTTCGTTTTTTTGAGACTTCTGAGATTTGCGGCACATTTTGCGGGATGACAATCACCGGCGAAGAGTTGAGCCACATGCAGGCGAGTCGTTTGGAGATTGGTGACTCGCTTGGTGTTCTTTCGGGCGATATATTTGTGGACGGGATCAGTGCAGCTGACAGTAGGGTTATCCTGAATGCATTGTCTGATCAGGGTTCGATTACTTTTTCCGGGAACCCTTCCACGTTCAACGGCCTTGAAGCTTTTGCGGAAAACGGGATTGATGTGAACACGGATTTGACCTCGGCTGAAAGTATTTTTTTGCGAGTGTTTCTTGATAATTCCTCTGACGTTGATGATGGGATTACATTTGGCGATGGGGTCACCCTTATATCGGATGGTATTTTCAGTGGTATTCAAATGCTTGCATCTAAGGACTCTATTGCTGGCAACGGCCCCGGGATCATCGGCGAGGGTGATTTGACGTTAGTGGCGAATGCTGGTGTGCAGATTTCTAATGGTCTGGCGATCCAGGGAAATTTGATCGTTCGGGCTGATAATGACAGCGATGGATTGGGACTTTTTCGGGGAGGTTCTGAGGGTGTATCTGCGGCCCATATAGACATCACAGCGTCTGGTCTGGTTCTTGACACTTCTTTTTCTTTCCCCACGCTTGTATCTTCTTCCTCAATTGTAATTTCTAGCTCAACCGGGGGAACCATTGGCTTGACCGGGGGGGGCCTTTCTTCCATCTGTGATGGGCCTTGCGGTATGACGATCACGCAGGAGGAGTTGAGCGGCATGCAGGCGGCGACTGGTATTACCCTCCAGGGAGGGGACATTTTTGTAGACGATATTGCAAGAGGGTTGAGTTTATTTGCAACGGCTGATCCTTCTTCCAGGATCATATTGGGGGTAGGGTCCAATAGTCTAGAGATTAACGGGGGTCTTGCCGCAAATGCGAACAACGGCATCGATGTGAACACCGATCTACGGGGTTCTTATCTTTCCCTCAATGGGGACTATGATAATATGTTCAACGGCAATAATAGCCCATTAACCGGCGGGGATTCGATCAGGTTCCTCAGGTCCACCGGGATCACTCTTGAATCGAATTTTGGTTCAATAGACCTGCGGGCAACCACTGGTGGGATTTTCAGTCTGGGTGATTTGACGTTAGAGGCCAATGAGGATGTGACGATTGCCAGCGATTTTACGCACCGGGTTACCCCAATAGATCTGGTTATCCGTGCAGACGAAGGTGCCGATGACACTGGTAGATTTATCGTGACAAGTGGTACGGACATATCAGCACGGTCCATCGATATCACGACGTCTGATCTGTCGCTTTTCGGTTCCCTCACGGCGGACACGATTTCAATCGGCGCCTCCAGGACTCGGGTCAGTACCTTCGATGACAAAATTGGCCTGACCGGAGGAGAATTGAACCGTTTTGGACTTCCCCTTCAGCCGCAACAGGCTTCTTTGATTTGCGGCGGGTCATGTTTCATGACGATCACCGGCGATGAGTTGAGCCGTATACAGGCGGATTTATTGGTTCTGGGTGGTCCGGACGAGGTGAGCGATATATTTGTGAATGGGATCAGCCAGGCGAACAGTTCCGGTGTGGATAATGTCTTTTTAATCGCCACAAAGGAGGAGATTGCATCTTTCGAGGATCATGGTTCGATCACGTTTTCGGGGAATGAGTCAAAGTTCAACAGCCTGACCGCCGTTGCGAACAACGGCATTGATGTGAACACGAGTCTGACCACGGCTATCGGTGCTCTTTTTCTCGATGGCGATATCGGAAATACGGATAATGGAAATGACACGATCACGTTCAGCGCCGGGGTCACCCTCACCTCGGCGGGTGGCATGGATCTGGAAGCAACCACTGGCGGGCTCATCGGCTTAGGTGATTTAACGTTAGTGGCGGATGATAATGTGAGACCTTTTGGCGATCTGACGGTCCAGGGAACTTTGACCATTCGAGCGGACGACGATGGCAATGGCGGAAACTTTATTTCTCCCAACACTTCGGTTGTAATTGCAAACCGTATAGACATCACGTCAAGGGATCTATTAATTTTCGGCTCACTCAGTGCATCCACCATTTCAATCGCTTCCTCGAACGGCGGTACGATGGCCCTGACCGGAGAGGCCCTGGCAGAGTTTCAGGATTCTTCAATTTGCGGCACCTTGTGCGGCATGACGATCACCGATGTTGAGTTGAGCCGCATGCAGGCGGCATCTTCTACTTCGTTTTCGTTCTTTGGAGGGAGTATTTTTGTTGATGATGTTTCGTCCTTCAATGCCTCCAGCGTGAAATTATTCGCCACGGCTGATGCTTCCTCCAGGGTCACATTGGGGGTTGTAAAGGTGGGCAGAGCGATAACACCGGCTTTAAACTTTAGGAGTCTTAATGCTAATGCGGACAACGGCATCGATGTTAACGGCGATCTGACTACGACGGTTGGTGATCTTTTCCTGGATGGTGATAATGGTAATACGTTTAATGGGAATGATACTCCTGTTATTGGCGGGGATTCGATCAGGTTCAAGCCAGGGGTCACACTTACCTCGTTTGATGATTTAAATCTCCTCGCAACCACTGGCGGGCTTATCGGTCAGGGTGATTTAAAGTTAGCGGCGAGTGATAGTGTGTTTGTTGATGATGATATGACGGTCCAGGGAGATTTGGTGATCCGGGCCGGTACGGGGTTTTTGAGCAATGGAAGATTTAGAGTTGCCAATACTTCGGCCATATCTGCGGATCTCATCAACATCACGGCGGCTGATCTGATTCTTTCAGGTTCTCTTGCATCATCGTCCACGATTGCAATCACGACCTCAGACGGCGGCACGGTGGGCCTGGACGGGGAGCTACTTTCAGCGTCCCAAGGTTCTTCGATCTGCGGTGGGTCTTGTGGCATGACGATCAGCGGCGAGGAATTGATCCGCATGCAGGCGAGTCGGTTGGAGATTGGTGACCCGCTTGGCGTTCGTTCGGGCGATATATTTGTGGACGGGGTCAGCGGTGCGGACAGTTTCGGTTTAGACAGGGTTGTCCTGAATGCACGATCCGATCAGGGTTCGATCAGCTTCTCCGGGAATCCTTCAACATTCAAAAGGCTTGACGCCTTTGCTGACAACGGGATCGATGTGAAAAAGAGTCTGACCACGACTGATTTTTCTATTTTCCTCGATGGAGATTCCAACCGTTTCTTGGACGGCGATGACACGATCATGTTCAGCGCTGGGGTCACCCTTACCTCGGCGGGTGGCATTGATCTGCGTGCAACCACTGGCGGGTTCATCGGCCAGGGTGATTTGACGTTGTTGGCGAATGATAATGTGAGACCTTTTGACGATCTGACGGTCCAGAGAACTTTGACCATTCGAGCGGACCAAGATGGCAATGGCGGCAAATTTATTGTTCTCAGCACCTCGGACGTATTTGCGAACCGTATCGACATCACGGCGTCTGATCTGTCTCTTTTCGGCTCCCTCGAATCGGCGTCCACGATTTTAATCAAGACCTCAAACGGTGGAACCATTGGCCTGACCGGAGAGGCTCTGGCGGAGTTGCAGGCTTCTTCAATTTGCGGCGTTTTGCCGACGAATTGCGGCATGACGATCACCGGCGATGAGTTGAGCCGTATGCAGGCGAATCAGTTAACTCTGGTAACCGTCAGTGGCGTTCTTCCGAGGGGAATATTTGTTAACGGGATCAGCCAGGTGGACAGTTTAGGGGTGGGACAAGTTATCTTGTCCGCCATATCCGATCAAGGTTCGATCAGCTTCTCCGGGAATCCTTCAACCTTCAACAGTCTAAGTGCCAGAGCGGACAACGGGATAGATGTAAAAAGGAATCTGACTACAGTGATTGGTGATCTTTTCCTGGATGGTAATAATGATAATGCGGTTGATGGCAATGACGGAATCACATTCAGTGCTGGGGTCACTCTTGCCTCGGCTGGTAGTTTGACACTGGGGCAGGCTACAGGTGGACTCATCGGCCAGGGTAGTTTAACGCTATTGGCGGATAATAGTGTGAATATTGATGATGATCTGACGGTTCAGGGAACTTTGACTATTCGGGCGGACGACAATGACACTGGCTTTGGAGAATTACTTGTTGTAAGTACCGCGGATGTGTCCGCAAGTTTCATCTCCCTCAAGGTTTCAGATTTGAGTCTTTTCGGTTCCCTCCAATCGCTGACTGCGATGGTAATTACTGCCTCAGACCGCGGAACCATAGGTCTGACCGGAGAGCCCCTCTCAGTGAGCGCCACGTCTTCGATTTGTGGCGGGCCGTGTGGCATGACGATTACTGGTTTGGAATTGAGACGCATGCATGCAAGTCAATTGGTTCTGGGTAGCGCGGGTGGCGTTTCTTCGGGGAATATATTCGTGGATGGGATCAGCGCGGCGGAGAGTTTTGGTGTGGGTAGGGTCACATTGTCTGCTACGTCCCGTTTGAATGGGATCACCTTTTCCGGGAATCCTTCAACATTCTTCGGTCTTTCTGCCAATGCGTCTAACGGAATTGATGTGAACACGGATCTGACAACGACCAGTCGCTTCCTTACCCTCAACGGAGATTTTGACAATACGGTTGCCAGCAGGTTTGGCGGTGACGATGCGATTACGTTTGCTTCCGGGGTTACGGTCACTGCTGGGACCGTTCCTTTCACTCCGGTGACGATGACCTTGAGTGCTACGACCGGTGGAATCATCGGCCTGGGGGGATTAACCTTGAACGCCACGAGCGACATAAGAATTAATAATAATATTTCTGTCGGTACTGTTTTCCCTGGAAGGCTGACCATCAATGCGGACTCGGATGGTGATGGATTGAGCGATTTCATCCTGCCTAGCGGGGTCACCATCAACACCAACGGAAACCCACTATCCATTACCGCTAATGATGTATTCCTCGACGGCACCATAGATACCGGTATAGGTGATATCACCTTCCAGGTGTCCGATGGTGGAACTATTGGCTTGATAGGAACCAATACCAACACAGGTCCGGACGTGGATTCTTCCTGTAGCGGATTGAATTGCGATTTCATGTTGGCGGGTATTGAACTGGCCAATATCACGACCTCCGGTATCTTGACAATTGGAGATACTCAAACCACTGGTGACACGACGGTGGAAGGCATCACCGCAGAAGACAGCGGCAACCTTACAGGTGAGGTGGAGTTGAACACTGGTGGTACGGCAACCTTTGAGGAAAGTGCTTCCACTTTTAGCGACCTGACCGTCAATGCCAACGAAGATGTGAACATCATGACAGATGTGACGACGACTGGCGATTTCTCTGCCACAGCGGACGCAGACGGTTCGGGAGATGGGGCGGTTGCGGTTGAGACAGATACAACTATCGCTTCTTCTGGAGAGATCGTATTGGACGGCAGTGAGGTGGTCGTTGAAGGTGAGTTGGATGGCGAGGCGATGGTGGCCGGTCCTCTGGTGCTGACTTTTCTTGATGGGATCATCATCGATAATAATATTACGGCAACGGATACGGTTACGATCGTGGCGGATTCGGATCGCAACGGAGTGGGTGACTTCGACCTGCTGGCGGGAATTTCCATCGTGTCTGATGATAATGACGTGAGCATCACTGCTAACGATTTCCTTATCGATGGCATTATTAAAACGGGTAATGCCACAACAATCCTGTTGATCTCTGATGGCGGAAAAATCGGGGTTGGGACGGCTACATGCGGTAATGGTTGTGGGATGACGATTGATCGTTCGGAACTGCAACGGATTTCTGGCAATCTTACCATTGGCGGAGATTCCAACGGTACTATCGAGGTCAGCGGTGTTCAGACGGTCGATGTGACGAATATTCCGTTGCTATCGCTTCTTGCGCAACGTGTCGATGCTGTGATCAAGTTTACGGATAAAGTTTCAACGTTTAACGGTTTATTGGCATCGGCCGGGGACAGCATCAAGTCGTTTAATGAAATTAATGCCGGCAGTATGGATTTGAGCGCGGGAATGGATGTGATCTTCAATGAAGAGGTGTATGTGGAGAATTCCCTGACGGCCTCTGCGGGTCGGCATATCAAGTTTTTCGATGATGTTAATGCCGGCAGTATGGATTTGAATGCGGGGATGGATGTTTTGTTTGATGATTCCGTGACGGTGGTGGGCGATCTTACGGCAACAGCTGGGAGAGACATCAAAACCTTTAAAGAAGTCATCGCGGGAACTATTGAACTGAGTGCAGACAATCATATTAAGATTACCAAAAAGGATATAACGACAACGACCGGTGACTTTATCGCCATTGCAGATGCGGACAATGATGGCTCGGGATTTTTTAAGACCACCAAGGGAGCCACGATTTCTTCCGCAGGGGATATCAGTATTACCGGGTTCGGAGTCTTTCTGGATGAACCCTTGAGTGCTGGGGGGACCATTGAACTGAATGACACGTCTGCCCCGTGAGTATGGAAGGATTAGAGGTTAGTTTGGCGGTAAGTTCAATAAGTTGAATGCCGTGGCCCGACAGTTAAATGAGCGGCCACGTAAAACATTAAAATTTGAGACACCAGCTAAACGTTTTAACGCATGGGTTGCATCGACCACTTGAGAACACCACACAAAGCGGACATTTATAATTTGCTTCCTCAATAACGCGCAAACGTGGCCTACTTGGTGTTACCAGAAACTTTATTTTTGGCAAGAAAGATTAGCGGTCCGAGTAGATGGATTGTGGTCATTAGAAAATGAATTTTCAAAACGTTTCTTATTTTTTTATGCCGAGACCAACTAAAAATATTGGATATAACATTCTCCACCAATCGACCAGCGGTTTCATCTTCGTTATTTCTATTCCTGCTTTTGGGTAAGTCTTTGACACAAGAGTTTCTGTGGTTTTAAAACCGAGCATTAAAATTTTAATCAAAAGATAGACTTCTAATTCATACCGATTCAACCAGGAATGGTTGAGCTGAATTCGCGTGTCTCTCAAGACATCGGTTTTTACTGCGCGAAAACCGTTTGTGGATTCGGTGATCTTTTTTCTGCAAATCAATCCAACAAGGAAGGGATGTAGCCGAATTGCCAGCCTTCGATAAAAGGGCATGGAATTCCCCCAGGAACTGTCGCCTAGAAAACGGGACCCCATCACGAAATCGTAGTCAGAATCACAAATCGGATCCAGGAGGCGATGAATTTCTTGGGGGTTATCTTTGTTGTTTCCGGCCATAACGACAGCAATGTCAAAATTCTCCTGGATGGCAATTTTGTAACCCTGGTTGATTGCGTATCCCACCCCATGAACCTTACCCAGGCTTTTTACCTGAGCTTCGGCCTTTTTAGCCAGGGCCGCTGTTCCGTCGGTTGATCCATCATCCACCACAAGAACCTTATCCAGAATATCTGGAGGGATTTTGCGTAATACTTCCCCTAGATTCCTACATTCATTCCATGCTGGAATTATAAGAATCACCTTTTTATTTTTATAAGGCATAGGTTTTACTCAATGTGACTTCCCTGTTTTGATCTCGCGGCTTTGGGATTCATCTTTTTCCGGGGAAGGAATAGGACGAAACGCATAAATAAACTGCTTAATCATATTTCCTTCCGGATATCTGGAATCATCTAATCCGAAGGAAGTTGGATTTTCCTGAGTGAGGTAAGCCGTTCCAAACATCCAATCAAATATGGATAAATTATTTCCATAGTTGCATTCCCTGCGTTTAGGATCACTGGAATGGTGCCAGCGATGCATTTCAGGTCCCACAAAAATGTAAATGAAAGGCCCTATTCTCCAATTTAAATTAGAATGGCTGAAACTGGCTACCATGGCATCAACGGTAGCCAATACCAAAAGGGCCTCCTTAGAGGCACCCAAAAACAACAAAGGAAGCAGATAAATCGTTCGATCCAGGACTTTCTCTAAGGGATGAAACCGAACACTGGAAAACCAGTCGAGATCCTGAGAACTGTGATGTGTCTCGTGAAGGCGCCACCACCATTGCCAGCGGTGCTTCAATCGGTGCATGACGTAAAAAAACATGTCCAGGAGAACAATGATTGCCACAGATTGTACCAAGATGGGTTGGCCAGATAGTACTCCTATCAAATAAGCCGGGAAAAATGTTTCTCCCAATTGGGAAATCATTACAAACAAGTATCCATTGACCAAGACACGGACCAAAATACTGGTTACAGTATAAATGCCATCGGTAAAGATTCCGCGCCGGAAAACAGGCTGAGTCCGTGCAGGATCTATTCGCTCAGCAGTAAAAAATATCAGGGCGATAATAGAAAAAATGAAAAGCATTTCCATGGGAATCTTTTTTGGGGAAATTTGAATTACAAATCTATAAGTTAAACCCGCCCTATCGAGAGAGAGTGGATTGTCAGTTGGCCATTACCCTTGTAATGGATACGGAACTCAATAGATTCAAGGAAGCGATCGATAGTTATGGTTTTAGCGATTGATTCTTGTTTGGCATTCTTTTTCATAATAATTCCAGAATCTAAAATAGTTTTTTGCGAGTTTAAAAAAACACCAATATCCCATGTTGCTACAGGATTTACGTTTGCCGTCGAAGAATAAATCACTTCAAATTTATAATTACCCTTGTGTAAGCCAATATATGGGCCATAAATTAAATGTCCAGGCCCATCCTCTTCATTGGCTACACGATTGTTTCCTGCGACTTCTCCTATACTTGCAGGTAGTTGGGATGCTTGGAGGGTTAATTTTTTTGTGAGAAGGTGATGGGCAGTTAAATTTTTAAAAATATTATTTTCATTATTATAAACGATGATTTTTTTGTCATCGCAAATAAACTCAGAGGATGGGCGGCCGTACTTCATAATTATTGCCGGTAGATTTAACCCTTTGGTAATAAAAAAATTATAATTGAATATATTTGAATACCATTCCATATTATTCATCCAATGATGTAGATCCCCATCCGGATTTATCTTATTCACCCAAATCCCCTTCTTTGAAAAAACAGATACTATCCTTGGCTCCCAATAATCTGCTAATCCATTTGTCAAATGATACTGTTTTTTATTATCATCCAGGCATTTTGCTATTTTTGGATAATATTCAAATGAAATATTTTTCATGGGCCATAAACTCAAAATTCCCAAAAAACCTGTGATAAGTACAAAAGAGGTCAGTAAGATATTTCGTGTTTTGTTATCCTTCTTAAAATAAATCAGTCCCTCTTCATTAGACATCAGGATCGGTAAACTAAATAAAGAAGCGATAATGATTAAGTTAAAGTAATGCATTAGATCAAGAAAAAGTTCGAGGTAAAAAACGGTCGAAACATTAACCAATATTGCAAATAAATAAAATAGAAAAAAGAATTGGCTTAAAACCGATGAATGGACTGTGGCGTCATTTCCCGAAATTTGACAGACAAACCTAAAAAAAGAAATCACTATTGTTACAATCATAGCAATGAAGAAAATGTAAAAATAAAGAGTTACACCTTCTAATTCTTTTATTTCACTATTCAAATTTCCCAATAAAATGATCACCTTCTCCCAAGTTTTTGCAGGAAAGTAGTTTGAATAGTTTCTAGTAATATAGGGGTTGGTATGCTGAACTCCCCAATAGCCCAATGCCGATGAAATGCTTATTAGGGAACAAAGGATCAGTGATATTCTTTTTTTGATAAGACCTATCAAAGAAAAAGAAATCAAAGCAAGAAGGGCGGGCACAACAAACCAACAGAAAAACAGTTTATCCGATAAAGCGGTTAAACCGCAAAAAACAAAAAGCAAACCCATTTGGATTTTGCTCTCATGTTTCAAAATCCTGATAACTAATCCAATACATATAAAGGCCAAAACTGTAGCCCCTGTATGGGATGTCAGCCTGTATAAAACTCTAAACCCCATGTGGTTGGGTTGATGGAGGTCTGTACTGATGAGGGTGACAATATAGTTCATTAAAGTGGCCAGTGTTATGGTAAATAAGGCCATCTGATTTGTTAATTTTCCATACAATCCTTTGTAAATATAAAGGGAAGATAAAATTAAACCACAATAGGGAAGGGTCTGGCTGATCACAAATGCAATAAATAAATCATCCGTGAATAAGCGGATGAGCCAGTACACCAACATATCGGGAAAATAATAGGGGGCGGCGGGGAATGACCAGCTGTTCCATGAATTTCCTTCTATGACCAGATCCTGATACAAGCTGGTCAAGAACAAGGTGTCTGAATTCACCTTGATATGCCCTTCGTATCCTAAAAAAAGGCAAACAACCAGAAAGAGGAAGCACAATATGGGCGCTAGATTCCAGGGGTCCTTGTGTTTAGCCTTATCTGACTGTAAAAATTTAGGTGGCATTGACATACAATTTATAGAGGGACCGTTAATAGCAAGCTGTTGATCTTTAAAGGCGGGCTCATACAGCAATACTTTCCCAGGTGATTGGCACAATCCTAAATGGGGTCAGGAGTTCTTCACTGTATAAAAATTTTGATCTGATCGGCAACATACTCGATTTGTTCTTCTGTCAAATGTTCATGCATTGGCAGGCTCAGGATTTCATCCTTCAGGGAAGACGCAATGGGGAAATCCGAAGGTTCATATCCAAAATTGCTGTAGGCTTCTAACAATGGAAGGGGAACGGGATAATGGATTCCGGTATCAATTCCCTTTTCTGAGAGTTGTTTCCTTACCTGGTCCCTGTTTTTCATTCTCACAACATATAAGTGATACACATGACGCGCTCCGGAAATTACTTTGGGAGTCGCTACGATTTCTTTCAAGGTATTGTTATAAAAACTTGCTGAAGATATTCTTCGCTCGGTCCATCCTTCCAGATATTTTAGTTTTACATTCAAAAAAGCGGCTTGCAAACTATCCAGCTTACTGTTACAGCCCTCGATTTGGTGATCGTATTTGGTTTTTCTTCCATGATCGGCAAACATCCGGCACTTCTTTGCCAGTTGATCGTCATTGGTGACGATGGCCCCGCCATCTCCATATGCGCCCAGGTTTTTCGACGGATAAAAACTGAAACACCCCGCATGACCGAAGGTTCCAACTTTTTTATTTTTGAAAGAGGCGCCATGAGCTTGTGCGGCGTCTTCAACAATAAACAGGTGATGCTCTTTTGCAAAGGCTGACAGCTTTTCCATATCGACGGGTTGGCCATAAATGTGAACAGGCACCACGGCTTTGGTTCTTTTGCTGACTTTGGAGGCGAGATCATTTAAATCGATATTATAGGTTTCAGTATTGTAATCCGCAAAAACCACCTCGGCTTCCGTCATGCTGATGGCTTCGGAAGTGGCTATGAATGAATTTGCAGCCGTGATGACTTCATCGCCTTTTCCAATTCCGAGACATTTAAGGGCAATATAGAGTGCATCCGTTCCGCTTCCCACACCAATGCCATGCTTGACCCCCAAATACTCAGCAAAGGTATTTTCAAATTCGGTCACATCAGGACCTTGTACAAAGATTCCATGCTGGAAAACCCTGGCCGCGGCTTCCTTTATTTCATTTTCAATCTCCCGATATTGAGACTTAAGGTCAACGAAAGGAATGTGCATTTACCCGAAATACCTAATTTTATGGGAAACGTGAAAAAATTTATTGAATAGCCTTAATGTGTAAATTCGACCTGCCAAATCCGGGTGTCATTGAGGTTGCCATGTCGCCTAGTGAGCGCATCAAGGCTTTTTCTCAATTGAGGCTTGTCCGCCTTGCCAATGTTCACCTGGGGAAAGGGTTCTAATAACCTCGGCAGGATTACTGGCCACGATGGTATGCGGAGGGACATTTTTAGTCACCACGCTACCCGCACCCACCACGGCTCCTTCGCCGATCTCAACACCACATAGGATCACCGATCCTGATCCGATGCTGGCACCCTTGCGGATCAAACTACTCTCAGATGTCCATGTCTTTGCAGTTGCATCTTGGACGGTTGGATATCGGTCATTGATAAAGGTAACGTTGTGGCCCAGGAAAACATCATCTTCTATGACAATGTCTGAGCAAATAAAAGTATGCGATTGAATACGAACGCGTTTTCCTATTTCCACATTATTTTGAATTTCGACAAAAGCACCTATACAGGTATCGTCTCCAATACGGCATCCGTAGAGGTTCGCGAATCCGTGCACGACAACTCCTTTGCCAAACTGAACGTCATCAGTAATGACGCAATATTTTCCAACTTGCATTGTGATTTCCTAACATCCGTTTTCGATAAATTCCGGGACACCATTTTTTTTCATAGAACAGTGGGCCGCGGCTATGGAACGCGAAATATTAAGGGCAAAGCGGCCATCGGCAATAAAATTATCATCATTTAAGAGGGTACTGACAAAATTGTCCACGATGATCTTCAAGGGTTCCTGCATTTCAACTTTTGGACTGATGATATCTCCGTCTCGGAGCAATAATTTATACTCGCCAAAATCCATTTCAAATCTATCATCAAAACCTATGCCTTTTTCAAATAATCGAACCGGTTCCAACCCATTCAGATCATCAAAAACAGCCCTTGCCTTGCTTCCAATCACGTTCACCATGCGTTCTTTGTTGGAGTCCAACCAGCTCACGTGAATTTGTCCAATTAATCCTGACGGATAAAATAATGAAATAAAAGCAACATCCTGCTTGTCATTGCTTAAATGGCTTCGTCCAACAGCCGACACTCGCTCAGGCAATGCATCCAGGAGAAAATTCATAATTGAAATATCATGAGGCGCAAGATCCCAGATGACATCGACATCCTCCCGAATGGTTCCCAAATGGGTTCGAGTTGCGGTCAAATAATAAATCTGGCCCAGACATTTGTTTTGGATAAGTTCTTTTAATTTTAAAATTCCTTTATTAAAGAGGAAGTTATATCCCACTGCCAGCTTTAAACCGGCCTTTTCCGCCAGCAAACAGAGTTCCTTATCTTGGGCCACCTCTAACGTCAGAGGTTTTTCGCAAAAGACATGCTTGTTATAGAACAGAGCTTCTTTTACCAATTCAAAATGAGTGGAAGCAGGGGTAATAACGACGACGACATCCACCTCGGGAGAATGAATTAATTCGTAGGCATTAGTGGTTTTGCAACAATTTTTATCGATTAAATGGTCAATATGCGCGAAAGTAGATTCTAAAATATCGCAGACGTAGGTCATCTTTACTTTGGGGTGGTCGAAAAAGTTACGAACCAGCTTGGGACCCCAATGTCCAAGACCTATAATCCCAACCTTGAGTTTTCCTGACTGCATGGTGTTTGCCGAATTGAATTGGAATTTTGATATTTTATTCTAATTCCGTCAATTAATGGAAAATATAAATGTTTTCCGTCTTCCAAAAATGGACCAATTGAGTTAAAAAGCTAAGAGATACATTCTATATAAACACTCATTTTCCGAATGTCCGCTATCGACCACTTGAGACCGCCACCTAAAGCGGACATTCATAAATTGCTTCCTTCATGTTTTATACAGATTTGTTAAAAATTCCGATGTTCGAAATCAAAATCGACTTCATGGAAATTAATCCTTGATAATTAGGGCGATTTCATTATATGCTCGTTTTATGCGTGAAAAATTTACAGTTATTTTCTTTGCCCTGCTGATGCTCCTTTTTTGGGCTTCGGCGGTAAATGCTTCCCCTTTTCATCACCATGAAAAGAAGGGACCCGCATTGGAAAGCCACAAAGCGGGACATTCTTGTCCGCTGAATCATAACCAAAAGGGGCTTCCTTGTCCGCACGAACAAAGTAAAAAGGACGGTAAAGAATGCCAGATTGCTCCTGATTGTGGCGGGTTGCCTTTGGCCTCCATTCCTGCATCAGTTAGTTTTTCTAAAAACTTTTTCTCTGCTTCTGATTTATCCCTCTTCAGGGCTGACGATGAAAGTGACGGTTTTATCCTCAAGCCCCCGCGTCACAAATTTTCCCTTTCGTTTCAATTGGACCATCCTCCGAAGTCTCTCTAACATTTCTTTATTGTTTTAGTTCCCAAATTTTTCATCAGGTTTGTTCGCTTCTGAAAAGTTGTTCCTGCTTTTTCTGTTTGCGCGGACGATTGCTTTTGGAGACGCTTTTCCCCTTTGATATTGCGAATTCCAACAGCAAAAGAACCTTCTGAAATTTTGGGAGATCCCCATATTGCCTCGAAAATGCAAAACAAGACGGCGATGTGAGGAGGTTTTTCGAAATAATATTTATTGCGCTGTGCAGTAAAAGAAAGTTAGGAGAGTTCCATGTTTTGTCTGAATAAAGTATCTGCCAGGTTGATCATGGCTTATGCCTTGTTAAATTTTGTCATTACACAACCCGTTTTAGCGGAGGGAGTAGAAAATCCACAAGAGTTGCCGGAGGTTCTCATAGAAGCCCCTAAGGCAAAGTTTAAAGAAACCATTGGAACATCCATTGGAACATTCGAGTCCACGGTCGGCACCTTGACAGTTCCAAGCAACTTGGAAGCCGCCAAAATAATCCAGCGCACTCCAGGCGGGGCGGCAGTTGTTGACAGCAAAGCCTTTGAAAATGATTTCAGTCAGAACTTTGAGGACACGCTTTCATTTGTTCCCGGAGTTTTTGCGACCAAACGTTTTGCGGAAGAGGTTCGTGTTTCTATTCGGGGGTCTGGTCTCCAACGCAGTTTTCATCAGAAAGGTCTGGCAGCTCTACAGGATGGCGTCCCCTTTAATAACGCTGATAGCAGCGGTGATTTCCAGGAAATCGACAATCTCACCTTGCAACGCATTGAAGTTTTTAAAGGTGGCAACGGATTGCAATATGGCGGCACTTCAATTGGAGGCGTTCTCAACATGATCTCCAAGACCGGCCAGAGTCATCCCGGTCATCAGCTACGTTTTGAAGCGGGGTCGGATGATACTTTTCGCGGCAACATTCAATCCGGGCTGGTGTTTGATAATGCGGATTTATTCGTTAGTTTCACCGGACTGGTGAGTGACGGTTTCAGGGACCATGCAGAACAGGAAAGTTACAAGTTCAACTCGAATCTGGGAGTCAAACTTTCGGAATCCGCTGAAACGCGGTTCTATTTTACTGCAAACAAGATCGAACTGGAATTGCCGGGAACGGTGACCAAGTCTTCCGCGCTGAACAATCCCAGAGCAGTGAGAGGCTCGGTTATCACCAATGATGAGCACCGCGATATCATTTCCTTCCGGATTTCCAATAAAACCACCTTTGATCTCGGCGGAGGAAATAAGCTGGATGTCGGCGCATTTTTCACAAATAAGGAATTGTTCCATCCGATCACTTCATTTGTCGGGGTCATCGACCAGGACAGCCAAAACTATGGCGTGTTTGCGCAAGGTTCCGGAAGCTATAAGATCGGAAAATTTTTAAACACCTTTCGAACCGGGGTCACCACACATGGTGGCATGACGGATGCAAAAGTATTTGCCAATGTCGGGGGATACAGGGGCGCTTTAACTTCCGACACAGACCAGTCCGCTTATAACGTGGTGGTGTTTGGAGAAAACCAGTTCTTTGTAACTCAAAAACTGGCTCTGATCGCTGGCGGACAATTTGTCTATTCGCATCGCGATGTGTTCGATCGACTGACCCCCAGCGAAACGGACAGCGACTCTTATCATTCTTTTAATCCCAGGGTAGGTGCCCTTTATCAACATACTAAGACAGTACAATTTTTCACCAATGTTACCAAGAGTTTTGAGCCACCGGACTTTGCCGATTTAACACAGGGCGGCACGACGGGTTTTATCAATCTGGACGCACAGAAAGCGTGGACCCTTGAAATTGGGACACGTGGGCAAGAGGGGATTGTCGATTGGGAGTTGGTCTTATATCGCGCCTGGCTGAAAGATGAGATTTTAAGTTTTACTACAGGAGGCAGTATTCCGGCTACAGGGTTCAATGCGGATGAAACTGTACATCAGGGGGTCGAAGCGGGCCTTGGAATCGTTCTAGCTCAGAATCTGGTTTCGGGTGGGGATCGCGTGAAAATAAACAACGTCTATACCTACAGTGATTTTCGTTTTGATGGGGATGCGCAATTCGGGGATAACACCATTGCGGGTGTCCCACCGCATGTGTTCCGTTCAGAACTCAGGTACGACCACCCAGCCGACTGGTTCTTCGCATTGAATATGGATTACGTGAGCAAAGCGGAGGTTGATTTTAGCAACACCTTTACGGCGCCCGGTTATACATTGATGGGGTTTGGCGCTGGATACGAAGTGAATAAAAACATCAGCACCTTTGTTACCGGACGCAATCTGTTTGACACGGAATATATTTCCAACTTTTCAACCGCAGTCACCGCAACTCCTACATCAGCACTTTTCTATCCTGGGGACGGCAGGCGATTCTTTGGTGGCGTGACTTTAAGGTTCTAATCTGAAGGATTATTGAGGAAAAGCTCGTGATTATTAATAAAAATATTAATTTATGCTTTGTCCTGTCATTGCTGATTTTTATTGTTTCCTGTACAGGAAATATTAAAAACTCACCCAATCCGGGGCCTTCAGGGATGTTGTCTGATGGGCATCTGGAAAAAGGTCAGCGCCTGGTGAATTGGGAATCCACCCCTCAGGTGGTGGGCCAGGGAAACGGGCTTCAACTCATGTTAAAAACCTCCGAAGGCATGAACTTTGTTTATGCCGGGCATAAGGGAAAGGGAGGGCAGGATCTTTTCTATTTAAGCTCTCACAATGTGGGTGACACGTTTTCCAAGCCTTATCCCATCAATAAAGTTCCGGGCGAAGTCAGCGCTCATGGTGAAAATGGGCCGCTGCTAAGAAAAGGCCCTGGGATTGAAATGTATGCGTTTTGGCAGGGTGGCAAAGATTTGAAATTCGCCCGGTCGATGAACTTTGGACGAAGCTTCACCCCGGCGGTGATAGTGAACGATGCCGAAGCGAAGGGCTATCATTCTTTTCAAACCATGGAAGTCGGCCCGGATGGAACCATTTATTTTGCCTGGTTGGACGGCCGGGACAGGGAAACCAACCCTCCAGGGACGGGCTCCCTTTATATTGCCAAATCGGTCGACCAGGGAAAAACATTCGGAAAAAACATAAAAGTTTCCGGAGCGATTTGTCCCTGCTGCCGACCGGCCATTGCCTTCGACGACTCGGGTAAAGTTTTTATTTCCTGGCGTCATGTTTATGAGGGAGATAATCGAGTCGTTGTGGTGTCCACTTCCGAAGATAAAGGAGACACCTGGTCGGACAAGGTCCGCGTAACAAAAGAAGGTTGGAAAATAAATGGGTGTGCGCATTCCGGCCCCACAATGAGTACTGTCAACGGAAAGTTGTTTGTCGCCTGGTATAGCGGTGCAAATAACAGGTCCAGCTTGCGAGGGGCAATATCATCAGATGGAGGCAAAAACTTTGAATACCTTGGGGAAATTCAGGGAGAAGTGCTCGATGCCAACCATCCGGACATTCAGGTCATCGGAGACGATGCCTGGGTCATTTTTCAAGGACGAGAACCCAGTGTTGATAATGGATGGGGAAATATTCGTCCCTGGCTCATGAAAATTTCGGGGATGGGGAAACCGTCTCAGCCAGAAATGCTTCCTTCACTTGGTGATAGTGTCTCCTACCCGTTGTTATTTGCGGGAAGTGGTGGAAGGGTTTATGCGACCTGGACAGAACTTGCTGAAGGTGGGCAGAAAGCTGTTCTTTGCCGAGGCAGGTTGACCAAAAGTTAAAAGAACTATTTAAAAAATATCGGAGGACCGGGTTTCAATTCTCATTGTCCGAAAAAACCCCCTGTTACCTCCTAAGACGGTTGTGAGACTTCCCAAGGAACCCGGTCTTTCCGATATGTGATTTGCTTATTTTGAGAACAATTTTTTCTGCGTAGCTTAAAAGATTTTTAATCAGGAGTCTAAAATGTTCGAATTTATTCAGTCTACTTTTAGCATGATTGGCAAGGGCGGGTTCATCATGATCCCCATCCTTCTGTGCTCCATCATTGCGTTGGCCATCGTTATAGAAAGACTCTATTTCATTCGCACCACTCAAGAGAATCCTAAAACAACTCTCGATCGCTTTAAAGAATCTTTGATGAGAAATAGATTGTCTGAAGAGTGGAGGGGTCAGCAGGATTCAGAGGATTCTATAAAACGCATGATCGGCGACGGATTGCGTTTGAAGGACCTCCCGAAATGGCAGATGGAAGAAAGGTTGTCCGAGGTCGGGCAGGAAGAAATCAACAAACAAAATAAGTTTATCCGCGGGTTGGAAGTGATCGCCAGCATCACACCTCTTATGGGTCTTTTGGGAACCGTAATCGGCATGGTCCAGGCGTTCAACAAGGTGGCCGAGCATAAGGGGATTGTGGACCCCAGCCTGCTGGCGGGCGGTATCTGGGAGGCGCTTCTCACCACCGCCGCAGGATTGTCGGTGGCGATTCCGACCATGGTCATGCTGCATTATTTCACCCGCCGGTCGGAAAATGTTGCGTTCAATCTGGAAAAATGCGGCCGCATCCTGATCCATCATTTTTCTGATGAAAAGGATGGGCGAAAATTGAAAACCGATTGGAAAGGTGAGTTAGTTGAAGCGTGAGCGCCTGAGATTTTTTTATTAAATTGGCTGATTAAATGAACCTGATGAAGCGGGGAAAAAAACGATTTCGATTGGACATCACTCCCTTAATAGATGTGGTGTTCCTCTTATTGATTTTTTTCATGCTGACATTTTCTGTTCAGGGACAGGGCATCGAAATCAATCTGACGGGCGAAGGTTCCACCGCAAATAATGAACCGGAGACCCCATTGACATTAAAGGTCAACGAGATGGGGTCGGTCAGCATCAATGAGGTGAACATTAATATCGACACCCTGGTGCCGGAGCTGGAAAGCAAATTAACCTCCAGAAAAGATAAAAGCCTGATGGTTGAGATTCATAAAAAAGTTCCTTACGAACTGTTTGTTCGCGTACTGGATCTAGCCAAAAAAGCGGGTGCGGAAAATTTCTCGATCATTCGATAAGGGCAAAAAATGATTAAGTTGCAAAAGGATAAACAAGAAAAGGATTTTTTCACACTCGATCTGGCTCCCATGATCAATATTGTTTTTCTATTGTTGATTTTCTTTTTACTGACCTCAACCGCTATCAAACAGGGTGACGCCATTGATTTACCTAACGCCGAGTCTTCAAAAAAAAATGAAGGGGAAAACATCGTCGCCAGCGTCAGCTCTGATCATAAACTTCAACTGGATCGACAGGAAATCCAGAAGAGCGATTTAAAAGATACGTTGGGTGAAAAATTAAAGGGGCAGGAAAACAAAGTGATCGTTATTGAAGGGGATAAAAAAATTGTGTTCGCATTGTTTGGAGAGATCATCGATATAGCAAAGCAGGCCGGTGCCACGGACTTCATCCTCGCTACGGAGCCTGTCAATTAATAAGCGGCAAGAGAGAGAAAATGAAAATGGCTTTTTCAATTAAAACACCTATAGGCTATGCAATCGTCGGATCATTTTTTCTGCATATTTTTCTGGTGTCGGTGTATGGCAATCTCCTGACTTCAGGGGAAATACCCCTTCCTCCGCCACCACAAAAAAAGTTCAAAATTGAAATGGTGACCAAGAAACTCCAGCCCGTTAAAAAAGTTGAGGTCATAGAAAAGAAAATAATTGAGCCAAAAACGGTCAAACCCATAAAAATAAAAAAACCGCACACAACATATTCCGCTCAAAAAATTCGAAAAAAAGAAATTGCGCTGTCGCCGGTGCCTCAAATGGCTCCCGTGAAACCCAAAATGGTTCAGGATCAGAACATTCATTCCGCAAAAAAAATGTTTCAAACGGTCAGGGTCGAGGTTTCAGCCAATGCGGTGACACCACTGCCACGCAAAATTGAGAAACTGCAAACTTCGAAATTCATCACCGCAAAGGTTCAACGATCATCGGTCGAAAAAGCAAAGCCGACAGAATTTTTTCCTCCTCCAAGACCAGTAAAAACCGCTCCTACCATTTTTACCACTACTGGAAATAAAAAAAATTTCCATGAGAGCGTTGTCGCCTTTGCTCCTTCCGTGGCAAAACCAAAGTCTGCTACAGTGACCAGATTTTCCTCGAGCGAAGGGATGACAAACACACGCATTCATGTTGGACCGAAAGCCATTGCTAACAACCCACTCCAAGCGAGAACGATTACGGTGGCAAAAACTCTGGGAGCGGATCCAAAAAGAGCTGTGGAATTTAAAAGTGGTCCCCCATCCCGCTCCCTGGCTTCTAAGCTTATGGCAATACGTCCTTCTGCTCCCGCATTGGAATCGGTGACCACGCCAGATCGGGCCACTAAATTTTATGAAACAAGAACCCGTACCGTGTCAACAATTCCCTCGGCAAGGGTTTCCAGCATCACTCCGCCATTCAGCAGGGTGACGGCGAAAGGCAGGAAGACAGGATTTGTTCAAAAAGGTGAATTGGTAGCAGCGGCTAATTTTCCAATTCCGCGACCTGTGCCGGATATTGTCGACCCAGAGATTTTGGATGGTTATCTGGGGGCATTGCAAGCTTTGATAGCATCCGCCAAACAGTACCCGGAATCCGCACGAAAATCAGGGCAGGAAGGCAAAGTGACGGTGAAATTTACAGTCCTGAAAAATGGTGATGTAAAAAATATCCAATTGGTATCCAAAACAAACTACTCCGAATTGAATGAGGAAGCCATCACGGCAGTGAAACGGGCGGCTCCTTTTTCGAATTTTCCGGATGAAATCGGCAAGCCTTTTCTAGATATCATTTTGCCGTTTAAATTCAAATTGAATGATTAAAACCTTATAAAAGAGATCTCAAATAACCAACTCAAGGTTTCTATATGCCAAAAAGCAAAAGAGTAAATTCAAAAATTAAACAGCTCATTTCTAGTTTAATTGTTTTCCATTTCCTAGTGGTTGTTTCCCCAGGCTGGACCGAAGTCAATGAAGTCGATTCCAACTTTGACGGAATAATTGACCAGTGGCAGCATGTCGCGACAAATGGGGATGTAGAAAAAATTGAACACGATTCCAACGCAGACGGCAAAGTTGATCAGGTGGATTTTTACGGGAAGAATAAAAAGGTGAATCGCGTGGAGTTCGATCGAAACAACGACGGTAAAATGGATCATCACCAGATTTATTCTGAAGCAGGAAAACTGATTCGAGTGGAGAAATCCAGCAAATTTACTGATTTGTTCGACTGGAAGGAAATTTATGACCCCAATGAGAAACTGTCCAAGGTGGAAATCGATCAGGACCACAATAAAAAACCGGATACCTGGCAGTTTTACAACGAAGAGGAAAATTTAATCCGCGTAGAACGTGACACCACGGATAATGGCAAAGTGGATCAGTGGAGCAAATTTTCATCCGGTGATATTCTGGATCATTCGGCGTTTGATACCACAGGCGACGGAAAACCCGATCAGTGGCAATATTTGGACCCATCCAAGAATCTCACCAAGGTGGAATACGATACCAACAAGGATGGCAAGGCCGACCGCTGGGAGCATTTTAATGCTTCCGGAAAACTGGCAAAGGTCGAACTGGACAGAAACTTCGACGGCAAAGTGGACATGACGCAAAAGAAATGATTTCAATATTCCCTGAAAAGAAAAATCGGTTCAAATCGAAATATCAGCTCCAAGGCAGTTTCTTCGTTGCAACGAATAATTTTCCTGGATACCTTTGGCGAAAAATTTCGAACCACTACAAACCTTTTTAACTACGGAATGTTTTTTCTTGATTCCACCTTCTTTTGAAGGTCTACAATCAATTCAGGATGGTTTTGTTGGGAATTGAATGTCCGCTTTGTGTGGTGTTCTCAAGTGGTCGATGCAACACTATAATCTTTAAATAAAAAGATGGAGTGTTGTAAATGACATACAGAACCCGAATTAATTATACCCCTGCCCAGAAGCAAGAGATATGGGATCGTTGG
>JAJDAZ010000021.1 GCA_029261595.1 Nitrospinaceae bacterium | reverse complement strand
GGTATTTACATACCCAAATTACATGATATTGCAAACGGTAAACGCTGTGTGCTGATATCCGAACTTCCATGCATACAACAATACCGCCTACGGACTCATTCATCCACGGCTAAAGCCGTGGTGTTCTGTCTGCGACCGTATAAATACCAAGGCCATTCAGCCCCACCTCAGACACTCTCCCTCCAATGTAGAGGTTATTTTTTATCTTCTGCCTCCCAGGCTTCCTTGATAAAGGAGTAGGGACGATGAACCAGATGGCAGTTTTTGCACCCGGTTTTTCCCAGCAGTCCGACATTCTTCCAGAAATTTCCCGGATTGGGTTTTTCGGCGTTCAACTCTTTGATCAATCCGGAGAACGCGGTTTCAGCATCTTTGCCAACATAAAAAAGCTTTACGTCGTCCGTCGTGTGGCATTTGGAGCAGGTCGACTTCAACTCCATGTAACGGGATTTGAAACCTTTCAGCGCTTTGGCGGCGCGGCCGTATTGACCTTCGCCGAAATTTACCGTCACTCCTTTAAAGGATGAGGAAATTTTTTTCATGTATTTATCGAACTCAATTTCCTTCTCGTCGACGGGGTCTGTGACTTTGATTTTATGAAAACTCGGCCAATGAAATTTGGTCCACACGGAGATCTCGTTGTCCCCGTGGCATTTTCCGCAGGTCTTGCCCAGCTTGCCGGAAGCTTTACCGGCCTTGGCGATATCATGAGTTTTAGCGGCGGCTACAAACTCCTCTGCCGCTTTAATATCGAAATATTCTTCCCATTCCGGCACCATTTCCGAGGTCTTTTTATATTCTTCCACCAGTTTGTCCGCGTGCTTATCGACATTTTCAAAATCTTTTTCCTTGAGGTTCACAAACACCCCGCCAAAAGCCGCGCTCATTTTATGCATCTGCTGGATCCATTTGGGTTCCTTGCTTTCGGGAGGATAGTATTTGCTCAAAGATTTTGGCGGTTCTTTGACGATCATATCCTTAGCCTGCACGGGGTTGACAGCGATTAAAATAAACACCAGGAATGGCAACAAAATTTTCGACATTTTCATTGGAAATCTCCTCAGATGAATCCAGGGTACGGGATGTTGGTTGTTCAAAATTGTAAATGACACGGAATTAGCGGGTCAAATAAAAAACCGCCGTTTTATTTTACGATCGAAATTTTCCACAAATCAGTTTTTTCCTTGGTCCAGGCCGGTTGATATTTTATCTCCACTTCCGCGCGGGAAACGGGATCGAACAGGCGGTGTTGATATTTGACCTTTTTACCATAAGGGAGCGCGGTTTCCTGTTGTGGGGCGATGATTTCTTTTGCCCGGTCCACTTCATCCCCTGCCTGGTTATAGAATGTAATGTAAAGATAAAGCCGGGGGTCGCCGTTGTCCGCCGTTGGAACCGCATGCGGAATGGTTTTGTTCAACAGGCTGAGAGTAAACATCTTTTCGTTCAGCTGCGCTTCCACAAGGATGTCCTTTTCAGTGATTTCCCCGTGCAGGAATCGGTGATCCCCAACCATTCTTTTTTTATGCAGGAGATTGAGACCGAATTTCTGGGTCAGTCGGCCTTTCTTCCTCGGCATATGACAGTCCTGACAGGTATCTTGGACTTTGGTTTCCTGCCATTGCTTGAAAGTTTTCTCATGGCAGGACCCGCAGAATTTCGAGCGGCCATAATCCGGGTTCCGGTGGGTGGGATGGGGAGGCGCCAGCAGGTCGTAAGGCCCGTTCATTTTATTGTCAATGAAGTGACAGGAAACGCAGTAGATGCCTTCCTCTCGGCGGTCGAGGCGAGGGCTGGGTTTTTCGCCCTGAACCGACTCAGGGATATGGCAGGCCAGGCATTTCTCCTTGGTGCGGTCTTCGGACGCTTCGATATAGGTTTTGCTGGTCCAGGAGATGGAATGCCGGCTCTCTTTCCAGGCCTCGTAAATCGCCTGATGACATTCGGCGCAACGCTTGGCTTCCGGTTTCTCTAAAAGTTCCGGAACCCGTGCCAGTTCCACCACACGTTGAGGAATCCACTCGACTTTTTCGTTGATGAAAAAATAGAGCATGACGAATCCGGAAATTCCCAGACAACCGATGCCGATAAAGAGGTTTTTGAGTCGCGAAGAAATTTTCATAAAAAAAAGAGGCCGACAAAATGCCGACCTCTTTCAAACCAAAGTGGCTCTGACCCGCAATATTTCCAGGTCATAGAAAATCCCGGTTTTCCTGCAACGGTCAACCGCCTATATGGCCGTTCAAAATCGGGGAATTCAATATGGCCGCATTGCCATTGGCATTCTTCTTTGCCGCCTTGAAGTGCATGGTGGCGTCCCCATGTTTTCCCAATTTGTCCAGACAAATGGCTTCGTTAAAATGAGTCTCCCCGGTTCCACCTGCCTTGGAAGCCGCCTGAAAATGTTTCAACGCAACGTCATAATGACCTTCGCCCCAATGCATGATGCCTTCTTCATTATGCTTGTTGGCATCGGCATTCGCTCCAGCAGGCATTTTCATAGGACCTTCTCCTGCAATTGCGGTCAATGGAACCATAAAGAACGCCAGCGCTATAAAAATCATAAATGCTTTTTTCATAATAATGAACTCCCCAATAGTGGTTTGATATTACCCCCCAAGCTCAACTTTTCTTTAACTATAAACTTATCATTTTCCCTAATCCTTGCAAACAATAATTTGCAAGCCCCTTTTTCGCAGACAATCAAAGAGCAAACCTCCTGAAAACAAAGGATAAAACAACCGGTCTTAGGCTTTAAGTTGCAAGAGGATCGCAATTGAGGGCCATTCGAGTTTCCTCATCCGCTTCTCTGGCGATTCCGACGGCGCGAATCTGCAAAGTGATTTTCGACGGGTAGGGATTCCAATCCGGACCCCCGATCGCCCGAATATTGACTTTTAAAGAAGAATCGTTTTTTGCCAGGACCACCTGCTCGGTGTTTCCTTCAGGGCCTTGAAGGACCCGGTAATCATAACGGCACAATGTTTTATCCCGGGGAAGTAATAATGTAGGCGACCCTTCACAGGTTTGGCCTTCCATCGCTTCACACTTTACTGTCCACAAAAACGTTTGCATCCACGCAGATTTCTCCAGGCTGTCCGGGACCTTTAAATAAACTTCATTCACCGCAACCCCCGGTTTCACTTCCTGGCCTCTGGAAAAAAGTCCGCATCCGGTGCCCATGCCGGCGATCATTCCCCAGACAACCCACCGGTAAAAAAATTTTCTCTGTAAATTTATTGGTATCATGTAAATGGTCTTTAAATAAAAATTATTACGCCGCATTTTATAATGACAATTTTTCTTTAAAAAATTGACCGCTCATTCGATTGGGTTTAATATATCGTACTATTGGAAAGCGTAAATAAGTTTTATTCAAAGCACCTGTTTTAACCTTCCTTGGCTCATTGATGGAAATCGAAGAACTCGTCCAGAAAAACTTAATAGATGATTCCACCCTGAATCTGGAAAACAGAAAAATAGGAAGCGAGGGCGCGAAAAAGCTTGCAGGGATGGAAATCCTCGCCAATGTGGTGAATCTGGAACTGGGTGAAAACGACATTGGCGATGAGGGGGTCGTAGCCCTTTCTGAATCCCCTTTCCTGACCCGGTTAAAAGTTCTCAACCTGAAATCCAATAATATATCCGCCGAAGGGGCCAGGGCTTTGGCCGCATCCAACAATTTCGCCCAGTTGGACCAACTGGTTTTAAAGTTCAACCGTATTGGTGAAGAAGGGGCAAAGTTTATCGCTGATTCTGAAAACCTGAGCCAACTCACAACCCTGGATCTTTTCAGAAACCGGATTGGCCCTGAAGGGGCACGCGCCATTAAAACGTCTAAAAACCTTACCCGTGTGAGCCGTGTCCGACTGGACTGATTTCTTTTTTGTTTTTCCAGCCCGATCTGAATTCTTCAGCGCATCGGATCAAAGTATTAAAACATGGACCTAAGCCTGACATTCCCCCGCAGTCCCAGAGATAAAATGAGCGGTCTCGTTCACCTCCCGCGGATGGCCGATAAAGCCCGTGCCTACCGAAACAATACATTGGGAGAATACCTCTTTCCCTGTCCTGTGGATAAAATACTTTTGGACTTTCTTGAAATCAATGCAGAGCAATGGGTCCATCAGGTGACGTCACAAAATGAGGAAGAACTGGTCCGGTGGGTCGAAAAAAAATGCAGTTCCTTTCAACCGGAAGACCTGGGGTCCGTCAACCGGCAGATTCTGGATCGCAAAGCGAGAAGCAGGGGACTCTGGAAATGGTTTTTTAAATTATGGGACAATAGCGATTCGTCAAAAAATGACGTCGCCACCTGGGTCGATCTCATTGACCTGGAGGAAGGACGCCCAGTGCCCGGTTGAAGAGGCGATGAAATTTCGGCTCCCCTTCCCCAGTAAGCTGGGCGCCGGTCGTACTGAACTTTGCAATTTCACAGCATGAAGAAAATATTTAAAAATCAAAAAGTGAAAAAAAAGCCCTCCAAAAAAAAGGCCCGGTCTTTCGGAAGAATGGTGTTTATAAGCTGTTTGTTTTTGGCTTTCACCGGCCTTTTTCTGGCCTCTATCGGAGCGGCCGTTCTTTATTTTAAGTACTCCAAAGGCCTGCCCGATGTCCGCGTTCTGAAGGAATATCAGCCCAGCACCATCACCAAGCTGTTTTCAGACAATGACGAATTGATCGCTGAATTTTATATCGAAAAAAGAATCATCCTTCCTGACGAAAAAATTCCTCTGCAATTGAAACAGGCGACGCTTGCTGTCGAAGATTCCAATTTTTATTATCACTTCGGGATCGACCCTAAAGCCATCGTGCGAGCTTTTTTCACCAACCTCAAAGCGGGGGCCGTCGTGGAAGGGGGAAGCACCATCACCCAGCAGTTGTCCAAAACATTGTTCCTGACCCGCGACCGGACCATCACCCGCAAAATAAAAGAGGCCATTCTGGCCATTCGCCTGGAGTTGATCTTTTCCAAGGATGAAATTCTCGGCATGTATCTCAATCAGATTTATTACGGACACGGGAGCTATGGCGTGGAAGCGGCATCCAGGACGTATTTCGGAAAATCGGCAGGAGACCTGACGTTTGAAGAATGCGCCATGCTGTCCAGTCTTCCCAAAGCCCCGAACAATTACACGCCGTATCGATACCCCGAGCGGGCAAAAAAAAGACGCAACCACGCAATTCGGCGAATGGCTTCCCTGGGGTTCATCACCCAGAAGCAGGCGGAGGAAGGCCAGAAATCGGAATTCCAACTGGGTGAAATCACCGGCATGCTCAACAGGGCCCCGTATTTCGTCGAGCACATCCGTCAATTTCTTCAGGACACCTACGGAAGCAAAAAAATGTACCGGGAGGGCTTGAAAGTTTACACCACCCTGAATATGGATTACCAGGAGGTGGCCCAGCAGGCCGTTCGCGCCAACCTGTTGATAGCAGACAAACGCTACGGCTATCGAGGTCCCCTGGGAACCGTGGACCTGACGCAGAACCCTCTGGTCATCCAAACCACGCTCCGCGAACTCAACGGCTTCGACAAGGATGACGGCGCAGGCCCGGAGCCGGGCGCCATCCTCAAAGGGGCTGTTCTTGAAGTGACCGACGACGATGTCCTGGTGGGGCTGGGAAACGACGAAGGCATCATTGAACTCAAGGACATGAACTGGGCGAGGAAACCGAATATCCGGGTGGATGGAAGATGGGCTAAAATCTCCCGTGCGAATAAAGCGTTGTCGGCGGGAGATCTGATTCTGGTAAAAGTCCTTGGGTCCAGGGAAGAGGACATGAGATGGTCGCTCAGCCTGGAACAGGAACCTTCCGTGGAAGCAGGTCTCATCAGCCTGGAGGCGGGGACCGGCCAGATCAAGGCGATGGTTGGCGGTTACAACTTTTCCAAAAGCCAGTTCAACCGAACGGTGCAGGCCCTGAGGCAACCGGGGTCGGCCTTCAAACCCATCATTTACGCGTCCGCCATCAAGGAAGGGTTCACCCCGGCGAGTATCGTCATCGATTCTCCCATCATTTTTAAAGAAAAGGTGGACGCCTTCGATGAATGGAAACCTGTCAATTTTGAGAAAAAATTCTACGGCCCCACCTCGCTTCGAACAGCTTTGACCCACTCGCGTAATATTGTGACCGTAAAACTCCTGCAGGAAATCGGCGTGGGCCGGGCGGTTCAGATGGCGCGGGACCTTGGCATCAGTTCACCGCTGGCGAATAATCTATCCATTTCCCTGGGGTCGTCGGGAATGACACTTCTGGACCTCACCTCCGCCTATTCAGCATTCGCCAACCAGGGAGAGAGAGTGGCCCCCACGGCGGTGCGCCTGATCGAAAACAGACGCGGGGAAATGCTTTATTCCGCGCAACCCCATATCTCCAATCCCATCTCGAGCGGCCTCGCGACCACGATCACCAGCCTGATGCAAAGTGTGGTGCAGCGCGGCACCGCCACCAAGATCAAGGTTCTGAAACGCCCCATCGCAGGAAAAACCGGCACCACCAATAATAATGTCGATGCCTGGTTCATCGGATTCTCACCGGAAATCGTGACCGGCGTGTGGGTGGGCCGGGACGACTACGAGCCGCTGGGCATCAATGAAACCGGGTCCCGGGCGGCCATCCCCATCTGGCTGGAGTATATGGAGTATGTACTGCGCGACACCCCGAAACTGAACTTCCCCGTTTCCAAGGATGTCGTTTTTACCAAGATCAATACGGAAACGGGAGACAAAGCCAATTTTGATGAACCGGGTGCGCGGTTCGAGGTTTTTATAGATGACTTTGAGGAAGACGCCCTGGAGTCCGGCCTGGCGGAAACGGAACTCTTTCCGGAGGATAATTTCTAGACCGGACCGGAAATGAGATGGCCCATCGAAGGCCCCCCATTCACAATGTAAATCAGGCGCTCAGTTCACCTGCTGGACTTTCCGGTTTTTGATGCGCAGGGTGAATAACTGCTTGTCGGAATCGCCTGTCGGCAGAAGCGTGGTGGTCCCTGAAATTCCTGGAAAATTTTTCACTCCATCCAGACGCTCTTTAATTTTGAGGCGGTTGTCCGCGCCCTCCAGGATCCCTTGAATCAAAATACTTGCGCTGTCATACGCCTGCGCCGAATGAAGGGTGGCATCTTTTCCAAACGTGGTTTTAAAAGCCTCCACAAACTTTTGCACGCCCAGCCGGCTGGAATCCGAAAAAAATCCGTCCACAAAAAACCCGGTTTTTATATATTTCCCGGCATTCGCCACCAGTTTGGGAGAATTCCAGCCATTGGCGCCCAGCAGAGTCACACTGTCAATATTATAAAAAACCAGTTGAGGCACAATCAGGCCCACTTTGTCATGAAACCCGGGAATGAAAATAGCGTCGTAACTAAATTCCAGCGAGGTTTTAAAATTTTCGATATCGTCATTGTTCCAATGCCCCATGTCCACCACCGGGCGCGATAACTTCCCGTTTCCGCCTTCCATCCCGCCATAAGCGTGTCCGCTCAAAAGATCCTCCCGCGCCAGTTTTTCCAACTGATTATCGGGAATGCCTCCGAGTTCCAGAATCTGCGCTTTAAAATCGGTTTGTTTACGGTCATAGGCGACGGTCGTGACCACTTCGCCCCCCAGAGACTCGACTTCTTTTTTGAAGAGCTTTCGAAACTCTATGCCGTAGCTCTCAGCGGGGTAAAGAATGGCGAAACGGCGCAGATTCAACTCATTGATGGAGTACCGCGCCAGGGATCTGGCCTGGATTTTTCGGGTGAGCGCGTTTCTGAAGATATAAGGGCTCAATTCGGGGAGCCCTTCCGAAGAAGCCGTGGGGGTGAACACCGGAATTTGAAACCGGTCAACCGCCGGCACGATTTCCTTGACTTCTCCACTGAGAACCGGACCGATGATGCCTACCATATTCGGGTCCCCGGCCAATTCTTCAATGATGCCGGTCAGGGGCAGCCCACCCGCGGAATCTTTGACGACCAGTTCCACCTTTTCCTTGGCTGAAAAACCCAGTTGATTGAGAGCCAGCTGGATACCCTGCAAAACCTGTTGGCCGATCACGGAGCGCTTCCCCGTCAAAGGCAAAACCACTCCCACACGAACTTTTCCTGCTTTATTTTTTTCGACCGCCTGAATTTGCCTGGCAATTTTTTGCCTTTCAGGGTGGTCCGGAAACCGGGCCACAAAATCGGCGGCGATGGCCTGAAAATTGGTGAGGTTCTTCTGATTCCGGTAATTGGAAATCAGCTTAAGAAGCACCCGGTCGGCGGGAAATCCGCTTTGATATTTTCGGGTCAAAACTATGAGGGTGTCTTCGGAAATTTTTTCATTGATTATTTCCTCGATACTTCCCAGGGCGAAGTTTTTGACCTCCTGATTTTCGTTCTGATCATGAGCGCGCACCAGCTTGTCCAATGCGCCGGTATAATCCAATTTCTTTTCATCCAGTTTGCCCAGATAAAACAGGGCTTTCCAGCGTAACTTGATGTCCGGGTGGGTCTCCGCCACCTTTTTGAAAAACCCCTCCGCCTCGGAATACTGGCCCAACTCAAAATGGCATTCGCCCATCAGGAAACGCACATGATCCATGGTCGAGCGGCCCGGAAATTTCTCTATTAAAATCTGGTAATACCTGAGAGCCGTGGCGAAGGACCCGCTCGCCTGATCCAATTGCCCCAGGCGATATAAAACTTTATTGGCTCGTAATCCCTGGGAGTTGTTTTCGTAATAGGACTGATACAGAGGACGAGCTTTTTCAAATTCCCCGCCATGATAAAAGTGTTCGGCCTGAAGGTAGGGGTCGGTCAAAATAGGATTAGAGTCCAGAGACTGCGCGCAAAGGAAATGCGGCAAACCCGTCAGAAACAGGCCCGACAACCACAGGCTGACAAGTATTTTTCTGAATAAAAAAATATTTTTCTGTTGACGGCGATTCATCGTCCGGGCATTAAATAGAGAGGAGATTTTCAAAAACTTGCCATCCATCAAAGTCAGGGGAAGGTTGAAAAATGGAGACAGGGTCAATCGTCTGTTTCTTCTTTCCCCTTGAGTTTATGTTTTTGAATCCGGTATCGCATGGACCGAAAACTCAAGTTGAGCTGTTTCGCGGCTTTGTTGATGATTCCATTGGACTGGTCCAACGCGCCACTCAGCATTTTCTTTTCGATCTGGTCTAAAGTTTTCTCCAAATCCACAGGTTGATCATTCGAAGGCAACATAACCTCTGAAGAGGGCTCCGTGGTTCCAGAGACCGCTTCCGGCAAACTGGAAACTTGAATGGTGTCTTCCGCCTCTAGAACAACCGCCCGTTCGATCACGTTTTCCAGTTCCCGGACATTTCCGGGCCAGGAATATTGTTCCATCAACCTCAGGGCGTCCGGGTGAATTCCCTGAATTTTGTTTTCCTCGGGCCGGTCTTCATTATACTTGTTAATGAAATGGTTTATCAGCAAAGGAATGTCTTCCACTCTTTCGCGCAACGGGGGAAGCTCGATAGGGATGACGTTCAGGCGATAATACAGGTCCTCGCGGAAGGTTTTATTTTTGACCGCTTTGGCCAACTCCACATTGGACGCCGCGACTATTCTCAAATCAATGCCGATCGTTTTGTTGCCTCCCACGCGGGTTATTTCTTTTTCCTGGAGGACTCGGAGCAACTTGACCTGGATGCTGAGCGGGGCTTCCCCCACTTCATCCAGAAAAAAAGTCCCCTTGCTGGCGGTTTCCATCAGCCCGACTTTAGAGGAATCCGCCCCCGTAAAAGCGCCTTTTTCATGGCCAAACAATTCACTCTCCAGAAGGTTTTCAGGAACGGCTCCGCAGTTTATGGAAACGAACGGGTAATTTTTTCTGCCTCCGTTAAAGTGAATTGCCTTGGCGACGAGTTCCTTTCCCGTGCCGCTCTCGCCCCCGATCAGAATGGTGGCATTGCTGTCGGCTACTTTTTCGATCAGCTTGAAAATTTTCTGCATGGAAGCACTGCTGCCGATAAAATTTTCAAACCCGAATTTTTCCTTCAGGGCAGACTTCAGATAACTGTTTTGATCGGCCAGCGTCTTTTTCTCGATGGCGTTTTTAACCATGAGTTGCATGTCTTCGACATTGAAGGGCTTGGAAATATAATCATAAGCGCCCTTCTTCATGGCTTCGACAGCGGTCTCGGCGGATGCGTAGGCCGTCATCAACACCACCGGGGTGATGGGATTTTGCTCCTTGACCGCTTCCAACACTTCGATGCCGTTGGCCTTTTTCATCCTGAAATCAGTGAGCACCAGATCAAAATCCTTCTCCAGGATCAACTTGACGGCTTTTTCCCCGCTGCTGGCGGTATCCACCGCGTAGCCCTCATTCTCCAGCATGATAGTGAGGAAGTCGCGCAAGCTCTTTTCATCATCTACAACAAGAATCGAATTCATTATTCAGGGATCTTTAATAGTTGACCTGCGTGACGCCGGCTCCAATATGTGCGTACCGATTGACGAAGTGTTGGAACCACAGACGATTTTTTTGGGGAATTTTGGCCCTCGGTCTCCGTTTACTTTCAAAATACTCTAAAAATTTACTCTGAATAAAAGAACAAATCAAGTGCGGGGGAAATTATGAAATGAAAGTCCCCGTAAACCGGGGGTTTTAAATTTATTTTTTTCCGTAGGTGTCGGAATAAATTTTCAACCGCAGGGCATTGAGGCGGATGAAACCTTCCGCATCATCCTGACGATAACCATCGCCTTCTTCAAAAGTGGCGATTTTTTCATCGTATAATGATTTCACAGCCTTTCGTCCCGTGACGATGCAACTGCCCTTATACAGTTTCAGCCGGGCGGTTCCATAAACATTTTTCTGCGTTTCATCGATCGTCTTCTGCATCAAATCACGTTCGGGCGAAAACCAGAATCCGTTGTAAATGGCCTTGGCATAGTCGGGGATCATCGAATCCCGGAGATACATGATTTCCCGGTCCATGGTCAGTGATTCAACAGCGCGGTGGGCAACATGCAGAATGGTTCCCCCCGGCGTTTCATAAACTCCTCTCGACTTCATGCCGACAAAGCGGTTTTCGACGATGTCGATGCGCCCGATGCCGTTTTGCCCTCCCAGTTCATTGAGCCGGGTCAGCAGACTGGCCGGGCTCATGCGCTCGCCGTTGATTGCGACGGGATCGCCCGCTTCGTATTCAATTTCGATAATGGTTGGCTTGTCCGGGGCTTTTTCCGGCGCGACGCTCAACTGGAACATATCTTCATCAGGGGTATACCAGGGGTCTTCCAGCACCCCGCCCTCGAAACTGATGTGGAACAGATTTCGGTCCATACTGTACGGTTTCGCCTTGGTAACCGGAACGGGAATGCCGTGGGTCTTGGCGTATTCCATGAGGGCCGTCCGGGAGGTGAGATCCCAGTGACGCCAGGGCGCGATGATTTTGATATGGGGATCCAGCGTATGGTAGGCCAGTTCAAAGCGAATCTGGTCGTTGCCCTTTCCGGTGGAGCCATGGCATACGCCGTCCGCCTCTTCCTTGGCGGCGATTCTGATTTGCTCTTTGGCAATCAGCGGACGGGCGATGGCGGTTCCCAGCAGGTAATTGTTTTCATAAAAGGCGTTCGCTCTCAGCATGGGAAACAAAAAATCCTTCGCAAACTCTTCCTGTAAATCTTCGATGTAAACTTTGGAAGCTCCTGTCGCCAATGCTTTTTCGCGCACCGGGTCCAATTCTGCCCCCTGCCCCACATCGGCGCAAAACGCGATGATCTCGCAACCGTACTGCTCCTTCAACCACTGGATGATCACCGAGGTATCTAACCCGCCCGAATACGCTAAAACGATTTTATTCACTTTGCTGTCCATCGATCTTCTTTCTGAAAAAACTTTAAATCCTGTCGCTCACGCCAAAAATATTTCTGGCGCAAATGGGTCACAAGCCGGATATCATACCGTTTCTTAAGGGGGACATCAACGGGCGAATTTATCTCCAAGGGCATAATGGGCCACCCCGAAAAGCGAGGCCTGGTCGTTCAGAATTACTTTAACGGGAATTTCGCGCATGAGGGACTTGAACCGGCCCTTGGAGTAAAACGAATCCATAAACAGCCCGCTTTTTATCAAGGGAAGGATGTTTGGTGCGATGCCACCGCCTATATAGAGGCCCCCGCGGGTCAGGAGTTGAAGCGCCAGATTACCGGCAATGGCGCCATAGAGGGACACGAACATCTCCAATGCCTTTTCGCAGGCCGCCGATGTGTTCTCCAGGCCATGTTTTGTGATGACCACCCCCGGATCTCCCTCCTGCAATTCCCCGGTCAGCCAGGGGGGCTCCTCAAACGAATGATGCTCCCTTAAAAACTGGTAGATATTGTACAGACCAGGTCCTGAAAGCACACGCTCGATGCTGGTCCGGCCAAATTTTCCTGTCAGGAACCGGAGCAATTCCATTTCCAGTTCGGTTCGCGGTGAAAAATCGCAGTGTCCGCCTTCGGAATCCAGTATCAAATATCGTCCGCTTTGATCGGGAAGCAGAAACGCCTCGCCAAGCCCGGTCCCTGCCGCCAAAACACCTATGCGACCACCCTCCTCCGGTCGCCCTTCCTGAAGGACCTTCAGTTCGGCCTCCGGCAGAAAAGGAACGGCACAGGCCATAGCGGCCAGATCATTGATCAGCCAGACCGCGTCAATTCCCAGACGTTTTTTCAAACTTTCCACGTCGACCACCCAGGGCAGGTTGGTGACGTCGCACTTGCCGTCTTTTACGGGTCCGGCGATCCCAAAACCCGCCCGCTCCAATTCGGGATGCTCACTCTGACAATATTCATCGAGGATTTCTTCCAACCCGGAATAATTCTGGCTTTCAAATTTTGCCGTATCCACCAGTTCGAGATGGTTATTTTCCTGCCGGAACAGTGCCAGATTGACCTTCGTCCCGCCAATATCAGCCGCCAGAATCATAGGCTTATCTTCCCTTCTGATGGAGGAGTTCAAAACAATACAAAGGTATTATTCCCTCCTCACCTCAATCCTCTCCTCCATTGGAGGAGAGGAAGAAACCCCTTCTCCCCCCTGGGGAGCACACATAGTGTGACAGGCTGGGATGAGAGGGTTAAAGACTTTTACAAAGGTCTCCCTGAAAAAGGATTGCCAACCGCTATTCAATAAAAGACCGGATTCTTTCGTCCAGAGCCTTCTGGTCCTTGGCAAACGATTGTAACGCCGACTGGGTCATCAGGTCATCTAAAGCGATGGTATCGGGCCATTCCTTAAGACGGGGTATTTTCCCGTGCTCGGTGATGGTGTTGAATTCTGCTTCGGAAAATGGATGAAACAGGTCGCTTTTATTCTCAGCGCAAAAAGCTCTCAAGCCATCTCCGGTCATCTGGTCCAATCCTTCCTGACCCAATAACGCATCGACAAAGCTCTTGAAGGAATCGGGTATGTCCCATAACGCATCGAATCGCGAAGCGGCAGGATTGCCTGCATCGATGCCCGGCTTAATGTCATCGGAAACATGGGATTTTAATTCCATGGAACCTCCCGTTTGCAGAAAATCCTCCATCGCGGCGGGCGGAATGGTCAACACATCCAATCCTGCGAGAGCGGCCACCTGAGCCCCATTTCGGATGCTGGCGCCGATCAATCGCGTGGTCACGTCGGGGTCTTCGGTTCGGTGATCCCACAGCGCTCCCTGAGTCGCCAGGGTCACTTTCTCACCCACCATGTCGCCACTTCCTAGCCCGTTGTCACTCACCACCTGATTGAGCCGCCCTAAAAATACATTGACGTAAGTCGGGTTGGACAACCGTGCCGCCAGATAATTCTGCCGCGCCGAAAACCCCAGGGTGAAGTTGATCGGCATCCCTTCCTTGCGCAGGGTTCGGACCGCTAGAAACCCTTCCGGGGTCAGGGGTATCTTGATGATGAATTTTTCCGGGCATACTTTGTAATACCTTCTGGCGTAGGCCAATGTTTTTTCAATGTCTCTCGACATGGCGGGATGAAGTTCCACGCTCACCTTCACCTTGAAGGCCTGCACCAGCCGGAGAGCGATTTTGCAGTTGATGACGAAACCTATTTCCGTGACCATTTCCTCATCATTCAGTTTCGCTCCCACAATTTTCAGTTTTTTGACCGTATCGCGGATGGTTTCATCCATGACCCCGCTTTGTACCACCTGATTGGCCAGCGTGTTGTTGGTGGTCAGTGCGGCCAGCTCACTTTTCCAGATGGATTGGGCTTTTTCCAGATCCCCCGTGTCAATCCACAATTCGCTTCCCAGAGAAGTCAGTTTTTCCAGCAATTCATTGCTTTCAGAGGCAGGCTTATCGCCGACAATCTCCTCATAAGCCAGTTGGTGCATCAAGTCATCCAGTTTTTGACTGACAGTTGACATCAAATTATCCTTTCCCGTATCCCGGTTTATTCAATAGCATGAACATATTTTTTTTATAAAATTCCACCCCCGGCTGATCGAAGGGATTCACATCCATCAGGTAGCCCGTCATGGCAATGGCGCGTTCGAAAAAATAAAACAATTGCCCGAGCGATTCCGGGGACCGATCCTTGACGGTGATCGTCATATTGGGGACCTCGCCTTCCTTATGCGCCATCGCCGTTCCTTTGTAAGCCTTGTCGTTGACGAAATCCAGTGTTTTTCCTGCCAGATAATTCAACCCATCGCCGTCGTTGTCAAAGGCGGGGATGGTCAACTGCCGGCGCGACTTGGCCACCAGAAGGAAGGTCTCGAACAAAATCCGGTTGCCCTCCTGCACCCATTGCCCCATCGAATGCAGATCGGTGGTGTACTCGACCGAGGCCGGGAAAATACCCTTAAACTCCTTGCCTTCACTTTCCCCAGCCAACTGCTTCCACCACTCCAGAACATAGGTCAGAGAAGGATGAAACGATGCTAATACTTCCAGCGTCTTGCCCTTGGTATACAGGAGATGACGGATGGCGGCATAAAGATAAGATAAATTTTTATCCAGTCCCGAATGCGCCTTGCAAACCTCCTCGCCCGCTTTAGCCCCTGCCATCAAAGCGCGAATATCGACACCTGCCATCGCAATCGGCAGCAGACCGACAGGCGTCAACACGGAATATCGCCCGCCCACGTCGTCCGGTATCACGAAGGTGGTGTAGCCCTCTTCATCGGCCAGGGTTTTCAACGCGCCTTTGGACTGATCGGTGGTGACGACGATGCGTTTTCTAGCTTCCGCCTTGCCATATTTTTTTTCCAGCCTGTCTTTCAGCAGACGAAACGCCACGGCGGGTTCGGTGGTGGTTCCTGATTTCGAGATGACATTCAGGCAAACGTCCCGTTCGGCGATCAAGTCGAACAGATCCGCATGATAATCGGAATTGAGGTTATGACCGGCAAAATGAATCTCTGGAGAACCCTGACCTGCTTTCGACAACTGGTTTGAGAAAGTGTGATTCAAAAAAGAGATCGCCGCCCGTGCCCCAAGATACGACCCGCCAATGCCGATGCTGACGAACACATCGCAATGGTCCCGGAGTCGTTTCGCGGACTGCTCGATCGCACCCAACTGATCGGCTGCAGTATTGGAGGATAAATTCAGCCAGCCCAGGTAGTCAGCGCCCTTCCCTGTCCCCTGTTCCAGAGCCTGATGCAATCGATCGATGTCAGGTTGCAGGCCTTGAATGTCCGCGTCGGTCAGAAATGGTTTTATGTTTTGGTAATCGAGATCAAGCGAGGTCATTAACGATTCCTTTCCAGGATTCAGGCGAATAGAGGGGGGAAAATCCATTGACAATTTAGCGGTCATTATACATCCTGATTCCCATGAATTTTAAAATAATTGACGCACTCATCGGAGCAGGTTCGGGAACCATTATAGCTTTTGCGGTCAGCCAGATCATCCCCGCTCACTGGAATATGTTTTTGGCGATGGCCGTGGGCGGCGGCATTGGCATGGGTCTGAAATTTATTCTGCTGATTCTGCTGGCGCCTTTTTTCGGCGCGTTCGAGGTCATGATCCCGTTGAGCATCATCGCCATGACCGTGGGCATGTTAAGCGGCATGATGACCGGATATGTCCTTGCCGGCATGTTATCTGTCATGGGGGCCGCAACAGGGTTGGGGATATCGGTGGCCATCTATTTTTCCAACAAAAATCTGACGCGCCAGCCATAACTCATGGGCCAATCAAAAAATTACGACCGGGTCGCTAAAACTTTCGATTTTTTTCGCAAGGGAGACATGCGCCGATGGGGTCCTGCGCAAAAAGATCACTTCAGTCACATGCGCGGCAAAGTCCTGCATGTCGGGGTCGGGACGGGAATGGAAATCATAAATTTCCCGCCCGGTCTCGACATCACCGGCATCGACCTCAGCCCAAAAATGCTGGAACGCGCCCGCTGGCGGGGCAGGCAATATCCTGGTAAAATCCGGTTCTGCCTGATGAACGCAGAGTCTCTGGCCTTTTCCGACAACACATTCGACACGGTAGTCACGGTATGCGTTTTTTGCACCGTCCCCCATCCCGTCGCCGGGTTGAAGGAATGCCGCCGGGTCCTGAAACCGGGAGGAAAATTATTGATGTTCGAGCACGTCATGAGCAACAACATTATCTATGGGCTGAGCCTGAAATTCATGTCTCTGTTCACCAATGCTCTGGAGGGGACTCACCTCGACCGGGATACGGTTGCGAATGCTCAGAAAGCGGGTTTCACCGTGGAATCGGAAAAAAATGTCTACCTGGATATCGTCAAAGCGATTGAAGGGGTTAAATAACTTAATGAAGGATCCAATCATGTCCGTAACGATTTATCACAATCCCAGATGTTCAAAATCCCGCCAGACTCTTGAATTGCTCGAAAAGACCGGCGTCGCACCGACCATCGTCGAATATCTCAAGACCCCGCCTTCAGCAGATAAACTTAAAGAGATTCTCGCCCAGCTTGGAATGGTCCCTCGTGATCTGATGCGTAGGAAAGAAGACATCTATGCCGAATGCGATCTGGACAACCCGGCCTTATCCAATGACGACCTGATCGGCTTCATGGTTAAGCATCCTATTCTGATTGAACGCCCCATTGTGCTTGCCAACGGAAAAGCCGCCCTCGGCCGTCCGCCGGAGAAGGTGCTGGAAATTCTTTAAGAGGGGGGGAGGCGGAGAGTCATTCCGGTCACAAAAAAATGTGACTTATCTCCTCTGGGGAAATCAAAAAACCAGCAATAATTGGCGTGTATTTTAAAGAAACAAGCAGAATTTCTGGACTTACCGTTCGTTGCCCCAAAAAAATTCCAAAAAACTTATCATCTGTTGAAATCGATGGGAGGGAACCATGAATGACGATGAGGTCAAACAAAATTTAGAATACATTCTAACAAATGGAGATAGTTTTCAGAAAAAGGTGATCTCCAAATGCATCTCGGTGGTTCATTATGAAGTGTGCCGAAAGAATGAGCCCATCAACCGGAAAATATTTGAGGAATATAAATCCCGGATTGAGCGGGTTTTCGCCCATGGAACGAATGAGCAAGTCAGCAGTTTGCTGGGCAGCCTGCTGGTTCAAGAGCAAAATGTAGCTATTAACAGCCCGAATTCATAAAATTTAAGAGGGGGGGGGTCACTCCCTTCCACATTAACTGTCCTTTTTTTCGCCCAAACCTTTGGGTTTTGATACGACAAAGTAGTTTTTTATCAATTTGTCATCCATCAATCGTTTGGCCATTTTAAGGGCTTCGCTCTTTTGGTCAAAAGCCCCCACGCGGATTTTATACCAGCTTCCCCCCGACTGCCGCGCCGATTTAATGATGATCGCCTTTGTCACGCCTTTCTTCTTCAGGGATTTTATAAACTGATTGGCCTGCTTGGACGAAGTGACCGCGCCAATCTGTATGAAATGCTCTTTTTTGGGCTTGGTCGCTACTGGCTTGGTCGGCGGTGCCACCGCCTTCACCTGCGGTTTTTTGTCTGCAACAGCCTCCTCTTTAGTGGCTTTCCATTCCATCAGCCCCAGCCCCGCTAAAATCAAAAGACCCAGCAAGGGAACGGATACCAGCTTCACCCAGAGCCGAGCCTTGCCGAAAAGGATCAATCCGTCAATGATCTTGAAAAAAATATTTCTTCCCAGCCCTTGGAGGAGACGCCCGATCCACAAAATCCCGTCAAAAAGTTTCTGGGTCAGGGTCTTTTCTATTCCGAAACGAACTTTCAAGCGGCCGATATCCTGTTTGTCTTCACGGTTGAACAGGTTGACTTTTTTCAAACGTCCGGAAATTCGCCGACCTTCTACCGCCTCTCTGATTTCTGCCTGCTGGTTGGGTTCCAGCGAGGAGAAGACATGCCCGCACTTATCATGCAATACCGGGTCTATGCCTTCAAAGTGTCCTTCGCAATAGCTCTTGCCAAGAATTTCCCGAATTTCATCCTCTCCTTCAGGGTTCAGCGGCAGGGCCTGTAGATAAAATCGCAGGGCGAAAATGTCCGCCCGGTGGTTTTCCAGTAAAATGGGGACGACGAATTTTAAAATTTCTGTGGCGTCGCTTGATTGATTTTCCACGGCATACAACAATACCGGTTCGGTTTTTCCGGTCAGCTTTTTTTTGCGCAGAAAAATAGCGGCGAGATGATTGACGATATAAGCATCTTTAAAATCCTCCGCCCGCACCATCACCAGCAATAAATCGATTTCATTCTCAGACAAGTCCCCGCCCTGATCGAGGATGGAAAGCAGGGGCGCGCGAAACTTGGAATTTTCCGGGTTTTGCAAAAACGCTTTCAAATAAATTTTGATGGCTTCGGGTTCTTCCCTCCCGATGGATAAAAGATAATCCGCATATTTGCGGACCACCAACCCCCGGAAACGCCGGGCCGGGCCAGGAAGAAAATAGGCGGACTCCGTGAAGCGAAGAAGATTCTCAAATTTACCGACAACCTCTTTTTTGTCGTATAGAGGACCGACATCTTTTAAGGCGTGAAACGCATTCAAAAACTGTTGATCGCCGATCTGGCCATAGGCGAAGAACCCCATAAACACGCAAATAAAAAGGAGCGCCCATTGGATCATGGCGTCGTCAAACGCCGTCTGGGGAAGAGCGATTTCGTGGACCACATATAGTGCAAAAAAACCAAGCACCAGTAAAAGAAACAGCGAAACTCCGGTCCGGACCAAAAAATATTTAACGGTTTGAAACATGATCATTGATTCTCCGGAATGGAAAACAAGTCCGGTGAGGCCGAAAACTCATCTTCCGATTCGGGCAATTCCGGCAAGGGGCTGAGGTCCAACTCTTCTTTCACCGCGACACTCATTTTTTCAAGAGTGATTTCGTTGACCAGTCGCCCGGTGCGGACATCCACTGTCTCAAACTTGATTCCCGCCGGCACCGGAAACTTGACCTTGTTTTTTCCCTGCAAAACTTTTTGCAGGAAAAACACCCAGATCGGTGCGGCGGCTCTGCCTCCGGTCAATCCCCGGCCTCTTTTGTCCATCATGGATTCGTTATTGTCGTAACCGACCCACACGGAAACGGAATTATCTTTCGTCGTCCCGTTGAACCAGGCGTCTTTAAAGTCGTTGGTGGTTCCCGTCTTTCCAGCGGCGGGGTGCTTAAACCCCATACGGCGAATTCCGCGGGCGGTGCCTGCATCCACAACGCCCTTCATCATGTCCAGCAGGGGATAAATCACCTTCTGCGGAAATCGCTGGATGCCCTGATAAAAATGTTCATAGAGCTGATTGCCGTGAAAATCCTCTATCTTCTCGATAAAATACGGTTCATTATAAATTCCGAGATTGGCAAAAACACTGTAGGCCGACGCCATTTCCAAAGGAGAAACCCCCGACGTTCCAAGTGCCAGGGAATAATTCTTGCCCAAAGGGCTTTTAATGCCGAACCGGCGCGCGGTTTCGATCACTTTTTCCGGCCCGACCTCCTTCATGAGTTTCGCAGACACGACATTCAGGGATTTCATCAGGGCCTTTTTGAGGATGATATCTCCCGCAAACTTTTCGCCAAAATTCTGCGGTTCCCAGGGTTGCGCGCCAGGGATATCTATGACAACCGGCTCATCTGTCACCACGGTGGCGGGGGAGAAGCCCAGTTCCATCATTGCCGTCAAGTAAACAAACGGCTTGAAGGAAGACCCTGGAAGCCGATTGTTGGAAAGAGCCCGGTTGAACTGGCTGTGAGAATAGTTTTTTCCGCCCAACATGGCGCGTACCGCCCCACTCTTATTTTCCACGGAAACCAACGCCACCTGCAATGGCTCCTTGGACTCCCGCGCACTCATCTCCCCTTCCAGGGCTTCGAGATGCGAGATGGCGGCTTTCTTCGCCAGTGATTGCTGTCGGCTATCCAGGGTGGTGTATATTTTCAAGCCGCCGAAATGAACGAATTCCTTGCCATAGTCTTTTTCTAACTTACGGATGACAAAATCGATAAAATAGTGATTGGGGTTGGAATAATTTTTTGGCGTCAAAAGTTCCAGGCTGGAAAGCTGGGCTTCTTCCTTTTCACTCCCGGTGATAAACCCCTCCTGCACCATTCGCTTTAATATGAAGCTCGCCCGGCTCAAGGCCCGATCCAGATTATAGAAGGGATTGGCATTATTTGGAGAATTGGGCAGACCCGCAAGCAACGCCCCCTGAAGGAGGGTCAGGTCTTTTGCGCGTTTGCCAAAGTAAATATCGGCAGCCTCCTCCACCCCGTAGGCGCCACTGCCAAAATAAATCTGGTTGCTGTAGGCCTCCAGAATCTGTTCCTTGGTGAACGTGGCCTCCAGTTGCAGGGCTACCAATAGTTCCTTGATTTTGCGGACGAAGTTTCTCTCGAAAGAAAAAAACAGGTTTTTGGACAATTGCTGGGTGATGGTGCTACCGCCCTGAACCACGCGCTTGGCCCGGAAGTTCATATAAAAAGCCCGTGCCAGGCCAATATGGTCCAACCCCTGGTGCTCGTAAAAATGAGAATCTTCAACGGAAATAATGGCGTTCAAGAAATTTGGAGAAATATCCTCAATGGAAACAGGCCGTCGTTCACCCAGGACTTTGATCCGGTCTCCGTCCGAAGAATAGATTTCCGTAGGCAAACTCAGGTTGATGTTTGCCAGGTTGTCGGGAAGCTGAGGAAGGTCTTTGCTGAGGACAAAATAAACTCCCAGCCCGGTAATCACCGCTAACAGGAAAACGCCAAATATAAAGAAGTAGAGTTTTTCTATCCAAAGACGGCGGGTCGTCAAAATGTTTCTCCGGAGGGGATCGCCAGGGTGTCCATTTCATCGGTAAAATCGTCACCATCGGTTCTTTCGATTTGTGACAGCATGTTGTACCCCACTTCCACAGGAACGGATATCAGCAGGACGCCGGTATAATAATCGGTGTTGTATTCGATGCCAAAGACCATGTGGTTTTCAGACTGGGATATTTGGTCGGAAACACCGATGCGGGTGACGTGATAATCTTTCCCAAGAAACCACCGAGGTTCGGGAAAGACGGCTTTTTGGGTTTCAGGATCGAGCGTGGCTACAATCGACACCACCTGGTCCCTCGAAAAAATACGATTTTTTTGAAATCCCATTTCCTCCAGACTGCCGCGTTTGATGGTGCGCGTCGACTGCACTTCAAACAGGGTATCCACGGACAGGAATATTTCCCGAATGGGGACCCCCTGAAGATCGAGAAAACCGATGGTGATCCAGGGACCGAACCGTTTTAGAAAAACCCGCTCCCAGTTATTATCCGCATCGATTTGCAGCAACTCGTAAGGGGAGACGATTCGCTCGGACCAGGGGCCGGGAAAGTCGAAATATAAATCCAGAAACTTTTTACGGGTGACCAGAAGGGGAAAGGCGGGTTCCAGTTTCTCAAACAACTCATTGAATGTTTCGAGAGACTCGGCGGAATTTTGCTGTGAATCCAGGCCCGATCGAATGGACTTGATCTTGGCCTGCGCAACCAGGGCTTCACGGTCCCGTTCCCAGATGCGGCCCAGTTGAGGTCGTTTATGGTTCTGCCATTTGAGGTAGTGCCCTACGCCGCGTTCAAAAACCTTCCCATAAAACTCCAACGCCCCTCCCCCGATCAGGAGAAGAAGGATCACCGCTCCCTGCCATTGCCTCATAACACCGGTGGATTTCACCAAATATTATCTCTCATTTGATTTGGGGACAAACGAACAATGACGTCAGCTCACCGCTTTTTTTTGGTATTTTTCTTGACGGCTTTCTTCTTAGCCACTTTATTTTTAGGCTTTGCGGCTGTTTTTTTCACAGGTTTGCCCATATTTCCCAAGCATTCTTTCTGCAGGTCCGCATCCATTTTTCTGAAAATGGATAATAACTTCCGTTCCGAACTATTGATCGTCAGCAATTCCTGTTTGGCGGGGTTTTTTAAATTGATCTGGCCGGTTCCAAAATGAACCATCTTGACCTCGGGAGGAACGGAGTTTTTGGTCAAGGTCTTAACGGGTGAAATGATACTTTTCCTGACTGAAACCGTTAAAAGTTGTTCCAGGGACATATTTCCCAATTTGGCGATTTTGACAAGTACGGAAACCGGAGCATCCCTTTCCCCCGCTTCATATCGGACGTAGGTTCGAAAACCCACCTTAAGAATTTCCGACATCATCGACTGGGTGCATCGCAGTTCCTTGCGAATAGCCTTTAGGTTTTTAGCCAATATTGACATCCAAACTTCTCCTTCTCCAAGAAATGAGTCTGTTTTGCCTATTATAAGCAAAGGCAACTTTCATTATCAAATGCATATTATCAAATATGAAGGGTTCTCCATCTATTATCAACTTTTTATTTGGCAAGAGAACTCAGTCCGGGATCAAGCGTTGAGAATTTTTGCCGCTTCCTTTGCAAAGTAGGTCAGGATCATCTGCGCCCCGGCGCGTTTGATGCTCAACAAAATTTCCAGCATCACCCGTTCGCCATCCACCCAGTCCCTTTCGGCGGCGGCCTTGACCATGGCATATTCCCCGCTCACGCTATAAGCGGCCACAGGGACCTGCACCTCCTTCCGGACGCGGTGGATGATATCCAGATAGGAAAGAGCGGGCTTGACCATGACCATATCGGCTCCTTCTTCAATGTCCTGAAAAACTTCGCGCAGACTTTCGTCGCTGTTTCCAGGGTCCATTTGATAAGAACAACGATCGCCAAATTTCGGCGAAGAATCCGCGGCTTCCCGGAAAGGACCGTAAAACCCGGATGCGTATTTCGCGGCGTAGGACAGAATGATCGTGTCTTGATGCCCGGCTTCATCGAGAGTTTTACGAATCGCCTGCACCCTTCCGTCCATCATGTCCGAAGGGGCGACAATATCCGCTCCGGCCCGGGCATGGGTTTCGGCCATCCTGGATAGCAATTCCAGGGTGGGATCGTTTAATACTTTATGCCCCTCCACCAAACCGCAATGACCGTGGTCGGTGTATTCGTCAATACAGACATCGGTGATGACGACCATATCGGAAAACATCGACTTGATTTCCCGCACCGCGCGCTGGACGATTCCGTAGGGATTGTAGGCCTCAGAGCCACGGGCGTCTTTTTTATCCGGGATACCAAATAAAATGACGGCGGGAATCCCCAGTTTCTGACTTTCGGCAACGTCTTTGATCAGCTCATCCACGGAACACCGAAAGATTCCCGGCATGGAAGATATTTCCTGCCGGATTCCTTTGCCCTCGCAAACAAACATCGGCTCGATGAGGTCATCCACCGAGAGGCTGGTTTCCCGAACCATCCGCAAAATGCCTGCATTGGCTCTCAGTCTTCTATATCGATGCACTGGAAAAGGCATAAAAAGGACTTCCTAAGTATTGGACGGTGCCACCGCCAATTCCTTATTTAAAGGATTGGCCGGTTATGGGTCGAGTGTTATGAGATGCCCTTTGGAGGGATCTCTAATTTGAATACGTCGCTTAAGAAACCCCTCTTCTGGTGTGGGAAGGAATGGATTCCAAAATTTTCGGGATAAGCAGATTGGTACGTTCTCTGGTGCAAATCAGAGCCACCCTCCTGCTAAAAATTTGCCTGGATAGGGTTCCTGTAAAATTCATCCCTGCCAAGGACGCATATTAAGACTATCACAGTATTTCGCCAAGGTTCAACTTATTGAATACCGAGATAATTATTACTGTGTTCCTCAGGAATTATTAGCTCCCTGCCAAATCATGAGGGATCAGAACCTTGGTTTTACCTACCTAGCCGGTGAAACCTTTTTTGTCACTGTTGTTAAAATATTGACACAAGTATCCCGGTTTAAGGGTGAAAACCGTGGTTTTTTTGACTCTCAGAAAATACCGCCGACCTCGGAAACCTTTTTACCTAAATGCCTTGATAAGTTTGGCGGTCGGCATCAAAAATTGGCACAACTTTTGCTCTATAACATATTGTTTTTCAACGTTTTGTAAATCAGACGCAAACCGATAAATCTTTTTTTGGAGAATGGTGTCATGGACCCTTTCGATTCTCATTTGGACGAAGCATATGAACATCTCAACAAGGCAATCATGAAAGCGATCGTATCCTCTGAGGACGTAAAAAAGGTTCTGACTGGATTTAAAGAAAAAGACATGATCAATCACCTGTCGGTTCTGAATCTGATTCTCAGCCTGGAAGAACTTTCGGATATGGTTTTTTCCGATGAGGACTCCGGTGATTATGATTCGATGACGGAGGACTTTCCGACCGAAAAGCCGGAAACTTCATCTGAACTGGAAGCATCCAACCCCTACAAAATAGACGGGCAAAATTTAACGCCCAATGAGATTCTTTTTGAAAAGTTTTTCCAGAAAAAATTTGACGCCCATGAGTGGCTCAAAAAAATAAAAGTAAAACTTTGAAATCAAGAGCGCTTCGAAAAAGTCAAATCTGCAGGGGCCTGCCCTTTCCATAAAGGAACGGCCACGGGGAACAAAAAAACAGGCGCGAATTCGCCCATCCTGGCCGTGCAATCAGGGTGGAAACTAAATCCCCTCAGTCACCTCGCCAAAATTTTATTTCTTAAAAATTTTAGAATCGCAGGAAATATATTTAATCTGTTTGAGAGGGATCACGATGATCTCTTCAGCGGTGGTGATTTCGAATAATTCCAGGTCGTCGCTGAAACCATGCTTCTCGGTATGTTCGCATTCCAATTCCTGATTGTCGACAAACACCACCTTCAACTGATACTGCATTCCTCCTCCTTTTCCAATTTTCCCCCGTTACACGGGGAGGTAGCTTGGGCCTGACGCTACGCGAGGCCCTGAAAACATACAAGGGGTACACCGTGCTCACCAGCCCGGAGAATCACCTGATAAAAATGTCAGGATGAAATTTCGGCACGGAATGGTTTTGGTCCGCTTAATCACCTATAGTACGTTAGTACTGGGTCCAGGCTCAGCCTGGTGGTCAATTTGGGGTGGCCGACATTTCAAATTTCTTTGACAGGGGATTGCCCAGATAATCTTCCACATAGTTTTTCAGATATCCCTTTTCGTACAATTTCCTGTTCGACAGATTGGAATTGACTTTATTCAGGACCTTAAAGGTGCACCTGGGAAATTTCTCCTTGAAGTCATCAAACGTTTCTCCGGCAATATCCATTTCAACATCGGAAGACTTTTCCAGAATCACCTTGGGTAAATGGACCCGGGTCTGGTTAGTGATCCGTTGAGCCACGTCGCTGAAGGTGAGCAGGGTACTGCAATTGGAATCCCCACCAAGCGTCTCGTTCGGAACATAAAGAAATTTTGCCCGATTGCGCCGAAACATGTTCAGAATTTTGTAAACATTTCCCGCCATCACCACCGTATCCTTTTTCTCCAGCTCGCAGGCATCAAATGTTTTGATGATTTTATTGCGGTTCAAAAAGGAAGTGATGTCCGATTCGGTATGGATCATCATGGTATTGGGAAGATTGTAGTCATAAGTTTTCCTGGCTTCATCGGCCAGAAACTTTTTTCCAAATCGCATCAGGGCGGTGGTGTCCGGATCGATGTATTTCAGCGGCGTCAGGCACCCCATCCATAAAAGAACATTCGGGTTGATCCTGGAAATAAGCTTGGCATCTTCGGACATGGTGTTGGGACCAAAAGAATAGAAATTGGCCGAGGTCACGGCAGGGCCATCCAGTATCTGCATCACCTGTTTCGCGCTGGGACCGTTGGGCATCAGTTTTTTTCGCGCGTCCCCCAGAGTGATGACCGACAATTCAAAGTTGATTCTTCCGGGGTACTTTTCAGCCAGCTTGTTGATCCGTGCCGGGTCGGCATAACCCACGGTGAACATGATGATATTCTTATCCGTGTTATCAAGAAACTCCTCGATCCAATCGAGCGCCTTGGGGTGAAGCGGCAAATCGGTCCATTCCATATACTCATTGCCGCCCAGAACCCAGGACTCATCCTTCCGGGTGGGCATTTTCTTGATTTCATTGAATATGAAATCCCAGTCTTCCTGAGTGGTGCGGGGCGTGTCAAAAGTTTTCCGGTAGCTGTGGTCCTTTTCATAACAAAAGGTGCACTTCACCGGGCAGGTTTTCCCGAGACTCAAGGGGATCTTTCGCTCCTGGATTTCGGCCCTGAAAATGTTATGAAGAAATTCTTTTTCCACTCGTCATTTTTCCTTTAATAATCATCAACAACCTTGAAAAAGAAACCGGCTAATCCCAATCCTTAAAGATACTGAGCAATTGCTCGTCTACCGGGACCTCGGCCTTCTGCTCATCACTCAAAGTCGCAACCAGTTTTTTGAGATGCACCGCGGCGCATCCCATATAGGCCATGCATTCCTGCTGCTTTTTGAAGGCGCCGGCCTTCAATTTCTTCTCCAGTTCACTAATATGGTTTTCATCGAAAGGATGGACCGAGGCCGATTGCTTGAATGCTTCGCTGGCTTCCTGGAAGTTTTTCCCCTCACTCTGACTCATCCCGGTTTTAAGATATTCCTGAGATTCTCTGACCTCTTCAACAGTTACAGAACTTTCTGACATGGATTCTAATCTCTCCTAGGATCAATGAATGAAAATGTTTTGGAGCCTGAACAAGGGCCGAGACGCAATCACCCTCCCCTCGCTGATCATACCCAACATGAAAAAATAAAAAAGCCCCTGCTATGGAAAGGGCAAGCAATCAAATTGGATTTATTGACCTGGAATTTTCCACAGCCATTCTATCACTCTGCAAGCCAGATTTGTCAAGAACTTAGGAGATTTCCGGGGAAAAGGGGTAGGAATATGCAGAATGAGTGATCCGTGAGTGACAAAAGCGGGACCTGGTTTCACTACTGACAAATCAGGCACACCCTAGCCCTCTAAGGGATTAGACCAGATCAATCCATCAAAAAAATCTTTGGTAATTTATGGGACAACAAGCACTCAAAGAACCGGGCGGAACTTTTGCCTGCAAAGAGGTAGGAACGTACAATCCTATAGGGGAGATAAAGGCAAAGAGAATGAAAACCCTCCGCCTCCTGATGGAGGCGGGTATTCATCGGGGAAAAGCCCGTTATTTCTTCTCTTCTACATTATCCGGCTTTACCTGCTTACCATGAGGGTATTTATTTTCCATCGAACATGAGGTAAGAACCATCAAACTAACCACTAAAACCAAAAAGAACGCTACTTTTCTCATCCAACTTTCTCCTTTTTCATTTTGACGCACATGCACCCAAAAAATCCGGAAACTATTGCATTTCGATGTAGCTTTTTATCAACATTTCTTTGATAATTCAATGATTATTTTTATTTTTTGTGGCTAATCTTCTTCCTACGACCCTATCGTTTTTCCAAACAAAGGCCTGTTGTGTCATCCCCGCTGTCCGCCGAAAAAATCAAAAACCACCAGATTGGCGCTAGAATAGGATCGGAAGTCCTTGTATTTGATGCGGTCGACTCCACCAACGAGCTGGCCAAACAGCATCTTTTTCAGGATGCCAGGGAGGGTCTCGTCCTGCTTGCCGAATCCCAGACCCGAGGGCGCGGACGCCTGGGGCGGTCCTGGATGTCCTTGCCGGGGATGGGTCTCTACCTGTCGTTAATATTGAAACCGAAAATTCCGACCCGGCGTCTACCGCAACTGACGTTGATGGCTGGCTTGGCCGCCGCTTTGGCGGTCAATGAGTTCAGCGTCCCGGATGCCCGGTTGAAATGGCCCAACGATGTCCTGTTGAACGGGAAAAAATGCTGCGGAATTCTTTGCGAAACCCATCCCACTCCAACCGGGGAATCCGGGGTGATCGTCGGTATCGGGATCAACGCCAATCATTCCCCTGCCGACTTTCCCGACGAATTAAAATCATCCGCCACTTCCCTGAAGATCGAAACGGGAAACTCAACGGACCGGCAGGACCTCGCTATTGCCCTCATCAGCCATCTGGACAAACAATACGACGCCTTCCTCAGCGACGAGGAACCGACCATCATTGAAAAATGGCTGGAAAACTCAGACATGGTTGGAAAAAAAATCACGGTCACCCACGGAAACACGGCCACTCCCGGGACGGCCCTCGGACTGGACTCTCAGGGCAGGTTATTGGTGCTATCTGATAAGGGTGAGGAACTGGCTTTCGACTCAGGTGAAGTCAGCCTCCAGCCGAGGGAGTGGCCAGCTTGACGCAGTCTCCTCGCCGAAGGGCGACGTTGCTCACGCTGTGAAACGTATTTTTGAGATCGTGAGCTTCAGCCCCCCGCGTGGCGGGCTAAAACGAGCCAAAAAGTCCGAAGCTGAAATGAACGTCCGGCCCGGTGCGATACTTGCCTTCCGGCCAGAGATGGTATTCCCGAACGTGCAAAATGGGATAATCGTAAGAAATTTCATCCACCGACCGAGTCTGGGTCCCCTCCATTTTCCCGACCAGGGTGATTTTCCTGCCTTTGGAAAAAATCTGGTCGTCCCAAAGCTCGTTGCTCCTTAACAGCAAACGCCCGCCGGTCTGGTCGTTGAGTTCCGGTTCCAGCCGATAGCCAAGAGGTCTTTGCAGAATTTCCGCCCAGCTTCCGGAGGCGTCGTTCCCTACCCGGACGATGGTCCCCCCAAACAAAACCGATTTCCCGATATATCTGTCGGGGTTCCTCTGCAACTCGCTCAACATGATGCTCTGGTCGCTCTCATCGATGACCGTCTGGGACAAAACGGAACCGCAACCGGAAAACACGAGTATAGCCAGACAAAGGAAGGTGAGTTTTACTTTCAATTCTATGACCATTGGCAATCTCAACCTTTCTTACCAGTAATGGTGCCTGTGGTTATGACGATGGTGTCGATAAGGGAAACCATAGAAATAATAGGGATAAAACGGATCATAATAGTAGGGAGATTCGACGGCTTCGGGCAATAAATTCATCTCTTCCGGCTCGATGACCGGGAAACGGTAATTACGGTCGCCAATTTTCCCTGCCTGAGTTCCCACAACCACTCCCGCGCCCACGATATCCCGTCCATTGGCATAAACTTCAGACTCCAGGTATCCCCGATGACGAAAAATAAAGCGTCCCATCGTGGCATCTCCTGAATCCAGATTGCCATAGGTGTCAAGAGACTTCTGGACCACTTCGATCTCACTTTTATCGGGGAAATTCCGTGTCTGGACAATGTTTCCTCCCATCATCACTCTTTTACCCACATAAGCATCGGGGGATTCAAAAAGCCCGGAAATGCTGACACTGGGGTCCAAGGCGGCGCGCGTGTTTTTGGAAATGGGATGAGCGCATGCGGTGAAGGTTAGAAGGATAAAAATGATGAAAACTCTCACGAAAGCTCTCCCTTCAACTTTTCCTGCGGATGGGCAAAACAAATATGACAATATTAAAAAATATACATACTTTTGAGGTTTTCTGCAAACAAATTTAAAAGGAAAAACAAGTCGCTTCCAAATCGACTGGGTTGTTGTGCTGTCAGCCCATTTAAGGATAATATAGCTGTTCAAATCGAGATTGATTTTACTTTTCTTATCCCGTTTTCTTACTGAAACATGGCCACGACAAAAAATTACTATAAAACTCTCGGCGTGGAAAAAAACGCTTCATTTGCGGATATCAAAAAACGTTATCGAGAATTAGCGAAAAAGCATCATCCCGACGTTAATAATGGAAGCGCAAAAGCTGAGAACAATTTCAAGATCATATCCGCCGCTTACAATGTGCTCAGTAATAAAAAAAGTCGGCTGGAGTACGACCAAACCTATCGCCAGCAAACCCGGCCAAAGGGTCGGGGGGCCAACACCTGGTCCGACCCGTCCAATGACTTTGACTTCAGCGGGCGGCAAAAAACCGGTCAGCAAAACGATTTTCGCCAGACCACTCCTGAAGAGGAGCAAAAGTTCGATCCCGAATTCCCAACTCGGGGCTTCGATTTGCAGTTCATGATCGATCTCCCGCTCGTCACCGTGGCGCTCGGAGGAACGGTTCCCTACAGTTACGAAAAATATGTCATGTGCTTTGACTGCGAGGGCACAGGCTTTGTTGACTCCGAGGAATGCTCCGTCTGCAAAGGCAAACGTCTGGTGGTCAAGGGCGTGACCGTGGAGGTAAAAATTCCTCCCGGCGTGGCGGAAAATTATCCTTTGCGCATTCCCAACGAAGGAGGGGAAGGCCGAAACGGAGGCCCGCCCGGCGATCTAATATTACAAATTTGCCCACAACCCCATCCCCACTTCAAGCGGGTAAAAACAGATATTTATGCGGAAATCCCGATTTCGCCTGAATTGGCGGAAAAGGGCGGCCCCTTGAAAATTGAAACGCTTGACACGGTTGAAACCATCGAAGTGGAAGAAGGCACGCTCACGGGTGAAGAACTGAGACTCCCTGGCCTAGGATCGGCTATTCTATGGGGGAAAAAACGCGGAGACTTTGTCGTTAAATTTAAAATTGAAGATGACTGAATCTACAGACCACGCACTCATCCGATCTGGGCGGAAAAATACTTAAAAATGAAATCGGGGTGTCCTGGGAATTGAGGCATTGAGGCGCCCGGTGTTAACCTTTGGCCTTGCGGGCTCGGACTTCCGCCGCATGCGCTCTGGCTCTTGCGATCAAGGCGGCTTTTTCGTCTGGGGGCCTATTGTATCGGGGCGTTGCTCCGGGAACTCCGCCGCCGGACCCGGTTTTTGCCGGCTTGGGTTTGGGCGCCGCAGTTTTGGCGTCGGCCTTGGCCGCTTTGGAATCGTCTGCTTCCGCCGAAGCCGCTTTGGCCTCGGTTGCATCCGGTGCCGCTCCCGCAGTTGCTTGAGCGGCTTCTCCTTCCTTGCGCACGAGACGCATGGAGGACCAGACCTCCTGGGTCGGATAGGGGGTATCGATGCCTATTTTTCCATCAAAGCGGATGATCTTTTCATCCGAACACTCCGTGATCCAGGTGTTACTGGCGCCACCCGCATCAAATATGGGGTCGAGAGGAAACAGGGTCCCGTTTTTATCCATGCATTCCTTGGTTTTATCAAAAATGGTCAGGGCCTCGGCCTTATTGGGAATGCGCCAGTTGTCATAGCCCGCGAATTTTTCCTTGTTGAATTTATCGACATATTCCCGATGGGCCATCCAGGTGTAAAACTGTTTCATGTCGAGCCAGGCGTCGGATTTTTTCCACATCAAACCGGAAGTGGGGTCAGTGACGGTCCCATCACCATTATCGACCAGGGGGGGTGCGGCGGGCTTCTCTTTTTTTGCCGCCACTTTAGGCTTGGCCGCTTTTTCTGTCGGCTTTTCAGCTTCGTCTTTTTTTTCCGGTGTGGCTTTTGAATCTTCCATAAATCAACTTACCCATTCAATCTTCTTCAGTGCGAAGGCTTCGCCTCTATGGGCGTCCATGTACAGCCTTCTAAAACCTGGTTCAAGTCTTTCCCTGTTCCAGTCAACTTGCTCAATATATCGCCAAGTTCTCTGGCGGAAAACGCGTCCAGGCTGACCTTAAAACTCTCTCGATAATTTGCCGCGTTGTTTTTTATCCATTCGAGAACGCCTTCTTCTCCGCCTGAATTTCCCTCTGTGGATTGCTTCCTGCCTAAAAGGTTTGTCTGCGAAACGCGTATAATCTCACAAATCAGGTCATCCTTAATTCGGCTCATTCCAATTTCTCTTTTATTGTAGAAAGGCGACCGCCACGAGGCATTAAAAAGACGCCAATTTATTATTATTTTTCCTGCTTGTCAATCTGATATTTTTAAGACAATAATTCATCAAATAAAACAAACAGTTAGGCAATAAAAACGCCTGTGAATAATGCTCCCTTTTTTCTTAATATTTTATATCAGGAAGAATATTTAGGAAAGAAAATAATGAAAGCAAACCGGAAGTGTAATTCTATAAGTAACAGTCCCAGGGTCAGGTTCTCGGATCGAGCGCGTCTCTCAGACCCTCCCCCAGAAAATTAAAGGCCAGAATAGTAAAAAATATCGCCAGGGAAGGAAAGAGTATCAAATGCGGATAAAATTTTACCGCCGTCCATCCATCGTTCGCCAGGGTGCCCCAACTGCTGAAGGGCGGGGAAATTCCGAGGCCAATAAAACTGAGGGTCGATTCGGCGAGGATGGCCACTGGGATGCGAAAGCTCAGGGTAATGATCAAAATACCCACTAAATTTGGAAAAATTTCGCGCACAAAGATGCGGGCATGGCTGGCCCCCAAAGCGCGGGCGGCTTCTACAAAAGTCAATTCCTTGATCCGGAGGACTTCCCCCCGCACCAGGCGGGCCACCGTGACCCAGCTCACCATTGTCAGCGCGATGAAGATCCCCGTCACCCCCCGGCCCATCAATACGGTGATCAGAATGATCATGAGCAGGTCGGGAAGGGCAAAAACCACATCGACGATGCGCATCATCAGGTTGTCCGTGCGTTTCCCCGCATACCCTGATACCGCTCCATAAACCGTCCCGATGAGTATCGCCAGCACAGTGGTCGCCACCCCGATAAATAAAGAAACGCGGGCTCCGTAAATCATGCGCGAGAACAAATCCCGCCCCAGACGGTCGGTCCCCAGCCAGTTGGCCGGATTGGGCGATGCGAGGGTGTTCGCCGTGTCCTGCGTTTCATACGAAAACGGGGCCACCCAGGGCGCGAAAATGGCGGCCAACGCGACTGCCACTAGAAACAATGCGCTGAGACGGGAGGATAAGGGAAAATGTTTCATGAATGGAACGTTAACCTTTTGGAGATAAATTCAAATTCATAATCTATTTCCCTAGTGAAACTCGGGGGTCGAGCCAGGCGTACATCATATCGACCACGATATTGGCCAGGACGATCAGCACCGCGTAAACCAGCGTCACGCCCATGATGAGGGGATAATCGCGGTTGGTCACGGCGGTGATGAAAAAACTGCCCATGCCGGGAATCGAAAATATAAACTCGATCACAAACGAGCCGGTCACCAATCCTGCCACCAGCGGCCCCATCACCGAAACCACGGGATAAATGGAATTTTTCAACGCGTGTTTTAACAACACCGTAGGCTCGGACAATCCCTTGGCCCGCGCGGTACGGATGTAATCCGCCGCCAAAACGTCGAGAATCGTGGTCCGGGTCAAACGCGCGATGTACCCGGCAAACCCCGCCCCCAGAGCGATCGCCGGCATAATCACATGACGCGGGCCCTCCCACAATGCTGGCGGCAACCAGTGCAGTTTGTGCGACAGGCCCCAGACCAGCACCGTCCCCAGGACGAAACTCGGGACCGAGATGCCGAGCGTCGCCAGAAACACACAGGACCGGTCGATCGCCGTGTCCCGCCAATAGGCCGCAACAATGCCGCCCGGAATGCCAAGGCCGAGTATGACCACCACCGCGCACAACCCCAGCGTGAGCGATACGGGAAATGTTTCGGCAATGATGGCGGAAACATCCCGGCCAATGTATTTATAGGACGGCCCCAGATCGCCCTGCAGAATCTGCTTCATGTAAAGAAAATATTGCGTGACCAGGGGTTCGTTCAGGTGATATTTGGCTTCGATATTGGCGATGATTTCGGGTGGCAATTTTTTTTCGGTATCGAACGGGCCGCCGGGAACCAGATGCATGATGCCAAAAGTCAGCGTCGCCACCGTTATCAATACGGGAATGCCGTACAGGATTCGTTTGCAAAAATAAAGCAACATTTTTCCATCCTACCACATTGAAAATTTGCCGGGCAATTCGATCATTTCCAGAGTAAAATACAATGTTTTCCCCCTATAATATTTTTAATCTCAAACAATATTCTTAAGATCCCGGTTTAAAATTTATGGCCTTTCACTCCCTTAAAGAATTTATCGAACAGCTTGAGCAGGAAGGTGAACTGATTCGAATCCAGGAACCGGTGTCCCCCATTCTCGAAATTTCCGAGATCACCGACCGGGTTTCCAAATCCCCCGAAGGCGGCAAGGCCTTGTTGTTTGAAAATGTCGAAGGCAGTCAAATGCCGGTTTTGATCAACGCCTTCGGAAGCACCCGCCGAATGAACATGGCCCTGGGCGTGAGCGACATCGAAGACATTCCAAAAGAAATCGAACGCTACTTGAAAATCGCGCCGCCCGCGACGCTCATGGACAAAGTCAAACTGCTTCCGCTGTTATTGAACGCGGCCCATTTCCCGCCAAAAATCGTCGGCGCGGGAAAGGCCCTCTGTCAGGAAGTCGTGCATCTCGGCGATGACGTGGATTTGGGAAAGATTCCCGTCCTCCAGTGCTGGCCCAATGACGCGGGCCGGTTCATCACCTTTCCCATCGTCATCAACCGGAGCGCCGACGACAAGTTGAGAAATGTCGGTCTCTATCGCATGCAGGTCTACGATAAAAACACCACCGCCATGCACTGGCACATTCACAAGGACGGGGCGCACTTTTTCCACGAATACCGCCGTCAGAATAAAAGAATGGAAGTGGCGGTGGCTATCGGCGCGGACCCTGCGGTGTGCTATTCCGCGTCCGCCCCCCTGCCCTACGGCATCGACGAGTTTCTGCTGGCCGGATTCATCCGCAAGGCGGCTGTCCCGCTGGTGAAATGCAAAACCGTGAATCTCGAAGTCCCGGCCACAGCGGAAATCGTTTTGGAAGGTTACATCGACCCAACCGAAATGCGCCTGGAAGGTCCGTTCGGTGACCACACCGGATACTACTCGCAGGATGGCGACTATCCGGTGTTTCATGTGACCGCCGTCACCCACAGGAAAAACCCCGTCTACCTGACCACCATTGTCGGCATCCCCCCGCAGGAGGATTATTATCTGGGCAAGGCTACTGAAAGGATTTTTCTTCCGCTCATGCGCACACAGCTACCGGAAATCATCGACATGGACATGCCGCTGGAAGGCGTGTTTCACAACTCGGTGATCATCTCCATCGACAAACGTTATCCCATGCAGGCCCGGCGCATGATGAGCGCCCTGTGGGGGCTGGGGCAGATGAGTTTTGTAAAAACCATTCTGGTGGTGGACGCCAGCGTCGATGTGCACGACACGTCTGCGGTTTTGAAGGTGCTGTTGAATCAGGTGGATTTTAATCGCGACCTGTTTTTTTCCGAAGGCATTCTCGACGTTTTGAATCACGGCTCGGACCAGGCCCTTTATGGCTCGAAACTGGGGATCGACGCCACCACCAAAATCGAGGGGGAGCCTGGTTTTGGAGATGATGACTTTTCGTGCAAACCGTCTTCCCATCTCCCCAATCCCAAGGCCGTTTTTGACCGGTTTCAAGAAGTGAAAGCCTGCCGGGTTCTGGATGGGAGCGTATGCAACCCCGTAATATTCGTGGCCCTCGATAAAACCCACCCCCGGCAGGGGCCGGAGTTTATCGACGAATTTTTCAAGGAACCCGGTTTCTCGGCGGTTTCCATCCTCATCGTTCTGGAGGGGCATGTCGATTTAGAGGATTACTCGGTGATCATGTGGAAATTTTTCAACAACCTCGACCCCAAGCGGGATTTCCATTATGTAGGAGAACACCTGGGAATCGACGTGACCCAAAAATTACCCGAAGAAGGCTATAAGCAGGATTGGCCTGACGAAATCGTCATGTCGCAAGAGATAAAAGATCAGGTTGAGGAGAAGTGGGTACGGATGTTTGGTGAGGTACGCCCTTGAGATGCAGAAAACCCCAGAAGAAAGTTCTATCGTGTAACTACCACCCTCAAGAGCCTTTGGATCACATGTAGGAAGGAAATAGCAATGTCTCATGAATCAAATAAAGGCGAAAATTCTACTATAGAGGAAATTACTTTAGAACGTTGGGAAGAGTTTGAAGAGGCGATTGAGAAGGATTACAATACTATTACGCAATTAAAAAATAGTAACTTAGTTGATGTTTCTAACCTATTATTTAGAGGCCAAGCAAACAAATCTTGGAGGTTGGAAACTACTCTTGAGAGATATGTTAGAGAAAAGAACGTAACAAAACGAGATTTCTCATGGTTTGATTATTGGAGGATTCTTAAATCGATTAAGCCTACGATATATTCACTGGCAGAATACAAACCTGAGTTTGAAAATTTTGATATTGGTCCATTATCAACAGACCCTCCTTGTTATGAATTTATGATTTATATACGACATCATGGTTTCCCCTCACCTTTATTGGATTGGACTCGTTCTCCTTACGTGGCCGCCTATTTTGCGTTCAATGATTCAAAGAAGGATGAGGACGTTGCTATTTACTCCTATTTAGAAAACGGGGGCAAAATGAAAACAACGAGCCCAACAGTGCCTCAAATTAAAGGCTTAGGCCCTTACGCAGAAACGCACAAGCGGCATTACCAACAACAATGTGAGTACACTATTTGCTTTACCGAGGCTTATCCTTTTATGCCCCCAAAACCAAACGATGACAAAATTTATGCATGTCACGAAGGTGTCCAATTTGGTGACCTGCAAGACTTCCTAAAGAAGTATATTATTCCCTCCACGGAGAAAAAAAAGGTTCTCAGGAAACTTGACCTTATGAACATTAACGCTTTCTCACTTTTTGGAAACGAAGAAAGTTTAATGGATACACTTGCCTACCGGGAAATTGAAAATAAACGATAACCACCAATAAGTTTCTTTAACTATCCAAAATTAACGCATTCATATGGCATCAGACAAACTAACGATTAAGGGCGCGAGGGTCCACAACCTCAGAAACATTTCCCTTTCGCTTCCACGAAACAAGCTCGTGGTCATCACCGGATTGAGCGGGTCCGGCAAATCCTCCCTGGCATTCGACACCATTTACGCCGAGGGGCAACGCCGCTATGTGGAATCCCTGTCCGCCTACGCACGACAGTTTCTGGAATTGATGGAAAAGCCCGACGTTGATTACATCGAAGGGTTGTCCCCCGCCATTTCCATCGAGCAGAAGACCTCCAGCAAAAACCCGCGCTCCACCGTCGGCACCGTCACCGAAATCTACGACTATCTGCGCCTGTTGTTCGCGCGCATCGGCAAAGTTTATTGTTATGGATGCGAACGCCAGATTTCTTCGCAAACGGTACAACAAATCACCGATCAGGTGCAGGCGATTCCTGCCGGGCAAAAGATACTGATCCTCGCTCCGCTGGTGCAGAACCGGAAGGGCGAGTTTAAGAAAGAACTGGCGGGATTACAGAAGAAAGGCTTTGTCCGCGCCCGTGTGAACGGAGAAGTGGTTGCTCTGGAAGAAGAAATCTCGCTAGATAAAAAATTCAAACACAGCATTGAAGCGGTGGTCGATCGTCTGGTCATTAAAGACCAGATGGGCAAACGGCTGGCGGAGTCCGTTGAGATGGGGTTGAACCAGGGAGAAGGATCGCTGGTCGTGGCCGTGTTGGGAGAAAACGGTTCCAGCGAAGAAATGCTGTTCAGCGAAAAATTCGCCTGCAATTACTGCGGCATCAGTTATCCGGAGCTGGAACCGCGCCTTTTTTCCTTCAATAACCCCGCCGGCGCGTGTTCCAAATGCGACGGGCTGGGCATCAAAATGGTGATCGACCCCGATCTGGTCGTCCCCGATCCAAATTTGTCGATCCGCGATGGAGCGCTCAAACCCTGGGAAAAAAGAAACTCCATCTACTTCCACCAGATGCTGGACACCCTTGCCACGCATTTCAAATTCAAACTCACCAAGCCTTTTAAAGATTTGCCCAAAAAGGTACAAAAAATTATTTTATACGGCGCGGGCGACGAACCGGTCAAATACCAATATGAAAAAGACGATCGCCGTCATTTTTACACTGATACGTTCGACGGCATCATCCCCGATCTGGAACGACGCTACCTGGAGACCGATTCCTTTTCGGCGCGCGAGGACATCGCCAAATACATGCGCCCCCTGCCCTGCGCCAAGTGCGACGGTGCGCGTTTGAAAAAGGAAGCGGTGTCGGTGCGTGTCGGCAGTCAAAACATCGTGCAACTGACCGGCCTGTCCATCGGCGGGCTTTCCGATTTTTTCACCAAACTGAAACTGACCGCCCAGGAACAATCCATCGCCCGCAGAATTGTTAAAGAAGTTAAGGAAAGGTTAGGATTTCTGGCCAACGTGGGGCTCGCCTATCTGACTCTGGACCGCACCTCCGCCACTCTGTCCGGCGGAGAAAGCCAGCGCATCCGCCTGGCGACGCAAATTGGTTCGAGTCTCATGGGAGTCCTCTATGTGCTGGACGAACCGAGCATCGGCCTGCACCAGCGCGACAACGACCGCCTGCTAAACACGTTGACCCGCCTGCGCGATCTGGGGAACACGGTGATCGTGGTCGAGCACGATGAACAAACGATCCTGAGTGCCGACCATGTGGTTGACTTGGGGCCAGGGGCCGGCCTGCACGGCGGAGAAATTGTGTTTTCCGGTACGCCGAAAGCCTTATTGAAAGATAAAAAATCTCTCACGGGGCAATTTCTTTCGGGACGGAAAAAAATTCATCTTCCGAAAACCCGGCGCAAGGGAAACGGAAAATCCTTGGGCATCAAAGGAGCCTGTCAAAACAATCTCAAAAATCTCGACGTTGAAATTCCGCTGGGAACTTTTGTGTGCGTTACGGGGGTATCAGGTTCCGGCAAAAGCACGCTGACCATTGATATCCTCTACAAAGCTTTAGCTCAGCATTTCTGGCGTGCCACCGACAAACCCGGAAAGTTTGAAAAAATCACTGGCATTCAATATCTCGACAAAGTGATCGACATCGATCAGTCGCCCATCGGCAGGACGCCCCGGTCCAATCCAGCAACGTACACTAGCGTCTTCACGCTCATCCGCGAAATGTTCAGTCAGGTTCCCGACGCCAGGGTACGGGGCTACAAACCGGGACGCTTCAGTTTCAACGTCAAGGGAGGCCGCTGTGAAGCCTGCCAGGGAGACGGGGTTATAAAAATCGAAATGCATTTTCTGCCCGATGTTTTTGTCACCTGTGAAGTCTGTTCGGGCAAACGTTTCAACCGGGAAACTCTGGAGATTCTTTATAAAGGTAAAAATATTGCCGACGTTCTGGAAATGACGGTTGAGGAAGGAAACGATTTTTTTAAGAATATACCCGGCATCAAATCGAAGCTCGGAACGTTAGCCGAGGTGGGGCTCGACTACATTCATCTCGGCCAGCAGGCGACCACGCTGTCCGGCGGAGAAGCGCAGAGGGTCAAGCTCTCCAAGGAGTTGAGTAAACGCAGTACCGGACAAACGTTCTATATTCTCGATGAACCCACAACCGGCTTGCATTTTGCCGACATTCAACAGCTTCTATCCGTCCTGACAAAATTGGTGGACGCGGGTAACACTGTCCTCGTTATAGAGCATAATCTGGACGTCATCAAAACAGCGGATCACATCATCGATCTTGGACCTGAAGGGGGTAACAATGGCGGACAGATTCTGGCTGAGGGAACACCAGAGCAGGTGAGTAACAATAAAAAATCTTATACCGGGAAATACTTAAAGGAAGTTTTGCGGAAAAATTAATGCCTTAGGGTGTTTATTAATTTTCAGGTTGATCCAAACGGGCGAGTGCACGGAACAGGTCGTCCTGGGCTTCCTGAAATTCTTCCTCGCTGAGGCCGGTCTTGAGGAGAGCGGCTTCGGCCTTGGTTTTGGCTTTTTCTGCTCGGTCGCGATCCACTTCGTGGAGAAACTCTGCGGTCTCCGCCAGAATGATCACCCGGTTGTCGGTCACTTCCAGATACCCGCCGCTCACGATGAGCTGGGTGGCAACGCCTCCCTTTTCGAACGACAAGGGACCGGGGCGCAGGTTGGTGATGATGGGCGCATGGTCGTACAGGATTCCAAGATCGCCTTCCGAACCGGGGACGTTGACCTGATCGACCTCTTCATTGACCACCTGTTTCTCAGGGGTCACCAGACTCAAATGCAGTTGTTCAGCCATAAAAAATTTTAGAACCTATAAAATTATTTCAAGGTGCCTTATTTGGCTTGCAGTTTCTTTTCTTTTTCCATGACTTCGTCAAGATTTCCCACCATATAGAACGCCTGCTCGGACACATTATCCAATCGGCCTTCAAGGATTTCCTTGAACCCTTCGATGGTGTCTTTCACTTTTACATATTTTCCAGGGGAGCCGGTGAAAACTTCGGCAACGAAAAACGGTTGCGAAAGATATTTCTGAATTTTCCGGGCGCGCATGACGGTCGCCTTATCTTCTTCCGACAACTCATCCATTCCCAGAATAGCGATAATGTCTTGCAGGTCTTTATAGCGTTGCAGAACTTTCTGCACACCGCGCGCCACGTTGTAATGATCTTCGCCCAGGATTTCGGGGTCGAGGATACGGGACGTGGAATCCAACGGATCCACCGCTGGATAAATCCCAAGCTCTGAGATGCGCCGGTTCAAAACGGTGGTGGCATCGAGATGTGCGAACGTCGTCGCAGGTGCCGGATCGGTCAAGTCATCTGCGGGAACATAGACAGCCTGTACGGATGTGATCGAGCCTTTTTTAGTTGAGGTGATGCGTTCCTGCAGGTTGCCCATTTCCGTGGCCAACGTCGGTTGATAACCAACCGCAGACGGGATACGCCCCAATAGAGCGGACACTTCCGATCCTGCCTGAGAGAAACGAAAAATATTATCGATGAAAAGCAAAACGTCTTGTCCGCCAACATCACGGAAATACTCGGCCATCGTCAAGCCCGTCAATGCGACACGCATTCGAGCGCCGGGAGGCTCCGTCATCTGGCCATAGATCAACGCCGTTTTGTCGATAACATTGGAATCCACCATCTCATGATAAAGATCGTTGCCTTCACGGGTTCTTTCGCCAACTCCAGCAAACACCGAATAGCCACTGTGTTCGGCGCCGATATTACGGATCAATTCCATGATGAGTAC
>JAJDAZ010000020.1 GCA_029261595.1 Nitrospinaceae bacterium | reverse complement strand
CAGATCATTATTTTGCGGGGTGACGCCCAATCGGGTGACGAGTTTGACAGCCGAATCCAAAACCGCTTGATGATCTGTAGCCATACGCTGGGCAAATTCTTTTATTTCGCCATTGATGGATTGATCCAGAGCAATTTTGGCCGCGGAGATATCGATTTTGTTGGCTCCGACCACGATCGCGGCGATATTCGCGTCGTTAAGCTTGCTTTCTGCTTTTTCTGAATACCCAGGCGTCGTCGTGCATGCCATAAACCCCAAACAAACAAATAAAAACCCAAAACTCTTCATCGATGTTTTCATGTCACTGCTCCCTTAAGTTGAATATAGAATAAGGTAATTTGAACCCCGGGTTGCTCTGAGAGGCATAGAACCAATAATCCCTATGCCAATAACGCAGTGGGCTTATTCGCCCCCCCCAAGCCTAGAACCCGGATTCATATGGAACAGGACAAATGCTAAGCCACTTAAAACACTTTTACAAGTAAAAAATGCTAAAAGCTGTTTAAGCTTAGTTTATTGCTTGAATGAATTGGATCACTTACATTGCCAAAGCAATCATTTAATGGGCTTTTGACGTCTGGAAAATATAAGGTAAGAGGAAAAAACTAATAGATGATTTTCTTTAACCGAATATCCGTTTTGGCCGATAGTGGTCTTTCGGGAATTGAGGGCGTCTGCAATTACCAGTCAAATCGGATGTTGACGAACACACATAAAAACAACGGAAAGGATCTCCCAATGGTTAGGCGCAAACTCGCCCTCCGCGGAGGAGTTATTCCTGCACCCCGGCTTGCTTTAGGATCATTGCCATTTCATTGCGTTTGAGCTTGGAAGCTATTTTTAAAGCTGTCCAGCCGTTTTTGCTTTTGGCAGCCGGGTCGGCTCCTTCCGCCAGAAACAATCGGGCAAGATCCGGGTGTCCCCCGGCAACGGCACCCATTAAAGGCGTCCAGCCTTTATTGCTTTTGGCGTGAAGATTCGCGCCATGTTGCAGAAGCGCATTGACCGCCTCTGCTCTTCCCCGTTCGGCGGCAATCATCAGGGCGGTCGAACCATTCGCCATCGTTTCATTAATTTTTGCACCTGCATTGATCAACGCTAAAACCGTCTCGGCGTTTCCGCCCGCCGCCGCGCTCATTAAAGCATTGGCTCCATTTCTACTTCTCAAGTCGAGTCGGGCCTGGTTTTTTATCAACATCCTGACAAAATCGGTATGCCCCCGTTCTGCGGCGATCATCAGCGGCGTGGTGCCGGATTTGCTTTTGGCATCCACCAGAGCCCCCTTGGCAATTAAAATTTTACCGACTTCGGTGTGGCCGAAATTGGCGGCGCGGGCGAGGAGCGTCCATCCTTTCTGGTTGGTTGCATTGATCCTGGCTCCGAACTCCAAAAGAACCTGCACGCTATCCGGGGAACCCTGTTCCGCGGCCAAAAACAACACTGTATTTCCGTTTTTATTGACGTGATCCCTGTCGGCGCCGTTATCCAGGAGGAGTTTTAATAAATCGGAACGACCGGAAAAAACCGCCAGTTGTAACGGAGTCACCCCTTTCTCGTTCTGCGCATTGACATTGGCCTTGCGCCGAACCAGTTCATGCACGATCCCTGAATGGTGTTCGCTGATAGCGATCATCAATGGAGTGGCTCCCCCCTTGATCGTCGTTTCCAGGTCCGCGCCACGGGCAAGCAGCAGTTTCACGGTTTCTTCATGACCATATCGTGCGGCTCGGGACAGAGGAGTCCAGCCGTACAGGTTGCGCGCATTGACATCCGCCCCTTTCCTAAGAAGCATTCTCACCAAAATGGGGTCGTTCATCGTGGAGGCCAGGATGAGAGCGGTGTCGTCATACCGGTTTTTTGCATTGACCTTGGCCCCCTTTTTCAGCAGGAGGTGCACGATTCGACCCTGCTTTGCGGCGACCGCTACAATGAGAACCGTACTGCCTTTGGCCGTCCGGGCTTCCAGGTCGGCTCCATCGGCAAGCAACTCTTTGACCTCTTTATAATCTCCCTGGTTGACCGCGACCAGTAAATCGGCATTTTGGTCTGCCAATACTGGAAAGGGTAAAACCCAGAAAAACCACAGGAGAAGAAAGGTAAATTTTAGTGGTTTGTTCATAAAAACCTCGTCGTGCAAAGTTTTCATCAATTGGAAAGGACCTATATGGTGCGTTGTGGGAATAGTGTTATTCTAACAGCGCAAGCCCTTATTTCCCAATAAAATATTAATCTGCAAGGAATGGGAATTGCTATTTGAAGCTGAATCGGAGAGGAAATGCTTAAAATTCGGCAGGAAAAACCGGTAAATTAGAAATCCGCCGACCAGGGAGATTTAAAGGCCGGCGGATCGCAAAAAGGGATGGAATTCAAACTTGCATTCAAATTCCAATATTAAAGATATCTCCATTGACAAGTTTATTCCCGATTCTGCAAAAAAATCTTGCTGCTAAACGGAAATAACTCAAATCCAACCCAGAAATGTTTGCCTGTCGTGCGCAAACTCGCCCTTAAACGGGGAGGAGAAAAGGTCAGTATTATTGAACATTGGGTCAACCCTAAATCCATCGAACGCAAACAATGGGTCCAGCGTCACGCTGGCCATTGATTTATCTGGATATTTAATGGTAAGCTCGAATTACGGTGAAGGAAATAATTCTCCAACGACAGGAATATTTTCTTTTTTTTCTGGGTTTTTCGTCTGAAAATTTGAATGGGATCGAAAAAATTCAAACTCGCGGTGCTGGTTTCGGGACAAGGAACAAACCTGCAGGCCCTGATCGACCAAATCGAACAGGAAGTTCTCGCCGCAGAAATTTCCATTGTCATCAGTAACGTCAAGGAAGCTTTTGCCCTGGAGCGGGCCAAAAATCACGGGATAAAATCCCACTTCCTTGACCGTAAATCCTATTCCGGCAAGGCGGAGTTTGACCAGGCATTGATAGATCTGTTACAGGCCGAAGCCGTGGACCTCATTTGTCTTGCCGGGTTCATGCGGATTCTGGGGAAAGCGTTCATAAATAGCTTTGCAGGGAAAATCATTAATATCCACCCTTCCCTGCTTCCGGCTTTTCCAGGACTGCATCCACAGCGACAGGCTCTGGAACATGGCGTCAAGTTTTCAGGATGCACCGTGCATTTCGTCGATGAAGGGGTGGACAGTGGACCGATCATCCTTCAGAGCGTGGTCCCGGTTTACGATTCGGACGATGAGGAAACCTTGTCCCGGCGCATTCTTGAGCAGGAACACGATATTTATCCAAGGGCCGTTCAACTGCTGGTGGAAGACCGGCTCACCGTGTCGGAAAGAAAAGTCACGCAAAAGAAAAATTGATCTCACCCTTTTGAGGTTACCTTAGTATGAATAGAATACTTGCTTTCCTCATAGCTTTGATTTTTGCAGGAGCGCCCGTTTACGCGGTCGCCAGTGAAGAACAGGAAGCACTAGACGCCATTCAGAAGCAATACGAATCGGTTCAAACCATCACCGCCCAGTTCATTCAAAAATCTTATGTAAAAACCATGAATCAAACCCTCGAAGCCAAAGGCGAGGTGCAAATTCAAAAACCGGGGAAAATGAAGTGGGTCTATAACGCGCCCGAGCCACAGGTACTGGTGAGCAACGAAAAAATCCTCTGGCTGTATATTCCCGACGAGGGACAGGTGACCAAAGTTCCCGTGGAAAGTATTTATTCCTCCAATACCCCGGCCCTGTTTCTTGCCGGCAAGGGAAAACTGACCGATTCCTTCGACGTCGTAAAAGTATCCAAAGAGAAAGACCGGATCACGGTCATACTCATTCCAAAAGAAGAAGACAACAGTGTGGACCGGTTGGCCCTGGTGGCCAATAGCCAAAACTACCAAATCATTGGGTCCACCGTGTATGATAAACTGGGAAACCAGACAGAAATCAATTTCAGCGATATCCGGGTGAATGTGAAGGTTCCGGAATCGACCTTCCGGTTCAAAATTCCCGAAGGCGTCGAGTTGCTGGACTATTCCTCAAAACAATAAATCCCGTCAGGAACCCATTGGATGTTTGAATTATCACTGATCAGTCCGGAAGTACTATTTCAATTCGGGACCAAAATGCTGGCCTTCATCGGCGGCCTGGCGGCCCTGATTTTTGTCCATGAATTAGGACATTTTTTAGTCGCCCGCAAATGCGGCGTGGTGGTGGAAAAATTCTCCCTGGGCTTCGGTCCCAAAATATTCGGGTACACATCGGGCGAAACGGAATACCTGCTTTCCGCCATTCCGCTTGGCGGATACGTAAAAATGAAGGGAGAGGATTATGAAACCGATTCCCTGAAGCAGGAAGGTTCCTTTGCCGGGGCTCCGGTTCTGCACCGTCTGGCCATTGCCTTTGCGGGTCCGTTATTCAATATCCTGTTTGCCATCGCCATTTACTGGGTCGTTTATCTGGCTGGCGTGCAAACCCTGGGTCTCGTCACCGGAACCATCCGGCCCGAATCTCCTGCATTGGCCGCCGGTCTCGAAATCGGCGACAAGGTTGTGCAAATCGACGGCAAACCTGTCAAGTATTGGGATCAATTACAAAAGATCGTTCACACCTCGCCCGGAAAATCGCTGGATTTCCAGGTCGAGAGAAATTCCTCCCTGTTAAATTTTGCCATCACTCCGGTTTCCGAAGAAACCACCGACCTGTTCGGCGACAAGAAAACCGTCGGCCTCATCGGTATCACGCCGCTGGTCAGAAACATCACTTATGTCAAGGAAGACTCCGCCGCCCATAAGGCCGGATTGAAAGTGGGCGATCAACTTCTTAAAGTCAATGACCAACCCATTTTCGGCTGGGGGGACCTCAAACCCGCCGCCGTAGACCAACCTGGCAAAGAACTCAACTTTCATGTTCTGAGGGAGGGTCAGGAGATCATCGTCCCGGTGACTCCAGAACCCAAGGAGGTTGAGGATGAAAAGGGCAAGAAAGTTAACATCGGCGTCATCGGAATCGGAATGAGCGGCGTGATGGTCGAGGAAAGCTACGGCGTTTTTGGGGCCATCGGACGCTCTTTTCAGGAAACCGGACGGTTGATTTACCTGATCGCGGTCAGCATCAAAAAAATGGTCGTGGGATCGATTCCGGCGGACAGCATCGGCGGCCCCATTTTGATTTTTCAAATTTACGGCGAACAGGCGGAACAGGGGTTCAACGAACTCATCCGGCTGACCGCTCTGCTCAGCATCAACCTGGGGCTCCTCAATCTATTACCCATTCCCGTTCTGGACGGGGGCCACATCTTCTTTTTCCTGATCGAGATGGTCAAGGGCAAGCCTTTGAGTGAAAGAAGCCGCGAGCGCGCGCAACAGGTCGGTATGTTCATGTTGCTCAGCCTGATGATCTTCGCTTTTTACAACGATATCATGCGGATCATCGGTTAAATTTACACAACGATTCCCGAAAAATCATCTATGATGGACACCCATGCACGGCTTGAAGACTTAAAAGCGGTGGCCGCGAAACTTTCCATTGAAATTGAAACCGGAAATTTCGCTGAAGATGATATCTCAATACAAAGCGGGTTTTGCAGGGTGAACGGGAGAAACCTCATCATCCTGGATAAAAAACTCAACCCGGAAAACCAGGCGGAAATTATTTTGCAGGCATTGCAGAATTTTGACCTGGAAACGGTTTATATTCCCGCGTGGATTCGGGAACAACTGGAAAACAAACCCTCATCGAGTGATAACCCATGACTCTGGTCAATAACACCCTTCCCGAAAGCCGTCGCGGAAAGTTGAAATCTCTTTTACGGGAAGGCAAAACCGTCCGTGTCCTGGAAGCTCACAATGGACTGAGCGGGATCGTCGCCAACGACGCAAAGATCGAAGGGGCATTGGAAGACGATCAGATCTCCCGTGAGTTCGACGCCATCTGGGAAAGCAGTCTGACCGACTCCGCCTCCAAAGGTCATCCCGATATTGAAGTGATCAGTTTCGATTCCCGCCTGCACACCATTCAGGAAATTCTGGCGGTCACCCACAAGCCCATGATTGTCGATGGAGACACCGGCGGCGACGCCAATAACTTTGAATACATGGTTTCCAAGCTGGAACGGGCGGGGGTGTCAGCCGTCATTATTGAAGACAAGGTGTTTCCAAAGCGCAACAGTCTGGAGGCGGGAACCCAGCAGACACTGGAGAATCCTGAGATTTTTGCCCAGAAAATCCGGCGCGGCAAAAGCATTCAGGCCACCGATGAGTTCATGATCATCGCCCGACTGGAAAGCCTCATCGCAGGCAAGGGGTTGGACGACGCGCTGGCAAGGGCAAAAACTTATCTCATGGCCGGGGTCGATGGAATCATGATCCACTCCAAATCCAAAAGCCCGGACGAGATCCTGCAATTTGCCAAAAGCTACCGTCTTTTGCTCAAGGAGCTCAATCTGGACAAACCGCTGGTTTGCGTTCCCACCACCTACAACACCATCACCGAAGAAGAACTGAGCGCCGCCGGGTTCCGGGTCATCATATACGCCAATCACCTGCTCAGGGCTGCCTATAAATCCATGATCGAAGTTTCCAAGACCCTTCTGCTCAATCGCAGGTCTTTTGAAGCGGACCCCTCTTGCGCTCCGGTCAGGGAGATTTTCCAGGCCGTGGGATTTCTCGATATTAAAGAAAAAGATCAACAAAACGAACAGTTGACCAACATCCCCGTCATCATTCCCGCCGCCGGAGAAGATCCCATCTTCCAACCAATACTAAACGGCAAACCCAAAGCTATGATGGAAATTGCCGGGAAAACTTTATTGCAACATCAAATCAGCACGTTGAATCAGACAAACCTCAACGACATTACTGTGGTCGCCGGATACGCGCATGACCAGATGAAAGCCGAGGGAGTAGATATATTAAAAAATTCGGATTATAAAAACGGTTCAATGCTGCACAGCATCCTCGCCGCCAGGGAAAAAATGAACAACGGTTTCCTCATGCTGTATTCGGACATCCTCCTGGAAAATCACATCGTCACCAAATTGATGGATTGCAAGGAAGACATTGTATTGGTGGCCGACAACACCATTCAATACCAGCGGGCGGAGGACGGCAAGGTTCTCGATTTCATCATCAGCAAGAACAAGCGCCCCACCGGCAGAAGACGGATCAGCATCGTGTACGAAAATATCCTGGCCAAGATCGGCAATAAGATCAATCCGGAAACGGCGACTCACGAGTTTATCGGTCTGGCAAAATTTTCCAAAACCGGGGCCGAACAGTTTGTCCAAACCTATCAGGACTGCGTGCAAAACTATAAAGGGAAATTTCAAGAGGCGGACGATATCGACCAGTTCACCTTCACCGACCTGATCCAGGAAATGATCGACCGGGGGTTCGTCATCAATTTTCTGGAAATTCACCAGGGCTGGCTGGAAATTCATCGTGAAGAAGACATTGCCCTCGCCAGCAAATTCCTGTAAAACAACATCCTTCATTCATAAAAACCGCAGAATGGGCTGATTTTTCTTTTCCGCGGCCTGCCTGTCCCGTCAGTAGGGAGCGGCGGGTTCCCATCCATTTAAAAAATTTTATGCATTACTCGAAAATATTCATTCCCACACTCAAAGAGTCCCCCGCCGATGCGGAGGTCGTCAGCCACAAGTTGATGGTGCGCGCGGGAATGATCCGTCAGGTCGCCTCGGGGATTTATACCATCCTCCCCTTGGGACTCCGGGTGCTCAAAAAAGTCGAACAGATCATCCGCGAAGAAATGAACCGCATCGACGGTCAGGAAACCTTTCTCCCCAGCATCCAGCCCGCCGAGCTCTGGCAGGAAAGCGGACGCTGGGACTTCTATGGCAAGGAACTTCTAAGAATCAAGGACCGGCATGGCCGGGAATTCTGCTACGGCCCGACGCATGAAGAAATCATCACCGACATGGTGAGAAAAGAAGTCAAATCCTACCGGCAGTTGCCGTTGACCTTGTACCAGATCCAGACCAAGTTCAGGGATGAGGTCCGTCCCCGCTACGGTATTATGCGCGGGCGTGAGTTCATGATGAAGGACGCTTACAGCTTCCACGCCGATGACGCATCTGCAAAAGAGACTTATCAGGACATGGCCGGCGCCTACTCCAACATTTTCAAACGTTGTGGACTGGAGTTTAAAATGGTCGTGGCGGATTCGGGAACCATCGGCGGGAATTTTTCCCATGAATTTGCCGTGCTGGCTGATTCCGGAGAGGATCACATAGGGTTCTGTGATTCCTGCGATTACGCTTCCAATCTGGAACTGGCCGAAGCCAAAGCCCCCTCCCCCTCTGCCGACAACACCGAACAGGATGACTTAAAGGAGGTTTCCACCCCCGGCAAAAAATCCGTCAAAGAAGTCGCCGAATTTTTGTCCGTTTCACCCGAAAAGATCGTAAAAACCATTGTGCTGGATTCCGACCAGGGCCTGGTGGCGGGTCTGGTGCGCGGCGATCACGAAATCAACCCCATCAAACTTAAAAACCTGATCGGTGCGGAATGGCTTCATCCGGCGGACGCCAAAACAATTGCTGAAAAAACCGATGTCCCTTGCGGGTTTGTCGGGCCGGTGGGGCTAAAACTGAAAGTATTTGCCGACCGGGAGGTTGGAGCGCTGAGCAATTTCGTCACCGGAGCCAATAAAACAGACGCGCATTTTACAGGGGTTCAGGTAGACCGGGACATGAAGATCGAGAAGATCGCCGATATCCGCAAGGTGATAGAGGGAGACCCCTGCCCGCGCTGTGACTCGGGAACCTACCAGGTGAAACGAGGCATCGAGGTGGGACATATCTTCATCCTGGGAACCAAGTACAGTGAATCCATGAAGGCTCATTTCCTGGACCCCAATGGCAAGGATAGCCTTATGGTTATGGGGTGTTACGGAGTTGGCGTAGGAAGGACCGCCGCCGCCGCCATCGAACAGAACCATGACGAAAAGGGAATCATCTGGCCGGTTCCCATTGCGCCTTTTGCCGTTCACATCATCCCGACCAATTATTCTCAGGAAGCCGTGAAAAATGCCAGTGATTCGGCATACCGGATTTTACAGGAGAAGAATATTGAGGTGTTGCTCGACGACCGGCCGGACCGTATGGGGGTCAAGTTAAACGATGCCGACCTTCTGGGCATCCCTTTACAAATTATTATTGGCCCAAAAAATCTTGAAGCCGGGAAAGTGGAATTAAAAGTAAGAAAAACAAGAGTATCCGAACTGCATGACTACCCCGGGGTGTTGGACAATATCCCTGGCATTCTGGACGATCTGCTTTCCTGATCCTGCGGCCATAACGAAAATATTTCCCTTGCAACCCAAAGTTCCTTTTAGTAGAATTTAGCAGAAAATTTATACTCGTAGGAAGGATGCGGGTTTTTAACCCCGCATTTTTTTTTGGGCATCGTTTGGCCGATACCCTTTCGCCGGAGGAAAGGTTTTCCCCACGGATCTCCTCTACCGGAGGGGGAATCTGTTCGTAGGGCGACACTTTTCGGCGCGGGTTGAAGGGTTTTGCGTCCAAACCCGCCGGGTACCGATAGAAAATTATCTCACAAGCAGTTTTTGACCATGGCTAAGATCTCCGTTGTCGAGTCCATCATTGAGATCAGCGAACCCGTCATTAAGGACGAAGGCCTGGAGCTGGTGGATGTCGAATACAAAAAGCTGGGGAAAACATGGACATTGCGAATTTTTATAGATAGCGATCGGGGAATAACGGTAGACGACTGTCAAAAGGTCAGCCGACAGATTGAAGACATCATAGAAATTGACGATCTCATCGCCAGTCCTTTTGTGCTAGAGGTTTCGTCCCCTGGCCTAGACAGACCTTTAAAAAAAGAAAAAGACTTCTTGCGGTTCAAGAACAAAGCGATTGAGGTCAAAACATTTTCTCCCATGGAAAACCGAAAAAATTTCAAAGGGACCATCCAGGACTGTAAAAATCAGATCCTGTTTCTGAATGAAGAAGGCGCGTCCATAGAAATTTCCCTGGATAAAATTTCACAAGCCAAGCCAATCATTGAATTTTAAATTGAAACCATGAGTTCCGAAACCTCAAGTCTTCTTGAACAAATTGCCCGGGAAAAGGGCCTGGATAAAAGCGTTTTGATCGACGCCCTGAAGGCCGCAGTGGAAGCCGCCGCCCGAAAGCGCATGCCCCTGGCCAAAGAACTTCACAGCGAGTTCAATGAAGATACCGGCGAGGTCGAAATCTTTGTCGAAAAAACCGTCGTTGAAGAGGTCACGCAGGCGGACGAAGAAATAAGCCTGGAAGAGGCTCAGTCCATAGCCCCGGAGGTGGAACTGGGCGAACAGGTCCTGGTGCAACAGGTTTTGGAGAACTACGGAAGAATCGCCGCCCAACTGGCCAAGCAGGTCATCCTCCAGAAAGTGCGCGAGGCGGAAGTCGAGCTGATTTACGAAGACTTTAAAAATAAAAAAGGCGAACTGATCAACGGCATCGTGCAACGGCAGGAGCACGGAGACCTCATTGTCGACCTGGGAAAAGCCGAAGGAATTTTGCCCCGGCGGGAGCAGGTGTTCCGGGAAACTTTCAATCGCGGAGAACGCATTCGCGCCTACATCCTGGATATACGAAAGACTTCCAAGAATGCTATGGTCATTCTGTCCCGAACCCACACAGGGTTGATCCAGCGACTTTTCGAGATGGAAGTTCCTGAGATCAGTGAGGGCATGGTCGATATCATGGGCATCGTCCGGGAACCCAATGGACGCACCAAAATCGCAGTAAAAACCAATGATCGCGACATCGATGCGGTGGGCGCCTGCGTGGGAATGCGGGGAATGCGCGTCCAATCCATCGTTCAGGAACTACGCGGTGAAAAAATTGATATCGTCGAATACTCGGAAGATCCTGAGGCGTTTATCAGAAACGCGCTCAGCCCGGCCAAAGTATCGCGTATCATGGTCAACGAACCTGAAAGGCACATGACCATCATCGTTGCGGACGATCAAATGTCCCTTGCCATCGGCAAAAAGGGACAAAATGTCCGGCTTGCCGCCAAACTGGTCAAGTGGAGAATAGATATCAAAGGCCAGGGAGAAGCCGTTGGCCTGGGAGAATCTTCGGGGCTCTTTGCGGCGAAAAAACCCGTCCAAGAAGTAGACTTTTTGGATCTTGTTAAAAACACTAAAGGATTGGGTGAAAAAATCATGGCCGCTCTCTTTGCCGGCGATGTCGTGTCCTTTGAGGAGGCATTGGCCCGGGGTGTGAAGGGACTGACCGAATTGCCCGGCATTGGCCCTAAAAAAGCCGAAGCCATTCTTGAACTGGCGGAAGAATTCCAGAACACCCTGCCTGAAAAGGCTGAGGATCTGGAAAAGACCGAGACCCTGGAAAATGTCGAAGCTTTGATTGAAGATGTTCAAGAGCCAATAGAGGACACCGAAGCAAGCCAGGAGCCTGAGGAAGAGGATGATGAGCCGGCTGCCGAAGCCGAAGAAGAAAGTGAAGATGAGGATGAAGATCAGGATATCCCGGTGGATGAACTGGTGAATATAGATAAAAATGTGATCGCCATCCTGAAGGAAAACGAATTTCAAACGCTTGAAGAGCTATCGGTCACTCCCAGGGAAGAACTCCTGGCCATTGCAGGCATTGATGACGAGATCGCTCAATCCATTCTTGATCAGGTCAAGCAACGGATCGGTGATCCCGGTTAATAAAAAATTTGGTTCAGGCAGATAAAAGATTGTTGGAATAATTTTTCGAGGGGCTCGTAAATCAGGCAAACCCTCGTGAGCGGTCGGGGCAAAGCTAAAAAAGCATCCCCCGGAAGGACGCTATTTTTGATTGATAAGGAGATTTTACTTGGCAAAAATTCGCATAAATAAATTAGCATTGGAACTCAATATTCAAAATGACCAGATTATTGATGCCTTGCATGAAAAAGATATCCCGGTCAAGAATTACATGAGTTCCGTCGATGCAGAAACCGCGAATTATATCCGTGAACTGTTCGATCCGGAATTTGCCGCTGCCGCCAAAGCGAAAGCTAAAATGGTCAAGGCGAAAACAAAAATCACGGTCAAAGCCGACCCTAAAAAAGTAATCAAGGCCCCGGCGGCCGCCACCAAAAAAGTTAAAAAGGACGAACCCGAGAAAACGGAAATCAAGAAAAAAGTCTCCTCCGGGAAAAGTGAACTCACGCCGCTTCTGGACTTAAAGGCCAGACCTAAAAAAGCCATCAAAGTCGTCGTACCTCCTGCTGATAAAAAAGTTGCCGCAGAAACAGAAGAGGCCAAAGCGCCCAAAAAACATGGCTTAAAAATCGTCAAAATGGAGGACAAGCCTAAAGAAGTGGAAAAAAAGGCAAGTCCCGCTCCAAAGGCCGTCAAGAAAAAATCCAAAACCAAAGAAGCCAGAGCGGAGGCCAAAAAATCCCCGCCGAAAGAAGCGATTACCCCGCCGACCGCCCCGGCAGAATTAGAGCCAGAAACTTTTGAAACAGCGGAAATCCCTCCCAATATTCAAATTCGTGACCTGGCCGACAAACTGAAGTGCACCGCCAACGACATCATCATGAATTTAATGAGCCTTGGGATCATGACCACGATCAACCAAAGCCTCGACTTTGATGTCGCCAGCAAAGTGGCCGACCAACGTGGTTATGAAGTCGTCATGGTCACTCCGGAATCGGAAATGGGTTTTGAAGAGGAAGAGGAAGACCTGGAAAAAGACCGGATCCATAGAGCTCCCATTGTGACGATCATGGGCCATGTCGATCACGGGAAAACGTCCCTGTTGGATGCCATCCGTGAAACCAACCTGATAAAACATGAAGCAGGCGGTATCACCCAGCATATAGGCGCCTATCAAGCAAAAATCAAGGACTCGTTCATCACCTTCCTGGACACTCCGGGCCATGAAGCTTTCACCGCCATGCGCGCCCGAGGCGCTCAGGTGACGGATATCGTCATTCTCGTTGTTGCGGCGGATGATGGAATCAAACCCCAGACCAAAGAAGCGATCGACCATGCCAATGCGGCAGGCGTTCCCATACTGGTGGCCATCAATAAAATCGACAAACCGGACGCCAAACCGGACGAGGTTAAAAAACAGCTTGCCGACCAGGGTCTGTTGCCGGAAGACTGGGGTGGACAGACCATTTTCACAGAAGTCTCCGCCCTGCAAAAAATAGGGATCGACCATCTTCTGGAAATGATTCTATTGCAGGCGGAAATCATGGACTTAAAGGCCAATCCAACATTGAAAGCCCGGGCCGTGGTCATCGAATCGAAGCTGGATAAAGGCCGTGGTCCTGTGGCCACTCTGATCGTGCAAAAGGGAACTTTAAAAATCGGCGACCCATTCATTGTGGGATGCTATTTTGGTAAAGTCCGGGCCCTCATTGGCGACCGGGGCGATAAAATCCGGAAGGCCCCCCCTTCCACACCGGTGGAGGTGGTCGGGCTTCCCGAAGTGCCTCAACCCGGCGATGAATTCATGGTGGTGCAGGATGAAAAAAAAGCGCGCCAGCTCAGTAACCTGAAACTGCAACAGCAAAGAGAATCCATTCTTGCGCAATCTTCCAGAATCACGATGGACGACCTGCACCAGCAAATCGTCGAAGGAAAAATTAAGGAACTCAACCTGATCATCAAAGCAGATGTTCAGGGGTCGATCCCGGCGGTGCAGGAGGCATTTTCCAAGCTGGAATCGGATGAAGTCCGCATCAAGGTGATTCATGATGCGGTGGGCGGAATCACCGAGTCCGATGTTCTGCTCTCAACCGCTTCCAATGCCATCATCATCGGGTTCAATGTGCGCCCGACGGACAAAGCGGCCCAACTCGCCGTAAGAGACAATGTCGATATTCGTCTGTACAGTATTATTTATGACGCCATCGACGACATGAAAAAAGCACTGAAAGGTCTCCTGGAACCAAAATTCAGTGAAAAAATCACCGGCAAGGCCGAGGTGCGGGAGGTCTTTACGATTCCGAAGGTGGGCACCGTGGCCGGATGCCATGTCACCTCAGGAAAAATTGAACGCCAGCTGGACGCAAGGCTCATCCGCGACAGCGTGGTGGTTTATCAGGGAAAAATCGCTTCCATAAGACGGTTCAAGGAAGATGTGAAGGAAGTCCTCTCAGGGTATGAATGTGGCATCTCTTTCGAGAAATATCAGGATCTGAAACAGGGAGATGTGATTGAGCCGTTCATCCTGGAAGAGGTGATGCACTGACCGTTTTAAGGTTTTAAAATAGAGAGCGCCATGAAGGTCGGTTGTTGCTCCGTCAAGTTTTTTCTGCACGGAAATAATTCGTTAAAAGGAAAACGAAGGATCACCAAATCGATCAAGGACCGGCTCAAGAACAAATTTAATGTTTCAGTTGCGGAAATCGGGGATCAGGATGTTTGGCAAACACTTCATATAGGAGTTGTCGCTGTGAGTTCGGATCATAAATACCTGGACGGATTGATGAGCACGGTCGTGGAATCAATAGATAAAATGAATTTGGCTGAAATCACCGATTGCCAGTTTGAAACGGTTCACCTTGGCTCTCTCAACCCCAAATGATTATAGGAATGAGCGCGTCATGCGGTTCAAACGATCCGAAAGAATTCAGGAACTCCTTCTGGAAGAGATTTCCAAGTTGATACAACAGGGATTGAAGGACCCAAGAATCGGGTTTGCCACCATCACGCAGGTGGATGTCAGTGACAATCTCAAACACGCAAATGTTTATGTCAGTGTTATGGGAACGGATGAAGAGAAGGAAGATACTTTAAAGGGCCTGGAAAGCGCCAAGGGATTTATTCGCAAGTCTCTGGGGAAAAACCTCTATTTAAGGTATATCCCCGAAATTTACTTTAAGAACGACAATACTCAGACCAGGGTGGATAAGATATCAAAAATTCTGAAGGATCTGCACCTTGAATAAAGTGGCGAACTTATATAAACCTCAAGGGCCATCCTCTTTCAAAATGGTTCAGTCGGTTAAAAATATACTTGGCGTCAAAAAAGCAGGCCATATCGGAACGCTCGACCCGATGGCCGAAGGCATTCTACCTATCTGCATCGGCAAATCGACCCGGATCATTCAGTTTCTATCTTCCCTCCCCAAGGTTTACACTGCCGAAATGGTGCTGGGCACCTCCACAGACAGCCAGGATGCCACCGGAAAAGTAACGGCAACGGGCGGAAACCCGGAAAACATTTCTGAGGACCAAATCCGTTCTACTTTTAAGGACTTTTTAGGCAAGCAAAACCAGATTCCCCCTATGTTTTCGGCCAAAAAGAAACAAGGAATTCCGCTTTACAAATTGGCCAGAAATGGTATTACTATCGAAAGAAAACCGGTCCCCATCCTGATTTATTCGCTTGAATTTCTAAAAAAGGAAGAAAACCGGGTTACTTTTAAAGTTCAATGTTCCGCAGGAACTTATATACGGACACTTTGCTACGATATGGGTCAGAAACTGGGCTGTGAAGCCCATATGGGGCATTTGGTCAGAAATCAGGTTGGGAACTTTGATCAAAAAACCTCACTGACCCTGGAAGAACTGGAGGCGGCGGTTTCTGAGGGGAGTATTTCCAGTAAATTGATCCCTGTGGAGGAAGCCCTCAACTTTCTTCCGGAAATCCGCATAAAAGAGAATTTTGTCAGTTCCATCGCCAATGGTATCGCGCCCTCAAAATCCTCTTTAGAAACGATTCCCAACCGATTTAAACCAGGGATGAATCTTAGGGTTTCCCATATCGACAGCCATTTGCTGGCCATTGCAGAACCCGTGGTCGACCAGGATGCTTATGCCAGGCTTTCCCCAGGGGAAGTGGCATTTAAACTGAAACGAGTACTGATTTAACAAAAGTATAACGCTGGATGAAGATTGGAATGTTTTCGCAAGAAAGTTCGACTCCTCCGCGGAGGGCGAGTTTGCTCAGGCCGAGCAACGTTTTTTTGGGGCTGGTGAGCGTAGCGAACGGAGCCTTAAACTTATCCTCCCGCGTAGCGGGCGAGAGCTTTTCTGCGAAAACATTCAGCAATCGTCTTTCAGCATGTTTTCCCATTTAGGAGAAAAGGAACATGCCTTTAACTAAGGAAGTAAAAATAACCATCATTACAGATTACAAACAGCATGAGACCGATACCGGTTCCGCAGAAGTGCAAATCGCTCTTTTGACCAAGCGAATCGTCGATCTCACAGAACATTTTAAAACCCACAAGAAGGATCATCATTCCAGAAGGGGTTTATTAAAACTCGTCAGCCAAAGACGCAAGCTTCTCGATCACATGAAAAAAGAAGACAGCAGTCGGTATCAAACCATCATTGCGCAATTGGGCATCAGACGATAACCAGACATTGGAGAAAAATTAATGGAAAAAGTAGAAATTGAAATAGATGGAAAAACCATAAGCCTGGAAGCAGGAGATCTGGCAAGACAGGCGGGCGGCACCGTGATCGTGCGAACAGGAGACACGATGGTATTGGTGGCCGCGACCATGGCTAGCAAACCCAGGGAAGGAATCGATTTTTTCCCATTGACCGTTGACTACAGAGAAAAAACCTATGCCGCCGGAAAAATCCCCGGCAGTTTTTTTAAGAGAGAAGCCCGACCGGGCGAACTGGAAACGCTGACCTGTCGCTTGATCGACCGGCCCATTCGGCCCTTATTCGAAGACGGGTTCATGAACGAAACCCAAGTCATTTGCATGGTCATTTCTCACGATCAGGAAAATCCTGCCGATATCATTGCATTGACCGGAGCTTCCGCCGCCCTTTTAATTTCAGACATCCCTTTCAATAATCCTATCGCGGGCGCTCGTGTTGGCAGGATCGATGGGAATTTTGTTTTCAATCCGACTTATGAAGAAAGTGAAAAAAGCGATCTCAACCTCCTCATGGCGGGAACTTCCGATGGCATCGTCATGGTGGAAGCGGGCTCCAAGGAATTGAGCGAAGACATCATGATGGACGCTCTGGCGTTTGGTCACGAACGCATCAAAAAAATCATCGAGATTCAAGAAAAGTTACGTGGCCTCCTCGGCAAAGAAAAAGCCGCTGTGGATAAAAAAGAAGTCGATGCCGAACTTCAAAGTAAAGCCAACGACTTGGTGCGCGCCAAACTGGAATCGGCTATGGAGATTTCAGGAAAGCAGGAACGGACCGCCGCCATCAAGGCTCTTCGGGACTCTCTGGAAACGGAATTGAATTCCGAAGGTTGCTCCGACTTGAAATCAGACTTAGGCAACCTGTTCCACGATATCGAAAAAGACGTGGTTCGAACGCTGATTGTCGACAAAGGCTACCGCGTCGATGGCCGGGGCCTCACTGATATTCGTCCCATCTCCATTCAACCTGGTTTTCTTCCACGGTCCCACGGCTCAGCAGTGTTCACCCGCGGTGAAACCCAGGCACTGGTCACCACCACCCTTGGCACCTCCGTTGACGAGCAACGCATGGACAGCCTGGAGTTCAAAGGAACAAAACGTTTCCTGCTCCATTATAATTTCCCTGCCTTTTGTACCGGCGAGGTGAAATTCATGGCGGGTCCTGGAAGACGGGAGATCGGCCACGGCATGTTGGCGGAACGATCACTCATCCCCATTCTGCCTTCCAAAGAAGATTTTCCCTACACCATCAGGATCGTATCGGAAATCCTGGAATCCAATGGATCGTCTTCAATGGCGTCCGTTTGTGGGGGTTCCCTTTCTCTGATGGACGCAGGCGTTCCCATCAAGGCTCCTGTTGCCGGTATCGCGATGGGGCTGATTAAGGAAGGCGACCGCTCGGCGATTTTATCCGACATTCTTGGTTCGGAAGATCACCTTGGGGACATGGATTTCAAAGTGGCCGGAACACGGGATGGAATCACCGCCCTGCAAATGGATATTAAAATCGGCGGTCTGGATAAAGAACTCATGGGCCGGGCTTTAAGTCAGGCCAAAGAGGGACGACTGCATATTTTAGGTGAAATGGACAAGGCGCTTTCCAAAACCCGGGAAGAGATGTCTGTATACGCGCCGCGTATTGTGACTCTCAAAGTTCCCAAAGACAAGATCCGCGATATCATTGGCGCGGGAGGCAAGGTGATTCGGGGAATCATCGAGCAAACCGGCGTCAGTATCGACATCAACGATGACGGCATCGTTTCCATCGCCTCCACCGACAAAAAAGCGTCGCAGGCGGCTATCGATATCGTCGAGAGCCTGATCCAGGAAGTGGAAGTCGGTAGAATTTATCTTGGAAAGGTCAAGAAGATCGTCGATTTCGGAGCGTTTGTGGAAATCCTTCCAGGAACCGATGGCCTCGTTCATATTTCCCAGATTTGCGACCGGCGGATCAAAAGCGTTTCCGATGAAATCCAGGAGGGAGACGAGATCAAGGTCAAAGTGATCGATGTCGACCAACAGGGAAAAGTCAAACTCAGCCGAAAAGAAGCCCTCAAACAGGAAGCGGCTGAAGTATCTTAAAGTTCTCCCGCTGAATAATCGGGACTGCTTAGAGTCGATCATCCTGTTTTAAGGAAACACCCAACGGGCCGGATAGTTTTGCCACTGGCAAAATTATCCGGCCCTTATTTTTCCCCGATAATCCTGAAAATTCCTGTATTTCCACTCCTTATTCAGATATTTTTCTTTATTTAAAGTGGGCTTCCGGTCAAGAAAATCTGAACTTTTTATACAACACCCGATATCCCCACCTCTCTCCCGACCCTCAAAAATAAGAATAAAGTATTATTTTTCAATAATTTAATTGAAACCCCACTAAAACCGCTGGTAAAATAGAATTACAACTCAAGTAAAAATTAATCAACATTAATTGCCAGATTTAATGAAAATCCGGGCTGTTCCATGCGGGACCCTATGTTCGGGTATCTGTCATGAAGCGAGACCCTCTTTTATGGTGTTCCCTGCAACAATCCAATCACAATGTTTATGAATAGAATATCAAGAATCTCAAGCCTAACAATAATACCCCTGGTGGTTGGGTTGATTTTTTCTGCAGTCATTTTCAAATTTACCTATGACTATCAGAAAACCCTTTGGGAAAAAGAATTCATCAATCAAGCGGATAAAACAATTCTGACCCTGAAAAATAAATGGGATATCAATGAAAGGACTATTTTAGATATTCTTTCATTCTATGGCGCTTCCCAGGAAGTGGACCGAGATGAGTTTAAAGCATTTACTACCCCTATATTAGAAAGAAACAAATTCATTCAAGGTCTGGAATGGATTCCCCGTGTTCCTGACAATCAACGGGTCAAATTTGAAAACCTCGCCCAAAAAGATGGCTTTACCAATTTCCAGTTTACGGAGCGCCGGGAACAAGGGGTCATGACTCGAGCGGGCTCTCGTCCTTTTTATTACCCGGTTCATTTTATAGAACCATATATTAGCAATGAAGCGGCATTGGGCTTTGATTTGGCAAGCAACCCAACCCGCTTTGAAACACTAAAAGAATCACGAGATTCAGGAAAGATTCTTGCCTCTAAAAAAATCCTATTGGTTCAGGAAGAAAAAGAACAATGGGGGACGCTGGTTTTTGCGCCCTATTATGGAAAATCAGGGGTTCCAAAAACCATAGAAGAAAGAAGAGAAAAGATAATTGGCTTTGTTTTGGGGGTGTATCGCCTGGAAGATATGTTTAAGAATATTATTTCTCCTCACCTTCCAAAAGGAATGCATCTGTCAGCTTTCGAAGGCAAAGAAATATCAGACCAAAACAAAATATTCGGAAGATACAATATAAATTCCTTAACAGAATCGAAAAATGAAATTAATTTTTCGGGGCGAGACTGGACGTTTGTTATACAGGCAGATGAAAGTTTTCACAATGGAATCAAAACAACTATTCCTTTTTCCAGTGCGGGAGCCACTTTTTTTATATTCCTGTTTCTTGCCACCATTTTGGAGTTGAACGTTACCCAGAAGCATCAAATTGAGAAAGAGGTTCGACTGAAAACCCGGGACCTCCTGGAAAGCCGGGCAAGGATTAAAGCGGTGGTCGATCATGCGGTTGATGCGATCATCAACATCGATGAAAAAGGCGGCATAGAGTCCTTCAATCCGGCGGCGGAAAGACTTTTTGGTTACAAATCTTCCGAAGTATTGGGGACCAATATCAAATTCCTGATGCCGGAACCTTACGCCTCTGAGCACGACGAATACCTGAGAAATTATGTTGCAACGGGAAATTCCAAGATCATCGGCGTCGGTCGGGAGGTCGAAGGATTGCGCAAGGATGGATCGACCTTTCCGCTGGACCTTGGAGTCAGCGAGATGTACCTGGGTGAAACCCGCATGTTCACAGGCATCGTCCGCGATATCACCGATCGAAAAGAAGCCGAAGATTTGTCGCTGAGGCTTGGCCGGATCATTGATAATTCATTTAACGAGATATTCACCTTCGATGCGGAAACCCTGAGGTTCATTCAGGTGAATCAAGGGGCCCGGAACAATATCGGTTACAGCATGGAAGAGTTGCGTCAGATGACTCCCCTGGACATCAAGCCGGATGTGGACGAAGCGGGCTTCGCGAAATTGGTGTCTCCACTGGTCTCCGGGAAAGAGCCGGTGGTTTTCTTTGAAACGGAGCACCAAAGGAAGGACGGGACCCAGTATGACGCGGAGATTCGGCTTCAACTCATGCACGAAGAGAGCCCACCGGTGTATGTGGCCATCATTGAGGACGTCACCCAACGTAAGGCAGCGGAAAAAGCCCTTCGGGAAAGCCAGGCCAAAAGCAAGGCGGTGTTGGACCATGTGGTGGACGGCATCATTACGATCAGCGAAAAAGGAACCATTAACTCCTTCAACCCCGCGGCGGTGCATCAGTTCGGTTATGACCCCTCCGAGGTCATGGGTAAAAACGTGAAGATGCTGATGCCGGAACCTTATGCCTCCGAACACGACCAATACCTGAGAAATTATATGGAAACGGGCGTTTCCAAGATCATCGGCATCGGCCGGGAGGTCGTGGGTTTACGCAAGGATGGGTCCACATTTCCGTTGGATTTGGGAATCAGTGAGATGTACCTGGGCGAATCCCGCATGTTCACAGGCATCGTCCGCGATATCACCGAACGGAAAAGAAATGAAAAAACACGCAAGAGTTCCGCTGAAATTCTGATGCTGACCAAAAATGAATTGGAAAGCAACCGAAAACAACTCCAGGCAACTCTGGACGGTATCGCGGAAGCCATCATCACCATTGACGAACAAGGTTATATTCGATCGGTCAACCTGGCCGTAGAGGAAATATTCCAATACCCGCCCTCCTTTTTGGTGGGCACAAATATCAAAATATTAATGCCCGAACCTTTCCACAGTGAACACGACCAGTATTTGGCTAATTACCTGGAATCAGGAGTTAAAAAAATCATCGGAATCCGCCGAGAGGCAAGGGGTTTGCGCAAGGACGGGACCATTTTTCCACTGGAATTGGGGATCAGCGAAATATACCTGGGTGAGACCCGAATGTTCACCGGCATTATCCGGGACATCACCCATCAAAAAGAGGCGGAAGAAAAACTGGAAGAGGCCAACCGAAAAACGCAACTGATTTTAAACTCTGCGGGAGAAGGAATTTTTGGCCTGGATTTAGACGGCAACACAACTTTTGCCAACTCTATGGCAGAACAAATTTTAGGATACAAAGAGGAAGAACTGCTGGAAAAACTCCAACATGCCCTAATCCACCATTCCAAACCGGATGGCGCCCCCTACCACCTTGAGGACTGTCATATCTATTGTTCTTTAAGAGATGGCAAGGTGCGCCGGGAATCGAATGAAGTCTTTTGGAGAAAAGAAGGAACCCCGGTGCCCGTGGAGTACGTCAGCACTCCGATCAGGGAAAATGGTAAATTGACGGGCGCCGTGGTCACTTTTAAAGATATCTCAGAACGCAAAAGAACCGAGCGCATGATCAATGACCATACCAAAGACCTTAAACGAGCCAATGAAATGCTTTACAGCTCCAATAAGGAACTGGACGACTTCGCTTATATCGTCTCCCATGATTTAAAAGAACCCTTGCGCGGGATTTATAATTATTCAACTTTCATCAAAGAAGATTATTTTGACAAACTGGATGAAGATGGCAAATCCAAACTGGACACACTTGGGCGCCTCTCCAAGCGAATGGAAGCATTGATCAACAGCATCTTGTATTATGCGCGCCTGGGACGCGATGAAGACATTTTGACGCCCGTTGACTTGAACAAAGTTCTGACAGGTACATTGGAAAACATGGAATCGCTCATAAAAGAATCCAAAGTGGACGTGCGCATTGCCAAAGATTTTCCGGTGATTCAAGGCAATGAAACCAGGATCGGCGAAGTTTTTCAGAATTTGATTGCCAACGCCGTCAAGTATAACGACAAACCGGATAAATGGGTCGAGATCGGTTACACACTGAATGGAAATAATCCGGACACGGGGATGGAGCCGGGCGATGGAAAGTCACCGGACTCTCACTCCTCCTCTCCGGTTTATTATGTGAAGGATAATGGTATTGGGATACTTGAAAAACATTTCGACTCCCTGTTTCGTATTTTTAAACGCTTAAATGGAAAAAACAAATTCTGCGAAGGCACCGGGGCGGGAACCACCATCGTCAAGAAAATCATTGAACAGCACAACGGAAAAATCTGGCTGAAATCCAAAGTCGGAGAAGGATCAACTTTTTATTTTACGCTGGGAGGAGAATCCAGGAATGCAGACCATTAACACCAACAATTTGATACTCATAGTTGAAGACAGCGACATAGACTATGAAACAACCCTGAGGGCGTTCAAGCAGGCCAATATGGCCAATCCGATCCACCGTTGTGAAGATGGAGAAGATGCTTTGGATTATCTCTTCCAAAGGAACCAGTATTCCGACACGCAATCCTCCCCCCGCCCCCAGTTAATCCTGTTGGACATTAATCTTCCCGGAACCGACGGGCGCGATGTTCTCGAAGAGTTAAAAAATGATCCCGAATTAAAAACCATTCCCGTCATTGTCCTCACCACGTCCACCGATGAAAGGGATATAAATAGTTGCTACCTGGCGGGAGCCAATTCCTACATTCACAAACCGGTCGAACTGGATGGCTTTTTTGTAGCAATTCAAAAACTCAAGGATTTCTGGTTTAAAGTGGCCCTCTTACCCAAACAAGGATTGTCACCGTGAATACCTCGCGAGACAGCATAAAAGTTCTGATCGTGGACGATGGCCGGGAAGACCGGAAAGTCTATGTACGTCATCTAAAAAAGAGCTTTGGAGGCTTCAGTCCCTGCATTATAGAAAGCGAGACCGGTCAGGAAGGAATACAGCTTTGCAAAGAGGAGAACCCGGATTGCATCCTTCTGGATTATTTACTGCCCGATATGGATGGACTGGAATTCCTTGCCATTTTAAAAGAAAGAGGCTATCCCGGCGCCGTCATCATGCTCACCGGCCAGGGAAGCGAAACGGTTGCCGTCGAAGCCATGAAACGCGGAGCGAAGGATTATCTGGTCAAAGAAAATATCTCATCTGCATCCCTGCATCGAACCATAACCACCGCAGTTCGAAACAACCAACTCGATGAAACCAAAAAATGGAAGACCCAGGCCCTGGTCGATCCTCTCACCCAGGTGTTAAACAGAAATGCCTACAACCTGACCCTCGAACAGACCCTGCGGGATTTCCGGCGCTATAAAGACCCCATGATTCTCATTGTAGCGGATATCGATCATTTCAATAGGGTGAACAACAACTACGGCCATAAATCGGGAGACAGCGTTTTACGCTCTGTTGCCACATCCCTGAACAACTCCATCCGCGGGTCGGACTTTGTTTTTCGCTATGGCGGGGAAGAATTTGTCATTCTTCTTAAAAAATGTTCTTTAAAACAAGGTGAAAAAGTGGCGGAGAAAATCCGCAGGCAGGTAGAAGAAAGTTTTTGTTGGGAAAAGGGGCAAAAGCTTTCCGTCACGATCAGTCTGGGGTTGACGCAATTTATAGAAAACGATAGCGAAAGTTCCGTATTTCAAAGGGCGGACCAGGCACTATACAAGGCAAAGTCCGAGGGCAGAAACCGTGTCGAAATCACCCCCGACTTACAAGTTCCGTCGCTAACGAGCCGCCCAGCGCTCGACCCCGTACTAATTGCAACGGGTAACCAAAGCGATCCTTAAAGGGAAATATTCCAGTCCTTCAGCTCATCGATGGATGCATGGTGCGTGAGATCAAAATGGATGGGCGTGATGGAAATATGATTTTTTGACACCATGACGCAATCGGTCCCCTCATCGACTTCATCCAGACGCATTTCCCCCGCCAGCCAGTAATAAGTATTGTTGCGCGGGTCCACGCGCTTATCGAAGGTCTCAATGACCCTGGATTTTCCCTGCCGGGTGATGGCTACTCCGGCGATCTCTTTTTTGGGAACTGCGGGAACGTTGATATTCAGCAAAACCCCTTCAGGAAGCCCTTTCTCCAGCACCTTCGGAACGAAATCCCGCGCAAATTCAGCGGCAGGAGTAAAATCCGGATTTTCATAGGTATTCAACGAAATAGCAAAAGCCGGAATTCCCATGATGGTGGCCTCCGTAGCCGCCGAAATCGTGCCGGAATAAATAGCACAGCTTCCCAGGTTGCCCCCAAAGTTGATTCCTGAAATCACCATTTCCGGCGGTTCTTCGATGAGCACCGACAACCCAATTTTAATGCAGTCGGCAGGGGTTCCGTTGACCGCATAGCCAATCAGCTCGCCGTTTTCGACCACCTTCCGGGTTTTCAGCGGGCTGGACAAGGTAATGGCGTGCCCCACAGCGCTTTGCTCGGTTTCAGGAGCGACCACGATCACATCGGCGATTTTGGCGATTTCCGCTCGCAAAGCCTGCAAGCCAAGGGCAGTGAATCCGTCGTCATTGGATAAAACGATCATAAAAAAAACCCGCTGAGCGGGGTGAATAAGTGAGGTTGACCCGGCTGGGGGAGGAGAAATTTCCGGAGCTGACACTCGTGAGCTTGCCAGCCCCGGAAAACCTCATGAGGAAAATTTTAGGATGAAGATTTCAACAGGACCCCTATTTTTGGTCAGCCAAAAGTTCATCGCCCGTTGATATCTCTTCCAGCGGTAAGCTGGTCAATTGTTCTTATTGAAATACTCCTGCGATCCATCGGGATCAGGCTTCATTCCACCCTCGCCTTCTTTCCAGTTGGCGGGACAAACTTCGCCGTTATTTTCGTGGAATTGCAGAGCGTCCACCATTCTCAGCGCTTCGTCGATGTTTCTTCCGAGCGGCAGGTTATTGATCAACTGGTGTTGAACCACGCCTTCCTTGTCAATCAGGAACAGGCCGCGAAAAGCCACGCCGAAATCGGCCAGAACATCGTAGTCCTTGCTGATCTGCTTGGTCACATCGCCCACCAGAGGATATTTGATCTCACCCAATCCGCCTTTTTTGCGGTCGGTGTTTCTCCACGCCAGATGGGAAAATTTACTGTCAATGGAAACCCCGATCACCTCGGCGTTACGTTTCTTAAAATCATCGGTTTTGGCGCTGAAAGCGATGATTTCCGTCGGGCAAACAAAAGTAAAGTCCAGGGGATAGAAAAATAAAATCACATATTTTCCCCGATAATCCGCAAGCTTGATCTGCTTGAAACTTCCATCGGGCATGACCGCATCGGCAGTGAAATCAGGCGCGGCTTTAGATACTAAATTGGACATAATATATGGACTCCTAAAATAAAAGTAAATTTGAAAGGTGTAATCTAACAAATAATCCCCTGGGGTTCAATTCCCAATCCTCCCCCAGCCAACTTTTCCCGGCAATCAAGGGCCGGATTTAATGGGGATTAGATAACCCAGGGAAAGTACGGGTTTTCTTGACAGGGCAAAAATCGGTAATTAGAATGAAATAGACAGCCCTTACAGCAAAAAGAGGGATTTCCCCGCTCAACGAAAGCTCAAAACATGGACTCACATTCTACCCGAAAACGCTTGACCCTGGCCATCGGGTTGACATTTGTGGTCCTGGTGGCGGAAGCGGTGGGCGGCATCCTGGCCAACTCGCTGGCCCTGCTCAGCGACGCAGGGCATATGTTCGGGGACGTGTTCGCCCTTTGTCTCAGCTGGTTTGCGCTTAAGATCGCCTGCCGGCCCTCCACCCACACCAAAACCTACGGCCTCCACCGGATGGAAATTTTTGCGGCCTTTTTCAACGGAGTCCTGCTGGTCGTCATGGCGGGATGGATATTTTACGAGGCCATCGAACGCTTTCAGAACCCTTCGGTAGTAGACAGCCAGACCGTCATCATCATTGCGGCGATCGGGTTAATCACCAATCTGGCGGTGCTGTTCTTTTTAAAAGAACATGGCTTGCATTCGCATGACCTGAATATGAAAGGCGCGTTTTTCCATGTGCTGGGGGACACTTTAGCATCCGTCGGCGTCATCATCGGCGCGGTCGTTATGATGGCCACCGGGTGGTATGTGGTCGATGCCATCCTGAGCGCCTTAATCGCCGTGCTTCTCATCTGGGGAGCCAGGTCCATTCTGGCCGATTCGGTGCACATTCTGCTGGAAGGCGTCCCCAAAGGCATATCCGTCGTCGAAGTGGAAAAGGAGCTGACGGCGATTCCCGCCATCCGTGAAATTCACGAACTCCATATCTGGTCGATCTGCTCCAATATTTATGCCCTGAGCGCCCACGCTCTGGTCAACGACCAGAAAGTCAATCAGGTCGAATCGGTGCTGGGGGAAATACAGGAATTGCTGAAAACCAAATTCAACATCACCCATTCCACCGTTCAATTTGAATCGCGCCCCTGCCGGGATGGCGAGGTCCTCTGCGAAATGAACCACTGACTTTTCTGCCATGAAAATCCTTTTTCTGGGAACAGGCACCTCCACCGGGGTTCCTTCACTGTGTTGCGACTGCGAGGTCTGCCTGTCCGACGACCCCAAAAACAAGCGCCTCAGGGCCTCGATTCTGGTCAGTGAAAACGACCAGAATATCCTGATCGACACGTCCACCGACCTGCGCCAGCAATGCCTAAGCAATAAAGTCCGGCACATCCACCACGTCCTCTTCACCCACCACCACGCGGACCATGTCCACGGCATCGACGAATTGCGCAGTTTCAACTACTTCAACCAAATCGTCATCCCCTGTTTCGGCAATCAATTCACCGTGCAGGAACTGACCAAAAAATTCTCCTATATTTTTGCAAATAGTGCCGTGCAGAAAGGTGGAGGATTGCCGCAGTTGACACTTGAAACCGTTGGGGAGGAAGCGTTCACGGTAGGTGGGGTTTCAGTCGATCCCCTGGAAATCACGCACGGGAAAATGACCATCTTGGGATATAAAATCAATAACACGGCCTACATCACCGATTGCAGTGACATCCCGGAAAAAACGCAAAAGAAATTATTCGGGCTGGACCTGATGATCATAAACGCACTGGGGTTCGCCCCCCACCCCACTCACTTCAATCTGGACCAGGCCCTTTTGGCCATTGAAACGCTGAAACCCAAACGCGCCCTTTTGACCCACATCAACCACAAATTCGATCACTCGGCAATCTCCAAGGAACTTCCTCGTAATGTGGAACTGGCTTACGATGGTTTGACGGTGGAACTTTGAAGGCAGGTCATTGACCATCGAGTTTGCTATTAATCGAGAAACCTTTGCACAACCCGTCGTTGCGAGGAGCATTAGCGACGAAGCAATCCAAAATCCCTGAATCGCCGCGCCGCTTTGCGGCTCGCGATGACATCTTTGGTTGATTCAAAGTTATTCTTTTGAAGATTCTCCACTATGCAAAGCTCCCCCTTCACCGAAGTACTCGTGCCAGGCATGAAGGCTAATGTTAAATACCACAGGGGCCGGGGGGATTTTTCACGTAAACAACCCACCCCTTTGTTCTGTGGTAAACTTTCCTGGCATCTCCCCCTAAATTAACCGTTGAAGCAGGTATTTAATTCACATGGCTAATCCCGGACACGAAGAAATCCTTCATAAGGTGAATAAATTTTGGGGAAACTAACGACTTGGTTAATTGGAGGCCTCACTGTTGTGGTGGCGCTGGTTCTGGCAACCGCCATTCCTGTATTTATATATGGTTTTATAATCGGTGATGATTTGCCGGTACTTGTTCCGATACTCACCCCAATAGTCGTTGGATCTGGTGTGGTCATCGCGATGATAACTTTTGAGCGTCAAGGCAAAATAAATCAGGAAGAAAGAAATCGCAATCACTCCAAAGTCTTTCTTGGCCGCGTAATTGCTGGATTCGATGAGGTGGAAAACCTTTTAAAAGATCAAAACAACGATCGCGTAATTTGGATTCATGCCGCAAGAACTTTGCTTCGTGCTCAAGACCTTGGCGCCAAGATAAATAGTCCTGAATATAAAACTGTGTTCGAACTGGAAGTCGATCGAACGCGGGCAAAACTAAACCAAATACTTTCATTTGATGAGGGCGACGGAAACAAAATCCCCCTACCACCACAATTTTTCTTTGGGCAGAAGAACTGGAAAGAGGATTGGAAAAATAAAACTTCCCTCCATAAACTTGCTATTGAAACAAAGGGTAGTGGCATGAAAGTCTGGTCCCCTGATATTAGCGAGCTTCCTCCTCAATTCAAAACGGGGCCCATTGCAGAGAAATCAATAGTCGCCATATATACTTTCCTGGAATATGAAGAAGATTTTTCAGATTTACTAGAGCCTATCGAACTTTGGAACACAAATTGGATGTCAACGTGGGTCGGAAACGAACAAGGTGCACGCCAATATATTGCACACAGGGAAAAATATTATGCGGACGACGGCAAACTGTTTGAAGCTGGAACTGGAGATGAGGTAAAAGTTGACCCATAAGGCAATTAATGTCTTGTCGCGTGAATATCCTTACAAATCCCCCCAGCCCCCTTTCACAAAGTGGGTCAATCGAGATCGATGTCCCTCAGAGGAAGGTCTTCCGATAGATCCACGTTCTTTTGCGCTTCCTTGAATTTTTCATCGAGAAGACGGCTACGGTCCTTTTCTGTCTCGCTGCGTTTCTTAAAGAGCTGTTCGGTTTCTTTTTGCTTCGTGCCCAGCCCTTTAACCATATCGGTGAGTGAAACAGCAGGTTTTGGCTTCTCCTCCTGCCAGATGACTTCTCCTGTTTTCAAGTCAATTTTCAATTTGGTTTCACAGCAAGGACACACTGTGTCGATCGAATTTGAACCCATAAATTATCCCCCACTTCGCTGAAAAAATCGCCATTCCTGCCTACGTTATTATAGCAAAATCTTCCGCTATCTTTTACCGGGGTTTTCCTTTAAAAAGGAAGCATGGCGACTCAAGGATTTTTTATCACAGGCACGGATACAGGCGTTGGCAAAACAGTGGCCACCGCCTGCCTGTTGGCGCTGTTTCGAAAACACGGGTTGAACGTCGGAGTGATGAAGCCAATAGAGACCGGGGTCGACCCGGAATGCAGTTCCTCGGCCAATTCCGACGCCAAATTCCTGATGGAAATTGCCCAATGTTCCGACCCTCTGTCTCTAGTTTCGCCCGTCCGCCTGAAAACCGCCGCCTCTCCCTATCAAGCCGCGAAAATGGAGAGCCGTTCCATCAATATAGAGCGGATTATCAACAGTTTTCGGCAACTATCGGACAAACACGATCCTATGCTGGTGGAGGGAGTGGGGGGCCTATTGGTCCCAATCACGCCTAATTACCTAATATGTGACCTGATACGCGATTTGGGCCTGCCCCTGCTGGTAGTCAGCAGAAACGCCTTGGGGACGTTAAATCACACGCTGTTGACTCTCAGAGCGGCTCAGCAGGCCGGTATTCCCGTCCGGGGGGTCATCCTAAACCGATGTGAGGCAGGGGGAAAAGACGTAATAGAACAAGGACATGCGGACATCATCACCGAATTGTCGGGCGTGCCCGTTCTGGGGGAAATTCCGTTTTTAGGGGAAATCTCGGAAAAAAGCTTTACCGACGATTTATTGGATCAGCTGGAGGCAAGTCTCGATTTCAGGGAATTACTGGCCACAGGATAAATCGTCCGATCACCCGCCTATTGGCTTGGTTGTCCCTGGATTTACCCCTTCTACTCCTTCTACCCCTTCGGGGCATGAAATTAAAGGAAGGAATTCCACAGGGGCATGAAGACAAAGATCAAATTGTGTTAGTGGAAAATAACTATTCATTACGACCCCTTTAAGAATAGGGAAGTTAAAGAAAGCGATTATAGCGTCAGATGGTCTACCCTGTCTTTTTTTCGCAACGGAAATCGGTTTCAGAAACCCAGTGGATCTTAAGGTAGTCGGGAACTTTTGTTTCGCGGTCGATCTTCGCCGATTGGATCTGGGCGGGGATCAGGTTTACGCAATAACGCAGGACAGCTTGGTTTAGGGTGGACCATTGTAAATCAGTTCCCTGCATGTATGCCGAGGACAGATACGCCCCCGTTAGGTTGGCCTCGGAAAGCAGGGCGTTTCGAAGATCAGCCTTGAAGAGGCTTGCCCCCTGGAGATCGGAGCTTCTTAGATCCATTCCCCTGAGGTCAGCTTCGCTAAAGTCGACTGTTCGGAGATCAAGGTTACTGAGATCAACATTTTTCAGGTTAGATTTCTGGAAGGTGCATCCACGTAATTCTGCTCTGTTGAACTTCACACCCCGGCAATGGGTTTCATTGAGGTTGGCCTTTTTTAAATCACAGCCCGCGAAAATTGTCTTATTGAGGTTCGCCCTCTGCAGACAAGCTCCGCTAAGGTTGGCCCTATAGAGGTAGGCACCTTTGAGGTCGGCACCCTCAAGATCAGGCTTGATGTCCGGATTATCTTCCCTGCTCCTGTTCCATTCCTTCACAGATTTTATGAGAAGTGCAACATGTTTTTGGTTAGCCACTTAATTTGAATTTTTCATTTATATGAGTATTCTTTCAGCTAATTCCACACCTGTCTTTGGGCACGTTTGGTGTATGTCGTCAAACGAATGTGGAACAAAGTTGGTATTTAGCAAGAGATATACTTGAAGGATAAACCACCTTTACAACTTTTCAGTAAGCCTACTTTTTACTCTTCATACGAATGTCCGCTTTGGGTTGCGACTTCAACCAGTCAACGCAACACATGTGCTGAATCTCTCTGCCGGTGTTTCAAATTTTTGTTTTTGGAGCGCCTCCCATTTTCAATGGGGGGGATTTCAGGTGAATCAGGGGGTAGGAAATAGACCTGGAAGCTCAAGTTCTTCTGGCTCAGTTACTTTGTGTGTTTCTAATTCTTCAGTTTCAGAAGCTTGCGGTTCAGGAGCTTGGTGAGGATCTAAAATCATTTCAAACCAACTGGAAATCGATTTTTTAGTTCCTCTTTCATCCTGAGTTCCATCCCAGGCATTAAAAGCGATGGGAATTTTTACCCCTTCCTGAAACTGGACATCTTTTTTCTTATCCACAGTAATGAGCTTGCGCTTCATGACCAGAAAATATCGCCCGTAACGATAGACGGATTCAGAACGCACCCCTTGG
>JAJDAZ010000019.1 GCA_029261595.1 Nitrospinaceae bacterium | reverse complement strand
AGCAAAACTCGCGGCGATCACTGCAATCTGTAGTAACGTCCGAAGCGGATTTTTACCGCCCCCACCGCCCCCCGTGGGGACCATGCGGATCGTGACCATCGCCCCCGGTTCGGGGCGGACCAGCGGCCACATATCGCGCGGAATGTAAGTGTCCATGATCGCGACGTGCGCGTGCATCCGAAGTTCCGGACGTGGCTGGACGGTTTCCATCAGCTCGGCGACGGTCATCCCGGCTTCGACAGTCAGAAAAGCCTGCTCGACCTTGAACGGATGCGGACAGGCCACCACGCTGACCCCCTGCTCGATTTCCGGGCGTTCGATCAACGTGTTCATGCTGACCCCCGATACCGATAAAACGCGATCACCCGGCGTTTCATGTGGCGGTCTTCCCGGTAAGGGCATAAAACCGAATCAATGCACTGCTCGATATGGATCATGACCCCCGGGGCCAACACCAACCCAACGTGCATGGGCGCGCGATATCTTTTGCCGTCTATTTCATAGCTTCCGTACATTAAAATATGATCCCCAAGCCGTTCTTCACCCGCCGGGATTTCTTCCCAATGTTCATCTTTAACGCCCAGGGTGTCCAACGCCTGGGCAACGTTTTTGCCTTTATAAGTGCTGGAGTACTCTTCCGTGAAACTGGGCACCGTGAACCCCAGTTCCTTCATCGAGATCAACCGGGTGAGTCCCCAGCAATCGCACCCGTTCTCATCCCGCCCCAACTCCAAAAACGGAATTCCAATATAATTTTTTGCCCAGCGAGGTAATTCCGGCATCAAAACAATCCTGGAAAATTTGCAGGCGTCATTTTTAAATGCGGATACGGTTCGGAAAGAAACCGTTCCTGGGTCAACACGCCCTGGACGGTCAACGAATCGTAATCCACGTTGATCAATTCAAAATCCGGACAATCAATCTCGACGGTGTCCACATCCGAAGCCAGCACGATTTCCATCAGCACCGACGGCGGAGATGATATTGACCGGATGGCCTGTACGATCTGACGGTCCACGTTATCGATCACCAGTTTTGCCTGCGGCGGTTCTTCATCCGAGGACGACGGCAACGTCAATTCAAACGGAAACGAAACAAACGTATTGCCCCGGCTCACCGTGTCCACACCATCGGAGGAAGCCCGGATTGGGGCCGCAAGGTCCGCATGATCGATGGTCACCAGCAAAATGAAACACTCGGAAGTCTCCTGCTTGAAAACCTCCGTTTTAAATGTGTCTGAAACCGTCACGGCAATTGCTCCAGGTCCAGGGCCACGTTCCAGAAATCCCCGCCCTGCGCCTGGTATTTTGGCTTGGACACAAACCGAAAGGACTTTGTGCTCAACGACCGGGGTTCCTGCCAGTCAAACGCCAGCGACCCGCTGACTAAAGTCGTCACATAAAAAGTGTCCAGCGTGTCCAACTGTGCGGAGGTCATGCGCAACGATGTTTTATACGGCCGGACATTGGCCGTGGTGCGTCGGCGAACTTTAGCCGGCCCCGCATCCGGCTTGGAACGAATAAGATTGTCCGGCGGCGATTCGTCGTAACCGTCTGCACTGAATTTCTGTGGCAATGTCCCTGGCCAGGTCGGCATGACTACCTCGAATTGGTTCTGACGTTAGTGGCAAACGTTTTACGAATCGCCTGGTGGGCGGGGCCGCCATTTTTGATGTCTTTGGCCACCGCCTTGCCAATCATGAATTCCAGATCCACGCCGCCGCCAGCATTGCGCGTTTGCCGCGTCTGCACTTCCCCGCCGGATTGGTTGATGATCGTGACGCTGACGGAATTCCCAAGACCCCCGGAGCGAAAGTTATCCGCCGCCTTTTGGTTTAAAACCGTTTCCCCTTCATGGATACGGGCAAACATATTCCGGGGAACCCGGTCGATCCCGGTGTCGAAGTCGCCGAAACTGCCGAAACCTGAAATATCCGGCACACCCCCTGAGTTGATGAGATTGGAATTGAACCCGCCAAAAGGCACGGCCTCCGGGGAGGTCCCCTGAACACCACCGAATGACCCTAGAAAACCATCCAAAAACCCGGCAAGTGGCTGGAGGAAAAGTTTTTGTGCTTGAAGACGAAATAGTTCTGTAATAAAAAAATCAAAAAAATCCGCTGTTTCAAACTTTCCTGTTTTAAAAAATTGGACGAGCGTATCCTCCATCCGTTGGAAACCGGAAGAAAATGCCCGTTGTGCTTGGGTTGCCACAGTCCCTACTGTCTCTCCATATTCGCTCAACCCAGCTCGCGCCCCTTCGATAAATTCATTCTGGCCTCCTGCCATACCCTCAGTCATTCCAATAAACTGACTTTGAAGGGGAGGGAATGAAGCCCCAAAATTGCTGAAAGTGTCGATCATGTCTTCCGAGGCGTCTCTTAATTCCCTGGTCTCTTTTGCCATTTCAATGACAACTTTGGCTGTCTTACTGCCTTTATTGGCAACATTTTCCTCAGCCGCCGCAAATTCATTGAAAACCAATATCCCTGCAGATACAGCCGCAAGCAGGGACAGAATCCCCGCAAGGCGGCCCTTCAAGCCAACAGCCCCGGCAACGTTGGACGCGAGGAACAAAGCCGCTATGGATGCCGATGTGATAGAAATGGTTTTTGCATTCTTCACCAGGAGGCGAAGGAACCCGCCCATGAGTTCCCCGATGTCTTCCATCCCCTGCCGAAAATCAGGGTCAACCACCATTTCATGAAGCTCCCCAAAATCATCCACAAAGCCATTGATCAAACCGGATTGAAAACTGCTCTTTATAACGGCGGACACCAGGGTCATTTCATCGTTTAACCTTTCCGCTTTACGGATCAAACTTTCATCGATCACAATCCCCAGACGTTGCGCCGATTGTCTCGCTTCGTTGAATGAGTCAATGCCATCGTTAAAAGCGGCGGTCATCCTGAGCCCGGCGGCACCGAAGGCGGCGTCTGCAATGGCCAATTTCCGGGTCTGGCTTTCCGCGTTGGCCATCGCCTCAAACATTAATTGGATTGCGTCGGTTGTGTTTTCCGTCGCGAGTAACGCTTCGAGAAGTGCCTCCTCGCCACCCTTCAAGCCGCCCTTGAGAGCTCCGATATCTTGTCGAGCTTTCCCGAGGCGCTTCCCAAAAGTCAGAAACGCCTTATCGATTGCCTCGACCCCGACACCTGCCAGATCAAACGCAAATCGCATTTCCTGAAGGGCATCGGTCGTGATCCCGGCCCTGTCTGCGAACTTTCCAACGGCGTCAAACGAATCAAGTGTTTTACTTGTCATTGCGACCAGCGCGGTCGTCACCCCCGCAATGGCAACCGCCGCCGCTTTAAACGCGACCTTTGCATTTTTTTGGAACTGGGCAAACGCTTTTTTCGACTTTGAAGTTATCTGATCGTCGAATTTACCAGCGACTTTGTAATTTGCTGTTTCAACATTGATCCCCATGATTCAATTTTCCGTTATTCTTCTTCATCTTCATTTGAAGAGTTCCCTTTTAAATCGAGAGGGACGTCATCCAAATGTTTTGGGTCAATTTCTTCGTAACTCGTGGGTTCCAGGGTGTCTATAACCTTGCCGGCAAAGGCAAATACTTCCCCTTTGACAATCCGGACAGTTTCCCCACCGTTTTCAACTTCAATCTTTTTTAAAGCCCTAAAATGTTTCATTCTTTAACAGCTCCGTTTTTAGATTCTTGATGAGTCCAAGACACCGCCACTCAAAAATGGTGAGGTCGTTTTTTTCAAGCGGATAACCTCCTTCCTGCAATCCACGATAGAAAGTCAGATCATCGACCCACCTTTTAAAATCATCATCAAATCTTTCCGCGTATTTTGTATATGGATGATTCTCGGCCACCCAATCCGGGCTGGCGTTATCCTTCTCCGCTTCTTCAATCGCTTTATGAAAATCTACTCTCAGGCGCGGAATGGTACTGAGGTAGTCAATCAGTTTTTTTCCAGGTCTTCCTCAAAACTGGCGTCCACAAATTCAAGCAATTGCCCAATTTGGAACTTTATATTTTCAGGAATAAATTGGACCCAGTTAGGGACTTCCGGAGTCAGAAGGCTTTCTTTTTCTTCTGCCTTATTGAAATAGGTCGCCTCTTCTTTCTTCCCGTCCTTGTACGCTTCGATACCAAGCAATAACCTTTCAACATATTTGATTGTTTCAATTTCAAGGGAAGAGTTGAAGTCGATTTTCCCTCTCTTAGAATTTAGCGTTCCCTTCCGTTTTTTTTTGTACTCAAAATATTCCTCCGAGCTAGGATTGCGGACAGGAAAAATAAAATACCCTCCATCCACATTGACCCGGATTCGCTGGCTCACAGGATTCACGCATAAACCCATAAAATTCTCCTTATGCTAAATATGAAACTACTTTGTTATGGATCTCCGCTATGACCGACCCATAAGTGGAATCTTCCAATACCTGAAAATTTGCATCGACAATAAGAATGCCGTTGTCATCGTATGTTTTAGGGGTTTCTAAATACTCGACAATGGGGAAGTAAAGTTCACAGCGGTAATTTTCGTCACCGCTCCCGCCGCCAATCACATCACCAATGATCGGGATGTGAAGAATATATTGAGTCCCCGCAAGCATGGCGTCATGATGGGACGTGTCTTCAACTTCGAATTGGCAGTTGAGGGTGTGCTCCCAGCGGCGACCACGTTCTGCGCGGGAGACCTGTTTTGTCTGGTCCCCAATTTCATAAATCGGTCGAGCCAGGTTATCGATCTTGTAAGAGAAAGACCTTAGTTTTGAACTGAGGTCCACAGGCGATCCCCCAACCGCTAAAGACTGCGCGGCAACGGTCCCCGAAAGACTCCCGCCGCGTTTGAACGTCATGTCTCCATAACGCAAATAAGATTCAGCTTCCGCAGATGGCTTTGACTCCGCGTTGTTCGATTGACCGCCGTTACCCATAATTTCGGCCGTCATTTCCACAAACCCTTCACGGTCGCCTTTTATTTCAACGGATTTACAAAATATGCCAGGGTATTGTTTTTGTTGAACGCCATCGTTCTCAACCATGGTGACCGATTTCAGATCCACCGTTGTCAAATCCCGTTCAAGGTAATGCCGGTATGCGGCGGGATCGTTCACATTGTCCGGTTGATCCGTGGTGATCTTCCCCATACAGAGCGCCATGAATAACGCGAGGTTGTGCGGCATGGCTCTTTGCTCATGTGTCAATTCAAGCGATTTTGTAAGGATGGTCCGGGTCGTGGCCTCACTGAAGCCCGAAATCTCATCCTCATTCATAACCTGGTCCTTAACCTTGACATCCGCAGGTTGACCCTTGAAGTTCAGAAGCGTGTCCACCGTTTTTACTGTTCCATAGGACGTTTCTTTGCCTTTTGAAAATCCGCGCCACCCGGAAACGATATGTTTTATAGCCATTAAATTGTTCTCCTGTTATTTTTCATCAATGGTCGGGATTAAAAAATTTCATCCGTGTCTTCAAAACCCGGCGCGTTGCCGTCATATACCGAAAGTTCAAAATTTCTCGTTTGATCCACCGTAAAAGTTGTCCGGGAAACGTAATACGTCACATTGCCTTTTTTGAACGGAACATCCGTTTCTGTCGAAACATCTTTGACCAGGGCATCGGCGCCTAAATCTTTTTCCGAGGTGATCTGTTCTTGAAGCACGCGCTCTAAATTTTTGATAATCGTGTCGTGATTGACCGCCGCCGTGTGCGCGTCCACGTCGCCGGATATCGTGGAAATCTCGGCAAAAATTTTTTCTCGGACTTCCCCCACGGTTTCCCAGTTTTGCTCCTTGCCGCCCGCCTTGGTGTCTATGGCAAGGGCTGGAAGTTCCGTTTCTTTGTAGAACGGACGGTCGTCATCCCCTTGCAAAGAAAACTCACGGCGATGACTCTCAATCGTCTTGACGTTGGCCGCGTTCTCCAGCCATGAATCGTTGCCAAGCGTGACCTTGATCGACTCTGATAAATGTGTGTGAAGGGTCATGCGTTCAATTCCACGGAGAAGGTAATTTTTGATGAGTAATAAAAAACATTGCCCTTTTTAAACCGGGATGTGGCTTGGTTCATGCCTGCCATGAAACCGGAGATCCCAAATCCTTCACCAAATAAATTCTGGTTATCCAGCACCCGATCCAGGTTGTATAAAATCGTTTCGTGTTCTTTTTCCGCGGCGACAATATCCGTTCCGCCGGACACCATAAGGATCTCCACCGGGATCGACTCCACGACCTGCGTGACCGTGCCTGCAACCTCAGACTTCCCTGAAACCTTGGGGACAATGACAATGAACGGGCCTTCGTTTTCCCTGAAGAACGGCGAATCCGCCCCCTGTAAAGACGGTTCCCGCTGATACGATTCAATGACCTTGATATTCGGAAAATCATCGATCCACGAATCACCCCAGAGCGTCGTTTTAATCGCGTCTGCCAAAGTCGAATAGTCCGTCACTGTTTTTCCAGGATGAAGGTCGTCGTCTTACTCAAATTATTCTTATCAACGCCCACCGTTTTGTAGGTCGCCGATTCAATCACAAACAAATCTCCATGCGCCGCATTTGGGACATTTGATGTCGCACAAGAAAAAGTTGGCTGACTCCCGCGCTCCCCGACCTCCACTTCGTTTCGATCCAGTTCGGTGATGTCTATAAACTCGCCATCCAGCGTGTCTGGTGATCCTGTCACCGGGGTATAAGCCGCTGATCTTTCAAATTCGCCGGACCCGGTTCTATAAAAAACATTTTCCAGATCGTCCTGAACATCATCCTGAAAGCTCATTTAAACCTCTTATTCGTCGCCGTCGCCGCCGTTTCCCTCATCGTCCGCTTTTCTGGCCGCTTCCTCTTTTGCTTTGTCATCGGCGTCCAAAAGTGCGGTGAGCTTCTTGATCCCCGCGCTGTGATGGTGGCTGATATCCCGTTTAGCGATTTCGGCCTTCAGGTCTTCGATGGAATAATCTTTATATTTGGATTCATCAGAACCGGAACCCCCGGTTGATGGTCCTTCTGTACTTTTCTTTTTCTTGCGTTTGCCCTGGGTAGGGTCATGGGTCTGTCCATCCATTTCCAACATTCCGATCTTGAACATCGAGGACAGATCCATGTCGGACTCAAAGGTTTCCTGGTTTTTAAATGACATGGTTTCAACCACCTCATAACAACCGACCCCATCAAGCTTTTTCAAAACGTGCCGATGACGCTTCGCCTGTTTCTCCGTGACTTTTATGATGCTTCCTATTGCGATCGGCAACCCGCCGGGAGCTAGGACTTTATATTTTTTCATCGTGATTTTTCCTCATGATTTGTTTGGGTCAGCCGGGATCTTGCGATCCCGGCTTTAATCTCCAAAGTAATTTGTAAAATTACTGTTTAGATCATCGTTGCTAAAACACCGTACTGCCAGAGGCCGTAACCAGCATTTCGGCGAACATCGATCCCGAATTGCCACTTGTCCTCGTCAAACTCATGCTCGGAACCCGCGCCCTTAGATTTTAAAGACAACGGTTTTTCCTCCTGGAGAATGAAAGGCTTCATATCCGCATCGGTGCGGAAAACAGCAATTTCATCGGTCCATGGGGCAGTGACAGGCGCAAGCCGTGGGGTTGCCAGGACATTCACCTTATAACCGGAAGCCACCAGGGCATTTGTCTCACCGCCCGACAGGGAAGGCTTGGTCACCGACGCCAGCATCTGTGGATTGAGTGAAGTTGGACCGACGACCAAAAATTCCCGGGCATCTTCACTCATCGGTTCGCCCTGGTCATCACGGAAGCCGATCATCTGGGAAATGGCCTGCAAAATAACCAGAGACATTTCTTCGGTGGACGGTGCGGTCACAGACCCATGTTGGGACGCGGGAAGGGCCGAAATATCGACCGCAATATCATTGGACTGCGTTCCAGATTTACCTTCGCTATGATCGGTATCGAAAAAGAACTGTCCGTCGTAGCAGACGGTTGAACTGCCCTTGAAAATTAAATCGGCAATCAATTTCCATGGGTGAACGGCCGCACGACGGGCCATTTCATTGACCCGGACCATGATCTGCCCGGTTTTGTCGCGCTCAATATCCGCCAAGTCGATTTCCAGAGTGGCTTCATACTTTTTATTTTTGATGATGTACTCAAAATCGTTGAAGCCCTTTGCCTGACGTCTGCCGATCCATTCCCGCATGGCCGGGGATTGCCCCAACCATCGGTAGGTTTCGGTTTCCTGATCCGTATTAGTATTTAACCAGGCCAACTGGGATACAAAATTGGCCGCCTTCGCCTGGCGAAGACGGGCGAAAAACCGGCCCTCGATACCACGGGTTGTTAATGATTTGGTTCCCATTTTTCCTTTTCTCCTGAATTATTTGCCGGGACACCGCCAGCATGATTGATTGATTATTCGGATCACCGTCCGCGTTTATTTACTGCCCCATTTTCCTCAACAGGTAATTCACCTTTGCCGCTAGACTGGCGACGGCGTTTCGCACTTCGGCCTGGTCGTAGGTCGCGCCGATCACGGCGATCGTACCCGAGGCCGTCCCGCCGGAACTGTCTGTCAACTCGGCTTCGATACCGCAATTTGGTTCGAAGTAAATAATACCGATGCCGGTTGAAACCCACCGGCTCACATGACCAACGCGAGTGTTTGCCCCTTGGGTCAGGGTGAACGTATCGTCGTCGGACATATAGACGTCCTTGCCCACGTCGGTGATTGCCAGGGCCGCGATAGGCACTTCCATATAACCGCGCTCCCGGACCTGGACCCGGATTGCCGACGCCGCTCCCAGTGCGTTATCCGCCTTTGACATGGCAAATCCTCGGAACGGATCGCCAGCCTGCAACGGACGGGCAATTCCTGAACCGTTATCCCCCACCGCCGCACCTTCAAAAATAATATCCGCTGCGACAACCGGGTATTCGTTCAGGTCTCCCTGTTCGTAGCTTCTTAGTTTGTTCTTTGTTAAAGTTGTCATTTCCTACCTCTCAATTTTTATTGGTTAAAAAACGGAAAGAAGCACCGCCTTTCCAAATAATTTATCTGGTTTTTATCTGCCCGTTTTCCGTGGCCTCGTACCAGGCAATAAACTCTTCCTTGGAACCAAAATCAGCCTTTGCCGATTCATCGCTTTCCCATGCCGCTTCCGCCCGTTCCTCGAGGCTCGCGTCTTTTGAAACTTCTTTCTTTTTCTTTTTGTCGGGGAGGATCGTTTCTTCCGCCGTGTCTAGGACATCCGGGGAATCCGCGTCGATGTCTTCCAATTTTCCTGCGGCGATTTTCTTTTCCGCCTGGACAATAGCCTTCGCGACATCCCCACCGGTTGACTTTCCGTCGAACTTCATTTTCTCGACCATCGATTCATAGCCGGGAATGCAATTCTCCTCGACGTCTTTGATCCGGGCCACTTCATTAGCCGCGCCGTCCACAGCTCCGGCCTTAAAGCCTTCTTGGAAACCTTCCTGCTTGACGGCTTCGAAAACTTCCGGGTGGTTTTCCGCCAGCAGGATGGCTGTCATTGGTTTTGCTTCTTCTGTTTTGTTATCCATGATTTCTTTTTCTCCATAAATTGAGTTTTCTTTAATATCCAAAAACAAAGCACCGTCATTTTCGGAAAGGTTTTTAATTAACGCCTCAAAGGTAGAAACACCGTCTACCAGCCCCACGTCGATTCCCTGGCTACCGATAAAAATTTGAGCCTCACCGACCAATTCTTTTATTTCTTCGGTCGCTTTCCCTTTAAATTTTGCAAAATCAGCCACAAAATGACCTAAAAGGAGATCAACCTGACTCTGAATCACCGCCTTTCCTTCTTTCGAAAGTGGCTTGTGCTCAGTAGTGATTCCTTTGAATTTGCCGCTGACAATTTCCGTGACTTTAATGCCGCTCTGTTCTTCGGCTTTGGAAATATCTCTATGTGTGGCAATGACGCCAACGCTTCCGGTCATTGCTGTTTCGGAGGATATGAAAACCCTGTCCGCCGCCGAACCGATCCAGACTGCGGCACTGGCCATCGTTCCACTGGCAAAAGACACAATCGGTTTTTGCCCACGCAAGGAAAATATCTTGTTCGCCAATTCCGAACTACCGTCTACGGTTCCACCAGGGGAATCTATGTCCAGAACAATGGCTTTGACCGCCTCGTCATTCACAGCGTCTACGACCTGACGTTCGATGATCTGCATGGACGCGCCGCCAGAGATCTGGGAAAACAGGTTCATCTTCTTACCCAGAACGCCTTGAATGGGAATGATCGCCACTCCGTCGATGACCTGAACTTCCTGGGCGGGATTGTTTAACGGGACACCGGCTTCGGCTTCCAGGGCTTTGAAATCAATTTTTTCTTTTTTTAAATGGGCGTAATAAATCGATTGAATTTCATTCAATTTGTCCCTGGTGATTGCCCAGGGTGACGTGATCACGTCAAGAAGTCTCATTATCTACATCCTCCTGATCCGGTTTTAGCGGCTCCTGTGGTGGTCCTGCAGGTGTTTTTGATTCCGATCCCATGCCTGCGTCCTTTTTTATTTGGATTTCTCTTTTCAGGCGATTAACATTTTTATCAAAATCCCCGCCGTTGATTTCCGCCGTTTCCTGGGCACCGGTACTCACGCCCAATGCAATTCTTTTTCCCGCCGCGTTGATTTCTTTTAGTTCGTCAATATGGCCACGAGCCGGGCCATTCCACGAAGCGCCGAGATAAGCCCGGCGGATCATCGGGCTCTTAAAATATCCGGGCGCGATGATTCTCCCTGACGCGACCGCCTCATCCATCCACGCGGCATACACCGGATCACATAATTTCTGGGACAGCCATTTCCGCCGGGCTATGAAAAACCGCCAGGCTTCGAGAATCGCCGCCCTGGAGGCAGAATACGAGGAAGTGAAGTGCTTGATCAAAAGTTCGAAAGGCAATTCAAGGGCAACCGCGATCTGTTGTAAAATTGACATCACGAAAGGATCAAACGCCGTGTTTGGCCGGGACGGGTTTGCTGTAGTCACGGCCTCATCCGGGCTGAGGCCAAGGATCGCCCCAGGTCCCATCTTGAAAGAATCGCCCGAAGAAGAACCGCCGGTTTCGCTTGTCGGTTGCATCGGGCTCAAGTTTCCATCGCCTGATCCGGAAGTTATAAAAACAGTGAAGAACGAGGAAACAACGGCGGCCATCAACTCGGCCTCGGTGAACCGGTCGATCATTTTTAACTGTTCAATGACCGGGGAAAGATAGGGAATACCACGGGTTTGATCCGGCATGACGTTTTCACACAGGTGTAAAACATTACGCCGACCGGTCTTCTCTCCAAATATTCTTATTTTTTCCCATTCATTGTTTTTGTCCGCGTCATACCTGGAAGGATGATAGTTTGCGACGTGATAAAACTCAGGAGCGCCGTTTTTATCTTTTTCCACTCCGGCCGAAAACGACAAAGTATTTGCCTGGAAGTTCGGGTTTGATACCCGTTCCGCGTCGATGATCTGGAGTTTTAATTTATATTCCGAACCCTTTCGCGCAAAACTCGGCATGGAAACAAAACAATCGCCCTTGAGCATGGTCCCCAGGAAGCTGACTTTTTGGATCTCTCCAAAGTTCATGGTTCTTTGGGCATGACACTCCGGGGATTCCGACCAGCTTTTAAACTCCCTCTGGGTTTTTCGTTCCCACGCGTTGGCCTTATCGTCATCGAGATTTAACACCTCTCGATCAATCCTAGGCTGGAGCGTCAATCCGGGCCCCACCACGGCAGTGCAATTTGTTTTAATGGCGCCGGTCGCAATAGGAAGATTCCTGAACGCATCGCCGGAACGGCGGCGGAGAAAATCCAGATCATCCAAAATCAATTGATCGGCATCGCCGTCGGGAGTTTTCCATTCGGACGTTTGTCGGCGATCTTTCTTAGCGCCTGTCCAGGCACCGGCCACAGCCAGGGTCATACGAGCGCGGAACCTCTCTACAGCCAACCTCGGAGCAAAAAAACCAATGGTTCGGTCAAGAAAATTGGCCTTCGCTGATTCTTTTATGAGTTCTTTATTTTCAATTTGCATAAAAAAAGGGCCAAGTCCACCGCATGAAGCGGTTGATCTTGGCCCGGTTTTTCCGATACCAGTTAAATTTTATTTAGTCTACTTGGCTTTAGTTTGGTTTCAACCTTTTTTATTACAGAAACGTTTCCATTTTCGATTTTAAATTCGATACTGCCGAAAAACTTCTGCTTATTGGCGATCGCCATTTCCTGAACCGCCCATTTATTATTGATCAGGAAATCTTTATACTCCGAGGGGAAAAATTTTTCCATAAATATTAAACCGGGGTGATGCCCGTTACCGGAATTCCCCCGCCACGCCCACCAGAAAGCCTGTTAATAATGCGTTTCCATTTATTGCACTCCTGACTCAATTCTGCGACCTTTGCCCGCTGTAAGGAATTCTGGCCCGTATTATAGCCCTCCGCGTGCATCGCCTTTTTGAGCGCCGCCTTCGCCTCCGTGTAAAATTCTTCCGCCTCAGCCAGACTATAAATTTCTCCCATCAGCTTAACCCCCTTGAACGGACCCTGCGGCCACTTGTGGTTTGTTGGTCAATTCCATTAGCCATATCTTTCCTTTGATCAGCAATGGCCTCCAAATTTGCATTGAGGTTATAAAAAGCTGCAATCGAATAGACATAACAATCCAAAGGCTCGTTGCGCTTCCGAACCTTTACCCATTCATGTATAGGGAAACCTTTGCTGAAGCGTGTCATACATTTCTCTGCCGTTAAACCAAGAAAATAGTCCCGCCCTAGATCTTCCCCGGATATCACTCCTTTAAACGGAAAATGGCAATACCCAGGCCCGGGCTCCACTATTCTTAGATGGCCATATAAAAGTTCCTTTGCCTGGTCAACGCCCATTATGTGGAGTGTGATCCCTTTTTTATTTTTTGCCTTAGGTCTTTTAACGATTGGGTGACCAACCTGGGATCGACCCACTCCCGCAAAAACCCGCCTAATTTCCCTGGACTTCACATAGTCGTATACAGACTGCGTTCGATGCCCGGCGGAGTCAATCATGGTAGAGACGACACGCAGGGTGACACCATCCTCGGTTGTAAAAGTGCGATCAAGTTGTTGGTCGATATCCCCCCACAATTCAACTCTGGCGATGTCCACAGGCAAAACAATATGATCCAGAAACCACTTTTCCTTTTCCAGCCCGAAACCGGTAAATGTTATTTCAAGCCGGTCATCCTGGACATCCATCCCCGCCGTTATAACAAGCACACCGGCTGGTATTTCAGGGCCATAATGTTCACGCCTCGCCAGCAATGGCTCTTCTTCAACCTGATCACCCTTCTCTTCCCAGGTCTCCGCCAGTGTTGAATTGACAAAGACCTTGAGTGTTTCCGGGAGCTTTTTCTTTTCCAGAAAATCGGTGGCAATTTCAGTCCATGTCACCCACGGGCTGTAAAGCTTATTGATTCGGAATCCGGCGTGGCCGGTAAAGTCTGCTGTGGCCCTCCAGCTGCCGAGAGTCAGCATGCGTGGCTTGTCAGATTCATAACAGATCCCCGCACATTCCTGACAAACGTAATAAGCTGATTCAGGACATCCCTTGTCCCACATAAGCCCATGATCAGCATCCTTGCCACCAAATTCCAAAGTGATCATTTCATGGCAATTCGGGCAGGGAACACCATAATACCGTTTATCTGATTGTTCAAATGAATGCTCTATCCTGCAAAGCCCTTTGACCCCAGGAGTGGAGGTTTTTAGAGTGATCGAGTTCCAGAAATTGCTGACACGTTCTTCCCCAAGACTTATTGGGTCGCCCTCTGCGCCTGCACTCGCAGGATATTTATTGACCTCATCAAAAAGCACGACACGACGCGGACGACTGGCCAGAGAAGCCGGGGAGTTTGCTCCCGCGATGTTTATGTCGCCGCCGAGGAAATCTTTTTCAAGGATGGTATTGGATGAATCCTTAGCCTTACTTCTCAACTCTGATATTAACCCGGAAAGTTCAGGGGTGTCACGGAGCATAGGGGACAACCTCTTTTTTGACCAATACATCGCCATGGGCAAAGTTGGCTGAACCACCATGATAGGGCTTGGGTCGTGTCCGATAAAAAACCCGGTGACGTTGTTCAAGACCTCCGTTTTACCAAGTTGAGTCCCCGCCATGATGGTGACTTCATTGACGCCCGGCTCTGTGAAAGCATCCATCATTCCGACTTGATAGGGTGCGCGACTGGATTTATACCGACCTGGTTCCGGGCTGGTCTTAGGAAGGATTCTGAATTTATTTGCCCACTCGCTTACTCTTAGTTTTTGGGCGGGCCTTAACCTTTTTGCTTGGTCCTCGATTTTTGCTCGAAGCGCGAGAAGCCCTTGGTTTTCCTGTATTTGCGTTGTAGGTTCCAAAATCGTTAAGAGCCTCGTGAATGGATTGTTCTATCAGCCTATGAATTTCAGCAATAGATTTTGCTGATTTAACGGTTGGCGAAATTTTTGTCGGAATGGAAAGCAACTGTTGCCGAACAGCATCAACCATTTTGGAAAATTCGTGAGCAACAAGGTCAACCTCCACCAATTCTTTCCGACGTTCGGCAAGATCCAGCTCTTTTAAACTGGCCTCAGCCGCTTCCCGACGGGCTTTTTCCTTCCAGTAATTATCTCCGTCATCATTTTTGTCATCCGATCCCTTTTTGTTCACCCCACCGTCAGAGACAAACCCAAGAACAACATCAGCCTTTTCTACATCAACCTTGCCTTTGACTAAAACAATACGACCCTGCTTTACATAGCGTGAGATCAATGATCTCGCACGGCCGCGTTGCCTGGCATATTCTGATTGGGACATCAATCCCACAAATCACCATCGCACCTTTATTTCTTAGATTGAGCTAATATATTTGTTCACTGTTCACAAAATATTTAACAAAAAATCTTACAGAATTCCGCGATGCTGCGTATCCTCAATGGTCACATGCTCAGAAGGACCCGCCACCAAAAAACAAACTCACCATTTGTTAGATACCCATGCCAACCGCAAGAACATAATATGATTTCGGTAAGGGTGGGTCGGTCCTTATCACCGTTCCATGTCCAACTTCTTTGATCATTTGGGTCATTAACTGGTATTTCTGTATACCCATTACAACCAGGACATTGAAAGCTCGCCTTTTTGTCCTGGATTTTAAAACTCATCGCCTCACCTTATCCAATCGGAACTTTAATTGCTTCGGGAACTCTTCCTTGAATCGCCTGCGCCCAATGGTGTTATAAAGTTTAATGACCTCATCCCTTAATGACTCACGGGCGGCACCAGGGCCAAACATAGGCTTGATCTCCTTTTTGCCCTTGCCAATTCGTTTAAAGGCAACATCGGTTCCTTTTACATTGAGGAGAAACCCGCCTTTGAAGAATCGTTTCTGGTTCCAGGGCTTTGCCGTGATACCGACCGATTTCCCTTTAAACCTCTTGACCTTAGCGCCAAAGCTTATGAGGTTGAATGGTCGCCCTCTTGCCTTGATCACCGCTACCATCGTTTGCGGTCTGGATCTTATGAGGGTGATAGATTCTCTGAGCTTCTTCTGCTTCAACCCTGTCTTCTTTGAAAGCTCCCTGACCCCCTCTTTCCGGATTGTTGTGGCCACCCGGTTGATCGTGCTATTGAGCGCCGGTTTGACCTGTTTAATTCCTGCATTCATCCGCCGGACCATCTGGTCAACATCGCTCTTGATATCGAGTTGTACGATCTGGGAGGTCATACAATCTTTAAGCTTCTGAAATATCCAGATAATATTCTTTACCAACTTTCATAATATTTCCTCGAATTTAAAGATTAAGGGCATCCTTCACAAAATGATGGTGAAAACGTCTCTTGTTCCTGCGAGAAGAAAGCGACCAACTGCATATAGTCCTGATCGCTCATACACCTGAAAGCGTCATCGCATCCACAGGCGACAAGCTCAGGCATTTGGATGATTGACACGCTGGGCACTTTAGGTTGTATAGGCTCTTCGGTGAGAAACTTCACCCAAGCGAAAAGGGTCATTAAACAAAATAGAAATATTATCGCCAGTCGTTTCACTTCCATAACACCTAGTTTTTCCGGATCAATAACCCTTTAGCCATACCAGCGCGAAGAGTACTGAACCCCATGGCCTCGATGAGCACAGTAATATCATCGCTCATAACGAATTCCTGTAACGTCATATCCCCGACCACCACCTGGACAAGTGAGACAGTGGCCAGGAGACCGGAAACGATGTAAGTCTTTTTCCCTGTCAGCCATCTTTTCATTCAAACCTCCAAAATATATGTTTCATAATTTTTAAGAAACTCTTCCACGGTGCCTTTACCGCCGGGAGTGTTGTAAATTTTTTTCCAATACCGGGCCAACCCGAAAATGTCCTCCGCGTCCGGCAATGGATCGGGTTTCCTCCAATACTGGATACGAGCCATGGCCGTGGCGTAGGGGAAGTTGAACTGCAGAGCAAAGATCCGATTCATGTCCCCCCGGAACTGGTCTACCTTTTCAAACAGGTCATGTTTGTGAGTAAAATAGTTTTTATGAATGTCGTGGAAAGTTCCCAGCTCCATTTGGAAGATGCCTACTGCAGGGCCTCCGCCTATCTGCTTTAATCTGGCGAGATGGGATTCCTGGACGGTCGTTCCAAGGAGAAGGTTACTGGCGGCGAGGGAATACATACCCATTTGCCGAAGCGTTGGGTTTATGTAGATGTCACGGAATTGATGAACAATATCGCGCAAATGGGCACCAAAGAGGGTTGGTGAAATTTTGTTAAAGTATAAAGGAGGTTTTTAAGGGGGTGGCCACAGGTGGCCACGATTCAGGGAAGTTTTTTTAAGAAAAGTTTTCTACCGGTTTGCCAACGCCTTCAGATTCGAATAAATTTTCCAAGGCGGTTTCAATAATTCCTGACGAAGTGGGATTACCAACCAGGCGTTTTTTATATTCTTCCAATTGCTTTAAGATATGAGGGTCGAGCGATATATGAACCCTGACCCTTTTATTCTCCACGCTCAAAGTTCCTCTATTTTGATTGGATAAAGTTCCTCAACCTGTTTTTTTTTGTTGATATAAACCTGGGTGCGCATGCCTTTTGTGTCTTCGTAACCGATGTGACCGTCCGCCCACCAGACCATGAAATCCAGCAGATATTTAATTCCGCCAGGCAGATAAAAGGGCACCTGCCGTGTAAAATTTTTTACCGCGCCATCGTCCCGGAGTAGCTTTAATTCGCAATACCGGTTTGCTTCCCTTCTCGATGGGAACTTGATGCCATCGACCACAACCCAAACATTTCGGTATTTTGATCGCTTCTTTGGTTTCTCTAAGGGCTGTTTCCCTTGCGACGCTAAAATTTTATTAACTTCACCCTCGGTCAGACGAACCATTGATCATTTCCTTGATCGTGTCACTCGGTTGAAACTTTAATCGCCGATTTACCCCGTATCTTCAAAAAGCAAAAGCTCCGGTGCCATAGGAACTCCAAATACCTGCGTCATCGTCCCCTGAATCAAATCAAAATAGTTTTCGACCACACAATCCAGGTAAAACTTTGATGGACAGAGGATCACCCCCTTGCCCTGCTCAACCCCGCCAAAAACCAGGGGCTCAATGACCGTGGAATAATTCTCCGGAAGAATCCGGCCCTGAATTTCCCGTAGGCACCTAGCCCACTTTCCAGCCTCGGCAGGGTCAACCGGAGGGGCAATATCACGGGATTGGCCCGCCGCCCCGCGCCGAACCCGGCTTGCGGTCAGGAATTTTTCTGCCGGGCCCGTAAAATTCCGCAACTGCCCGGCAAAAATCGAGATATTCAAAGCATCCGGATAGCGATTGCGGATGTACGGTTCGTCCGACCGGCACAGCAACCACCAGGCAGCACACAGAGTTTTGAGTGGATGTTTTTCCAGCAACCCCCCGACCTTCCCCCGATCCGAAGGATCAAAATAAAAATTGCAGTGGCGGTTTTTTGAATGCGTCCAGGCCGCGAATTTAAAAAACCAGTCCATCTCCTTTTCAAAGTTAACTGGTTTTTCTACTACTACTTTATTTATTCTTTTTTTATTACTTTCTTTATACTTCCTATATAGAGACTGGACAGAAGTGTCCACTCTGAGGGACAAAAGTGTCCACTCTGAGGGACAACAATGTCCACTCTGGGACGGTACCCACCGGATAAATTGCACCCCTTTGGGTCTTTCAGACTGGACAGAAGTGTCCAGTCTGGGAGGGGGGATTTCACCTTCATTGGGATCTGGAACAACCGCCAGCCCTTTTATTTTTTTTATAGGCTTCCACTTCGTAATTTGAATCCAGAAACCATACTGCTTGCGGGTTAGAACGATATATTCAAGCTTTTCCAGTTTTTCAATCTGTCGGCGGATCGTTTTTACCGACCGGCCCATTTCATCGGCGATGGTTTCACAATTCCTGAACAACCTGCCGGTGTCCCGGTCGGCATACGATTGCAGATACAGATAAACCCACACAGCACTGCCCATTCGCGCCTGGTGTTTCGGGTCAATGACCAGGCCACTCCAAATAGGAGCCCACCATTTTTTTAAATCGTCAGAGTCTTGTGAATTCATTGAATCAGGCCTCAATGCCATTTATCCTTGATTGATGTCTTTGTCATTGGCGGCGGCATAGACACAAGAGACTTCTCTCCATAAAGCCCCCTGGCTCGTAAAAAACCGGCTCCCCCAACAAATGATTTCCGGCATGACCTTGAACGGAGGAACATAAACCGTCGCCACATGCTCCCCCGCCCGGGTATAAAGATCGATATTCATGAAACTTTATAAATACGGCCAGGCACCGCACCCTCTAAAAGATCCAATTCCTCGTATATTTTTCGCTCTTCATCGGCGTCCTTTGCGTCCTTTTTAAGTTGCCTCAAGGTAGCAATCTGTCGGTTTGCAATGGCCAACTGGATTTCCAAATCCTGGGAGTTGGCTTCCGCCCTTTGCCGACGACCACGCTCCCGCTGGAATTCCATTTTGTATTTTTCCGCTTCCATCTGAAAATCAAGATCCATAAAATCTCCCAAAGTTTAGGTAGGAACGTGCCCGGGGTTCCCTCACCCCGGAATCCTGACGGGATTGTCCGCCTTTTGCGCCTCACGCTACGCGGGAACACGCTCCCTTAGATTGTCCCAGACCGACCCGAGGTATCGCCCCACCCAATTGCCGAAGCAACCGCACGTCCCTTGAATTTGTAGGCCGGGCCTATCGGTTCGCCGCTTTTTGATGTTGGCTTTCCCAAAAGGCCCGACCCTCACTAGAGCGTTATTCTTTTTCAGGCCGAATCACCGCGTCACCGGGATCTTGAGGTGTCAGCACGTTCCCACCGCACAGCACGTCCATAATTGGTCCCCGGCTGATGGCCCTAGAAACCACCTTTCTTTATTCGCCTGCCGGGGAAGGCGAATTAGTTATTGTTTTATAAATCCCCCTTCACCCTTGATCAATATCATTGTCATTCGCCGCCGCATAAGTACATGAGACCTCTTTCCACATCCCCTCCTGATTCAAAAAATACCGGGCGCCCCAACAAATAATTTCCAGCATGACCTGGAACGGAGGAACATAAACCGTCGCCACATGCTCCCCCGCCCGGGTATAAAGATCGATATTCATCAGCCCCCGATTTCCTCCGCTTCCACCTTGGCCAAATCATCCAATTCAGAAAATATTTCCAACTCTTCTTTCAAGGCGATATTTTTTTCGCGATACATTGCTAATTGACGGTTGGATAAATCTAGGTTGATTTGAACTTCCTGGAGATTTCTTTCCGCCAGTTCCCGCCGCGACCGTTCCCGCTGGAATTCTGCCTTGTATTTTTCAACTTCCAGATCCGTTTCCGTTTTCATAAATCTCCGATCATCCATCCTTAAAGTTTGCCCCGCTGGGGGTTAAGCTAAAAAGTTCTGCCCTGGGTCGAATTCACTCACCTTTTCCCTGGCGCGATCTAGCGTTTCCTGAGAATCCTTGATTTGACGCTCAAGGTTTGTGATTGTCCGTTGGGCCTCATTAAGTTCATATAGAGTTGTTAGGCTTCTGAGCATGTGGGTCTTGTGATCCTCGATCATTTTTTCTGCCTTGGCCTGCAATTCCTTAATGGATTCCTCAGGATCATCATCAGTCTGCAAAAAAGCCTCGATAGACAAACCGGGCCTTAAATTAGAAAATTGTTCATAAGGATGATTAAATGTCCTTCCGGCGTGAACAGTAATTTTTTCGATTTTCATTTATCTCTCTCCTTTCCGTCCGCTGACGGTCGTTAAATTGGTGGGCGGCCTGGACTCAAAGTTCTCCAGGCTCGTTAGCTTCTTTAGCTTCCTGAGCCCTTTGATTCCATATAAAATCGTAGCATTTTCGGCAATATGGTCCTTCTTCCCGATCAGCAAATTGATAATACAAAGAATCTTCGTCACGCCCCCAATTCCCTGTTATCGCATCGCATTCAATACATATTTCATTTTCATTATTCATCACAAAAAACCCCTATTTTTTATCTTCATGAGGTCAACCCAGGCCGTTAAAAACATCATCCAAGGCCATTCCCACACCATTCATAAAGTTCCTGGGCGGCTCATCCAATTCACCATCCCCTTTTCCTTCTCCGCACACTCTTTGATGAACGCCATACCGTCTTTATTCGTGCTGTAAAAATTCGGGACTTTGCCTTCGAGGTAAGAACAGGATTTGTGGATGATTAAAGCGGCTAGATATGACGTCCCCATAGAATCTTCTTTTTCGCTGTCATACAGACCTGCAATAGTGACAACCCACCCGGCGATGCAATGTGTCGTTTCGCATTTATGCCAACCGCCCATTTCCAGCACACCGCCAGATTCGATAGCAGAAAGAATTTTGGTAAAGAGCTTTTCAACTTTAATGACTTCTGGCAGTTTCGCCCCGATCAGGTTCGCCTTGCTGAGGTTTGACCATCTGAGGTCCGCCCCGATCAGGTTCGCCTTGCTGAGGTTTGACCCGCTGAGGTCCGCCCCGATCAGGTCCGCCCCGCTGAGGTCCGCCCCGATCAGGTTTGACCCGCTGAGGTTCGCACTGATCAGGTCCGCCCCGCTGAGGTCCGCCCCGCTGAGGTTCGCACCGGTTAGGTTCGGCCTTTCACCCGGATTGTTTTTGAGCCACTCTCTAATTTCTGCTGTAGTTTTCATCTCTATCCTTTCCGCCGTTACGGGCGTTGGGGTGGGTTATTTGGTATCAATCGGGCTCCTAGCAATAAACTCTCTCATGGTTGTGATAATGTCTTTTCGCTTACAGTTGGAAACATAATTTCCACGCCGGTTTTCATCCGAGAACGGGAATACCATCACCAAAAACCCATATTTTTTATCTTCATGTGGACAGTCCACTCCATTAAAAATATCATCCAGGACCATTGCTGTTCCCTTCATAACGTTCCTGGTGGGCTCATCCAACTCGCCATCTACAATTTCTTCAGTTTCTTCTGACATATCTACCTCCTGGCCTTCGTTCTTTTTTTCTTATGCTTTTTCCGCTTGGAATTTTTTTTTAGAGAATTAGTCCTATTTAGACGTGGGGCTAATTCTTCAAGGTCTTTCGTTAAAACATCAATTCCAAAACCTTCTTTCATGAATTTAGATGTTGAATCGAGTTGTTCTTTTTGAGCTTGCATAAAATCCTCCACAGTTATTGGTTTTAAAATTCCAGCATTCTTCCAGGGCGATATTCTTTTCCCTGTACATTGCTAATTGACGGTTGGATAAATCTAGGTTGATTTGAACTTCCTGGAGATTTCTTTCCGCCAGTTCCCGCCGCGACCGTTCCCGCTGGAATTCTGCCTTGTATTTTTCAACTTCCAGATCCGTTTCCGTTTTTATAAATCTCCAATTTTTCCATAAATTTTAGTTTTTGCGTTATCGTCCATATTTTAGAGGCGGGGCTTTCTCGTTGTTCCATGCTTACAGATGATTTGTTGTAACCTGCAGACATTGAGTATTAACGGCTTGCAATCATCCGATGCATGGTCATAGCCCCTCTTGTTTAAAGCAGGCAATAAAGCCCTGTCTACAAGTAGCAAATTCTTAAGGTCGTGATTTTTCCTGTTCCCGTCCTTAAATTTCAAGAATTTTCCTTTCGGGATTTCTCCATATTTTTGCCGCCAAAGCCAGAGATGCTTAAGAACATATCGAGTTGAACATCCCGTATGGGGGTTGGTTTCCTGAACTTTAATTTCAACATAACCATCTTTATTAACTCTCTCTGTCCATAAAGGCTTTGTATTTTTTGGGGTGTCGCCAGGCCTGAAAGAAGTATTATTAGCCCCCATATACCCTGTTTTCCCTTTATTCCAGGATTTGTGGCCTTTAGAAAATTTTCCATCGCGCCCTGTCAGCCAACCCTTTCTTTCGCAGAGTGCTTTTATGACAGAAGCCTTGCAGTCGCGCTTAAATTTTGCGTTGAATTTTTCAGTCAGTTCTTTTCTGGGTAACTTGCAAAAATCTTTTAAAAAAACAAGCTCCTCTTTGCTGTATACAATGGGTTTCCCTTTCATTCCTTTGACCCCATGTCGAGCATTGGCATGGCCGGCACAGTGCCCCCATACTCCGCGATAATTTTCGCCGCCCGTAAAGCCGTGTCCGCACTACAAATAATCTTGTCCGCAACCTTCACGACCGCATCCGCACGTTTGATTTCTTTCTCCAAATTCACATCACTCAGGTCCTCATCACTTAACCTTTCAATTTGAGCAAAAAGGTGATTGTTTAAATCCGTAAGCTTATTTTTCATGGTTTTTCCACTCCTCGTTCAATTAGAGGATTCTTAGAGGGTTTTGCTTAAATTTTGAGTGTGGATTTAAATCGAGGTAGGATTGTAACTGGCGAGTTTTAAACGTGTTATGCAGAACACGGGGGCGAATCAAGCCGGTTATTATTGGCTATTCCTCCCGCCTGTCACGCCGGAGGTCGCGAGTTCGAGTCTCGTCGACCCCGCCATTTTCCTACCTGTAAAGGACTATCCTCCTTTCTGTGGGAAAATTTTTAGAGGGTTTTTAGAGGGTAGTTCGCGCTACCCTCGAACCTTTTTCTTTCTGATTAAATCAACCTCATATGAAGTCCAGACAAGTAACCCCCTGGACAAGTGCCTTTTCGATTCACCTTCCGGCATTACCCAATAGGCTAATTCAATTAAAAGTTGGGATAAAAATTTTCTTTCACGGCGCATTTTCACCCCCTTCCTAGAAAAAACCAGAGGACAATAAAAACCAAAACCCCAACGATGATAAATTCGACCGGTAAACTGCCGCTTCCTGTATCATCTATTGGTGGAGCCGCCATAATTTGATTCATGATACCCGCACCTGGTTTACATTGTCGATGGCTTCCTGAGCTTCTTTAAGGTCCTGGTCGTCGGTCATTAAGTAGGTATCAATGGACCGTCCGTCCTTTTGTCCCATCATCTTTTGAATTGTCTTGATCGGAACCCCTTGCCGGTGGGCCAGAGTCGCCCCATAATCCCGAAACGACCGAAACGTGACCCATTCATAACCCTGGATACGATCAAACTTTTTCCGCACTGAGCTTGTCATATTATCCGGCACAAGGTCAGGAAAGAAAGGTTGATTGATATCCAGGGGCCTTGGAATTTCCCTCAGGACCGATTCAAACTCCTTGCCGATTTTAAAACGTATCAGCGTCCCGGATTTATTTCGGTACTTATTGAAATATCCGTCCGGGCCAATATGGCAAGGCGCAAAACCTTTCGGGCCAACTATGTCATTGGCGCTCAACATCGTGGCCGCGGCGATCCTGCATGGGACTCTGTACTTCGCCGGCGCCAAAGGAACCAACATCGAAACCTCATGCGGTCGCAACACCCGGTCGACCTTGCCGCCCAAATATTTAAATTTCATTCGATCATCGGTTTTTCCCGTTGGAAAATTAAACCGGGGATCTGCAATCCATAAAAGTTTTTTGAGCGTCGCAAATTCCTTTTGCAACGTAGACCGGGTAATTTTTTTCCGCTCCCGCCATTGTTTGTATTCGACGATGGACTTTTGACCGTCCTTTCCCGATGGCAGGGGAGTGATGTCGATCACCCGGTATCCGCCGAAAAATTCAAGCAGGGTCGGGATCACACTTTCGATCCTTTCCACCAGCGTTTCGGTGAACGTTTCCGGGTCGTCTTCCATCTTCTCCCGCAACTTCGGAATCAGGGCGTCGAAAACCGTTTTGTATCTTGCAAATTCCCCCCTTTCGATAATGTCTTTCAGACGTGCGAGGGCGCGTTCGGCCCAATCTCGAAATTGGCCTTTCTCCTGGAACGGGATACCAGTCGGAAACTGCTCACAAATCAACCGCTCCTGGTAGTGGATACCCTTTTTCCAGAAATCAGAATAAGCCCAACCCCCACGATCTGAGATATGTTTAGGCATGATCGAATCCTCCTTATATAAGAAGGCTCGACCGCCCCTATGTCTGCATGGCGGGGAGTTTACCACATTCGAGGATTTAGGGGATTGAGACATAATTAAATTGGCCCCCAATACTTTCCGCCGCCAAAGCCTTTCAACTGGGCTTTTAAAAACCATAAAGCGGCTGGCTTCCAATCGATATTATAAATTTGAGAAAAATCTCCGTTCAACCTCAAACCGAAACGATTAAGTGCAGAAACTAAAAGGTATCGTTCGTTATACCTGACAGTCGAAAGATGTTCCTTTGACCATCCAAAATCGGATTTCTTTATCCTCCGGCAAGTTTTCCCGGCAATATAAAGAAGCCCCCAACCTTCGGGTAATTCATCGATAGAAATTAAATCCTTTTCGCAAAGAAAATACCTCTTAACCCCGCAACCTCTTTGCGGAATTCTTCTGAATTCCTTTTTCAAATCAGCCTTGAAGTCCGCTCTTGAAGTTTTGCACTCGATTAAAATTGATGTCCAAAAACTAAACCCAATTGCGTCTGGAATCTCATGGTTGGCGTAAGAGGCCAATTCAGTAAAAGCAAACTTGCATTTTCCCGCGCCTTTCAACCACTTCTCCGCCCTGGCCACTAGCTCGGCGTGGGTCATCCGTAATTCTTTTTCAGGGAATAACATTTTTCTCCTGGAGGATTTCGGGACGCTGGTCATTGTTCTTTCCAATTTATTATCTTCAAGCACTTGTCACAGGTCACCCCTTCATTCTGATTTACCCAGCTTTCCAGCTTCATATTGATGGCCTTTGGAGTTTTCGCGCACAGTGGAGAAACGTCACCATTCGGGGCGATATATTTAGCTTTATGAATTTTTCTCTTTTCCCTCATCCTAATTATTCCCAATAAAATCCTGGGACGTTTGCGCCTCAAACTTTTTCCGCCCCCGCAAATATTCGATCACGTTTTGCCGGGTGCGGTTGATCGACACAAGTTTGACAATGGTTCCGTCCTGGTGGTCGATATGGTCCTTAAGTGATCCGATCTCGTCACGCTTGCCGACCCACAGAACCAGGACGAGCAATAAAATAAATACGACGATTGCAAGGATTGTGATGATTAGGATGGTCATGCCCGAAAACAGGTCAAGGACTTTCAATTCACTCTTTCCTTAAAATCGAGTCCCTTTGGGTTAATATCTGTTTGCAAAATTATTACTCGCTCCCGGTTTTTATTTTTGGAATCAACCCCTTTTTGGAAACCATGCTCGTACCAGAAATACGCATTGACGGCGATTACAAATACGATCAGCAATATTCCCATTCACTCCTCCCCCGGAAACTCGTTGTGTTCCTGGCCATTGGCAGGGTCAACAGAATGGGAGTTTCTTTGACTTGTGTCATATTTTCACCTTTTTAATTTGTTCCCAGCGTCCCCGGAGATAATTTGACCACTCCGGTCAATTCATTGAAATCAATCACTGCAACATAAAGTTTTTGACACCTCTGACCCGTCAACCCACCTCCTTGCTAAACGGTTTGACCGGGGGCGCTGGATTTTTTTCTGGTCACCGCGGCGGCGTTCCCGCCCCGCGCATTTTTCCTCTTTCGATGTTCCGTTTTGATATCGATAAAGCCCTTTTCCGGGGCGCCGTTGTCCCTCCAGAACTTTATTCGGAGTTCTTTGGCAGACACCACGCGCTTGAGGTTGCCGTCCCCGTCAAATATTCTGCATTCGCCGATCATGAATCCACACCCTTTCCATAATCGAGTTGGATTTTTGCAAAGACCAACTTCATTGCACGAAGATATTTATTTTTCCGCTCCAACAGCCAAACCGGAATCAACATGCGATTGCCAGCCAATTGATGGATATCCTTGACCTCGAACCACATCAAGCGAGAACATCTGTCGTCGCATAAAACACTGAGGCGAACCTCTGCCCCCTTGCCATCCTTACCCGTCCGGGTGTCTCTATCCTCGCGGCTATAGACGGCTTCCTTGACGGTGACCCTCGCGTTCCTATCGACGGTGGTTTTTTGTACGGACATCGGGCTTTTCCTTGGTGAAAAATTCAGATAAAAATTGCTGGATGAACCGGGACAACCCGCGCTCATCGATCCGCCGTTCATCGTTGGCGGGCTCGGTTTTCAGTCGGGGGAACAGGCCGGGACGGACGCCAAACCAAAGACGCCCCGCTTCTACTTTGTACGCCTTCGCCATGCTTTCCTCCCCCACATCAGCACGAAAATCATTCAAACCAAAACCCATGACACCCCCCCGGCAAAACATAAAACCGCCAAATGAATCAGCAACTCTTTCATGACTCGAACTCCTGAATCACTCGCGCCGCGGAAAAGAAGAAAACCACCCCCGCGATGAAAATGATTTCATTGCGATGCTCGGAAAGAATTTGCAAAGCGGTTTGCAGGGTCATTTTTAATACCCCGAAGAAAGGCTATAAGTTTCTACGCCGACAAGGGTTAATTTCCCTTCCTCTACAAGCTTGCGAACCAGGGTCTTTGTTATTGACGGGCCAAAATAATCGCCGTCTTTGAAAGCAAAATAGGTCTCCAGTTTGTTGGGCCGTTTTAAATAAGCCCCCTCAGACAGCGATTTTTCAACTTTTACCCAAGCCGCATCATCCATCCGAGCGTTGATCCGCTTTGTTGTCTCACCGGTATCATTCATATCAATTCACCTTTCCTGACCCCGTTGGTGCCGGGTTGGAGGTTGCCCGACACCATCGGGGGGTTGATATGCCCGGTTTCCCTCCGGGCGGGGAGGTTTGATTTCATTAAAAAAAAGATCGTCGCAAGCGATGCGTGGGTTTTCCGGCGCACCACGCCTCGACACATTCCAGGGAACACACCGTCACCTTTTCCCGATCCGACCGGAATCCCTCAAACGTGGGGAACCGTTTCCCGCATTGACCACAAGGGCTCTCCTGATCGACCAATCGATAAAAATTATCCTTCTGGTTCATGGGCATTTTCTCACCTCAAAAAAAACAACCCGTCAGAGACACAGGAGTTGGACGCTCCTGAAACTGACGGGCTGTTTTCCTTACCCCAGCAATGAAGACAGGAAAGGTCGGATTGATTTTGTGATATAATACGAAGTTGTCCATTGTTCGTGTCCTTTGTTTTTCCACACCTTATCCGTGTGGAGATATAATAATACGCAAACGATTAGTTTTTGTCAACTCATTTGGGTATTTTATTTTGATAAAACTGAATGAAAGGTTATTAAAATCCAGGAAATCAGCAAGATATACCCAAAAAATCCTGTGCAATCAGTTAGATATTGCTGAGCAAACGGTTATAAAATATGAAAAAGGCACCAGAATTCCGAATGCTGATATTTTAGAAAGGTGGGCTGAAATAACACAATGTGACCCGACCTGGTTATTGACAGGTCAGGGGGAGATGGTTCAGACTGAGAGAACACAAAATTCAGTGGGGGAAGATATGTCGAACTACGAACGGATGATCGCTGATATTGAAGAGGATGGAACCCCGGAACAATTGGTCGAACTCGAACAGGCCCTGGGCAAGATCGGGCGCGTCCACCGCGGCCTTCGATCCAAACTGAGAAACCTGCCAAAAAAAGCCTGAGGCTCCTAAATCTCCCGGTATTTCGAGCCCACGACCCCCACAAACCCGGCAATCCCTTCCCCACAATACCCGTGTACGTTGCGGCACTGGTCCTCCTGCTCGCCGCTCCGTTTGCGTTCAATGAACTGGATCGGCTGATATACGACAGCCAAATGTCCGATGTCCGGGAAGAAATCATTCACGATGTCACCGAAGACTTCGAGACTCATCAAGCTTGGGAAGATGATCCGGACGAATTGATCAACGCTATTCCCTTACCCGAAACGTTGAAGCTAAAATGGGTTCCATGGAGCCAAGGTAAGCGCGTGGAGGCGGTAGGGTGATGGGCAAGGATAAAGAAAATATCTTAGAAAAACTAAAGACAAATATTGGGAAGGGAGAAACCATAAATATTGTCTACTATGGTGGCTCTCAACCTGGTTCGACACGGCCAATCGTGCCGGTCAAAATTAGTGGCGACAAACTAACCGCCGTGTGTCTGAATTCGAAAAAATCAAAACAATTTATTTTATCAAAAATTGAAATTGCAGATAAAGTCTACGAGCACTCTACCCTCGATTACAACCCGAGCGTAACCACACGTCCGAAAAAATACGAAACATTGTCCCAGCTTTTAGATGATAAACAGAAATTTCTCAAAACGCTTGGGTGGCATATTGAATGTGGGTCTAAAACATTCCAAATAACGCCCTCCCACGAGCAACAACACGAATATTTATATCTTTTCAGCCGCTTTAAGAATGGAAAGCTCCGTAAAACCTGCGATATAGAACTTACCTTTGAACTTCTTAGATGGGACACTATTTACGAATCTTCTGATCAGGGTGAACCTGTGAATATAAAAAAACGATCCAGGCCATGGATTGTCAGAGGTAAAAACCAAGACACAAAAACATATGGAAACTTGGACAAGGCGGTCGGCTTGTTTCTTGATTGGGCTGAATTGCTTAAGCCATGAAAAACGACTGGAATCCACCCAACTCGCAAAGTATATTAAAGAACCTTTCAATATAGGAGGTCACATGCGAAAGTTATTTATTTTCCTGACTACCATAGCGATCCTTTCCGGGTGCGCCACGCCCCCCGGCCAACTGAAAGAATCCGATCTGGTCTGGCCCTCACCGTAATCATTGCCGTTTTGTACGGTCTGTACCGGTTGGTGGAATAATATGCCCAACACGCCCCCAGGACGATGGGATCACCTGTCCCCGTTATTCGGCTTTCTAATATTCGTGGCCGTATTCGCGGTGGTGATCCTCATCATCAACTGGTGGTGATGCGCCGGGATTTCCCTCCATACTAACTACCGAAAACACAAGGTGTTTTGCACTTAAATTATTATATTTAAAGGACTTATGGTATTATAAAAGACAGGTTACCTAAAAGAAGAATGGTTATTGAGGGGTGTCTGATGTCCTCGCGTCAGCACCCCTTTTTTAGTGGAAAAGTACCAATTCTACGGGCAGGCGAAAGTGGGGCGAAAGTTTATGATATTCCGTGGGTTTGACGATTGAAAGCTATGACTGTCTCGACAATAACTTTAATCTGTAACATTAATCGTGTTGACTAAACCCTTTACAAAATCTAATATGTGTTATGTCTAAACAAATACATTTATCTATCGTCTTTAAGCTCCCTATCCAAATTAAAGAAGACGAGGTTGGATATGTGTCTTCGTGTCCCGCCCTTGATGTTTGGTCGCAAGGCAATACCAAAAAAGAAGCCGAAAAGAACATCAAGGAAGCCGTTTCTCTATTTATTATCTCCTGCTTTGAACGTGGAACTCTGGATCAAGTCCTTAAAGAATGCGGGTTTAACCCTTCACACTCTACAAAACGAATCAAAGCCCAAAAGCCTAATGGGACGCGCACCGTTGAAGTTCAAATTCCGTTCAATGTCAGCAACCGCTCAAACCCAGAACCTTGCCACGCCTAACCCCAACTAGTTGGAAAATCCAGAAAAAAATATTTGAAAAGGCCGGATTTGTCCACGAAAGAACCGTAGGAAGCCATATCCTTATGGTTAAAGATGGCGTTCTAAGGCCCGTTTCTATACCAAAATATGATGAGGTGGGGCGCGATATCATCCAGGGCAACATGAGAACCGCGAGCATGACTCGTGAGCAATACTTTGAATATCTAAACAGCTTGTGATACCCCCCACCACTTTGGCAGACGCGATTAAAACGACAGCGTCGTTTCCCGGCCATGCCGCTGGTCATTTCCCCTTGACAGAATTGCCCAGGGGGGCGCATGTTATTAAAGATCCCTGTTCAAAGAGGTATAACGTTGAATGATGAAAGCTGGCAGGAACGCCTTCGCCTGTTAAAACGCAATGAGGATTGGGAGGGTGCCGTTGATCTGGGTTTAAAATTCTTACCCTATCCCACCGCGTTCAACGATGTTGCTGTCTCTTTGAGGAAAATAATCGCCACCAAAAAGAAAGCTGGGGGTGATTTTCAAACCGAATTAGAGCGGCTCTACAGGCTCTCAGCTTATCATCGTTTCGTTTGCAGGCCGTCGGAAATTTTAATCGCTGGTGAATACGATACTTTCACTTATCGCGCTGCCAAGGTTGCCCACGACGACGATGTGCTGGGGTTTCTCGATTTAAGTTATGCCAAAATCGGGTATGAATTTATAGACTTGTTGAATACCAACGATGTCAGATTGATTAAAAACCATTGGGGTGAGCCTGAGATGCATCAGGACCCAAGGGAACTTTATAAACATCTATGGCAGGATTATATTGACCGGGCAACACAAATTGCAATTAAAGAGGACGAGGGCGACGACATGGAAGATGAATTTATAACTCAAAATTCTTATGATTATGAAAGTAAAAACAAGGGTGTTGGTTTTTTTAAATGGCTCTTGATGATTTTAATAATAGTGGCCGCGTTTTATTTCCTGTCCGGGTGCGCCACGCCCCCCGGCCAACTGAAAGAATCCGACTTGGTCTGGCAGGAAACCACCATCGCCGCCAACTATCAGGAAGTGTACCGGAACGTGAAGGAGGGTTTTCGATTATGTGGCGCGGGGGTCCCCGAGGGCGATTTATACACTGACAATAAAACCGCCCACCTGGACGTTTATCTCCCCCAAACAATACCTGGAGGCCGCTCCGATTGGGTCATGGGACTGATTGACATAAAGTCTACCGATGAATTCTTGACATCAATAAAAGCCGGACAAGTTGCCCGAATGGGTTTAAAGCATAGCTCACAAGCGGGATTGTGGATCCGCTGGGCTTCCGGCGATCTGGCGTGTGGTTAGTTCCTTCTATTACTCATCACATGGTTTTCAATCTTCGCCACCGAATCTTTAATATGGGTTATATCATTGCCCATTGTGGCAACCTTAATCTCAAGCTCCCTATACCATTGATTGTCCTGGTTTTTTAACGCGACGACTGCATCATATTTACCTTTTAACTCGGTCATGTCTGAGTCCGTTGCCCACGGGAAAGCCCCGAACGTTTTGAGAGTCCCCGCCAGTAAAGCCATTGCCATAAAATTAATAATCAGTGCCCTGGACCACTCAATTTTATCCAAAAACTTTCCCATCCATCCGCTCCTGTTAATGTTCCGTTATAATTACGGCCTGGACTCCACGGGGAAAGCGCCTTCGCTTTTCAAGGTCGCCAGGTCTTTACGCTTCGCCCACTGGTTGATTGTAAAACGGTCACGAAAATCATTCATGGTTGCCCGCCTGCCATGTCTCGGCATCCAAACGCCTTTTTTCCTTAGGTCAGTTTCTTCCCATTTCAGGTAGACCAGACACTTCCCTAATCGCCCCGCATGAAGTATCGGCTTTGCGTAAGTATCCGTGTTTGTCGCTGGATTGGGATATCCAAACTCAGTATCCAATTCAGCAATGACGGCCCTACACTCGCCTATGCTGTCGCCCTGGAAAAATTCACCAGCTTGCACCTGATTCGGTAAAAATAAAAGCAAAATAAGTATGATTATTTTCATGAGATATCTGTCCATGCCGTTCCATGTTTGGTTGCCAATGAACTGCCAAGAGCATTTAATTCGGTGGTGCTAAGCAATTTGTCATATACCGTAATTTCTGTAATTTTCACATCCTTTCTGGTTCCTAATGAAAACCGAGCACATAGAGTTAGCCCTGTCATAGTGTGAGACCCAACATTACCGCTAACATCAGCAGCCCCACCATCTATATATAAATCGCTTGATGTTGTGTTAAAAAGAGCGGCTAAAACGTGCGTATTGACATCATTTGCGTTGCTTGATACGAGGTCGGTGGGGGCCGTCATCGCAAATGTATCCGTTGTGCTGTCAGAATGAAATAAACCCTGCCTGCTCGTTGTGACAATACCATCAAACAAATACCCTGTGCCCACAACTGAATTTAATTTCGCAACCACAATAATGCTATTGGGTTGAGATAATGCAGAAGAAAACGCTGCAGTCGTCATATAATAATTTGTTCCATCACAACTCAGAGACCCATTGTTATTAAAATCTGTGTCAGCAGAATCATAAACAGGCTGATTTGCGGCGGTTGTTTGATCGATGTCATTCCCGTTGCCCGACTTGTCAGCACATTGAGAAATATCGGACCCATTCAGGGTGATATTGCCGGTGTCATTCACATCGCACCAGACAATCAGATTAGAGATATCAGTGGGCAGAAAACCTGCGAAACGATATGGGTTTATTACCCACCCACTCCCTAAGATAAAGATACTGCCAAGCGTCCAAAATAATATTTCGCATAGAAATTTTTTCATATCACTGGTGTCCTATTAAACAAATTTTCGCGCCCTTTGCCCCGGTTCCCGGCGTGTCAATATCAAAAGTTATTTCCGCATCATCAGCCAGCGCCGTGTCTGTTAATGTAGGAGCGGTCACAGCCGTTTCACTGGTTTTTTCGCTAACGTCAATCAAGATTTTATTCGTGGTCATTATAGAAGTTCCACCATCATTCACGTCGAATATTGGTGAGCCTGAGCTTGAAACTGTATTCAATGATCCTCGGATATCTGTCAATGTGAACGCATAAGGCATCCTCATGGTGACTTTAGCCGTACCGGTTGTGATCGCTGTTTCTTCATCACTAATGGCCACACAGAAGGATTCAGTAATAAATTTATACTCAACATCAGTCGCCCCCGTTGCGACGAATAGAACCTCTCCAGCGATAGGAGTATCTGCGCCGTCATCAAGTTCGGCGAGGTTGATCGCATCGGCGGCAATTTCAGAAGCATCAATACTACCGTCAGTGATATCGTCCCCTGCAAGCACATCCCCTGTTTGTAAAAAGTCGGTCACATCCGAAAGAGCCGCATAAAGACCGGCCTCGTTCGTGAGCGTTCCTTCCTTTGAATCTATCTGAGTTTGGATAGCAGAGGTCACGCCATCCAGAAAACCAGCCTCAGCCGCCGACACGTTTGCATCATCGGCAATAACAAAGTATTCCGTTGTATCCGCACCATTGGCATCAGGTAGGCGGTAAAGCTGTTCAGAGGTATCCGCCGTGGAGCCCTCACAAAGTAATCCCCCGCCTGAAAGATCCGAAAAGAAAAAACATTCATCAACGGCAAGGGCCGGGCTGCCAGCGAGAGTATTGTCAAATTTGATTTCAGGGAAATCTACGGAAGCCGCATTCAATGCCCCGTTGGAATCAAGGTCGGTTGCGGCTCCAAAATCTCCCGCTTCAGGGACATCATCGTCCCCTGTGTTGCTCCCACTCAAGACGGTCAAACCGCTTAATAGATTAAACTCGGTTGTCGTTGGAGTTGCGCCGTCAAGGATTTCAAGTTCGGGCTCGGTTATTCCCGCCAATCCGATTGTGATACTGGTTGTAAAAGTTGGAGCGGTCCCAAAAACCAAAGCCCCGGTTCCGGTTTCATCGCCAACAATTCCAGCTATTTCCGCAGACGTGTCGATCTCCGTGGCAACAATGACATTAATACCGTCCAGAGCCGTTTCAAGTTCCGATTCAAGGTTCACCGTACAAGCGACAACACTGGTAGAACCAAGGCAAAGGTCTCCATCGTTTACCGTTCCGACCTCGTCGGGGGTATGAGAAAGATCGGAAATATCGGACTCCGTGATCGGGTCCACGGTGATGATCTGACTCGCCAGGGAAATGTAGGTCCCGGTCCCGGCCAACGTCACCGGGTCATGACCGCCGGGAAGCGTTTCGATCTTGTCTCGGATCGCGTTCTTAGTCGGGATCTCGTTGTTCCCATTCCAGTTGGTTGCGCTGTAAACCTCATCCACCGCCGTGGTTGCCGCGTTCAACGCACACGCGGCGGTCGCACATTCTGTCCCCCCACCCCCACTGGCTGGGACCCCGGTGGACAGTGTGTAAAGCGAAATCCACGCCGTGTCTACCTGATTCCTGATTTTCATCAAATCGTTGGCGGTGTCCGCCCAGGTCATAAGAGGGTAGGTTTTGCCCTTGTGCGCGAAAATCGTCCATTCGTCGTTGAACGTGTGGCCGCTGGTCGCGCCGAACGTCACGGTCACGCCTTCACTCAATGTTTGCGCCGCTCCCGTGATATTAATGCCTTCCAGGAACGGGCAAGCGACATTGTCCCGACAGAGTTTTCGCCATTTAAAACTGTCCGGAACCCCGGTCGCGTCGATGACGATTTGATAAAGTTCGTCATCGGTTCCGGAAAAAGTCCCGCCGGAAGTCGCGTCGTTGATCCCCGCGCCGCTGAAATCCGCTGAATAAATCTTATTGACCCCGGGGTCCGTGGCCCCGCCGTTATTGGTGACAATCGCCTCCAGCACCGGATTGTATTCCATCTTTCGTTTGAATTTTTCCGGGCTCAATTCGATTTGATAATCGTGTTGCCTCTCTGCAAAAGCCGCGATGGGCATCAACAGAATCAAAATCAGAATGATAATTTTTTTCATGACAAAACCTAATTTTTAGGAGGGTGTTTTAAATCGATGTCGTTCATTTTAGCTTGATGATCCTCAAAGCTCTTTTTAGAATTTGCCGGGATCCCCTGGACCAAACTTATTATTTTTTGGAGTAATTCTTCCACTGCAATGAGCCTTTCCTCAAGCGTTGGAAGCCCAAATTGTCTTATTTCATTGTCAGACCTTTTCTGCCTTGGCATTGATTTCTCCTTAATAAATTACGATGCAAATGCCTCTAAATCCAGCCGCGCCCGCGCCCGATGGGGTATCACCGCCACCGCCACCGAAACCCGGCTCATCACCGGCGGTTCCCGGAGCCGATGCCCCGTTCCCCCCGGGCCCGCCATTGGCTGTTGTGGTTCTACCGTTAAACCTCCCGCTTACCCCTCCATCGCCGCCTTTGCTTGACGGAGCTTCTCCCGCCTCGCCGTCCAGGATAGCAAGTTCATCCCCGGTCACGCTTCCGCCAGTACCACCCGCGCCGCCAGCGGCCCCAGTTGAATATTCCCCGCCCAAACCACCTTTAGCAGTCATCAACGATCCAAAAGTGGTATCACCACCAGGGGAACCATTAGCGGCGGAGCCTGCTGCGCCACCTGCCCCGATAGTGACCGTAATATTTCCACCAATGGTTACTACCCCTTCAACGCACTCTCCCCCGCCGCCACCGCCGCCTGGGCCACCACCACCATCAGCAGGGGCACTACCGCCGCCACCGCCGATACATATAACCTTCACCGTCGTGATTCCTGTGGGCTGGGTAAACGTTCCTGAAGAGGTAAATACTTGCATCCCGCCGGAAGAAAATATGTTATTCCCGGTATTCTTTTTTAATTTCCCTGCATCCGAACCGTCACGGAACATTAACGAATCAGCAGCCGGATCAAACGTCGCCGTTGACAATCCGTTGATATCTACTTTCAACCCCCCCGCGACTCTTTCCAACCCAGAATCGGTCTGAAGTTTTATTTTTAGCAACTTGGTTGCATATTCCATCCCCGCGTCGGACGCGAGTCCAACGGTCAAGTTTCCCGCGCCGTCATCCTTCACCCCGTCGCCGGTCACGCCCAAACCCCCCGCCGCTAAAATTAACCCGCGAAACGTGTTGAATGCATCAACGTTGGACGCGAGCTCTGTAAATGCTAATTTTGGGTCGTCTGTTTGGGCGTCAAAATCCACCTTGGTCATTGCGGTTCCGAATGCCATTACACGGGTGCTCCAATTAAGGTTATTGCGACTGTGGCGTCCGCCAGCGTATCGGTCGAATCGTAAACCTTGATCTCCGCCGCGAGAACGCTTCTTGCCGTTAATGTTGTGTTGAGTGAAATCACGTCTGCCGTGAATCCCCCGCCCGCGCCGATAAACGCATCGACCCGCGCAACAGAGAATGCGGAAATCCCGCCCTTGGTTTCGATCTTGAAATGCCCGGCGGCGATGCGCTCAAAGAAAACTCCGCCCTCGGTAGCGATGTTGATGAGTTCGTATCTTTCTTCATGGGTCAGGGTGTCCAGGTTGGTCAAAAATTCGGTGATCCTTGCCGGGACGGCACCCGCCGCGACAGAAGTCTGTAATATAAAATACCGGGCCGTCGTCAACCCAAGGGGCACGAAAGAACCCACCGGCGCACCGTCGGCCGACGTTCCTATCTGCATGGTATTGGTGACCGTTCCGTCGTCCGCCGTGACGGACATCCTGGGTGTGACCACCACATCGCCACCCAGATCGATGATTGGTGTTTTGTAGGTGATCGGGCTTTTTGAGGCGACAATATCCCGGATCGAATCGGCTAAAAGGGAGATCGTTGCCGGAAGGGAGGAAATCGCGGCGTTACCATCGGAAACCAGATTATTCGCCGGGTTGACATGACAATCCACCAAAGTTCCCGGCCAGCCCAATATCTTTTCGTTGCGGGCGTTGTTGATGATCCCCGTGACCTGATGGCCGAGGACTTCCGTCCAGGGCGACAGGTCGCCGTTTTTATACCGGTAACGCATATTTAAATCATAGGTTTCCCCCTCTTCCACACCGAGAAACGAAACAAACCGCGAATCGTTTGGTTGCAGGGAAAGCCAGGACCAAGGCCCGGCGGAACCGCATTCGCGGAACCGGGCTTCAAGTCCTTCCAGGGAATCCAGCTTCAAAAGGTTGATCAACCCCAACGAAACAAGAATGCGAACTTCCGGCGTGCCGTCCGGGTTCCTGAAAACCACGGTGGAATCCGAGCGCACGTTGATCACCACCGGCTGAGTGATCGCGACCGGCGGCGTGATCTGACTGTCAAATGTCGGAATGGTCACCTGGTCCGCGGTGTGGACGGCAGGCGCCGCATCCACGCAAGTCAATTCCGCCGACAATTCTTCCCCCGGACGGATGGACTTGACGATCATCTGCACGCTTTCCTCACCCATGACGCCGAATAAGGCCAGATCGCCCACGGCGGGTTGTGGGTTGGCGGCCGGGATGGGTGTGGAAAATGTGAAAGACGTGAATTCCCCCGGAGCAGAAACCAGATTTTCCAAAAGGGATCCATCGGTGGGCGTCCGGAACCGCATGGCGTAATTTGTGTCCACATCCATGGTCAACGCTTCGTCGAGAGTCACGCCGGTCATGTTGCCGGACCCGTCCAGGGACACGGTTTTGATCCGGGGCGAACCGGCGCCGAACAACGGCACGTCATGATTGAATTGAATCAAATCACCGCGTCGGCACACAAGCTGCTCAACATCGGCGGAAAAGCTGTGGGTTTCCGGGCGCAGCTTGACCACCGCTTCGTTGTATTTTCCGTGCTTGAAAATGGCCGCGGGGTCCGTGACCCCGACAAATTCCAGGCCCTCAAAATCTGTCGCCATGTTTTCGTCAAACCCGTCAAAATAAACAATGCGCTCGTCATTTATAAAACCGGCATCTTCATTGACAAACCGGACCCGCCAGGCATGCGGGATTTTCTTAAAAACTTTATTGCCCTTATACCCCCAACTGTTACGCGGGGAAAAATGCTGAACCGGCGTGGTCTGGGCCTTGTCGATCACCACCCCGCGCTTGCCGTCGATCAACGCCGGGGAAGCCCGGCCAGCGGATGCAATGTCCGCCAGCATTTCCTCCACCGTCGTTTCAAAGTCCACCACCATATTGAATTTGAACCCGTTGGTGACACAGAAATCATGCCATTCCTGCAGGCTTTCGAGATGAATACGCGAATCGGCCAGCGGCCGGGCATTGCCTTTGCCCTGCAACACATCACGAAACAAAGAAGCGTTGTTTTGTGTGGCCTGTTCGACCCAGGTGGACCCGTTCCAATCCTTCACCCTGGATTCGGCGATGCAGTTCAATTGATCGATCACGCCATTCAACTGATCCGTGGCTTTAATGCGAAAGGCAATGCTCGCCAGTTCCGCAACCGGCAACGGGTCTTCATTGGTGATGGTGCGAAGCGCCGTCCAGGTCACGTCGTCAAACACCGAGCTGTCGTTGTCGTCCGCCGTTTCCCGGTGCAGGCGCACGTCGTATTGATCGCGGGCGACATTCCAGCGCAGACCGGCTCGGACCAGAGCATTTTTCCGGGCCGTCGTCGAGATGGTCCCTGCCGTCACCCACGACCCCTGCGGGCTGGTGGTGCGGTATTCCACCAGCACATCGACCGAAACATCCTGTTTCTGCCCGCCGCCAACAAATTTGACCAGGCCCTGCAGAAAAGAAATGTCCACCGAGATCTCATCGGCGTCGATCTTGGTAGTTCGGATGGTCCCGGCATCCACTTCCTGCAGAAGCACGCTGAGATTGTCTTGAAAAATATCGTTCGGGTATAAGGTCAGGGCCGCGTCACCCGGAAGCCCTTCACGAATTTCCAGCTCCACGTCGTCAAAATTGGCGATGTCGGTTTCGCCGATCTTGATATCCGTGATGGTCAGCGG
>JAJDAZ010000018.1 GCA_029261595.1 Nitrospinaceae bacterium | reverse complement strand
TAAAGTTTGGTGATCTTTCTATTTTAGGGAAATCGAACATTAGAATATTTGGAGTTGGGGAGGGCTTTGGAGAAAATAAGTAGTGACAAATCTCTTATTTTGGACTTAATTAGTAAATTCTCAGTATAAAAATTTACATCCACCGTTTTTTAGAATAGCACTTTATGGTTATAATCCCACTAACTAATTTGAACTGTCTATGGAAACTTGATGGTAAATATTTTGAATAGATATCGTCACATGTTTTATAACATCAAACTGTTCAGTATAAAATGTCAGTTAGTCTGGGATATATGGAAAGGCGGGAAATGCCGGGAAAAAGTGGCGTAAAGTGGGATATTAAAAAGGGTTATGAAAAAAACAGGCTTTTTTTATCCCAAAGTAACTGCAAACGAAAAAGGGTAAAAAGAAGAGATTTGTTGCACTTAGTTTGGGATGGATATCCGGTATTGTGTCACCATTCCCATGTATCTCCTTGAGTTTTTACCCGCACCCACCCCTGGCGATCATAATATGCGTCGTTGATCCTATAAACAAAAAACGGATAGATAAACCAACTGACGCCTAATGTGAATAGAGCTAGGATAAATGAAGCAAAAGCATGCGTCCAATTACCTTTGAAGGCAAAATAGAAACAGCCAAAAAGAAAGCACCAGACAAAACTCAAGGTTTCATGGGACTCTTCTTCATGGCCGTTTAACTTGTTTTTAAATCTAGCCATAATTAAACCTCTTCTACAGTAGTTATAGCTTTCAAATCTGCCTGCCGTACCAGACGACGCGCCCCACGACTTCCAAAAACTCTAATTGATCGGGACCGACCGAAAATGGCTGATATGCAGGGTTGTCGCTCTTGACAACGAGTTCCTGCCCAATCATGCGCTGGATGCGCTTGATCTGTAGCCTGAATTCGTTCTTGATGCAGTAAATCCCATCGTCCTGGACCGCATTGACACTCGTATCCAGCAACAAAAGATCGTCTTCCTGAATCGTCGGCTCCATCGAATCGCCGCTTGCGGTGATGAGTGCAAGTGCCTTCCCGTCCACACCCAGCTTGTTTTTAACCCAATCTCGCTTGAAAGCCAGGTGGTCCACAACGTCCTCCTGGTCACAGATGGACCCATGCCCTGCGCTGGCCTGGACATCGTATCTTGGAACATAAATATAATCGTCCCGGATTTTGGTTCTGTTGTAAGTCAGTCCTGGCTCAGCAACAACCCCGGATTCCCGCGTCATTGAGCCTTCTCCGGTCAGAATCCAATCTGTTGAAAGACCATAGACTCCAGCAATTTTAACTGCCCAGTCAGCAGGAAAACTATCCCTTTGTTTTGCGCCGGTAACGCTGGAATCCTGAATTCCCAAAAAGTCGGCCAAAGATTTCTGACTTTTAATGTCGGTTCCTATGCGGACTCTGTCAAAACACGCCTGGAATGCCATAGTTAATCCAAAAAAATTCACTTTACACAAATTATTTCCAGCGTAAAGCCTTGTGTAAAGTGAATTTTGAAATAAAAAAATAAACAAAAAACCAATAAATATGGTCGTTTAAGTGAAAAATGTTGTAATAATGCGAATTAAATCAGTGTAAAGTCAATTTTTCGGTTGACAGATAATTAGCTTTAAACTAATATCTTTGTCGTGGGCTAACTACTTAGCCTTAAAGATTATATGAAAGCCACTGAGTTTTCAATGGGTATTTGATCGGAGTTGCGAACAAAACAGGCTGGAGAGGAAATCAATATATGCGACCGAATGGCAGGCAAAAAAAAACGAAACGTAGGTCTCTGGAGATCCAGTTCTGGCTCAGGAAACGCGGAATCAGGCAAAAGCACATCGCAGAAGACGTGGATATCAGCGAGAACGTAGTCTCCAGAACTGTTAACGGGAAAAAAAACAATGGGCGAGTGTTGAAACATCTGAAAAAGATTGGGGTTCCAGAAAATTATTTAGGTGAGAATAAATGAAAGCCAATCACCCAAAAATCCCAGAAAAGCTAACTGCTGTCGAGCTTGCAGAAGCCTTGAATATGACAAGGCAAGGAGTTCACTGGATGGCAAAAAAGAAAAAGTGGATTTTTCTGGAAATCCCATTCCCTGGGGGGAAGAAAATTTTTTACCCCTTCTCATACTTACCCGCACCAATACAGATAGCCATTCAAAAATATTACGCACCGGATCCGGCCATGCCAGTGACTGGGCATTTGTCCCTCCCCGCTGAAAAGGTTCACACCACAATAAAAACCCACTCAGCGGCGGAGGGACGCCTCCCTCTTTATGCAGATAAAGTTGCCCGCGCCCGTGCCGACCTGGTCGCCGGTTATCTAACGGCCAAGGAAAATGGTAAATCCAAAAAACAAAAAAGCTCGGCCATCATCAATCAATTTTTGCAAGCGTACGAATCCGGTCTTTCTTTCCCGGAACTTTTTAAGACATTGGGCAAGGTGTCCCGGTCCACTCTGGAGCGCTGGCGTAAAGACCTGGAAGAAGCCAAATACGACTATCACGTACTGGCACCGAAATGGGGTAAACACCGAACCGGAACAACAAAACTCACCGAAGACGAATCGCGCATTCTTTTCACTCAGGTGTTTCACCAGAACCGAGTGAAAACCGGAACCGCAATCACAGTCACAAAATATATTCTTGAGCTTGAAGGGTTGCCATCGCCCTCCAGCCCGGCCACCATGCGTCGCGCCGTCGATCAGTTTAAAAATCGCCATTTTGATTTATGGACATTCTATCGAGAGGGTGAAAAAGCCCTGGTCGATAAAGTCCTTCCTTTCATAGAACGCGATGATTCACTGATTGATGTGGGCGACGTATTGGTGGCAGACGGACATCGCTGTAATTTCCGAGTAAAAAACCCGTGGACAGGAAAACCATGCAGGCCAATGCTGGTCGGATTTCACGATTGGAAATCTCGCATCCTCTGCGGATGGGCCATCTCCCTTGAAGAAAATACCCAACTGATCACAGCCGCATTACGCAACGCCATAATTCGCCTGGGCAAGACTCCCAAAATCATCCTGCTCGATAACGGTGCGGCTTTTAAGTCAAAAGTGTTCACCGGTGATATTGACCTAGAACAAAGCGGCATTCGCGGGATGTTTGCCCGTCTGGATATCAAAACCGTTTTTGCATGGCCCTATAACGCCAGGTCGAAGCCAATCGAAAGGTTTTTCGGCGATTTCAGTAATCAGTTTGAACGATTCATGCCTTCCTTTTCCGGTGCGTCCATCACCGACAAGCCCGCCTCCCTGATGCGCAACGAAAAACTCATGCAGGCGTACTACAAAGAAAACGTCATGGAAATTCCCCAGGTCATGGCCGCATTGGAAAAGTGGTGGGACTTTCACGCCTGGACCGAACACCCGACATTAAAAGGTCAGAAAAAAGGGCAAGTGTTTGAGTCAGGCCGTGGAACCGGCATTGATCAGGGCAAGTTAAACGACCTGATGATGGACATGACGATCAAACGCCTGGGGCGCAATGGAGTCAGTTTTTTGGGCGGCGATTACTTCCACGAAACCTTGTACGGCCTGCGCCAGCAGGTGGTCATTCGATACGATTTCTCTGACATCACCAGTATTCACGTATATGCCAAAAACGGTGATTATATTTGCAAGGCTGAGCGTAGATCCAAGACCCATCCAATGGCGGCCCACCTTGGTGATGCAAAAAGCGTGGAAGACCTGAAATATAAAATCAGAGAACGCCTTTCACTCACTAAAGGAACCACAAAAGTCGCTCGGCAAGCTTTAAAGGCAACGGGCGATATGGAAATTGTCAATTCCCTGCCGTGGGACAAGATGGTAAAAGCCGCTCCCAGTCTTCCTGAAAAAGTTGAACGCATAGAAGCAGAGCACTCCGGCCCACGCGCGATGAAGGCCGTGCCGGTGATTGAAGCTGAAACCATCCCCGAATTGTCAGAACCCGAAACAGGACAAGAGCAACCGAAGGCGGAGGTGATCCCCATTTTTTCTACGGATGTAGAGACCTACTGCCATCTGGCAGAGCAGGACGGGCCGCTTAGCGATGAAGATATTTTGTTTTTAGATGAATTTTACAAAACAGATATGGGAAAAAAGTTTCTTGAGATGGACGGAAACTTAAAAGCCGCCAACGAAGGAGAGTGACTATGTTTAAAGATCTTTTTTGGAAAGGTTCAGTCAGGTACTTCGCCGCCGTTGTTGTTTTGTTAGGAACATTTTTTTCACTTTCAATGTGGATATTTCTTTTATCTTTCTTTTTTATGAAAACAGCAGAGTCGGCAGAACCCATCTTTATTTCCGTCCCTAAAAAAGCATTTCAATGCGGCGTTAAAACCTATTTATACGGCCTGATCGAAGTCTCTTATGACACCGATCAAAACAGCGTCGCCGACCAATTCACTTTGACCCGGCAGTATAAAAACAATCCGCTGTTTTATGCGCGCGATGCAAACGAGGATGGCCGTTGGGAGATGGTTTTCAGGGATATTGCGGAGGACGGAATCAACGGAAACGAAGAAGAATATCTAAAATTTTTACCAGTAGAAAAATAAAGGACCGGCGTCGCTGTAACGACAACCGGTCCCACTACATGAAACATCGAGAGGAGAATACTAAATGAATCACCAGGTTGTCAAAACCAAAAATGTCCAGGCGTTTTTTGCAGGCTTGGAAGTATTAAGGAATGGCGTCAAGGGTCGCATAGGCTTGATGCTGATGAAAGGCGCTCCCGGTACCGGTAAAACCTTCATCACCCAAAAACAGGCAATGGAAGACGACACCGTCTACGTGCGGTGCAAATACATCGACAAACCCAAAAGCCTTCTACAGTCCATCGTCGCAGAGTTGGGCGAGGAGCCGCGCGGCCACACATCCCAATTGTTCAACCAGGCACTTGACCAGTTATTAAATCGCCCACGAACTTTGATTCTGGACGAAGCCGATTACATGGTGCAGGCGGGAATCATCGAGATCATCCGAGACCTGAACGACATGGCAAACACGCCGGTGATAATTTCGGGCATGGAGAATATCGATAAAAAACTCCAGCGATTTCCCCACTTGGTAGATCGTATCCGAGCCATCGTTCATTTCAAGCTTTTCGACCTGGGGGAAATTAAGTTACTCGGTAAACAGGTCTGTGAGGCAAATATTGATGACAGCGGATACGACTACATTGCCAAAACAGGTCAAGGCAAGTTCCGGGTGACCAACGACCTTTTTGATCTAGCGGAGCGACTTCAAAAACGTAGTCCTGCTCTAAAGATAATTCACGCTGGTCACTTGGCCCCCGCCTGGGAAAAAGAAAAAACACGGGAGCGACGATGATGATCAAACCCAAACCCGCTTTAAAACCCATCGTTGAGTTTTTAACGACCTGCCGAAAAAAAACGGTGACTCTAAAAATCACTTGCTACAAAACAGGAATAGATTCTAAAGCCGCGCTCCGGGTCATGCGCAAATTGACCAAAGAAGGTCATCTGAAGTTGGTCGAAGAAGGAAAGCTATTCAACAACAAAAAAGGCGGGGTTCATTCTAAAAATCCAACCTGGAAGATCGCTGACCGTAAGGCCCTGCCATTAGCGCTGGAACGTAAAAACAAAACCGGACCGGTCCGTGACCGAATGTGGAAGGCAATGCGCATTAAAAGGATTTTCCTTTTAAAAGACATCACCAAGCTGGCGGACGTGAAAGAAGCCACGGTCATGAACTACATCAAGATTCTTGAGCGCAATAAATACGCGCGCAAGGTAGGGAAACGTTCTCAGCGACAAGGCCAAAACTGGCAACTGATTCGCAACGACGGGCCAAAGCGTCCCGCCCTGAAAGAATACCCGGAGGCCAACAATGGCTGAAATCTGGCTGAAACTTCTCAAACAAAATCTTGAGGCAAAAGGGCCGAAAAAAGTCAGTGAAGAAATTGGGTATTCAACCGCGACTTTGAACCTTTGCAAAAACGGGAAATATGCAAAAACCAAAGCAGTGGCGGCGCGGGTCATGGCGCTCTATGGAAACAACGGGAAAGTGGAGTGTCCAGTACTCGGTGACATCACACCACAAAAATGCGCGGATCATCACGGCCATGCAAAGACCGTGGGCCTGCGCGTCGGCAACCCGGACACCATGAGGCTTCATAAAACCTGCCTTCAATGCCCTGTCAGAGGAGGACAAGCCAATGATGATAGATGATGATCTTTTAGAACTCTACGCCTCCGAATACACCCGAAAAAGCACGAGTGAATGGGGAATGAGTTTTCAGGAATATTTGGACTTTAAAATTCAGTGTGACCGTGAAGTCAACCAAACTTTATTAGAGGTTAACAATGGCGAAAAAAATTAGTACAGAAATTCTAACTCTGAATGAAGCTGATTTCGTTATGCAGTTAATCAACGACTACGACCGCTTGTTATCTCAACACTATGAGGAGGAGAGTAATGCGGTCGCAGAGGTGCGAGCCAAATTTCATAACGGGAAATGTGGCGTGAAACTTGCTAAGTGGAAACACGAAAAGAAAATCCAAATAAAAAGATTGGAGAAATTTTCAAAAAAAAACCGGAAAGAATGGAAACAAAAAAGCATTGAGACAGCTTTTGGGACTTTCGGATTCCGCAAGGGACAACCCTGCGTTGTTCTGATAAAAAAAGTTTGCAAGAACTTTGAGGAAGCCCTTGAAAGGGTTAAGAATCGCTTCCCCGACCTGGTGCGACAAAAAGAAGAAATTAATAAAGAAAAAATTCTCCAATTGAATCATAGAGTTTTCAGTAAGGAAAACTTGGAGGCCGTTGGTTTGAAAATCGATAGCGGAGAAAAATTTTTCATAAAAACCAGGTACGAGGAAAGACTGGAAGAAGCATCCAAAAAACTCAAATCCGCTTGACTGGCTCAGTCAGGTTTTTCAGGAGGTAAATATTATGCAGTGCAAAAAATGTGGCGCTAGTGATTTAGAGCAAGGGTTCGAGGAAATATTTGAAGGAAAAATACGAAAGACTTTTATAGAAAGTGGTTTCAGGTGCCGCACATGCGGTGCTATGCACCTTATCGAGATCGATTGGGCTGACTACGATTGTCATCCATTGTCTAAGCACGAAGTGGCATTGCCATGAATAAGATTTCCCTGGTCCGGGGCGGATGGGCCGTGCATAGCCCGGCCACTTCCCTATAAACCTTAAGAGGTGGGTCGTTCCGTCAGTTGTTCAAAAACTCATTGTTCGGGCGAACATACCGGGCCAGGGGAAAGTAAAGAGTTGAAAAAATGAAATGCTCAAAATGTCTGGGAACGAATATTAGATGGAGCGGAAAATTATTTAAAGGTGAAGAAGGCTGGATAGCTTCGGTCAGCGCGTCCTGCCCCAACTGCAAACGCACCTATCAAGCGGGAATCGATTGGAAAAAATTCAAGCTCCAGCAAATCGGGGGGAGTGTAGACGGGAAACCACCAAAAGAACCTGAAGAGTTGATCCCCGCAGGCGATGCCCAGAAACTTATAGATAACCTTGCCAAACAAATGAAAATGCCGGGGATGGAAGATCCTAGGGGAAGGTAAAGGAGGAACATGGCTACCAATAACCAGCTTGCAAAAATTCACATCGCAAAAAACGATGTGGGCTTATCGGAAGATGACTACCGTTCCTTCCTGAACAGAATAACCGGGAAGGAAAGCGCAAAGCTCATGACACCGCGTGAAGCCAATGCCGTCCTGGATGAATTCAAACGCCTGGGATGGAAACCGAAAACGACCAAGCCAAAAAAACTGAAGTATCAAGACCTGGCAAACCGGACCGGTATGGCATCACCAAAACAATTGCGCATGATCGAAGCTATGTGGATGACCGGATCTCGGATCCGTGAGAAGACACCCACCGCCCTCAGAAAATTCTTGAATAATAAATTTGCAATCTCCGACATGCGGTTCATCGAAGACAACCAGGTTGGCCGGATCGTCAGGTCAATCAATTCAATTAACAGGGGGATAGCATGACGCCCACTCAACGCTTGAAAGAGATCGCAAAAATAATCGAGGACTTGAATGTAAGGCCGCAGGAGCTTGCAACTGAACGCTTATTATTATTGATGGAAGTTCCTGACGCCTTGAGAAAAATTCACAAACTGGCAACTAGGAAGAAACCTCAGTACTGGAAATGGAGAATGAATCATGATCCACGAAGTAAAAGTATTTGATGGCTCTGGAAATTTAAAGAAGGTGGTATCCGGTAAAAAAATGATTAAACAGTTTTGGAAACGATTCGATCAAGACCGGAATTATTTTAGAACAAACCGGAAAGCCTACATAGACCAACACGGCACCGGTCCTATCTTTCAAGAGGGTGATGAGGAACTCTATGGACCGGGAGCATTTGAGTGAAATTTAGCAAAGACAGCGTTGGCATTCTTATTGTGTTATCGCACAAGGAATTGAGCCGTATTGGGATATTGGAAGAAATTAAAAAGGTGACAGGTCGGGACATGCGCTTTTGCACGCTCTTCGATTCTTTAGAACAGTTATTTTTGACTGAATTAATATCCATTCGCTCGGAAAATGAAGATAGCTCGTCTGATGAAAATAAAGTTTATTTTAAAATCACACCTTCTGGCCGCCAGATTTTAAAATCAATAAAAACCGGATTATATAGAAGGGGGAAATTAGGTTGAACCAACAAACACTGAATTTTGGAGAAATGACCCTGACTCGTGTCGGTCATGGAGTTGAAGCGGGTCAGCCATTGGAATGGCTGATTGAAAATATTTGGGTGCAGGGCGGGACGGGGATGCTAGCCGGACCGCCGAAGACGGGGAAGACCTGGTTGATAATTGATCTCGCCGTTTCCATCGCGTCCGGGACGCCGTTTCTGGGTAAGTTCCTAGCTAAACAAGGCCCGGTTTTAATCTATTCACCTGAAGGCCCGCAAAGTTGCCTCGACGATAGAATCCGCCAGGTGGCACAGCGTCGCGGCCTGGATCACAAAGATCTGTATATTTATATTATCTCGTCGCGCGACCTGTTATTGGATGATAAAGCAGATCAAAAAACGATTGCCCAGGCCATTGATTCAGTCCAGCCATCCCTGGTTATATTTGATCCCCTTGCAGAATGCTTCGACGGGGATGAAAACCGGAGCGACGATGTGAGTGTCATGACAAAATTTCTCACGCACCTTGCCAAACAGTACGGAGTTGCGTCCCTGGTCAGCCACCATATTGTAAAAACCACAAGTGGAAAGCAGAACGGAAATAAAATGCGCGGTTCCGGCGCGCTGTTCGGGTTTGGAGACTCCTATCTTTTTCTCGATCCCCTGAAAAATAAACAAATAAAAATGGAAGTGGTCCAGCGCAACGGCACACCCGCCGAGGATTGTATTCTGGAACTTTCCGAGGAAGATTCTGCAACTTCCTATTCCGTCACTCACGGCCAACTCGAAGAACCCCAAAAGCAGGACTTGGGAGACCTTATCCTTCTGCTTTTGAAAAAATCTGGAAATCCAATGAGCCAAAGGGCGCTCCGTTTGGAGTTGGGTGGGCGAAATGGCGTGTATCCCGCCGCTTTGAAAGAGTTGAAAGACGCTGGATTGGTCAGCAATGCTGATAAAGTTGGCTGGGAGTTGACCGACAAAGGTGAAAAAACCGTATTAGAAATTCAAGGTGGTCCCCGTGATGTTTGCCTAGACACAAACGATGGGACCACCCCTGAAAACCAATGAAAAACCGCCCCAAAATCACCTCTATCTCCCAACTTCCAAAGCGTTTTCGCCCCCTTGCGGAGAAAATTGGGCTGAAAAATGCCCTGATCGCCATCGATGAACTGGCCCCCAGACCGGACCCTAAGTTCCACTGGGTCGAACAAATCACCGAACCGGAACATTTCCCGGACGGTATCTTCCAAAGAATGGCCAGCCTGATCGGTGTGGAAAATACTCTCACCCTGATGCACGAGTTTGAAGGCGAAAATATTTATATTCGTAAGATCAAGGATGCCTTTATTCCCTTCTGGCATTCCCTCCTTAAGCGGAAATGGCGGAAATTTAATATCAAGAATCTCGCCCATGAATTCGACGTATCCGAACCCACCGTCCGCCAAATCGTCAACGACCACGAAGATCAAATCAGCTTGTTTGAATCTGAAGCTTAGGCGCTCCATGTAAGGATGTTACAATCTGAAAAAAATGGAGGCTTAAAATGGATGATAAATTAGCACTTGCTTTAATCACTTCTTTCACTACATTCGGTTTTTTTGTCATCCTCGATTTATGGAAGACCGCAAGAGAAAAAAGGGAAAGAAATATCCGCGCTCTTCGCTCAATTTCTTTTGAATTGGGTGTGATCACTCCTTTATTGGCAGATGAAGAATTGAATAAAACAATGTGGCTTGATAGGGATCCAATGAGGTTTAATACCAATATTTGGGAAAAATATTGTGGGGAAATTATTATTTCAAATAAAGAAAGATATCAGCTGGAATTGTTTTACGAAAACCTTTTTACATTGAATAATCATGCAGAATACCTATATAGATCCCGGAATGTAAAAGCGGGGTTAGAAAATGCGGCATCGGATGAGATGATATATGAAGTATATTTGACTGACCACATCAAAGCCCTGAAGACTTCCGTGGCTAAAAATAAAAACGTGCTACTCACGACAATTGAAAAATTAGAAAAAGAAAAGTGGTGGATCACAATTCCAAAAGAAATTTTTGGCCCTTCGCATCGAATCATTACCCTGCTTCAAGACTTTTCTAATAAGTCCAAACCTGCCAAGAATTAACTCTCCTATCCAATAAAATTCCGAAGCTACATTCTAAGGCACCCTTCCTGGAGCCTTTTCGCGCGCGCGCGTAATCTGTCCCTCATCAATAGCGATAAGTTTTTTTAATTATTTATCGAGGGCCTACAGGTGAAAGCGCGCTGGAACTAAAACTTCCATAAAGGGGATAGGGACTCGCAACCTCTTCCCCTTCCTACCGCTTTCCCGTCTGGGAAGAAAAAATGAAATTCAGTAAAACAGATTTGATTTGGCTGGTGATTGTTCTCGGTTTTATTTTTGGCAATCATTTTGCTGGCAGATATTTTGACCATAATTTCGGCGAGGTTGAGGCAGTTTCAATGCCGCAACCCTGCGTCTGCTCAGACTTCACGCCGCTGTCCTATCGCGGTGATCCTAGAAAACAATCCATCTTCCGTATGGCGCTTTTTAATTGCCAATGCGGTGATCTTCAATGCGCGGTTTCAGAACGCGCCATGTCCTGCGTGAAATGAATGGGTGACATGACAAAGGACTTTAGTCGTTCTGAATTTCAATGTACGTGTGGATGCGGTGAAGATGAAATCAGGAAAGTTTTCGTTGTTCAATTGCAGATTGCCCGCAATTCATACGGAGCGATGGAAATTAATTCCGGCTGTCGTTGCAAAAAACACAATAAAGATGAAGGCGGCAAATCTACAAGTTCTCATTTAATTGGATGGGCCGCTGATATTGCCTGTGTCGGGATGAGTCGCCGATTTCGATTGTTAAAGGCGTTGCTTGATGCCGGATTTCGTCGCATCGGCATTGGCAAAGATTTTATTCATGTAGATGATGACCCTGGAAAACCAGGTGAATTGATATGGCTTTATTAACTGCGGGGTGGGCAAGTTGGTGTCCCGTCGCTCTCGATGCGCGGGTTCGAGTCCCGCCCCCGCAATAAAATTTTAAGGAGGCGAAGATGATTGAATGGCTTAAAGGAAAGAAAACTTACATCGTGTCAGGCTTGATGGCCGCCGCATCACTCATTGGCGTCATAGTCGGCGATATAGGCATCGTTGATTTTTTTATGAGCGAAAACGTCATGACTCTGCTCGAAGCCGCTGGTTTTAGTTCAGTGCGTGCTGCCATCGCAAAGAAAGCATTGTGAGCCTTACCACTTTATTGTCAATTGCCGGGATTCTGATCGCTTTCGTCTGGTCGATCATCAAGTGGCGCATCGTACGCGGGGCAAAGCAGGCCGGGAAAGACGAGCAGGCGCTTGAGCAAATGCAGGGCCAGGCAGAGGATTATAAGAAGACCAACCAAATGGCGGAAAAAGAAGATAGGGAGATGTATGAACGGCTTCAAGAAAGCGATGGCGTTGATGGTCTTGGTGCTGGTTCTTGGGTGCCAGACCGTCGCGATAAAACCGGGAAGTAGTTACCGGGCAATACCATCACCAAGTTTCCCAGGGATCAATTCCAAGGAGATCGGTAAGGGTGTGCATGCCATTTCGGGGGCCGACCTTCGTAAGTTACGCCGCTACGTCATCATCCTGGAGTCAGCTAATTTCAAAAACTGGTGCACGATCAGAATTATCAACAAGCAGGACTGTGAAATTGAAATCATCAACGGGGATTGAATGGAAATTGATTATTTAAAGCTCATCGCCACTGTTTTGATTCCATTCGCCCTCCTGTTCCTGGGGACGTTGATCGCGGCAATCAAGTATTTCCTGAAAAAGTTTGCCGAGGATATCAAAACCCAATTCACCAAGTTGGAAGAAAATATTGAGGCTCTGGAAGAAAAAATCCACGAGAACGATGAAAAGGTGACACGGGTTGAACGGGATTTTATGGATTTTAAGGCTGACCTCCCTCGCTCTTTTGTTCTCCGTGACGACTACATTCGTTTCGGCGGTATTTTAGAAAAGCGTATCGATACTGTCGTTCGATCTGTTGATTCTATAAATACTCATGTGAATGAATTGTCCGCTGAGATTCAGATTCAGGGTAAGGACATAAAGACTTTATTGAACCAGTTAGGAGATCCAAATGCAGATCGAGCAAATCAGGATTAGGCGCGGGGAAATACTCAGGGTTCTTTATAGGAATCTTCCTGACAGAGTTGGCGATAACCTTCTTCAGCAAATTCTCACCGATGACTCAATTGCAACCATAAAGGGTCACCTTCGATACCTGAAAGATAAATCTTATATCGAGCTTTGCAAGGTTGAAAAGGAGTATTCCACGGCCACCATGATGGCGAAGATTAAGCCGTTGGGCGTGGACCTTTTGGAAGGGTCCATAGATTCCGATCCCGGCATCACTTTACCAGAACTGTAATGGCAAATAGAAAACACAGCAAGGTCACGAAGCTGGACCCGGAAATCCGAAAGACCGTCCACACTCTGCTGGTTGAGGGAGTCACCATTGAAAAGATCGTGGCGCACCTTATGGAATTGGCTGACCAGGGAGTTATCGGTTTTGAGGACGTGCCGAGCAAGTCCAGCGTCGGTCGTTACAGCAAGGGCTTCATGGTTCAGTTGGAACGTCTGGACCTTGCACGTAGCCAGGCAAAGGTGATCGTTGAGCGCGCCCAGGGCGACGGCCTTGTGATGGAAGAGGCGGCGGCTAACCTGGTCATGAATGAAATCATGAAAATTCTTTTGCCGGAAAACGGTAAAGCTATAACACCTAAGACGGTCGGGTCTATCGCCCTGGCAGTTTCAAAACTGCAAAGTTCATCCGCCACCCGTGAGCGAGTAAAAATCGATGTTTATAACGAAATGAAAAAACGCGCGAGAGAAGCGGCGAGGGAAATCGGTGGCATGGCAAAAAAAGGCGGTCTGTCAAAGCAGGCGGTCGAAGAAATCAAAAGCAAAATCCTCGGGATCGCATCATGAGCCAGGACCAGGCAACTGAAAAAATGAAAGATTCGGGGATCCTTCTTCCTTATCAGCAAAAGTGGGTGAGGGATAAATCAAAGATTAAGATCGCAGAAAAATCCCGGCGTATCGGTTTGACCTGGGGCGAGGCCGCAGACGATGCCCTGTTCGCGGCGTCTGGTGAAGGTTCTGACGTTTGGTATCTCGGTTACAGCAAGGATATGGCCGCTGAGTTTATACATGATTGTGGAAAATGGGTCGGGCATTACAACCTGGCGGCGAGTGAAATGGAAGAAGTTTTAGTTGAGGATAGCGACCCCGATAAGGCCATCGTCGCATATCGGATTAAATTCTCTTCCGGCTTTCGCATCACCGCACTTTCCAGCCGCCCCACCAACCTGCGCGGCAAGCAGGGTCGAGTGGTCATCGATGAAGCCGCGTTTCACGATGATCTGCCAGGACTGTTGAAGTCAGCCATCGCGCTTAAAATGTGGGGCGGTGATATCCGAATTATCAGTACGCATTTTGGTGACGACAACCCATTCAACGATCTGATCGGGGAAGTTAAGGCGGGCAAGAAAAATCACAGCCTGCATCGGATCACATTGGACGATGCTTTAAGCGACGGCCTGTATAAGCGCATCTGCCAAGTCCTGAAGCGCGAGTGGTCGGAGCAATCAGAGGCCGAGTGGCGACAAGGCTTGATAAATGATTATGGCGATGATGCGGACGAAGAGCTTTTTTGCGTTCCTTCACAGGGGTCGGGCATTTACTTCCCCCGCGCCCTGGTGCTGTCCCGCATGTCCGCAGAAATCCCGGTTATCACTTTCAAATGCAAGCCGGGGTTTGAGCAACTTCCTGACCTGGTGCGAAAGCAAGAGGTTGAGGATTGGTGCAACGATAACCTCAAGCCAATCCTTGATGGTCTGGACCCCCACTTTAAAACCTGGTTTGGGGAGGATTTCGCGCGGTCCGGCGACCTCACGGTCATCAAGCCTTTGCAGGAAAGCCCGATTGTTACTTTTCGAGAGATCTTCCAGGTTGAGTTGTCCAACGTCCCATTCAGGCAACAAGAACAAATTTTATTCTACATCGTAGATCGCCTTCCTCGTTTCACAGGCGGCGCATTGGATGCACGCGGCAACGGTCAATACCTGGCCGAAGTAGCCATGCAACGGTACGGCGAGTCGCGGATTCATCAGGTCATGCTGTCGACTGAGTGGTATCGGGAACACATGCCGAAATATAAAACCGCGTTTGAAGATAAGACCATCTTGATCGCAAAGAGCGCCGATGGGATTGATGACCATCGCGCGGTGCGTATGGAAAAGGGAGTGGCTAAAGTTCCTGACGGGAAAAAGACAAAGGGCCGGGATGGTAGTCAACGTCATGGGGATTCGGCCATTGCGGGATGTCTGTCCTGGTACGCGGTCAATGAGATCGACGGTGGCGAAACGGAATACGAAAGTATCGATAAGCGTGAGACTGAAACTTTGGAGGCCTATTGATGGAACTTTTTGACAATCTTGGAAGGCCGATCAAACCCACGGTGAAGCCTGATGAGCGCGTTTTGTCCGTCGCTTCCATTGAAGACAGATACGGTGATTATCCAAGCCGTGGTTTAAACCCTCAAAAGCTGACCGCTATTTTTAGGGAAGCCGATCTGGGAGATCCAAACCGTCAGGTCCAGTTGTTTGAGGAGATGGAGGAAAAGGACACCCATCTTTTTAGCGTGTTGGGAAAGCGGCGCGGGGCTATATGTGGTTTGGATTATGAAGTAACCCCATTCTCCCAGGACAAGCAGGATCTTGATGTCGCCGCATTCGTCGACGATGTGATCACTCGGTTGCCGGATTTTGAAGGCGATCTAAAAGATATATCCGATGCAATAGGCAAGGGTTTTAGTGCGCTTGAGCTTCACTGGGCCGTCCGTAAAAACCGAAATGTGATTCGCAGTATGGAAAGGGTCGAACCGAAACGGTTCACCTGGCATGATTCTTTGACTCCCAGGCTTTTAACAAAGGAAGATCCGAGTAAAGGCATCGACCTGCCTGCGTTTAAGTTTTTATTTAACGTTCATAAAACTAAATCAGGGAACGCGACCAGGCAGGGTGTTTTGCGGGTATGCGCCTGGATGTATCTATTTAAAAACTACGACATCAAGGGCTGGGTAAAATTTTCGGAAGTTTTTGGTATGCCGCTTCGACTGGGAAAATACGAGCCTGGCTCAACCAAGAATGATAAGGACGCGCTGATAGCCGCCGTCCGTTCTTTGGGTTCCGACGCCGCTGGGATTATTTCCAAAGGCACTGAGATTGAATTTATCGAAGCCGCTAAAAATTCCGGCACTCAGGTTTTTAAATTGTTGGCTGATTTTTGTAATGCGGAAATGAGCAAGGCGGTCCTGGGCCAAACCATGACCACGGAACAAGGTGATAAAGGCGCGCGCAGTCTGGGAGAAGTTCATAGAGCGGTTGAAGGCGATCTTCAGCGGGACGACTGCGAGCAGACCTCAAAGGCAATTCGCCGGGACATCATTCGTCCCCTGGTCGGGTTTAATTTTGGATGGGACGTTCCTCTTCCCTGGTTCAAATTCCATTATGAAGACCCTGAAGACCTTAACGGCGAAGCGGAGCGCTATAAAGTTCATCTCGAAAGCGGGATCAAAATCAGCGCGGATCATTATTACGAAAAATTCAAGATCCCAAAACCTGGGGAAAATGATGTGTTGGTGAAGCCTGTAACAACCCGGCCTCCGGCTTCTGAATCTCTGGAAAATTCCTGCCCAGGCTGTGGTGAACAATATTTATTTGCGCGCCGCCCTCAGCAGGATCCCGAAGACAATGTCGGTCCTTTCGTTGATCGTCTTATAGATGAAGCCAATCAAGACGACCTGATCATTCCTTTAGAAAAACTTCTAAAAAAATCCAAGTCGCTGGAAGAGTTTCGGGATTTCATGTTCGATGCTTATGGTGATTTAGACCCGTTGGTGCTGGGAAACAAAATTGAGGAAGCCCTGGTCACAGCCGATCTCACGGGGCGATGGGAAACCCTGCCGGAGGAAGAAAAATAATGCCTCTCGCATTCACAAAACTTCCATTTAAAGAGGCCAGCGAGTTTCTACGCCAGAAAGTCAAACTGCCGACCAAATCGTTCGCTGACCTTCAAGGTGCGATGCACAGTCGGGCTTTTGTGATTGCCGGTGCAACTAAAACCGAATTCCTGGCCGACATGCAGGGCGCGGTTGCAAAGGCAATCGATGACGGGACCACGCTCCAGGAATTTGAAAAAGATTTTAACGGAATCGTTAAAAAACATGGTTGGACATTCAAGCAGGATCCGGGTTGGCGCGCGTCTGTCATTTACAACACGAATCTGCGAACCGCTTATGCGGCAGGGTCGGAAGCACAAATGCAACGCACGGCCAGGCGGCGACCTTTCGCCCGCTATATCGGTGGGTTGTCTCTCGATCCCCGTCCCCTTCATTTGCGATGGAGCGGAACCATCCTTCCGCTTAACCACCCTTGGTGGTCAACGCACACGCCACCAAACGGCTGGGGTTGTAAGTGCAAGAAAGTCAGCGTCTCCCAGCGTGAACTTGCCAGGAACGGTTGGAAGATTTCGGATAAGTCGCCTGATAACGGATCGTATCGTTGGCAAAACCCGGCAACCAGTGAAGTGACCTCGATACCAAAAGGCATTGATCCTTTGTGGGATTACAACCCAGGGCAGGCGGCATGGGGCCAGCCAACTACAAAAAATCTCGCTGACAAATTAGCCGCAGGAAAAATGATCGACCTGGATAGTCGTGGACCAAAAGATTTTGACCGCCCTGAAATTGTTCCAGTTGATATTCCAAGAGCGGAACCCGTCCCCAGGGCCAAGACGAACACAGAACTACGGAAGGTTTTAAGTGATGCCATTGCCGGTGAGGAGAGGACTTTTTCCGATCCCCTGGGAGAATTTGTGAACGTCAACCAGGGAATAGTGGATCACATCCTGGAAAAGCCTAAATCCCGCTTTGATGGTCGGGAAATGTTTTTCCCATTGATCCCAGAAGTGATTGAAGACCCTTATGAAATTTGGGTTGGTTTTGCAAAAAGCGAAAAAACCGGACAGGTTTTTCTTCGTAAGCGTTACATAAAAGTTATTGAGTTGGGAAAAAATCGGACGCTGGGTCTGATTGCGGAAGTCATCGGCGGTATGTGGGTCAGTTTTGATTTTTTCAGAGGTCGGCCTAACGCGGCCAAAAATTTAAGGAAGGGAATGCTGGTATGGGGAAGGAAGTGATGGCTTTGCCTATGGCTTGCCCAACCAACCACGGCGACCGCCGCAACGTAATGGAGAAGGGTCCACGTTGTGCGATGTTTGAACAAAGTTCACATTCGGGATGCCATTCCCGAACCCATATAGAAATTATACAGGGAATCGCATTCTTTGCCAACCCTCCGATATCCCAGAGGCGAAGTAGTCGTGGGTCGGTGGGATTGGTGTTTAATTAGTGTTTAAAAGTTAAAAACAATTGAAAAACCGTACATTGGGCCGCGTTGGAGGTCGGGTGGCTTAAAACGCGAATTAGAGCCTCATTCGGTATAGGGAGAAATTGAAGGTTATGGCGCAATCGGGATTCAGTGTTGAGATCGATGACAGGCGATTAAAAGCGGTTCTTAAAAAGCTGGACACGCGGACTAGAAATTTAAAACCCGCTTTTGAGGAAATTGGGGAATTAGGAGTTTCATCTGTTACGCGCAATTTTGAAGTCGGAGGTCGATACCGTGCCGCTGGTAGCTGGCGGGGTGGGTCAAATAAGTGGCAACCCTTGAGTCCTGTCACATTAAAGAAAAAACGCGGGAGGGGAATTCTCCTTGAATCGACAAATTTGCTGAATTCAATCAACTGGTCAGCAGATAGGGAGTCAGTGGAAATTGGCAGTAACAGAGTCTATGCCGCGATTCATCAGTTTGGAGGAGAGGCGGGTCCAGGTAAGAAGGTCACAATCCCGGCGCGTCCTTATCTTGTTTTGCAAAGTGGTGACCTGGAGGAAATCGCCGACATCCTTGGTGATTATTTGCTCGGAAAAAATTAAGGAGATTTGAATGTTGGAATATCTGGTTTTAAAGCTGAGTGAAATTGACGGCAAAGGGCCTGCTGAAATTCAAATCCTTCCCCTGGGTGACCATAAGGACGGGCGGGGTCGCGCTTTTCGTGTCGGCGCTGAACAGATCCAGTCGATCCTCGCAAATTTCCAAAAGAGAACCAACGACCTGGTGATCGATTATCACCATCAGACAACAGAGCCTATGGCGATGGCTCCCGCCGCTGGATGGATTAAGAGTTTGGAGGATAGAGGTGAGTCGGGCTTGTGGGGTCAAGTGGAATGGACGGAGCGTGGAGCAAAATTTATCGAGGCGAAGGAGTATCGGTATTTATCTCCTGTTTTATTCGCCCGGAAAAAAAGTGAAGACGGATTCATTCTCCCTGAAACATTGCACTCGGCGGCTCTGACCAACGACCCTGCAATTGATGGGATGGTCCCACTCATTAATGAAGGTTTAAACCAAAAACAAGAGGAGATTGTCATGGAAGAGTTTTTGTTAAAGCTGAGTAAGTTGGTCGATCTTAAAGAAAATGCCACGGAAGAAGAAGTCCTGGCGGCGGTCACTGCTCTTAAGAGCCAGGCAGAAAACCCTGAGATCAAACCTGTCCTCACCCTGGAAGTTATCAATTCCCTGGGTATTCAGGATGTCATGCAGGTTCTTAATTTGGAAGCCGGGGCAACGGTGTCCGATGCTAAGGCCACCATCCTGGCTTTACACCAGGGCGCGGAAGCATCTCAAAATTTGGAAATGAAAAAGCTTGTGGCCAAAATCGCTTCTATGGAGGCGACCACGTTGGTCAATTCCGCGATGGAAGAAGGAAAAATCACCGCCGCTCAAAAGGATTGGGCGATGAATTACGCAACAAGTGACCGGGAAGGTTTTGTCACTTTTGTCGCCAAGGCCGCGCGTGTTGTTCCGGTTGATTCAGCTCCTCCAGGTTCGGAAGAAGAAAACCAGGTCGTCGATGAAACAACTCTCTCAATGGCCGCGCAATTCGGGAACACAGAAGAAGACCTGGCTAAGTTTAGCGGATTGAAAAAGTCCGCGTAATCGCTTTATTGAGTAAACACCAAATTTAAGTAATTCCATAATTTTAAGGAGAAAAGTCGATGCCACCTTTAACAGAAGATAGGGAAACATTGAAACGCCAGGGTGATGAGTTTAGCGATCCCGTTTTGGCCGCGAATAAAATTTTTGGCGGTGGTCTTGTTTGCTTGGACGCCGCTGGATACGCAAGACCAGGTGGTGATGTAGCTGGATTGAAAATCCGGGGTGTGGCTCTTGAACAGGTTGATAACTCATCAGGAGCCAACGGAGATAAAACCATCCAATCTTCTAAAGGGACTTTTTTATTGGATTCGACCGGCCTCACCATCGCCGACATTGGAGCCAATATGTTTATTTCTGACGATCAAACCGTGGTTAAGACAGCGACCACAAACAATATCGTCGCCGGAGTTCTGGTGGGTATCGAAAGCGCAACGAAAGCCTGGATAAAAATCAGTTAATCGGTTCGGCATCGGTACATTTAAGAAAACAAAATCTTAAACTTTTTTTGGAGAAGACAATGTTAGTCAATAAAGCAAATTTAACGGCGGTTTTCATTAACTTGAAAACCACCTTCAATAAGGCTTTCGACGCCGCACCAGTGGTATGGCCAAAGATCGCAATGCTTGTTCCGTCAACCTCAAAGCAGAATGATTATTCCTGGCTTTCAAGATTCCCGAAAATGCGCAAATGGATCGGGGAAAAATTTATTAAATCCCTGAAAGCCCTGAGTTATACCGTCGAAAACGATGATTTTGAGGCAACCGTCGAAGTGGATAGAAATGATATCGACGACGACAGCTTGGGGATTTATGGCCCAATGGCTCAAGAAGCTGGTTTTAGTTCCAAGCAACTGCCGGATGAAATCGTTATGGATCTGGTAAATAACGGTTTTACAAAAACAGGTTATGACGGCCAGTTTTTTTATGACACAGATCATCCGGTTGGGAACCCGGCAGTAAGTGTTTCAAATAAAGGCACGTTCAAGTTGAAAGCGGACACACATGCGAATGCCCTGGCTTCTTTGGGTGTAGCGCGAACCGCTATCCGTAAATTTACGGACGATGAGCTTCGGCCATTGAATCTTATTCCAGACACCTTGTTGGTTCCTCCTGCTCTTGAGGACACTGCTAACACCTTGATGACCGCTGAACGGTTGGAAGACGGGAAACCTAACCCTTACAAGGGAACATTAACGGTGCTTGTGGATGGGCGTTTGACCAGCGACACCGCCTGGTTCCTTCTCGTGACCAGCCGACCGGTCAAGCCATATATCTATCAGGAGCGCAAGAAACCGATGTTTGTTGAGCAAACGGATATGAGTTCCGACGACGTATTTAAAAAGAAAAAATATAAATACGGAGCTGAAGCTAGAGCCGCTGGCGGATATTCCTTCTGGCAGTTGGTCTTTGGAAGCGACGGCTCGGCTTAAGCTTTACTGAAATTATTGTTCAGGGCCGGGTTTATAGCCCGCTCTCAATTGACTCATTAAAACTATTTAAAGGAGGCTTTAAATGCCTATCCGAATCACCTCTCAAAAAGACGGTTTCCGTCGCTGTGGCATGGCTCACCCCATGAAAACCACTGAGTATCCAGATGAAAAATTTTCAAAAGAACAAGTCAAAATTCTCAAAAATGAGTCGATGCTCATGGTCGAAGTCATCGGCGGTAAGTCAGGTAAAGAGAAAAAAAATACCAAAGAATCCTTAATGGCTTACACCTTGGACGCTCTTAAGGAAATGGGCAAAAAACATCAATGTAAGGAGACAACCAAAGAAAAACTGGTTGATGAAATTCTGGCCGCTCAAGCAAAGGAAAACTGATCCGTGGGTAACTACATCGTGAAGGCTGACATTTTGGAACAAATGCCGGAGATCGATCTCATTCAGTTGACCGACGACGATAATACCGGTCTGGTTGATGACGGGATCGTTGACGGCGCCATCGCAAATGCTGAGGGTGAGGTTGACGGCTACCTGGCAAGCCGTTACACAACTCCACTCAGCCCTGTTCCAGATGTTATTAAAGCCTTCACGGTGGACGTTGCTATTTACCGGATTCATGGACGTCGCCAGGGTGCGCCTGAGCATATTGAAAAAAGTTATGAGAACGCGATTAAATTTTTAAAGAATGCTTCGAACGGCGTTGTGACTTTGGGCGTCACTACCCCCGCCCCAGAGAATAGTGGTTCTGTTGTGGACATCCAAAGCGATGGCAGAATTTTTAACCGTGATGACCTGGACGGATTTTAATCATGGGACTTTTGATTAAGGAAATTGAGGATCTTGTCCTGACCCAGTTGGACGCCGCTCCTCTCAATGTCTATTGTGAAAATTTTGAGCGCTACGATGGTCAGTTTTCTGTGGACGATGTGAATTCCTTTAAGGCAAGTTACCCGGCTTGTTTTGTGGCTTATACCGGGGACCGGTTTTTAGAAAATACGGCACTGATCCGGTACACCGTTGATATGGGCATCAGCGTGGTCGTCGTTGCAAAAAATTTACGCGGAGATTTTCAGGCAAAAACCGGGTCAGCCGGCGCTTACCAAATGCTGGAAGACGTTAAGACACTTCTTCACTTGAATAACTTGAATATTCCAAACCTGGTTGGGATGGTTTTGCAACGCCGGACCAATCTGGTCAATACCAAAAACCTGGCTGTGTTCGTAATGGATTTCAGTTTGCAGTTTGTTGATTAGGAGAAATTTATGGGTAAGAAAAAAACGTTCACGATGAATTTCAGAAAAGGCGGGGTGACGGTCAATAAGAAAAAGTCGGTAAAGGCCGATAAGCCTGCCTCTTCGGATGATAAGGACCAAAATAAAACGGGGGATAAGTAAACGCTATGGTTTCTCTAGTTCAAAGATCATTGGTTTTAGCTAAAGTCGAAGGGACCGAGGGAGTCGATCCGGTTCCTACACCAGCGGCCAACGCGATTCTTGTCAGTAAACCGGTTGTAAAACCGAACGCAGAACTTCTTGTCCGTGATTTTGACAGACCGTCGCTTTCGCCTTTGCCACACGCTATTGGCCTGAAAGATTTTGAGGTTACTTTTGACACTGAGCTTAAAGGTAGTGGTACGGCGGACGATGGGTTGGCCGATGATGTACCTGAAATCGATCCCCTTCTTCAGGGTTGTGGTTTTGCAGTTACGCTGACCGCAGGCCCAGGCGGAAATATCACCTACGACCCTGCATCCGATGGGCTTAAGACAATCACGCTTTATATCTATTTGGATGGCATCCTTCATAAAATGACGGCTTGCAGGGGATCTTTTTCCTTCAACGCGGAAGCAGGAAAGTTTGGAATTTTCTCCTGGACGTTCCGTGGATTGTACATCGATCCTTCCGATGCTCCCATTCCCGCAGGCGCGGTGTTTAATGCTGAAACCCCGCCGCCATTTTTAAATGCCAATCTCAGTTATGGAGCATACGCGGCCATCATCAATTCTTTTACTTTTGATATGGCCAACGATGTCCAGCGCCGGTTGGACGCCAACTCCGCTGAAGGCGTGATCGGGTTTGTACTCGGTGGCCGCGACACCCAGGGGAGCATCGACCCGGAAGTGGTGACCGAAGCCACGCATCCTTTCTGGGGGGATTTTAAAGCCGGAACTCAGAAAGCATTCGCTTCCACCTTTGGAAGTGTTTTAGGAGCCAGAATCGACATCACCGCGCCGAAGATGCAGGCCAGGGAAATGGGCTATGGAGATCGAAACACCGTCCGATCCTATGAGATCCCGATGACATTCGGCGCAAATGCTGGCGACGATGAAGTTCAACTGAAATTTTATTAACTGAAAAAAAATATTTCCATCCTGATTTTTAGGGCTGGTTGTTTTGAATGAAAGGAAAACCATGAAAAGAATTATAGCCATCGATCCGGAAGCGATACATCGTTACATCCCTAAAGTCGCGCGTAAATGGCCAGAGAAAGATCGCCCTGTTTTTCTCATTAAAGTTTTGAGCGCAAAGGAGGCCGCAAAGCTGGAAGACGGTATGTCTGATGCGGTTGTTAATAAGAAAAACCGTGACGACACAACCGTTAGGATTTATGGCGGGACTGCGGTTTTAAAGGCATTGGAAGTTGGTCTCAAAGGTTGGGAAAATTTTAAAACAGCAAATGGGGAAGATGCTCCCTGGCGAGAAAACAATGGGAATCCAAGGCAAGAAAATTTTGACTTTATTCCGGTAAAAATCCGGTCTGAACTTGCTGAGGCAATCACCGAAGGAACTTTTCTGACGGAGCAAGAGGAAAAAAACTCCGAATAGCGGTTGCCGCTGATTTTAGCGGCCTCCGCTGTGGTTCATGTGACCACAAAGATTGTGATGGGGAAAAAGGGTTCAGTCGTTTTGAAATTGATGGCGTATGGATCAAGGAATGCCCTTTAAATCTAATAACCAACGAGACGATTTTGCTGACCAATATGTACCCACATTATAAAAATGGTTTTCTTCCTGTGCCAGGTGGCGTTTTAGATCAAACGCCGCAATTTCTAAGGGCTATGGAAATCATCGACCAGGCGGTCGGTGAGCATCGAGCAGAAGAAAACAAAAGGAATAACGGTCATGGCCACTAAAGTCGCTGAACTCAGCATCGTGATTCGGGCGCGGAATGCCGCAAAAAAAGCCCTGACCGGTGTTCGTAGTCAACTGGACCGGGTCAAGAAAGCTGTTTTTAACTTGAGTAGTGCTTTTGCGGCATTGGGAATCAGTTTGGTCTTTCGTGGAGTTATCGACGCCACTATAAAAATGGAGCGTATCAATAACACTCTCAAATCGGTCACAGGGTCATCAGAAGCGGCAAGAAAAGAATTTGAATTTATCAGCGCTGAAGCAAACCGCCTGGGCCTTGACTTGAGTGTGACTGCTCTTGAGTACGCAAAGTTGACCGCCGCTTCAAAGGGGACGACGCTTCAGGGGCAAAAAACACGCGATATTTTTGTGGCCGTGACTGAGGCGGGAACTGTTTTAGGTTTGTCTGCGGCCCAACAAGCCGGAGCGCTGACCGCTGTCCAGCAAATCATGTCTAAGGGAGTGGTGAGCGCAGAGGAGTTGAGAGGGCAACTGGGGGAAAGATTGCCAGGGGCTTTTCAAATTGCGGCCCGTGCAATGGGACTCACCACTCGGGAGCTTGGAAAAATGTTGGAACAGGGCAAACTGGCCTCCGATGTTTTCTTACCAAAATTTGCCGCTGAGCTGAAGAAAACTTTTGGTCCCCAGGTGGCTGAAGCGGTTACGAGTTTGAATGCAAAAATAAATCGTATGAATACCGGTTTTTTCAATCTTAATATCGCCATTGGAAAAGCTGGTCTGATTGAATTTATTTCAAATGCTACGGAAAAAATCACAGAGCTTCTGCCTAAAATAGAAGGTTTTATTCAATTGGTTTCTTCAATTTTTGCACAAATTGGGAGTGTATTTTCAGGTTTGATTGGTTTGGTTCAATTATTAATTTCCGGTTTTTTTGGATTGTCGGCGGCGGTCGGATCCGTGACCGACGCATTAGGAGTCACCGAAGGACAGTTTGAAAAATTCAAACAAAAGTCAGTAGACGCTTTTGAAGGTTATCAGGCCGCAATCAAACCATTGAGCGATTCATTTAGAGAGCTTTTAAGTTTAGATGTTGATGGGAAAACGAAGGCGGTTGCTGAAGAAATGGGGAAAGCGGCCCAGGCCACGAACCAGGTCGATGACGCCACTATGAAGCTGGTTGCTTCATCCGATCAGTTAGTGAATTCATCAGAAAAGGTTAAAGAAGCTGTAAAAACAGAAGCCGATGAATATGCAAAGCTCGCAGAGGAACTTAAAGGGCTGAATGGTTTGCAAAGTGGTTTGAGCGCTGGAAATAGTTCTTTGGCAGATAGATTGATTGAGTTCAATGAACAACTTCAGCAGGGTAAAAATATCACTCAATCTTTAAGAAACCCTCTGGAAAAATATCAAGATGATTTGGCGAATCTTAATAAGCTCTTGTCCACCGGCGCTATAAATCAGGAGACTTTTAATCGAGCTATCCGAAGCGCGAAGGACGCTTATCGGTCCGCTTCCAAAGCCGCATCGGATTTTAGAAATTCCTCTTCACAATCTTCGTCAGGCGGCGTGTCGGATTTATTCTCAAGGTTTCCTAGTAGATTCCCAGTGCAAAACAACCCAACCACGAGCCTTGGTTTTCATTTACAAAGACTGGAGGACGCGCGCGGTCCAACCGCATCTGAGAGAGCGGCACAAAGTAAAATTCCATCATTTGCCAAGGGCATTAAATTTGTGCCGCGTGACATGACTGCTGATATCCATCAGGGAGAGCGTGTTCTGACCGCAAAGGAGAACCGTGATCTTGGAAGCGGCAATCTCGGAGGTCAAACAGTTTCCTTTGGTGACATTAATATTCAGATCGCTAATAGCACTGAAGCTCCCGAAGAGACTGCCAGGCGGATCCATGAAGAGTTGAGACGTATTGATGAGCGCAGGAGAAATTAATGGCCTTCGGATTTTATCACCCCAATAAAGGCGCTCCGACTACATCCTGGATCCCCTCAACGGGACCGGAGTTTCCACTCGATACCCCGGTTGACTACAGTGAGCAATTAACCGGGGAAACGGCAGGCGGCACTCTTTATGTCCAGGATAAAGGACCGAAGCGGGAAAGGTTCAACCTCCAATTTACCCTGATGTCACAAACGGATCGCGATAATTTGGAGACCTTTTTTAACACCGTTAAAAAGTCTTTTAACGTTTTTGAATATGAAGATGGAGGCGCGGTACTCCATAGCGTTCGCTGGATGAACGAATTTAATATTAAGAAGGATCGTCCCGGCCTGTACTCCGGTTCGGTTTTGTTGCGAAAGGAAACGTCATGATCGACTGGAAAAAAGTAAGTCCTGATGATTTTAAATTGCAGTTGGAGGTTGAATCTATTCAGGAATCGGGAGATTCAATTATTTTTCCGGTTCGGGTTTATCGCAATGATGGGGAGTTTGCTTTTCTGAAATCCGTTCCCGTTCGCGGCGAATTTTATCGTGCCCTGAAGCAAACACCGGATTGGCAGAAATTATTGACTAAGATTTTCAGGCAACGGGTTAGAGACGACATCATTGCCCGGTCTAAAGAGGAGCGGGTTTCCATTGAAGATAAAATTTCATGGATCACTGATTAAATGCGCTCAGATTTAACAGTAAGCTTTGAGGCTGAAAAGGATAAAAAAGCCAACGCGCCCGTCACTTTGATGCAAATAGACTGGCCCGCGATTGGCATTTTACCAGCATTGACGCTTCGTTTGACCGACCGTGGTTCAGATTCCGACAATAAAAAACTGACCATCAACGGTACGGACTGGCATTCCGTGATCGATAGTATGGGCGGCCTGGACCGACTGGTCAGCGCTGGAAACTTTTCAGCAAACTCCGTTTCAGACCTCAACGTATCAGTCACTAATTTGCCGACGGCATTATTCAGCCCGGCAAAACCTTTCAGCCATATTTTTAAAGACCGCCCCCCTGAGTCGGCCACGGTCACGGTGTCCCAGTGGTTTGATGGTTTGCTGGAGGCGGATATCGCCCCCATTTTCGTTGCCCGGATGGAAGACCCGATCAAATTCAATGAGGTGTTTTGCTCCTTTGACCTGGTTGATATTTCTAACGCCAGGGGAAGTGTGACGGTTGGCAATTTAATCAACGCGACCGATTATCCAAACGCTCCTGCATCTTCAATTGGCAAGATGAAGCCTATTATTATTGGGCAGGTTGAAAAAGCGCCATCCATTTTAGTTGAGGAGGCCGCACAGACAAAGTTGACGTCCGTGGCCGCGCCGAATGACACAACCTTGACCGTGGCCGATACAAATCTTTTCTCGGCCAGTGGAACTTTGAAGTTGAACGACGACGAAGTGGCTTACACCGGTAAAACTACGACAACTTTTACCGGATGCACCGGTGTCAATGAATTCCATTATGCCGAAGATGTCATTCTGGAAAAAATAACCGATCACCGTTATCTGTTCAGCGACCCGTCCTATGCCATAAAGCAAATCAGTAATGTCAAAGTCGATGGCCAACCGGCAGATGTGTCCGACTTCACCGTGGATCTGCCAAATAGTGAGGTTGTCTTTAGTAAGAAACCGGAAAAGGTTGACTCCCTGGACACCCGATTTTTACAAGCTCAATTTGATGCTTTAGGCGCTGGTAACACAGCCGTCGATGGTTTAAAAGCGGCGGACCCGGATACAAAAACTGAATACGCGAAGATCAGCCAGGCGGCAAGCGTTCTTTCACTGAAGCAAACCGATGTCATGCCTGAAATTGGCGTGATCGGTAAGGTGAAGATCAGGGTCGAGCATTTTGTGGAAGAAAAACTCCCGAATGATAATTTGTCTGTGGACATTGTCGGTGTGGGGCAGGTTGGGCTTTTATCACCGCCAGCGAGTGATGACACCATCGGCAGTGCAGGCAATGTGGATATCACTCACACGCATCTGGATTCTTTGGGATTCCCAATTTCCGACCCAAATCATAAACATAATCTACCTAGAAAAACCGAAGTGCGTCAGGAAGCCACAGCCGGGCTGGACTCTGGCGGGTTTGTGGTCGACAGCTTGAATCCGACGCACACTGTTACTTTCCCAGCCGCGCCTGCCGGAACCATCGACTCGGTTGAATACCAGATGAATTTTGAAGTGTCCGGGGTTTCCGGTAGCACAAACACCGGTCTGGTTTTGAAAGGTACAAACCCGGATAGTTATCGATTTTTTAAAATCGGTTTTCCAAATGTCTACACCCCGAATGGAAGTCACGCCAACGCCCCAACCACCGTAACCATTTCACGGGAATCCGGCTTTGGTAGTTGCACGATGAAATTGTTTAACCTGGTTCGGGTCATTACTTTGACCCCTGCCGAAGATACAAACGTCATTGGGACAGGAACATCAACTTCCAAAACAGGCGCTGTCACACAGCATTCCTCCACCCCATCTTTGTCAGGAAGCGCGGAAAAAAATACCAGCACCATTGTCGATTTTATCGATATCACCTCAAATGTCGCAGGCGACTGGGCGTGGTTCACCAACCGGGAAATTCAGGTCAAGTATAACGGATCTTCCGATGGCCGGACCGCGTACATCATTCACGTTGCGTTTGAAATTGAGTATGCCCGCAGGCGGCTGAGTTTCACGGATGATATTACGGCGGATGTCCAGGGAGTGACGGACGATGGTTTAGGAACCATCAGCGGTGTTGCCGATGCGTTACTGGAAAGGCCCGACTATATTTTTAAATGGTCGATTTTAAATCTTCTCGGATTGACCGCTTCCGATATTGATTCTGCATCGTTCACCCAGGCCGGAGCGGATTTCGCCGGTGCCATCTCAGGTGGTTATAAGTTGGCGGGCATCATCCAGGAAAAATCGGAAATTAAAAACCTGTGGCGCGATTGGGAAAAAAATTGTAGGTCTTATATTTTTTGGGATTTTGGAAAAGCAAAAATTCAGTTTCGTCCTCTCAATGAAATATCTCTTCCGTTCACGCCGGATAAAACCATCGCTGACAATATGATCCGTCTCGATGGTTCCGGCCTGGTGACTATCCAGGTCGAGCGCACCCCGAATAGAAATATCGTAAACACCATCGACCTGCGTTATGCGCGCGACTGGTCGTCAAGTGAATACGATTCGATTGAAAATGATAGTGATGCAGATTCCATCACGCGCTATGGCCGTCGTGAAAAAGCGGACGACTTTGAATTTGACTGGACCCGTGTCTCCGATCAGGCCACGGATCTCGCGGCTTTCTTTTTGGCTCAACATCAGGAGCCTTCCGACGTTCTTGATTTGGAATTGTTCCTCGACAATATCGAACTCGAACGCGGGGATCTCTTATCGATCAGCCCGCCGACCCACGAAGACTCTGGTTTACCTGCTCTGGTCCTGGGTGCGGGCAGACAAATCGGTTCAGGAAAAGGACGCCGAATGGATTCCATCCCCGTCACTGTTCAATTGATGAGGGTTGTTTAATACGTTTTTAAATAGAGGTTAACCATGCTTAAAAAAATTGTTTCATTTGTTTTTATTTTGGCGGTTTCATTTTTCTTCATCTCTCCTGTTCAAGCCGACATCGTTCGTGAGGTCGCCTCAAAATGGGATGGCGTCGCGGTCGCGGCAGATACCGCATGGACGGTCGTCGATAAAAATGATCAGTCTGTGACCCAGTTAAGCTCGACGGTCAATCAGAATAGTGGACCTCCCGTAAAACATATTTTTCAATTTTCATGTGCTACTGCGGTATCGATCTATCTGGATATTACTTATAAAGGGCTGAAGATAACCCATAATTTTAATAAAGGTGAGCCAATCGGAGTAAATGACGGTGTACAGAGAGGAGTGATTATCTGGAAGGGAATGGTTTATGAAATCAAACATAAAGGCCCAAATAGCGTTGCTTGCGGGATGACTGATACCGAATCATTTAAAATCGAGTTATAAATTATGAAAAATTTATTTAAAAAAATCATCCCCTTTCTGTTTGTCTCAATTTTTGCTTCCTCCGCCTGGGGTATTGGTATGGACGGTCGTTCCGCTTCTATGGACGGCGGAGCTTCTTCCTCCCCCTCCACAGCCGCAACCCTTGAAAGTATTGGCTCACTTGAGGCCGATTATAGCGCGCCAGATAGAGGTAGTTTCCCTGGAGGCGTGGAAGATTGTCGAGAGGCCAGGGGCTTTATCATCTATGACTGTTTCATGGGACGCGATGCGGCTACCAACGGGGAAGAAGGAGCACTTCTAGGCGAATCTGGCGACCCGGATAATATGATTTTGTTTGATGGCGCCGATCGAATGCCGCTTAAGTCTAATACGGATTTCATCAATCGCATTCACAAAACAAACGAAACCGATCTCGGCGTAACTTTTGAACTTTCTTTTTACTGGCCGACAAACCCAAAATCAGGGTTGATCTATTTTTTCGGGACTTCAGATGCAACCACGATACACGGGTTTCGACTCCAGTTTAATAATACCGGGAGTGAGTGGAGATTTGTGCAAACGGATGGAGTTGCGCCAGGAAATGAAACCACATTGGCGACCGGTGTTACCCCGGAAAAAGGCGCAGTAAACTTTCTCATTCTCTCCATACAAAAAACCTCTGGAACCGAAGGTACTTTTAGATTCACGCTGAACGACAACGCGGTTGCCACAGGCTCACTGACTACCTTTGGTG
>JAJDAZ010000017.1 GCA_029261595.1 Nitrospinaceae bacterium | reverse complement strand
TGTCAAGGCTAACAGGAAAGCGTTGAATAGTGAATTGAGTGATAGTGAAATTTTCGTCGGTTTCCAGAAGCAGGAACATTTCGGTGAATGCCTGAACTCCAAAGGATTTGTCTGGGGCCTCCAATAACCTGCCCCACGCGGAGTGGAAGAATCTAGACGAAAAAGTTCGAAACGTAAACCAGGAAGTTTCGTCCATCGTGAGCAAACCCGCCCCACGCGGGGAGTGGTGGGCGCGACAGGGTTCGAACCTGTGACTTCTGCCATGTGAAGGCAGCACTCTACCGCTGAGTTACGCGCCCTGAAAGTAGATTAAAATTCTATTTTCCCTGAAGTTTCCGAACGAACTCTTCCCGCTCCAGCCTTAATTTTTCCTTGAATTTTTCGACACCGCCATACTTTTTTTCATAGCGCTTTCGGATTTGGTCCACCGTCCGGACTTTATCCGCTTGTTCACCGACGATACAATTACCGGACACATCGCAGGCCCAAATTGGCAAGTCCTTTTCCACCTGGGAGCGCAGGTCTTCAGGAATATTGTTGCCATGTGGCAAGCCGGCATAATTGGGATCCGTTCTTTCTTCGATCCGCTCCAGTTCCTTGACCAGATCTTCAATATTCTCTCCATCCCAGGAACCCAGTTCATCATCGCCATCGGCGGACATGATTCTATTCTTTAAACGCGGGTCGATTTGGACCTTGTCCAGAGAAAATCGCCTTAGTTGTTCAGGGGCCATGTTGCCATCTCCACAGAAAAATTTTTATGCGTTCAGTCTACCCACCAATTTACCCCATTATGCTTTCCATCGGAATCTAAAACTTTCCCCAGGACCCCCATTCTGGTTTTTGAAACGTTGATATGATTTAGACGGCCATGAAGACACCCTCGACTTGAGCCTCAATACCATTGAAAAATCGAATTTTACTCGCGGTCTCAGGAAATTGTTTGGATTCAATTTCCCTATGAGCTATTCTTGAAAAAACGGGTCAGCCCTTGCACTTCCGATCTAGTTTGAAATTTTATATATCCTGATCGAATGGATCAAATGATTGAGCGGTTATTTTCTCCTCATGCAGTGACCCTGACGGCTAGCCCGAATATGTGGGACGGCCCCCTTTATCCCGAGGAAGAGGCCTTGACAAAACCAATGGCCCCGAATCGAAAACGGGAGTTCACTGCCGGAAGACTTTGTGCACGACAAGGGCTTGATAGGCTCGGCATCCAGAATTTTCCAGTTCTTGTTGGAAAAAATCGCGAACCTCTGTGGCCACCGGGGATCATTGGAAGCATTTCTCATTGCCGGAATTTTTGCGGAGCTGTAATAGCCCGGCAAGGATCTATCCTCAGTGTCGGGTTGGATGTTGAGCCTTTAGAACCTATGGCCACCGACGTCCTGGATCTCGTTTGCACACCCGGCGAAAAAAAATGGCTTCAGACGGACAACGGCCCAAATAGCCTGTTTTGGCCTAAGTTGATCTTCAGCGCCAAAGAAAGCGCCTTCAAATGCCACTTTCCTCTGGCAAAAACTTTTCTGGATTTTAAAGATGTCGAGGTTGCAATCAATCTGGAAGATGGGAGCTTTTCGGTTACTCTGTTGGTCCCTCCCCCTGAAATACTTTCAGAAGTGACGGCCCTTAACGGCCGGTTTTCAACAGACGATAACCACGTCTACACAGGGGTTGAAATCGCATCAACGGAATGTTTATTGCCAGAGTGAAAAACTTATAGTGTCATGAGAAAACAGCAAGGAGAACTTACTCGGCAGGGAGCAAAGAATTAGCCATTATTTTTTTCCGTTTTCGGAAAATTGACTCTGCATCCAATCACCGATGGACTGAAACAATTCTTTTCTTCGGGTCAAACTAGTAAATAGATGGTCGGTTTGTCTGAAAAACCGGACCTGTAGCCGGTCGTTGGAGAACAACGACCCGAATCCATCCCGAAACTGTCCTTCATAATTATAATATTTGATTCCATCCGAATAAATAAAAAACAAGCTGGCGCCTCGGTCGAGCATGGACCTCACATCCGACTCGAATTGTTTTGCAGTGGGAAATTGCCTTTCAAAGGTTTCGGTTGGTTTGGGCGAGCCTTTTTTAGTGTTATTTTTGAAAAATCGGGAATAACTTTTTTTAATGAGGTGCGTCCATCTTTCCAATTTTGTCATGGCCCGAACATTATGTAATACCCGACGCCCAAAATTTCTAACGTGGTAGCCGGGGGTCGGGTAACCAAACCCGTCCAGATACATGATTCCCTTGATCCTTGAGTCCCTGATACCCAATGGATGCGCTCTGTCCGCCCCCTGGCAGAGCCCCAACAGAACAAATTCCTTAATATTTTTTTTCCTGGTCAACTGGTCCATGGCTTCCTGAACATCCAGGACGGCCCGTTCTTCATCCGACTTATTGTCCTTGCGGGTGAAACTGTCCCCCAACCCGGAAAAATCAAACCGCAATACAGTGAATCCCTTTTTGGCCATGTCTCGGGCCAGGTCCACATACATCCGGTAAGGCCCTGTCCGGTTCAACAACCCGGCATTCAGAAGAATCAGCGCGGGCCGGTCGGGACTTCGCATTTCCGGAAGGGGGTCGGAAAGAATTCCCACCAACCCTCCCTGGGGACCGAAGGTTAAGACACTTTCTTTCATGATTCTATACCCGTGACGGATTCAGTGATGGCTTGCAATATATTTTGCGCAAAAAATATTTCCCAGTTTTCTTTGGTATTTCCCCAATTCCCGTTATCCGGGGCGAGACGATACTCAAACGGATTTCCTTGTTCCGTCAAGTGGTCGCGCAATCTGAGATATTCGGGAATCTCCTGCGATACAACCAGGAAGGTCTTTTCCGCTTTTGTTTGAAAATTTTTGGCCAGGTCGATTTCTTTTATTGAAGATTCCAATCCCGGAGGAGAGGGATATCCCAGGAACCCATCGGGACGATGGCCGTTGGTTCCATTCGATGCGTTCGATATGCCCAGTCGGGAACTCAGGACATTCTGGACATGGCTCAGTTCGTTGATGTAATCCTTTCCGGTAACAACCGGGTCCCAAAGAATCAGATTTTTAACCTCGATCTCTTCGGCTGTCAAAGCCGCCAGGGTGGCGCCCATCCGAAGCCCTACTAGGGAAACTTTTTTTACCCATGCGGTGTCTTTGAGTTCATCGATGGCAATTTGAATATCGGATTTCCATTTATCGATGCTCACCGATTCATAATCCCCCGCAGAGTCCCCTGTGCCGGAATAATCAAAGCGAAGAACATGGGCGCCTGCCTTGGCCATCAGGCTGGCCAGTTGCCGCATGGCCCAATGGGTGATTTCGTATTCACGGGCCTGGGGGTAACATAGCAGGACCCCCTCATTTAATTTTTTATTGGCATTTGTCGGAGGATGATAAATTCCAAACAGAGGGTTTTCCGAATCCCCAAAATAAAATGGATTCATTTAGAGACTCCAAAAGGAATAGACGTCCCGTCCGAAGTGAAAGACATCCGATGATTATTTTCCATTTCCGCGAAACTTTCCTTTCACTTTATTCATCAGCCGGCTGGCCAGAGGGGACGATGGCTTTTCAGGAGCCTCAGGTGCCACGGCCACGGGTTGTTCTTCCGGGGCGGAGGTTGATTCTGCCACCGGACACTGGGGCGCGATTTGTCCCAGCGTGTTTAAAAGCAAGATCCGGACATTCAGACGAACCCCGGTGGCTTTTTCAATCCGCGAGATGGCCTGAATCGACAAAAGGGAATGCCCACCCAGCTCGAAAAAGTTATCGTGAATCCCCACCCGTTCAATGCCCATGACATCCTGCCAGATCTTCGCTAAAACTTTTTCCGTCTCGGTGCCTGGTTCCACATAATCGTGTTCCTCGGTGGTCTCTCCCGAAAACGGGGAGGGCAACGAACTACGATCCACCTTGCCATTGGCGGTCACCGGAAACGCCTCCAGTTCGACAAAATGCTGGGGAATCATGTATTCTGGAAGCTTCGACCGCAAATGCTTCCGCATTTCCGTGGTCATCACATTGTCTCCGGGTTCCGGAACATAGTAGGCCACGAGCCTGCGGTCGGTGGGCCTCGCTCCATTGCCCCCGGAGGGTTTCTTGGGGATGGTCATCAGATTGCTTCCCGCCGACTCGTCGAGAAACGCAAACTTCTGCAACTGAGCAGCCTCCAGCCGACCCCCAATCAGACAATGCAGGTAGGTGTGATCTTCGTCCACGCCAAAATATTGCTTGATACGGTCGAACTCCGCGCCTCCCACGGGGCACATGCCAAGTTGAAAGTCCTGGCTCGCCGTCGACAACAGTTGCCCGATGTAACCGGCTTCCAGCAAAAAGAAATCGTCCATGAGCTTTCCATACATGGGTTGCATGGCACTCTTCTGGCCAACCAGAAATACCGAAAAGGCGGACGATTCGAAAACAGTGTAATTGTTGACCGTATGAATGGTTTTGTCGATTTCCGGGTTGGCGGATATCAGCACCAGCTTATGATTTTTGGGATTGTAATAATAAGTTCCCCCCTCCACACCTTCGATGCGATCCGGTTTGATATAGAGGTAAGCCTGAACAGGATAAAGCCCGCCTGCAGACGGATACCGCACTTTGGGGAAAGGCGCATCGTCAAATGTGGGTTGCTCCATGCAACTTAAGAAGTCACTAAAATCCTTTAATGAGATCACTTCCTCGGAAAACGAGCGATAGCTTTGTCGTTTCAAAACAATCTCGAGGAGTTCCTCATCGGAATGGCTTTTTACAAGATCAATGGATTGCTGTGCGTCCTCATCTTTTCGCACACCCAGTCGATTCATCTTAAATTCCAGGCGGTCCATGGGGTCCGATAAAACCCCCTCCCCATAGCCGGACGTTTCCGACTCTGCGGCGTCCTCCTCCGGGGAATCCCCCTGAGCGCCGTTTTCAGACTCATCCTGGCTGGAAGCACCTACGTAGGACACCAACTGTTCGTCTTTTTCGGAACCTCCCACAGCCAGTACAATGGCGTCCCGAATGGAGGGTTGTTGAACCAGAGCGGCTTCGATTTCTCCGGGTTCCATACGGTAGCCCCGAATTTTAATCTGAAAATCGGCCCGGCCCACAAACTCGATATTGCCGTTCGGCAAACGGCGCCCCAGGTCGCCACTCCGGTACAGGCGTTCTCCCGTTTTAGGGTGCGTGATAAAACGCTCATCCGTCCGTTCCTGATCTCTCCAGTAACCGCGGGCCAGACCGACCCCGCTGATGTAGAGTTCTCCCGCCACCCAGTCCGGGCAGGGTTCCAGAAACTCGTTCAAGACATAGTAACAGGCATTTTGCATGGGACGGCCGTAAGGAATGCTTTGCCAATCCGGGTCCACCGTTTGAACGGGATAGCAAATATCCCAGACGGTTGTTTCCGTAGGTCCGCCGGCGGCGAGAACTTCGGTCATGGGCATCAGTTCCCGAATGCGGTCGGGCAACTTCACCGGAATCCAGTCGCCGGACATCATGAACTTGCGCATCGTGGTGGGAAGCATCGTTTCCTTTTGATGGGTGTTTTCCAGGTGGTCCACCAGCATTTCCACAAAAGCCGGAACCGAATTCCACAAGGTAACTTTTTCACGCACTATTAATGCCGCCAGGTGCGGTGGGTCCGTGCGCTCCTTGGCATCCGGAACGACGACCGTGGCCCCGGCCAGAAATGTAGCGAAAATATCGATCACCGACAGATCGTGTTGCAGGGCGGTGACCCCCATGAATCGGTCTTCGGGAGTCACACCGAAACGCTGGTTCACCTCTGTCATCCGGTTGACCACACTGCGGTGTTCGATCATCGCCCCTTTGGGCGTTCCGGTGGAACCGGAGGTATAAAGCACATAAGCGAGATCTTCGGGTTTCTGGGCAGGTTCAATGGGGTTATTGTCGACCCCCGTCCATTCGCTGACATCATCGACGCACAAACGCTTGACATTGTCGGGCCAGTCCACCGTTTTATCCACCCACGATTGGGTCAGAACCAGTTCCACCTGACCGTGGTCGATGAGAAAATGAATCCGTTCGGAAGGAAACTCGGAATCGATCGGCAAATAGGGAGCGCCTGAATTGAGAACGCCCAGGACACCTGCATACTGCTCCCAGCCTTTTTCCATCACGATGGCCACGGGCATGTTCGGTTGTGCCCCGAGCTCCCGCAAACGTCTGCCGATTTGATTGGACAATCGATACAGTTCTTCATAGGTCATTGATCGCCGGGAAGAGACGATGGCCAGATGGTCGCCGTTTTGAACCGCCTGTTTGTTGATGAGGGTCTGCAGCACTTCGTCCGGATACGGACCGTCTGTGTCATTCATGGCGTTTTGCCGGTCGAGTTGATCCTGGGGAAGAAAATCTCGTTCCACCCGCTCCCAGGCTCCGTTATCATCGGCCAGTTGCCGAAGCTGGTCGCTATAGGATTCCAGCATGGCGGCCACCAGTCCGTTTGGAAAAAGTTCATCCACCGCATCCCATTTGACGATCAACGCGCCTGCCTGTTCATCGACATGCAAGTCCATCCAGACCTGCGCCGTCTGGTTCACACTGCGGGAAATTTTACCCAGCCTGGAAAACGCCGTGTCAAACTCCTGGTCCAACAGGCTGGTGAATACCACCGGCATGGTCGCGGCGGCCTGGCTTTTTTTGACCCTGGCCAGTTCGCGCATGACTTCAACGCCATCAAAATGTCGGTGATCCAGATCATCCAGCAACTGGGCCTGCAAACGCTGGGCCCGGTTGTTAAAGGTATCCGGCGTCGAGTTGTCCGTGGCCAGTAGATTGACGGATGTGAAAGCCCCTAAAATATCATTCACCTGGGGATGAAGGGGAAGACGGTTGAACAGGGGAATATTGATGACGACTCTGGAATTCCGGCTCCAGTGCGACAGAACCTCTGAATAAATCGTGAGCAACAAAGACGAGGGAGTCAGTCCGCGCTTACTCGCGTTGGCTTTCACACGGGTCCAGACCTCTGCTTCCAGAACATGCCGACGACGAAAAAATTCCGGTTTCTCGACGGCACTGGGATGCTTCGCCAGAGGAAGTTCCGGAGCCGTGGGGAATTCCGGAAGTCGTTTCTCCCAATATTTTTTGGAGCGATTATAAATCTCCGAATCCTTAAATTCTCTGAGGGCCAGGACATAATCCCGGTAATTTAAATCCAACGGGGCAAGTGGCCTTTCCTGATTGTCGTAAACCTTGCTCAGTTCCTGAATCAGGATGGTGACGCTACCCGCATCGACGTTCAAAAGGTCCAGACAAATATGCAAATGGGTCTTGTCCTCATTGACGGGAGAGGCTCGAAATTCAAACAACGGCCACTGGTCCGCCTCGCGGGAATCGTCCAGCATTTCTTTCTGGATTTCCTCCAGACGGGTTTTCACATCCCCGGAATTTTTCCCCTGCAAATCTTCAACCCCGATTTCATAGGCGGGAACTTCCTCAAGCACTTTCTGGGTCCCGTCATCCAACACTATGAGTCGAAGCATGTCGTGCCGTTTCACCAGGGTCTGCAGGGCGCGATTCAGCCGCTCTAGGTCCAATTGAGCGCATTCCAGTTCAACGTAGGCCTTGGATGGAATTCCCCCCATATCAAAGGCCGTCCCACGTCCGATCCAATAGGCGTACTGGAGGTCTGTGAGCGGGAAAGGTTCGTTTCGTAGACCGGGGTCCGGCTGAATCTCCGGCAAAGGCGTCGAACCGCCGCGGTTTTGAGAACCTCCTTTGGACAATCGTTTTGTCAACAGCGCTCTTTTTTCGGGGGAAAGCTTGGCTAAACGGGTTTGAAGATCACTCATGGTTTACTTAGTCCTATTCAAAAAAATTTCTACTCAGCTACTTTATTTTTCCCTCAGTTACCATCATGGGAGCTATTAGCGGACCCAACCTCTTCATCGGATAACTGTTCTATCTCATTGAGCAGGGCGTCCAACTCCTGGCTGTCCACCTGTTCCAGAACCAGCTCATCTATTTTAGCCGCGAGCTCAATCAGGGTCGGCGCCTGAAAAACCAGCCGCATGGGGAAATCCACATCGAAGACTTGCCGGATACGCATGGTCACCTGAACCGCGGAAAGGGAATGACCGCCAAGATCAAAAAAGCTGTCGCCCGCCCCGATTTCTTCAATGGACAGCGTTTCTTTCCAGATTTTAAGCAACTCTTTTTCCGTATGCGTTTTGGGCTGAAGGATATCACCCGCCGCCATGTGTCGCACCTGTTCGGGAGCCGGGAGAGCCTTACGATCCACTTTTTTATTCGGTGTCAGCGGAAAAGATTCCAACACCATGAACACCGATGGGATCATGTATTCTGGCAACCTCTCACGCAAAAAACTACGCAGGGATTCTACCGGCGGATGTTTCCCGTGGGACGGTGTCACATACCCCACCAACTGCTTGTTGCCGAAACTGTCTTCTCTCGCCACCACGACCGCTTCTTTGGCCTGAACATGACGGCTGAGTACGGATTCGATTTCTCCCAGTTCAATTCGATATCCCCTGATTTTCACCTGGTGATCCATTCGACCGAGGAATTCCAGAACGCCATCGGGCCGATAACGCACCAAATCCCCCGTGCGATACATCCGGGCTTTTGGAACACTGCTGAATGGATCGGGCACGAAGCGTTCCTCGGTCAATTCGGGTCGGAACAGATACCCGCGCACCACGCCGTCGCCGGCGATGAACAGTTCCCCCGGCACTCCAACCGGAACGGGTTGAAAGTTTTTATCCAGAACATATAGTTGCGTGTTGGCAATGGGCTTTCCGATAGGAACGGGCCCCTTGGAATCGTCCAAAGCATGGGTGGACGACCAGATGGTGGTCTCGGTCGGCCCGTACATATTGATGACATTGCCGGAAACGAAAGCCTTCAGCTCGGATGCCAGTTTGGTAGGAAAGGCTTCCCCTCCCACCATCATCTGTTTTAAAGAACGCAAGGCATCGTGAGCTTGGGCGTCCGCAGTCAACATGCCCGCCATGGATGGGGTGCATTGCATATGGGTCACTTTGTGCCGGCTGATCAACGCGGGAACAGAGGTGTCGGTATCTCCATCCACACTTTTTGGTGTGGAGGTCAATTCCCGAAGCTCATTCAAATAGGGCAGGTGTTTCATAACGGTATCAGAAGGAACTCCAAAATCAACGAGGCAGGCAATATCATCCACGCCCATCCCTTTGAGCTTGTCAACAAGAGTGACACAGGACTCGGGAGTTCCAAACAGTCCGCTGGTTTCGTAGTATCTCTGGTAAGCATGATCCAGCATGGCCTCGAGGTCTTCATCGGACATTTTCTGGAATTGGTCGTCGATGCCTTTTTTGTCGTCTTTAGACAATCCTTTAAAGGTTGGAAATGAAGAAGCGTATTTATGGATCAGTCCTCCCGCACTTCTCAGGTATTCCTTTAAGGGTGTCTTTACCTGGGCGCGGACAAATTCTTCATCATCCGCAATAAAGGTATGCAACATGAGCGAGACGATGCCTTCACCGGGATGGCCGGCTTCTTTCCAGGCGTCCCGGTAAATTTGAATTTTTTCCGCGACTTCTTCCACCGACTGGCCTAACAGGTGAGTCAGAATATTGGTCCCCTTTTCCCCGGCGATACGAAATGTCTCGGGGTTACCGGCAGCGGTAATCCAAATGGGGAATTCAGGCTGAATCGGACGGGGCAAGGTGCGTACCTTGACATCCTCTCCCAAGGGCCCTGGGAAACTTAGGGTCTCCCCGCGCCACAGGGCACGCACCTGATCGATTCCATCACTCAACTTTTTATGCCTGTCGGCATAATTTTGTGGCATCAGAACAAAATCATTCGGGTGCCACCCGGAAGCGAAAGCAACGCCCGCACGGCCATTGGAAAGATTGTCAACCAGCGACCAGTCCTCTGCGATCCGAATGGGGTGGTGAAGTGGAAGAACACAACTTCCCGCACGGATACTCACATTTTTCGTGAGAACCGCAATTGCGGCGCCCATGGTCGCAGGGCTGGGATAAAGCCCGCCAAAGGCGTGAAAATGCCGCTCAGGCGTCCAAACTGCTTTAAAGCCGTTCGCATCGCCATACTTCGCACCTTCAAGGAGAAGTTTGTATTTGTCGGACCCATGTTCGCCTTCATCTGCGGCGAAATAAAACAAACTGAAATCTATCTTTTTGTCCGCATGGGCCAGAGTTTTTGTCTGTTCCTTATCGTCGTCGGTTCCAATTGCCCGATCTTCTCCTGAATACAGCACCACTTTGAAACCCCGCGCCAGGGTCCAGAACAATTCCAGAACGGAGATATCAAACGACAGGCTGGTCACCGCCAACCAGACGCCGGGAGGATCTCCCTGAAGACGTTGATCCATCCCCACAAAAAAGTTGACGACGTTGCGGTGCTCGACCATGACCCCCTTGGGCTTGCCGGTCGAACCGGAGGTATAAATGACGTAAGCCAGATTGTGGGAGTTAACATTTCCGGTGGGGTTCTCCGACCCTAACCTCGCGATTTGAGGCCATTCGGAATCGATCTGAATAATTTCCGCTCCGGTTCCCGGAAGAAGCTTGGAATATTTTTCCTGGGTGATGACGGTCGACACTTGCGCATCTTCCACCATGAAGGCCAGTCTGTCCTTTGGATAAACCGGATCCAGGGGAACATAAGCTCCCCCGGCTTTCATGATCCCAAGCATGGCCACCAGCATGTCAATTGAGCGGTCCACGAGCACTGCTACCAAATCATCGGGGCCCACATTCTGCTCTATAAGATAGTTGGCAAGCCTGTTGGCGCGTTTGTTCAGTTCTTTGTAGGTGAGCGAATCCTCCTGAAATGACAAAGCCACGTCGTCCGGGGTCTTATCGACCTGCTCTTCAATAAGGTGATGAATACAGCGGTCTTTAGGAAAATCCGCGTAGGTCAAATTCCAGTTTTCGAGAAGATCCTTCTTTTCATGCTCGGATAAAATAGAGAATTGCCCCGCAGGCGAATCTGGAGCTTTAATAACTTCATTCAATAATACCGCGAATTGTTCCTGCATGCGGCGAATGGTCGCTTCATCGAATACGCTGGGGTTGTATACCCACAGGCATCGACGTCCATCATCTGGAATCACGACCGTCAGGTCGCTTCCCGAAGAAGGAACCCACGTCTCAGGTTTTTCCGAGGTTAACTGACTCACCCTTTCGAGAACCACCGGAGAAGGCTCATGATGCCACTGGTGCGCGGCGGTTCCCAAATCTGGATGTCGGACAATCAGATCCATCGCATAGGAACCGCTTTTCCCCAAACAGTTCAATTCTGCTTTCATTCGGGTTTGAAAATCTCCGAATTTAGGATTGTTTTCCAAATCAATATGCAAAGGCACGTGTGACGCAAATAGACCTTCGACCAATCGGGTCTCGGCACTCATGGAGGTTTGGCGAAAGGGAATATGGAAGTTTTCTTTGCCGCTTATTCTGGAGAGAAACAAATTAAACGCCGTGAGCAGTAGATCCCCTGTCGTTCCTCCTTCACAATCCATCGTCAAAAAAGGGGCCGGAGAGAAAAACTCAAGCTCCCGGTGGGCCTCTTCCTCATTGGCGGAGTTCTGACGCTTGGCAAAGGGAATTTCCACAGAGTCCAACCCGGCCAATCGCTTGATCCAAAACTGCTCCTTGCGGCAAAATTTTGAATTGGCTTCGGTAACGGCTTCGGCTCGTTGGGTCTCCAGGGTGGTCAACGTTTCACCCTGTTTGAATCCAAAGGATTTCACGGCGCTGGCAGGGGACAGGGTTTCACCGTCCGGCCCAATAAACTCCAGAAGCGCAATTTCCTCTGTGCCTGTGGCCACATGAATGGCGCCCTCATCGATTTTTAAAATTGTTCCTGACGGCGCAGTGGCTTTGTCAGGAAGGACCTTCGTCCGACTGACCAGCAAAACCCTTCCATCCACCAATGTTTTCGCCATGCCCAAAGGATTCCAGTAAGGACCAAAATCAAAGGCTCGAACCATGGCGTCTATCTCATCTGCCGGACGGGTCCAGTCAATCAGACATGCCACGGGAGGTCGCTTCCACTGCCCAAAATAGGTGCGGCGGGAAAAATCCTGCGGGATGGGTTGAACCCTGTCCTGGGCCAATTCATCCATCATTTCGCCAAAGCCCTGCATGCCCGCTTCATAGCATTTGGCGTTCAGGGTGAGGGACGTTTCTCCCTCGGCAATCGGAAATCTTTTTTGTTTTAGAATTTCTCCCTTATCCAGTTCTGCGGTCATGATGTGCCAGGAGATGCCATGCTCGGTGGCCCCGTTAATAAGAGCCCAAGTGGTCACATTCAAGCCGGCGTAATCAGGAAGAATCCCATCGTGAAAATTTATGGCGCATTTTTGCGGCAGGGCAAGGAGATCTTCAGAAATGATCGAAAAGTTTGCTATGCTGAACAGGATATCGAAAGGCTCGTTCTTTAACTGCCCGACAAGATTGGAAGCGGGATCGATAGGAAGGATATTCTTTTCTTTTGCCCATTGTAGGATATGAGGCTCTTCGCTAATGATCCCGCTGATGCGGTGACCTTTTTCCAGAAGCCGTTCGGCGCACTGAATAAGTAACGACTGCCCTCCGATAAGGACACAACTGAATTTGGCTGGCTCAGACATAAACGACCTCACTCATATAGTTATTCAAAATCCTCCATCGAAGGTTGATGGAGTTTAATTTTCGCAGATATTAGAGGCGCTTAAAAACCCACAACATTCACTACAACCTGAATTTCCCTTTCGCACACGAGTCATGCGATGGAAGAAGCTCTGCTTTCCTAGTAAAAAGAAAGTCAATCCTAATTATAGAGTTCTTATCCTTTAAGAGCCGTTTCGACACATACCAAGTAAATTGTTTAAATTAAAAACTAATCAAGGGGAATTGTGTGAAAAATACGCAGGCATTCCAAAAATGGAAAAATGGTTCACCCGGATCTCGCACACCTTGATCAAATTTATCCAATTTATTATAAAGTTCGACATAAAAAGGACCGAAATTTCCAACCTATCTAATCGGTTGAAACTCATCCTTTAACCCCAAACTAGGAGGATTAATATACAGTATGTAATTAAGATAAAGATTTACAATGAATTTAGCAACCGCAATTTTATCGCTAAACGCCTGATTTTAAATAGTTATCGATATTACAGAGGGTTTTAATGGGGATATTTTAGGCTTTGGATGAAAAATTGTATTATGCATTCCGTAAAAATGGTAATAAATTCAAATAATTCAATAGGAAATAACATTTACACGCCAAATAAATTCCTAATGGCCTGACAAATATCTTTAATTGCCCTGGTATCGTTTACATTGAAATATTTTATAATCGGCAACGCCGCCATTCCTACCTCGGATATCTCAGCCCGGTAGACTTTGAGAAAAAGAATGCGGCTTAATTAACTGTCCACTAATATCGAGAAGATCACTATTGAATAATGTTGCAGGTATTATGCTTAAGTAGCTTTTAAAGCGGTCCAGTAAACATCGATAAAACCCATATGTTTTGTTAACAATTTAAGGTTTATATCTTTATGCAGTATGTGGATAGTATCACTCAAAATGCGCTTAAATATTCCCAGATTTTTTTAGACAACTTTATATCCCGGTTGGAAAAATTTATTTCTGGTGGCAACCTGGATGGGTTGTACATGGTGTTGTTTGTTTTATTAATCGATTTTTTATTCTTGGGTTACAGAAAAAGTGCCATTTACAATTTATTCCACCCTACGAAATCGACCTGGTATGATTTTGTTATTTACGCATGCGGATTATCTGGGATGTTTTGGGCTCTTAAAATACTAAGTACGGGAGGGTTGGGTTATGTTATCCCAATATCCATCAAAAATGCTTTCCTTTCCCCGGATTTAACGCTTCAATTTGAAAACCCTCTTGTGCATTTCTTTGTATTTCTATTGATGGTCGACTTCATTGACTATTGGCGCCATCGATTTGCACATCAATGGAAATGGTGGTGGAATACGCATATATTTCATCACTCCGCCACTGAGTTCAACATAATAACCGTAGCAAGGTCTCACCCCTTAGATATCGCTTTACGCAAACTAATGATGTATTTTCCAGTATTTTTTGTGGGTAAACTTGGAGAAACAATTCTTGCAATCGAGTTAACAAAATCTTTCCAAGGAAAAATTCAACATTCGATGGTCGATTGGGACTGGGGGATTATCGGCAAATATGTTTTTATTTCACCTATCGGACACCGCATCCACCACTCTAAATTAGATGTGCATTGGGATAAAAACTTCGGTCACTTAACGCCCCTATGGGATCGCATGTTTGGGACCTGGTACGAAGGGGAAATAGTAAACAAAACGATTGGCGTGCAAGACAATCCTCATAACAAACGCGGAGTTTTTATTGATTTATGTGCCGGTGAATACCACGCCATTAAAGATTTTGGAATCGCAGTGGGACACCCAATACAAAAGGTTATCCAAAAGCTTCGAAAAGGCGGAGAGGCGAAGCAAAACCCCTAAGGCTTTAAAACAATCCGGTAAATCGCTCCGTTGTCGGGGGAACGGTGAACCACATAAATATTGCCCGACTCATCTTCACCAAAGCTGGATATGAAAAATTCAGTATTCAACAGTTCTTGGGTCTTCCATTGACCGCGATCGTTTTTAGTGGCACCCCATATTTTTCCACCGCAAAAATCCCCGTATAAATACATCCCTTCGAGTTCAGAAAATCTGCTTCCCCGGTACACGTATCCACCGATAACCGAACAGTTGCCGTTCTTGCGGGGGTAATCAAGGATTGGAAGGGTGAACGACTTAGGATCACAATCTGGCTTAAAAAAATTTTTAAGGGCGCTTGCGGAGCAGGACTTGCCTTCCATTACCCTCCATCCATAATTTTCCCCGCCCGAACTGTCGCTTGGTTGGTAATCGATTTCCTCAAAACTGCTTTGCCCCACATCCCCGATAAAAAGATCTCCTGTCTTTCTGTCAAAACTGAAGCGCCAGGGATTGCGCAATCCATACGCCCATATTTCGGGTCGCGCCCCCTGAATTCCCTGAAAAGGATTTCCCCTGGGAATCGCATAAGGAAATTCCTTGTCCACGTCCAGGCGCAACATCTTACCAAGCAAGTCATTTAAATTTTGGGCCCGGTTCTCCGGGTCTCCTCCGGACCCACCATCCCCCGTTCCAATGTATAGAAAACCATCCGGGCCAAATTGCAATTGGCCGCCATTGTGGTTTGCATAGGGTTGTTCAATGGTCAGTATGTGTTTCGCGGAACCGGGGTCGGCAAACTGCCGATTGGAAGAGCGGGTAAAACGGTCAATCACCGTTGCTCCGGACAGGTTGGTGTAGTTGACAAAAAGGAATCCGTTCTGGGCATAATTGGGGTGAAACGCTGTGCCAAGAAGGCCCCTCTCACCCTCTCCTTTAGTGAGGGATGTGATGTCGAGAAAAGTTTGCATCCGGTTCCCGTCATAAACCAGAATTTTTCCTCCCTGGAGGGTGATGTAAATATTTCCGGACCCATCCCCGGCATGGGTCAACCCAATAGGCCGATCCAGGCCTTTGGCGACGAGTTCAAGTTCGATGGCCACCTTTTTGAGTTCGTTATCAGGTTGAGCCCCATCACACCCGACTACCACCAGAATCAAAAAAAGTCCTGACAAAAATAAAATCCTGGATAGGAAACGAAATGTCTTAATAACCGGTATTTTCATAGTTTTTTTAGTCTACTTTAAAAAGAAATTTTGAAAAAGCTTTAATCCGCAATTGTTCTGGGTAATTTCCGTTGAAATCACATCTCCCTGGGCTTCAAAGTCACAACCTGTAACGGTCACCGTCAACAACAAAAATTTCCCATTTCCATCGTTTCCCCAATCATCTGGCGTCCATAGTCAGGCAATCTAAAATGCGGCTCCCAAGGCAAGATTGTTGTTAATCCTGCTATCATCTGTTAATTAAGTTAGATCCAAATTTAAATTTGAATGAGAGAAACCCGGGTTCTTCCTGACAGGTTTATATCCATTTTGACGCCTCCAATGAAAACAAGGATTAAAATCCTGCTTGTAACACTGAGCATATCCGCCTTGACGGGAACGCCTGATGTGGGTTTTGCCAGTGACGGAGCAAACCAATCAACCACTAAAGACGTTGTTGAAGAATTGCAGCCTCTGGTGGTCACCGGCACCTCTTTACCCACGCGGTTATACCAAAAGATTTCCAGTTCGACGATCATTGACCGGGAACAGATAGAAGCTTCCCAGGCCACAAGCGTCACCGAACTTTTGCGGCAGGTTCCGGGTTTGCATATCGACCAGCCCGGTGGGCGCGGAGGGGTGAGTTCGGTTTACATGCGCGGCGGCGATCCGAATTTCACCGTGGTTTTAATCGATGGTGTGAAGGTCAACGACCCGAACAACAGCCGTGGCGGTTCATTTGATTTTTCAACCTTGAACACGGACAGCATCGAAAAAATTGAAATAATCCAGGGTCCTCTTTCCTCTGTATATGGGTCCGACGCGATGAGCGGGGTCATCAACATCATCACCCAAAAAGTCCAAGCAACCCCCTCTTTGGAAATAGAAGCCAATGGCGGACGTTTTGGATATGCGCAAACTCAAATGCGGGCGGGCGGCGCTTCGGGAAAATGGAACTATTCCATAAGCGGTTCTTATCTAGACAATGGAAAACCGGTCGAAGGAAATTCCCTTGTGAATAAATCAATCCTCGCTAATTTGGGCGGGTCCCTGTCCGACACCCTCAAGTTGCAGGCGGTGATGCGATTCGCGGACAGTGATCATGAATCGTTTCCCGACGACAGCGGCGGCCCCCTGTTTGCCGCGCTCAGAACCACCGACCAAAGAGACATCACCGAATTCAGCCTGGGCGTCAATTTACACCACGACCCATCCCCCGTCTGGAGATACCGATTTGAATTTGAAATGTTTGACCGTCAGGAAGATCAATCCTCCCCCGGCGTGGCTCCAGGCCTCAGAGACCCTTTTGGCATCCCGCTCAACTCCGCAGACAACTCGTTCCAACGTTACGGGGTGACGCTGACTCAACACTTTCAATTGACCGACCGATCCCAACTGGCTCTTGGTTTGGAAGGGGTCCATGAAAACGGCTCGAGCCGGGGAAGCATCGCTTTAGGTGGTCCCCTGACCCCAACCCGGTTCGATTTGGACCGCCAGGTTCTGGCTCCCTTTCTGGAATTCCAACATGCCTTCCAAAACGGCATTTCTGTGCTTGCGGGGATGCGCTGGGATTTCCCAGATGCATTAAAAAGCGAGGTCAGCCCGCGAGTGGGCGCGTCCTACACCCCCGAAAATACAGGAACCACTTTTAAAGCCAATTGGGGAGAAGGATTCAAACTTCCAAGTTTTTTCGCTCTCGGAAACTCCATCGTCGGCAACCCCGGGCTGGGTCCGGAAACCAGCTGGAGCGTCGATGCCGGCGTCACACAATCTTTCTGGCAGGATCGGGCCCTGCTGACAGCCACTTATTTTCACACCGTTTTTTCAAATGCCATTGATTTTGACGAAGGACCTCCACCGATTCTGGTCAACCGGTCTGAGATCGTGGCGGAGGGCCTTGAATTGAGCTTACAACTTGAGCCTTTGCCAAAACTGAGCTGGCAAGGGCAAATAACATACGTAGAAACCGATATCAAAGGAACGTCCGAAAAACTGCGTAATCGTCCAAAATGGCGTGGTGGATTTTCCCTGCTTTGGCGACCCATTCCGGACCTTGGGGTCAACCTCAATTCCGTAACGGTCGGCGAAGTTTTCGATTCATCCGTGCCCACGGGTGACACCGACCTGGCCCCCTACACCCGGGTCGATCTGGCGGTGACCTGGGAGGCGAAACCCACCTGGCGCTTGTTGTTCGCAATCGATAATCTTCTGGACGAGAAATATGAAGAGTTCGCCGGTTTCCCGGCACCTGGAATCTCTCCCCGGATAGGCTTACGAAAAACTTTTAAATCGGGGTCGTGAAAGTTAAAACGGTTTCGGTTGCCGCATCATTCTATTTCAGAAAAAGAACACTCAGAGGAGGCCCCGGAGAAGATTCTCGCGGTAACTGGATGGCTTGAGATGATGGATGGGGTACCAAAGCATTGCAATCCTTCCAGTCAAAATTCCATCACCATAATGCAATGAGCTTATCCAACTCATTTGCGAACTTAAACCGCTCGCGCTGGCCAAAGCCGCTCGGGCCACCCGTTTCGACGCCACTGCCGCGCAAGTTGTCCATGAAATTGCGCATATCCAATATTTGCCCAATATTATCTCTATCGTACAACGTTCCGCGGGGATCGAGAGCCCGCGCCCCCTTTTCTACAATGCGGGCGGCGAGCGGGATATCTGCCGTGATGATTAAATCCCCAGCTTCGCATTTATTGGCAATTTCATCATCGGCGATATCTGCCCCATGCCCTACCTGAATCAAATCAATGAAAGCGGAGTTTGGCAGTCGCAACCTCTGATTGGCAACAAATGTCACAGAAATTTTTGTCCTTTCCGCCACACGAAACAAAATGTCTTTGATTGCCCTGGGACAAGCGTCAGCATCGACCCATATTTTCATTTTCTATCCTTGCAGATGGGTGACTGCGTTCCCCAAAAAGGTCAATGGGCCCGACAACGCATTCATTTTGAAAACAATAATATCAACATTATGACTTATAATTTTCAATTTGCCCAATTGCCGGGAAAACTGGTTTGAATCGGCAAGATGCTTTTTCGCAACAAGAGCGGCGATAACAAGGAGGAAGGAGGAGTGACCTGTAATATAAAAGGGGCTACGGTAAAAACCGTAACCCCTTATAAAATAAGAATGGAGCTGGGGGGGATCGAACCCCCGACCTCTTGAATGCCATTCTAGAGGCACTTTTTCCGGTTTCTTCGGAAACGGAATTTAGAGGTCTTCACAACACCTTTAATATTAATCATTTAGGCGTCTTTTTGGCCACTATCATTTTTCCTCCTTTTCCAGCCACTTTCCCATATTTTCCGGTATTTTCCCCTATTTTCTGAAAATTTTGGCTACAGTTTTGGCTACAGTCTGATTACCGTTTTTGACCTCTTAAACAGCTTTTTATCACATTCGAGCGTTCAAAATTTGGACCAATCTTCGAACTCTTTATGGGTCCAAGGGCCAAATCCTACCTTCCTTGGCGTGTTTTTCTTCTGTAACAAAGAATCCCAAATGAAAAGGTACGGGAGACGTTCCGAACTCTCGAAGGGCTTGGCAAATTCTTCGCAAATTTTAGATAAGAGTCAGAGTGGAGCTTGGACTAAACATAATTATTCAAAGCTCACCCAATCTGGATGAATGGCTATATACCAAAAATGAGAAATGGGATGGCCCTGTTCTTTATGACTCAATTTTCCTTTGGCCTTAAAACCATATTTATACCAATATTCCGAATTTGATTTAGATATAAGGTCGTTAGTTGTAATATAGTATTTTTCATCAAGGCACTTATATAAGCTTTCAATTATTTCGTTTTTTGTGAAAGAAGTTACGCATTCCTGAATTTCATATGGGAAATCCTCAGAATAAAAAATCTTACTAATAGCCTCCATTATCAATGCCCGATGACCGCTAATTGTCTTTTTACTAATTTCTTTTGATAGATATTCGGGTCTTTCAAGTAATTCCCTTTTTATGTGGTGGAGTTTTACAAAATTCAAAAATCGCAAAAAATGTCCTGAATCAAAATCCCCGCTAAGTTCAATAATTTCTTCCCAATTATTAGGTTCAATGGGCTCACGGCCAATAATCACAGCAGAATCATTGATTTTTGAAAAAATATCAGATAATTCAAAACCTCTTGAAGACCTTGTTGGAAGCTCATGCAGAACGGCATGAATTGTAACAATAATTAAACGGGCCTCTCCATTTTCAATACGCGACTTTCCTTTTCTAATGGCTATAGGAAGGTTGTCAATAATATCGCCCGGCAAAATTTCCACAGAGAGTTTTTCATCCTGAATTATTTTTGAAGCCCTCTCAATGGATTTAGGATTTTTTTCGATTAGTATTCCAAATTTAGAACCCGTTTTTTCCATTAGGGAAAATAATTCTTCCCCATCCCCACCTCCGACACTAATGAAAACTATTTTTTCTTTAAGTTTACGAATATTTTCTGGAATGTTTTGAATTACTACAGAGGCTTTTCTAATAGCGCTTTCTTTAAATTTTTCGTCATCATACTTCTGGATATTTTCATCTCCTTCGGATAGGTATTCCATATAACGTCCAAGAGCCTGCTTAATTTTTTCATTTATTACACCGGACTCAAAAGAAGCCCTAGATTCTATTGAACTTGAAATTTTTTTTTCGGAACAATTAATAGAAAAGACTTCATTTAATTTATTTTTTATAAGGAGAGGAAAATTTTCCTCTTTTTCTAAATCTCCTAAAATTCGGGAAATTTTATTCCCATGTTTTTTCTCAAAGAGGTCAAATAATTTCGAAATAATAATATTATCTATTTGATTATGAAAAAATGCAGCGCGAGTTTCTCGGCATAGTTGAAGGATATAATTAAAAATTGGTTCTTGATTGACATCAGAAATATAATCTTTTGGATCAGTGGCTGCCAAATAAGTCAAAAATTGGAAATCGGAATAAAAAGAAATTATGTGCGCTTTAATTATTCTAAGAGTTTCTAATTCAGGACCAATTGGTTTTTGAAAATAATTGGGGAGGTTAATTAGAAAGAACGTGTCTATTGGGGAATTCCCACCATTTTCTGCAATGTTTATTTCTTTATAATCTATCCAAAGTTTTGCTTTTTGGTCCAAGGGAATTGCGGTACTAGGCAATTCATGGGGTTTTGCTTCCAATGTAACAATTATTTGAGGCAATAAATATTCATAATGAAGCGGATTGACATCTTCTATTGATGTCATTAAAACAAAGTGGTCTGCTAATTCGTAAATTGCCTTTCCAAGTCTTTCCTTCTTCATTTCCTTTTTTAAAATCACCTCATTCTTCCAAAAACCTTCAATACAATCTTCAATTTCAGAAGCCTTAATATCCTTATATTTTTTGTATATGTCCGTGAATAGTTGTAATTCCAACCTTACCTGTGAATAATCATCCAAATAAAGCCTTCGAATTGTTCTAACTACGGGAGAACCCTCGGGTAAATGGGTTGGCAATTCTATTGCTTGATTGGAATTAAAGTAAATCAGGTCTGATGGACGCCAAGGTATCCGTGGAGTTTTTCGAAAATTAGAAACTCCAAAACCTTTGATATAAGTTTTTCCAACTTGCGTATAGAGTGGTGAAATAGTTTGCAAACGGGGCGATGGCGTAATTAATGGCCGCCAATCAAAAATAGGAAGGATGAGACCTAATCCATTTAACTTCATTGAAAAATTAAATTCCTCAAAAACACAACCAGCGGGTAAAAATACCCGCCAGTTGCTCTCCCATTAAAATTGATAATGGATTGACTCTATTCTCATAATAAACCCCTACTATTTAAAGTCAACCGATTATAAAACACTTTCAAAAAGACGTCATGGAGTTCAAAAATGCAGTTTTTTAAAACTAACCCCTTGTTCTAAAAGACTTTCTAAATTAATTCCCTCCTAAAAACTGTACTTCTCAAAGTCAAATGGTGCAAGAAGCTACCCCGCCGCCTGATTGGACTTACTGACTGCCGTGAAGACGGCCTTTTTGTCTTTCTTCAGAACCTCCTGCCAGTGCGCGATATACTCAGCTGATCTTGGCAGATGGAAGAGGTTATGAGGTCGTAGACAGAACACCACGGCTTTACTCTCCTGCTGCCACGATTGCCAGGGGTTGATTTTCTAGTGCGGCGCTCTCAAGAGCATAGTCTGCTGCTTTCTGTGCCTTGCTGGCGGCCTGAATAATGAATTTGTTATCACTGCGCAGGCGGGTCAGCCATCCCTTGATATATTGGGCGTGATCCTCGCGGGGTTTTTGCTCTAATCCAAGGCTTCCGCAAATCATAGCGCTGCCAAGCTCTGCAACCAGTTCCTCAAATGCGTATTTTTTGCTACCAAATTTACCGGAAAGATCGCGCTCAAGGCGGTTCTTGTTGCCTGTTGAGTGGGTGATTTCATGAGCAAAAACGCTGTAATAATGTGCGGGGCTATGGAATTGTCCAAGCTCCGGCATGGCAATATGTTCAGCAATTCCGGCGCTGTAGTAAGCCCGGTCTGAATTTCGCAGAGGCAAGTGCTCGGTTGCCATGTAACCATCTACAAAGCTTTGCGCCTCTGCTATCGGATCATGGTCTAAAAGTTTTTCTTTAAATTTCTGTTCGGCGTTCCTGGCATATTCTCCCTCAACTTGTTGGGAATTGAATACTTTGTAATAGCGGGTCATGACCGCGGCCGTTTTGCCGGTGCCGTTGCCATTCTCGTCAGCCTCGTCGAAGAACTTCCAGAGCACGACAATTTGTGAGTGTTCGCCCTTCTTGACCTGGCATTCATTATCTTTCCACTGTTTGTAGGTTCCCCAGATATTGGACTGATATCCGGAATGGGCCAGGAGAAGGTGATTTATCCCGCGGTAGGCTGTTCCGCGTAAATTAACGGGAGAATGTCCAACACAAAACCAGGGCTGGGTGTAGTCACCATTATCCACCTGTTCCAGCTGCTTGATAATCTGGTCTGTAACGATCTGATAAATTTTATCCGACATTGTATTTTCTCCTGGTTTTTGGTTTCCATGGCCCCTCGAAAAGGGGCGCATGCATGCATGCAACCCTGACTCTCTGGCGAGGAGGGGGGTAGCAACTGCAATCCGAGGGGGATCACCCGGCCTGCACAAGCCTCTTGTTTTTTGGGGCGCGGAAGGTTGGGGAGTGGATTGCGGGCGCGAGGGCACAGCCCTTAGGAGAAAATAGAGGTTGCCTGGTTATTAAGGATCTGACTTAATTATTCATCTAATATTAAGGTATATGCATTAAACAACATATGTTATTGACAACATATTATTTATAGGGCATAATTAATGAAGAAGTGGAAAGTTGAATTTCATTCTGTATTTGAAAATGAGTTCTTTGAATTAGAAGAAGAAGTCCAAGATGAAATCCTTGCACTAGGTGAGGTTCTAAAAGTGTTTGGACCGGAATTGGGAAGACCAAGAGCTGACACTTTGAATGGGTCTAAACACGCGAATATGAAGGAACTTCGGTTTAAAGCAGATGATGGTGTATGGCGGGTTGCATTTGCCTTTGATACCAAAAGAAAAGCCGTACTTTTAGTAGCGGGGGACAAGTCAGGCGGAAGTGAAAAACGTTTTTATAAAAAGCTAATAAAAAAGGCCGATGATCGGTTTGACAAACACCTTACTGAAATAGAAGCAGAAAACAAAGTAAGGGGTAAGAAGAAAGGGAAAGGCAATGGGCACAAGTCTTGAGGAAAAAATAGGAAAACTGAGCAAAAAGCGTCAGGCAAAAATTAAAGCTCGCGCCAATGAACTCATTGCGGAAGAAATGACGATGCGTGATCTTCGCAAAGCCTTGTCCCTTACGCAGAAGACGCTCGGTAAAAAACTGGGAATGAGCCAGGATAATGTGTCACGGCTTGAATCACGTACAGACGTCTTGCTTTCAACTCTGCAAGCTTATGTTAACTCTCTGGGCGGTGAACTCCGATTGATGGCTGAATTCCCCGACAGGCCGTCTATAATTCTCACCGGTCTCGCTGCCATAGAAAATGAGAAGGCTTCCGAGAGCCGTCGTGGCGGCCGTAAAAGTAAGGTATAAAAATAAAAAGATAATTTTGGTTAATGATCCATTTGTTCCAATTTTTGGTTTAAACCCTCCTGCAGAAATTCTTGCATCATATCTTCATGCTTCATTTCAAAACTTAGGGCCAATGTGGTTAGAATGCGGCGGACCAGGGCGGTCATTTCTAATGTAAAATCGACCTCACCGGTTTCAGGATTATCTTCATAAGTGATATTTAATTCTTGTGCAATATAGCGTTCAACGACCGCCTGGATAACCTCCTTTTGTTGTTCATTTATCATTAGCCACGACGACCCTTTCAATTTACCGAGAGATAAGGATAAAGCTGTTATATATGGGTAAAGTCCGCCTTGTAATCTTTAGCAAATAATGAAAGAGTCGGATAGATATTGTTTTGAAAAATAGGCAAAAGGATTTCCCATGGCTGAGAAACAAACAAAAAGGGAATATTTCGATGTATTTGGGTTTGTAAAAACGCAGCCACAAAAAATAGGCTATGCCTATTTGACGCCAAAGGGGAGTATCGGAATTAAGGCGCTTAAGATCTTAGATGAAACCCCTCTTGGCAGGCACTTAAAAAAAGGTCTTTGCATCGAGCTTAAAGATAAAAAAAGGGCAGGAGAATATGAAGGGGCAACGATAGGGGTTTATATAAATAAGAAGCGGGAGAACATTGGCCGTGTAATAAAAATTGAAAAAAGCAAAATTTTTATACAAGCCATTGCTGCCATGAATTCCAAAAAGCTCGGCACGTTTCTGAAGAACGGTTTATATATTTCTAAACCAAAGCCGATAGAATATCAAAGTTATTCTGATGAAATGGATGGAGGAACAAAAACCCCGGCAGTAGGGCTTAAAAGTAGGTTTAAGACGTCTTCATGGACTCGTCGTCCCAGGGTCAATTGCCGGCCCTAATTGGGATTCATTAAGTTCGAACGTTATTTCAGAAATTGTAACACCCACTTTTTTCTTTGGCCTCGAATAAATAAATTAACAAATTTTAATGGTAAAAAGTGGAATTTCCTGTGGCAAAAGTTATCTTAATAATCAGTCGTCCGTGGAAACTGTGCTTTTAAGGGCCGATTAACTTAATTTTCAAAAACTATTTCAATTAGCCCACTTTGATGAAATTAGAAATTATGGACAGGTTTTGTTTGAGGCTGATAGTTAAATTTTTTGTTATAAATAATCCAACCTATGACAATGAATGATTCACGGGCTTTTGTTTTATATCGAAAATATTAACTTTCTATTGACGATGAAGAAAATAGGTTTATATTAAACATGTACTTCCGAGAAATTCATTGAGATTCATTATGGCTATCAAGGTCCTAAAATTTAAACGCTTGGTCCTCTTGGGCATTTTTGTGGGAATTGTTTCCTTTTCTGTTTGCCACGCTTCTGTAATGCCGCAAGGTATGGATGGGATGGATTGCCATGCGCAAACCTTTTGCGTAGCCTGTCCTGTACCTGTAACCTCGGATTCTCCTGATTTGAGTAATTTTTTAACTCAATTTGAAACTCTTTCAGAAAAACCCTCCAGCCTTCCTGATCCTCTTAGGGATTCTTTTTTCCATCCTCCAAGATAATACTTTCTTTTTAGCAGTTCTCTAGTCTCAAGCTTATAGCCCATTTGGGCTTAATTTGAAGATTGGTGGAGTTTGTCCATGGAATTCTTTGCTATTCCCTGACTTCGGTCAATGGTTTCACTCTGCCCAGTTTTCGGGAGGGACCTATGAAAAGTAAAGTTTTACTGATCTTAACCATTTTATTATTGCTTATTCCCAATTCCAAGATGGCGGCGGAAGAGATTGCTTTCCGGGAAAAGTTAAAGGAATTTATTTCCATTGCTTTGAAAAATAATCCGGAACTTTTGGAAGCGAATAACAGAATCAAAGTCTCCAAAGAAATCCCTTCTCAGGCGGGTTCTCTGGATGACCCTGTTCTTAGGTTTGGTTTGAGCAACCTCCCTGTGAATACGTTTGCCTTTGACGAACACGTTGGAACCACAAAAGATATTACGCTTTCCCAGAAGCTCCCCTTTCCAGGTAAATTGGGTCTTCGGACCGATATAGCGAATAAAAACGTAGGGGTCGCGGAGCAAAGCTACGATGATTTGAAATTAAGAATCATCCGCGATGTCAAACAATCCTATTACGAATTATGTTTTGTTCTGGCGGCGATTGAAATCACCCAACAAAACAAGAAACTTTTGGAACAGTTCGTCACCATCGCAGAAACCAAGTATTCCGTTGGCAAGGGCATCCAACAGGACGTCATCAAGGCCCAGGTGGAATTGTCCCAAATCATGGATGAACTGATTGTATTAAATAGAAGGAAAGAGACGGAACAGGGGAGATTAAACACCCTGATGGACCTGTTACCCCAAACGCCATTAAACATTCCGCACGGGATCACTCAATCTTCATTTGACTACAAAATTGCGGAATTGCAAAAACTGACGGAAGAACACCGCCCGGTTCTTGAACAAATACGCTTAACAAAAGAGCGGTATCAAGTTGCCAGAAAATTGGCGGAAAAAGATTACTACCCCGACTTCAATGTGGGGTTCAAATATGGACAACGTGAGGATGGGCGAGCCGGGGGAGTTGGAGCTTTCCAGGACCGCCCGGACTTTGTCTCCGCATTTGTAGGAATCAATATTCCCATTTGGTACAAAACCAAGCAAAGCCGAAAAGTGGCGGAACAGTCTTACAGAGTGGATGTCGCTCAAGAGGCTTACAACAAAGCCCGGAACCAGATTTTTCTTGGCATCAAGGAACTCATGGATAAAGAGGCCAAGTCATCGGAAACTCTGAAACTCATAAAAACCGCAATTCTTCCCCAGGCGCGGCAATCTTTGGAATCGGCGTTAGCCGGGTATGGAGTGGATAAGGTGGATTTTCTGACTCTGCTGGATACTCAGGTGACGCTTCTTGATTGGGAAATCAAATACCACCGCGAGTTGGCGGATTACGAGCAGACCTTGGCGGCCCTGGAACAGGCTGTTGGGAAAGGATTGTTTTAAGTTTTTACTAAATTCAATAATTTGAAGATCCTGGGATTAACAGGGCCAACCAAATTTAGGTGAAATATGAAAGAAATAGAAGATTTATCAAAACCCAATGCCTCTCAAGGAAACAATTCCCGAAACCGGAGAGAAGAGCCCCTGGTTGATCCACTGGATGAAGGAGAAATCCCTAATCCTTTTGAAAAAAGAAGCATCGCCTCTCGTTTCATTTTAGGACTCAAAAGGATGGGAGGGCGCATAAAACGAGGCTTGAGCAAGTTGAGATATACCCAAGGTGCACGGCTTTCCGATGAGCTCGATTCCTCGGAATATTCAGATGAAGAAATTATTTTCCCGCAAGAGAAAAAAAATATATCGGGCCGAAAAAGGAGATCCTTTTTGACCAAAGCTCTTGGATGGATGGTTCTATTGGTGGTCGTCTTTTCTCTGGGCCATTTCACTCGACCGGAATTGATCGAAAATACTTTTAGCAAGCTCACGGAATGGACTTCAATTGCTCTTGAAAAGGCGGAACCTCTTAGGGGAAAAGTCGAAGAAAAAGTCGCAGAAATTGTCGAAAACAAATCTCCGGGGACAGGAAAACCGGGGCGCAAAATCAAGTATTGGCAAGGCCCAATGAACCCAAGTTACACGTCGGATAAACCGGGTAAATCTCCCATGGGAATGGACCTGGTTCCGGTTTACGAGGAAGAAGAAAAGCCTCAGCGAAAAATCCTTTATTGGAAGGCCCCCATGACTCCTGGTTTTACTTCGGATAAACCGGGCAAATCACCGATGGGGATGGATTTGGTCCCTGTTTACGAGGATGCAGAAGATTTTGGCGAAGGTTTTCTGATCAATCCCACCGTGGTCCAGAACATTGGGGTAAAGACAGAAAAAATTGAGAAAAGAACCCTCACCAGAGAAATCCGAACCACAGGCATCCTGACCTATGATGAAAGAATAGTGACTCACATCCATACCAAATATAAGGGGTGGGTGGAGAAATTATATGTGGATTTTACCGGTCAGGAAGTAAAAAAGGACGATCTTTTGGCGGAAATCTACAGTCCTGAGCTTGTCTCTACACAGGAAGAGCTACTTGTGGCCATGAAATACAACCAGTCTTTGAAGGACAGTCCCTTTACAGAGATCGGTAAGGGCGCTGAACGGCTTTTTGAATCCACAAAACGTCGTTTGGAATTGTTTGATGTCCCGGAGCATCAGATCGAAGCCTTGATCCGCGATAAAAAAATCACCAAAACCCTGCACATTCATTCTCCCTTCAGAGGATTTGTGGTTAAAAAAGAGGCTTCGCAGGGGATGTTTATCCAGCCGGGAATGAGCCTGTATACCATTGCCGATCTAACAAATATCTGGGTGTTAGCGGATGTTTACGAATATGAATTGCCCTGGATCAAAATTGGCCAAAAAGTGGAAATGAATCTCTCCTACTTTCCTGGCAAAAAGTTCCAGGGGAAGGTGACTTATATTGATCCCTTCATGGATTCCAAAACCCGAACTTTGAAAGTAAGGATGGAGTTTGACAACCCCAAGTGGGAGCTCAAGCCTGACATGTATGCCAATATCACCCTTAAGTCTGCAATTGAAAAAAAATCGGTTGCTGTTCCCGAAGAGGCGGTCATCCATTCGGGTGAGAAGGAAATCGTGATCGTTCAGGATTCTTCTGGAAGATTTGATTCCCGGGTACTCACTTTGGGAGCACAGGCCAATGGTTATTATCAGGTACTAAAAGGGCTCAAAGCCGGAGAAAACGTAGTCACCTCCTCAAGTTTCCTTCTCGATTCGGAAAGCAGGCTGAAAGACGCCCTGGAAAATATGCAGACGAAAAAACAGAATCCAGATCAGAAAAAAGGTATGGCGCCAAAGGGAACAACCATGGACAAGCCTATGGGGCAAAAAGAGATGCAAGAAAAAATCCCCGGTATCATTGAGGTCCGCCCTGATATGCCCAAAGAAATGAATGGTAACCATTAAATGAATTTTAATTTAAAAACCAGGAATAATCCCTTTTGGAAAATTTATGGGATAGGTGCAATCACTTTTCTGACAATGATTAGTTTTTTCTTCAAAAAGGGTTTTCTTGAAAAGCATCATGCTGAAATTATGTTTGGTTCTCTATTAATAGTTGTATTTTTGACCATCCTTCTGTTTTTTGATGCTTTGAAAATAATGAATTCTCAGCAACAAAAAATTGATGGATTAATGGGAATCAAGTTGGCACTCGCTTCACTCATTGATCTGAAAGATTCTTATACGGAGGGTCATTCCACCCATGTAAGAGACATAACAAGGCAATTCCTGGAATATTTAAAGGTACCTTCAAAAGAAATTGAAGAAATCACCACTGCCGCTGAACTTCACGATATCGGAAAAATTGGCGTACCCGACTCTATATTGAAAAAACCAGGAAAATTGAACGAGGCGGAAATTCTTGAAATACAAAAGCATCCAGTACGTGGAGCGGAATCCATCAAATCCTTACCAGGGTTTGAAGTTATCTCCAAAATAATCCGCCATCATCATGAAAAGTATAACGGAACAGGGTATCCGGATGGCCTCTCTGCTGACCAAATTCCTTTTGGATCTAGAGTGCTGAGCATTATAGATGCTTATGATGCCATGATTTACAGTCGGCCCTATCGAGAAGCTTTGAATAGAAAAGACACTTTAAGCGCATTGGAGGAGGGGATGGGAAAACAATTTGCCCCTATCCTGGTTTTAAATTTTATTAAATTTTTACAACGAAAGGATATCCACTCTCAATACGATCCGGTTTGTGGAATGGCAGTCAACCCCCAACATTCTTTATTTAAATTTAGTCATAAAAAGCAAACTTATATTTTTTGTTCTCAAGTTTGTTTAACTGAATTTACCAATTCCCCCGAGAAATACTTTGCTGATTCGCGGGAAAACAATTATCCCGCTGACAAACCTTATGCTTAAAAAAATCATAGCCCTCTCTTTAAAGAATAGATTCCTCGTAATTCTGGGCACTCTTTTTATCATTGCCTGGGGGACCTATTCCATGCTGAAAACACCTTTGGATGCGATTCCTGATTTGAGCGATGTGCAGGTCATTATATTCACCAAATATCCAGGGCAGGCTCCGCAAATCGTGGAAGATCAGATCACCTATCCGCTTACCACGGCAATGCTTTCGGTTCCATTTGCAAAGGTGGTGCGAGGGTATTCGTTTTTTGGTCTGTCTTTTGTTTATATCATTTTCGAAGATGGAACAGATATGTACTGGGCCAGAAGCAGGGTTCTGGAACAATTGAATTTTGTGACAGGGCGATTACCCGATGGTGTCAATCCTTCCTTGGGACCAGACGCAACGGGGGTCGGTTGGGTCTATGAATATGCCCTGGTGGATAAATCGGGAAAACACGATCTGGCTAAACTTCGCTCTCTACAGGATTGGTATCTGCGCTACGAACTTCAGACCGTGCCGGGCGTATCGGAAGTAGCCAGTATCGGCGGGTATGTGAAACAGTATCAGGTGGAAGTCGATCCCAATAAACTCATCGCCTATAACATTCCCCTGCATAAAATCATCATGGCTATCAAACGAAGCAACAATGACGTTGGCGGAAGACTGCTGGAAATGTCGGAGACCGAGTTTATGGTGCGCGGTTTGGGCTACATAAAAAATTTGGAGGATATTAAGGAGATCGCCATTGGGGTTGATGACAAGGGAACTCCATTAAGAATAAGGGATATCGCCAATGTTAAATTTGGTCCTGAGTTGAGGCGAGGCTTGGTGGATTTGAATGGTGAGGGAGAGGTGGCCGCGGGAATCGTCATCATGCGCTATGGGGAAAATGCCCTGGATGTCATCAATGGCGTAAAACAGAAACTGGAAGAATTAAAATCCGGTCTTCCGGAAGGGGTTGAAATAATCCCTGTATACGATCGCTCCTCCTTGATCCATCGGGCCATTGAAACCCTCAAAGAGACATTGATCGAGGAATGCCTGATTGTCGCCCTCATCTGTCTCATTTTTCTTCTTCATTTCCGGTCTTGTCTGGCCGCTATCGTCACTCTCCCCATCGGAATATTGATGGCTTTTATCGTGATGAAACAGCAGGGGTTAAATTCCAACATCATGTCTTTGGGAGGAATTGCCATCGCCATTGGCGCCATGGTGGATGGGGCTCTCGTCATGGTTGAAAATGCTCACAAACATCTGGAACAGTTCAGAGGTAAAAAAGACCACTGGCAGATTATTTATGAAGCCGCCGCCGAAGTGGGACCTCCAATATTCTTCAGTCTGTTGATAATAACGGTCTCCTTCCTGCCCGTATTCACTTTGCAAGCCCAGGAGGGAAGGTTGTTTGCGCCGCTTGCCTTTACCAAGACGTATGCCATGGCGGCCGGAGCCATCCTCTCCCTCACCCTCATCCCGGTTCTCATGGGATATTTTGTGCGCGGAAGGATTGTGCCTGAAAAAAAGAATCCGGTTATCTGGATACTCACCTTTTTATACCAGCCTGTTATCTGGCTGGTCTTAAGAATGAAAGCGGGGATCATCCTTATAGCAATTTTGGTTGTGATGATAACAATCATTCCCCTAAAGAAACTTGGCACAGAGTTTATGCCTCCCCTTAATGAGGGAGATATCCTGTACATGCCGACCACACTGCCAGGTATCTCAATCACCAAGGCTAAAGAAATACTACAGCAAATGGACAAGATCCTCAGGAAGTTTCCAGAAGTCCACCATGTGTTTGGAAAAATTGGACGGGCGGAAACGGCCACGGACCCGGCTCCTCTCAGCATGATTGAGACCACCCTCATGCTGAAACCCGAAGATCAATGGCGGCCCGGAATGACGGTCAAAAAGCTGATTGATGAAATGAATGCCGCGATCCAATTTCCAGGAGTGACGAACGCCTGGACGATGCCGATCAAGACGCGCATTGATATGTTGTCCACCGGAATTAAGACCCCCGTCGGAATAAAAATCGCTGGAGACGATTTAAACATCCTCCAGAAACTGGGAGAACAAATTGAATCGGTGGTCAGCAGAATTCCCGGAACCCTCAGTGTATTTTCCGAAAGGGTGGTGGGTGGAAATTACCTGGATTTTGAAATCGATCGCAAGGAAGCTGCCCGTTATGGACTGACTATAGGAGATGTTCAAGATGTCATTCAAACCGCCATCGGTGGCATGAACATCACCACCACCATTGAAGGGTTGGAACGCTACCCCGTTAATCTGAGGTACAGCCGGGACTTACGCGACGATATCAACAAATTGCAACGGGTTTTGATTTCTACTCCCAGAGGTCAGCAAATTCCCATGGCCCAGGTAGCGAAAATTAATATTAAGAAGGGACCCCCGGCGATTAAAACCGAAAACGCCCGCCTGAACGCATGGATTTATATTGATCTGAAAGATATCGATGTTGGAACCTATGTCGAGAATGCGAAGAAAGTTTTAGAAAAAGAGATTTCATTGCCTCCAGGGGTCAGCCTGTTTTGGAGCGGTCAATATGAATACATGGAACGGGCAAAGATACGGTTGAAATTAGTGATTCCATTTACCCTGCTACTAATTTTTCTTCTGCTGTATTTCAATTTCCAAAACATCACCGAGAGCTTGATTGTGATGCTCTGTCTGCCATTCTCCCTGGTGGGAGGAATCTGGTACATCTATTACTTGCAATATGAGTTAAGCGTTGCGGTCGTGGTTGGATTCATTGCCCTGGCAGGTCTCGCCGCCGAAATCGGTGTATTGGTTTTGGTATACATCGACCATGAATTCCAAAGAAAAATGAAAAATGGCGGCATCAACAATCTCCAGGATTTAAGAGATGTTGTATTCAGGGGGACTTCAGAAAGGATACGTCCAATACTAATGGCGGTGTCGGCTACATTTGCAGGTCTTTTGCCCATTATGTGGGGTAGTGGAACAGGGTCTGAGGTTATGAAACGAATCGCCGCACCAATGGTTGGCGGAATGGTCTCAGCAACTCTGTTATGTCTGATCGTCATTCCAGCCATTTACGCGTTTGTTTTGGAGCACCGATTAAAAAAAGAACA
>JAJDAZ010000016.1 GCA_029261595.1 Nitrospinaceae bacterium | reverse complement strand
TTCCAGGATGGAAAAATACTTTATCAAAAATACGTCTTTGAAAACTCTGAAGAGGAGGAAAAACAAGTCGCGTAGAATCTGTTAAAATATCGCAACCGAGAAACCAAGCTGTAAAAGCAAATGTCACTTATCGCAGTTTATCAAATTCTTTATCAGATTTAAAGAAGAAGGCTCCTCCTTCCCCGATTTCTGAAAGTCCTGATTTTCCAGAATTTTTAAACTTTGCCAGGCGGGAACATCTCAATAACCAATCATCTCCTCTTCCAGAAACCGGGGCTGATTCAAAAAAAATTATGCCGCTTTTGGAAAAAAACCCTATCGAGGTTCTGAAAATTGCCTATATGGGGTTCATGGACTCGCCAGATCCATGGGTGATCGACAGACCGAAGTCGCTTTGTATTTTCGCCGGCCAATTCGGAAATCTGTCGGCGCGTTCTTATGAAATTTTACAAAACAACGAATGTTTCGAAGTTTTTGGAAGGGAGCTACTTTGAAAAAATAAGCTTTGGGTCCTTCCTGGAACTTGAGCTTTACGGGTACGCAGCAGCCCGAAATTCTGTCAGATTTTTTATTAAAAAACATGTGAACAGTGAACACTTTAAAATCGGTTTTGCAGTATATGGAGGCTAAAGAATATTTATGAATTTGATGTCGCAATCTGAATATGCGAGGAAACGCAACCGCGCTAGATCATTAATTTCTCGGTATGTAAAGCAGGGTCGAATTATTTTGGTTGACGGAAAGGTTGATACAGAACAAGCGGATAAAGCGCTCGGATTCATCAATGAAAATGGTGTTCACAATGTTCACAAAAATGGTGACCGTGCCAATACAAATAGTGGAGATAATTACTGGAAAGAAAAGACCCGCTGCGAGGCGGCAAATGCCAGCCTTAAGGAACTAGAGCTTGCTCGTCGGCGTCAGGAACTGGTCGAAGTCGAGGCCGTAGATTATGAGTTTTCAAAGTTGGTTGCTGCGGTACGTCAAAAATTATTGGCGATTCCTTCTAAAATCGCACCTATCACTCATAAGCAAAAAACCATTGCCGCAACCCAGCGGCTGATTGAACAGGGAATACATGAGGCAATGAATGAATTTGGAAGTTACGACGCGAAATCAGGAAAGATCGTATGTCCACGTAGGGTAAAAACAAAATAATAAATGAATTGGCAAATTATGTCCCGAATAAAAAGGATTAAACCAGAAGAATTAAAAGACCCAAATCTCAGGGAGAAACTTCGGGAAGTAATACTTAATTATCTGAGTATGGGATTGGATAGAGAACAAATCAGGAAATTACTAGGCCTCCCTACCCAAGATGACCGTCACCGGGTGCAAAGTCGTTCATAAGCTGGTCTCGGTAGGGAGAACAAACTAAATATGCAGTCCCTCTCCTCGAATAAAGGATAAGGCGAAAGTTGCTGTATTCAGTTAAATCCATGTTAAAATCCAGCCGCCTAAACGGAGGACTTGCCGTTAAAAGGAAGGAGCCGAGAATGATGCGGCTTAAAAACGGCAAGTGGTTTGCGGCTTTCAAGTTAAAAGGCCGCATGGTTGGAACATCCCTCGATGCTTACGAGCATGAGAGGGCAAAGGCGGCTATGAATTTGGGTCGCTTGCTGGAAAAAATGGAAAGGGGGGAGGAACCAAGCCAGCTAAGGAAAAAGTTTAGAACGATGGTCCCGAGGTATTGGGAGCAATTTGAAAAGCGTATTGAATCCAAAAAAACTGAGACCATTCGTATCCGCAACGAAATCGCTATTCGGCTTCATTTGATTCCCTTTTTTGGTGAAATCAAGTTTGAAGATACTGCGGAGGACACGATTAGAGATTTTGTCAAAGTACGGGAACGGAAAGGAGCTACTAAATCTACCTTGAAGAAGGAATTGCGAGTGCTGAAGGATATCTTGGTCTTGGCAAATCCTGGTTTTGAAATGCCGGAAATTGAATTTTCCCACAAAGGAAAAACTCAATCACGGGCATTGATGATGGATGAAGTTTTAAACGTTCAAAAGTTTGTTAAAGCACAATCTCAGGAATTTGGTACTACCTACAAAATCATTTATCAAATTCTGGCGTTCACATCGATGGATGTAAAAGAAGTGGTCAATTTGAATTGGGATCAAATTGATATGGAGACTGGATGGATTAGGGGGAACCGTTTTAAAACCGGGAACCCTGTCAGGATCCCAATTTGTAGGCGATTGAATGATTTACTGAAGTCTTTCAAGGTGCGGAACATTGATGGTCGGCTGTTCCATGGGATGAGTTCCAAGCAGGTTGCAACGGCATTGCGGCGGGCGTTTAAAGCCGCCGGATTGGGTGAATTCAGCGCCAAAAGTTTGAGACATTTTGCTCCATCATTATTAGGAAACGCTGGTTGTGACGAAGCAATAATAGCCAAAGGCCTGGGGCATTCAGCCGGTTCCAAGTGTACCAAAGTTTACATCCATCCTTACGATTCAACGTTGAAACAGGCCTTTAAATTGTTGGATGAGGGGTATGGTGATTTTGAGAATAAGGAAGCAGTTACAACTTGAGCGGTTGCCCAATGGTTGCCCAAATGAGTTTTAACCATTCTCAAAAAGTCTGTAAGTCGTTGAAAATATGGTAGCCCCAAGGGGAATCGAACCCCTGTTTCCGGCGTGAGAGGCCAGCGTCCTTACCCCTAGACGATGGGGCCATAGTTCCATTTGGTTTTCTATTTCTGCGGCCAAGGCCGGTTGGTTTATATTGCGTTGCCTGGTTCTAAAAACCCGATTTGTTCATGATCGGCGGACCGCCGCCTTTAGAGCGGCTCGCTTTTTTCTTTTCTTTCCGAATCCTTTGTTCTTCATCCAGATCCCGTTTGTTGACCCGCGAAACAAAAAACACCATGAGTGGATAAGCGGGTATGGTCATCACTCCCCAGGTTGCTAAGAACATTCCCTGCGGCGACATGGGGCTTGAGTCCGCCGTATCTTCCACGGTGGTGAAAACAAAAAACAGGATCAGGCCAAACAGCATGCCAAACAAGGAGGCCAAGGCGGTCTTGTGGGCCACCTCGTTCATGTACAGGCCGGAAAGCAGAGGGAAATCGGTGACGTAAGCGCCCAACACGCCCAATGTGGCCATGATGAATATGGCAGTCATCAGAAAGTCCATCATGGTCGCGCCTGTGGCAACCACGAGGTAAAGAGGCGCCCAAAGGCCGACGATAAAAGGATTTCGGTAAATATTCATTTATTTCCCATCTGACTCAGTAAATTTTTGCAAAAAAAATGGTTCGGGCACAAGGGATCGAACCTCAATCTTCAGGACCAGAACCTGACGTCGTACCATTAGACCATGCCCGAGCGCTTAATGTTTTGTCTTGGCTCATGATAGGTTTATATTATTTTACTGTCAATTGATATTTCCTTTGCCGGAACAGGTCCGGGAAGACGGAGTCGGTTGAATGATAACTCATTAGCGGAGCGGTTGTCGATGCGTGTGATTGCTGGCAAAGCCAGGGGAACCCGGCTTGGAGCCTTGAAAGGGGCCAATATCCGTCCCACTCTGGACCGGGTGAAGGAATCTTTCTTCAATAAGGTGGGGCAGACTCTGGAAGGGCTGCACTTTCTCGATTTGTTTGCCGGTACGGGAAGCATGGGCATTGAGGCTTTGAGCCGTGGCGCGGATAAGGTTGTGTTCGTGGAGAACAATCACCGGGCGCAGAGCCTGATCTATAGCAATCTGGAGCGATGCCATTTTGGGCCTGATGAGATCGATTCCGCAGATAAAAACTGGATTTTGCTGAAATCCGATGCTTTGCATGCGCTCGCCATATTGCAGGAACGGAGATACCGGTTCGATATCGTGTACGTGGACCCGCCCTTTACCGATGGCCTGTACGAAGGTTGTTTGCAGGCCTTGTCCCGGTCGGATTTATTGACGCAATCTTCCCTGGTCGTGGCGGAGCATCACCATAAAAAAGCTTTGGAAGAAAATTATGGTAAACTGGTCCGCCAGAGTGAACGCAAACTGGGGGATTCCTGTCTGTCTTATTATCAGGTGTGTCCTGAACTTTGAAAAGAGTATTTTCAGGACTTAATCTAACTTAGTAAGTTAATGTGTTTATATGACCATAAATAAAGAAAAAATTGTGATCGCCATGAGCGGAGGGGTGGACAGCTCGGTCGCTGCGGCCCTGATGAAAGAACGTGGTTACGACGTGGTGGGGATCTCCCTTCAGCTTTGGAATTATAGCACCGACACCGACGAGCGTTTCGGAACCTGCTGTTCATTGGACGATCTGGCGGATGCGCGCCGGGTGGCCGATAAAATCGGGATTCCCTTTTACGTCCTGAATCTGGAAAAAGAATTTCAAAAGGAAGTCGTCGATTATTTTGTGTCCGAGTACCTGCAGGCCAGAACGCCCATCCCCTGCACATTGTGCAATCAAAAACTGAAGTTTGACGAGTTGATCCAGAGAGTCGAGGCATTCGGTTACCGCCGTGTGGCCACCGGCCACTACGCGTCCATCGTGAAGGATGCCTCGGGACGCTACACCGTTCGGCGGGGCAGGGACCTTTCCCGCGATCAAAGTTATTTTCTGTTCAACCTGTCGCAGGATCAATTGTCCCGGCTGGAGTTTCCCTTGGCGGATGTGGAAAAGACAGAGGTCCGCCGCCTGGCCAAAGGGCTTGGGTTGACCGTAGCGGAAAAGGCTGAGTCGCGCGAAATCTGTTTCATTCCCGACAACAACTATCCCAATTTCATCGCCAAGCAAGTCAACGGCGACTATTTCAAGGAAGGCGACATCATCGATTCAAATGGCGAGGTGCTGGGCAAACACAACGGCTATCCCGCGTTTACGGTGGGTCAACGGAAGGGATTGAACCTGGGCGGATTGAAAGAGCCTCTGTTTGTGACCAATATCGATCCGGACAATAACCGGATCACCGCAGGAAAGAAGTCGGAACTGTTTCTCCCGGAGTTTAATGCCGGAAACACCAATTGGTATCTGCCTGAGGAGGGTCCGTTCCGGGCGGACGTGCAGATTCGTTATCGTCATCAGGCCGTGCCGGCGTTAGTCACTCCACTTGCAGGCAAACGCGCGCATGTGGAGTTTGAAGAACCACAAATGTCGATCGCCCCCGGCCAGTCCGCCGTATTTTACCGGGACGACTGCATCATCGGCGGCGGCTGGATCGAATGAAGGACGCTGTCGAAGTCGCCGTTGAAGCGGCGCGAGCGGCGGGGAAGATCCAGCGTGACCGCAGTCAGAATATCGGCAGGATTTCTCCCAAAGGCAGTCGTGATCTGGTGACCGAAGTTGATATCCTGTGCGAACAGGAAGTCATCCGCATCATCAAAAAACGCTTTCCCGATCACCAGATTCTCGCCGAAGAATCGGGAGCCAGTGAAGGACCTTCTTCTCCCAGTAAATGGATCATCGATCCCCTGGATGGCACCATCAACTACGCGCACGGGTTTCCCTGCTACTGCGTTTCCATAGGCTTGGAACATGATGGGGAGATCATTGTCGGCGTCGTCTATAACCCCTGTCTCGATGAACTGTTTGTCGCGGAAAAAGGCAAAGGTGCGACCCTCAATTCCGAGCCCATTTCAGTATCCACCATACCCAAACTGGAAAACAGCCTGCTCGTTACCGGGTTCACCCCGGAAGTGGTGAATTCTCTGGATGATAATATGGGCTATTTTCGGGATTTCATGAAAGCCAGCCAGGCGGTGCGTCGTCCGGGGTCGGCGGCGATTGATATATGCTACACCGCGATGGGCCGGTTCGAGGGATTCTGGGAATTAAAATTGCATCCCTGGGACGTCGCCGCCGGATTTCTGATCATGCAGGAAGCGGGTGGTAAAGTGACGAAACTGGATGGCGATCCTCTCGGCGTCTATGACCGCGAAATCCTCGCCAGCAACGGGCTGGTGCATGATGAGATGGTGAAGATTCTAAAACATTGAAATAAGATATTGAAGAGAGGTCGGGGCGATTCGGGGATGATCGGATTTGATCTGCCTATTTCGTAATTCATGGTTCTGCTTTCCCCGATCCGCATATCCCGCATTTTCTTGCTCCATCGGATAATTCCCTTTTACCCCGAACCCCGGATTCATCATTGAGCTACGGAACCCCCTGTTCCCAGGCTCCTCCGCATCCCTCCCGAAACCTGACTTATGTTGTATTGTCTCCAAAAGGGCGGATTTTCAGGCCTTTTCCGTTTCAAAAAGTATGAGAAAATTGGAGTCCGCAGGGGTTATAATGCAACTGGACTAAAATGCGAGATTTATTCATGGAACCTGCCAAATACATTGAGGAATTTCTTCGCCGCGTGCGGAATAAACGCAGGGGAATTCTGACCCTTAAAGGGGTCTATCTCATTCTGGCATTTTTGACCGGCAGTGTTCTTTGCGGGAATCTGCTTTCCTATTTTTTCGCCCACCAGATCCATGAGTTCCGATTGCCTCTGGCGATTATATTTGCAGTCACCTTCCTATATCTTTTGTACCACGGCTTTCTGCGAAATAAACTCACGGCCTTTTCTAACGATCAAGCCGCTCTGCTGACGGAAAGAAAATTTCCCGATCTGGACAATTCCCTCATCAATGCCAGTCAATTGAAGAGGCGTCTATCCCGTCCGGAAGGCGATAGTGAAGTGTCTCATGCGCTGATCGAGGAACAAATCCGCCGGACCCATTCTCTGGTCGATAAACTCAAGCCGGAAACCATCGTGGAAGCCACCGTAGCCAACCGTAACCGTAACTGGTTTGTTGGAGCGGTTGCCGCCCTTGCACTGGTGTCCGTTTTGTTGCCGGAATTTTTATCCAGAGGCTTCCAGAACTGGGTTTCTCTGCCGGCGCCCATGACGGCCCAGACCCCGGCAAGTCCCGGAGAGCCAATTGGAAAGTCCGAAGCAAGGGACTATGTGTTTACCATTTCGGATTTGAAACTCACCTACAGCTACCCTGCCTATTCGGGCTTGAAGTTCCGGGTGATTCATCCTTCCGATGGCAATATCAAGGTATTACCGGGAACGGAGGTCCAGGTGGAGGGGACGGCCAGCGCATCGATCACCGGCGGGGAATTGGTTTGGAACGCAAAAGATAATTTTTCCATGCAGGTTTCTGAAAGTAACACTTTTTTGTCCCGATTCTATGTTAAGGAACGCGGGTTCTACCAGTTCAGGGTCAAGGATGATCAAGGCCAAAAACATCTTCTGCCCGAAAAATACACGGTTGCCCTGACCCGGGACCAATCGCCCAGCATCGTGCTTTTCATTGCGAACCCCAAACCGGTTTATTACGCCAATTCCAAAATCGAATTGTTTTACGAGGCGCAGGACGATTTTGGCATTCAGCAGATTGACCTGGTTGCTTACGTCAACGGGAAACCGGTTCGCAGGAGCGTGAAACGGGTGAAAAATGGCGAGAGCGAAGTTCAGGGCAGTTATTCCTGGGGACTTGGTGAAATGATTTTCGCTCCAGGCGATCAGGTGGAATATTTCATGGAGATCCTGGATAACGACAATATCCAGGGACCGAACAAAGGGCAATCGGAAACGTTTGCCTTCACCATTTTCGATTCCAATCAGGAAAAGGAAAACCTGATTGTTTTGCAGGAGGAATTGACGGAGAAGCTGATCGCTCAATTGGCCACCAGCCTGGTCACCGGGGCCGAATCCAAAGCCACTCCTATAGATGCGATGAAATGGAAGAATCACCTCATCGCCAGCGCCGATTCGCTGATTGAAATCATCGGTCTCGCCCAGAGAATTCAGGACCGCGCCAAAACTCTGGAAAACTTTCCACGCCCCTATTTTAATTTGTTGAAAAATATTGTCACCGGTCTGGTCGAAATTCGCGATGAACAGATCAACGCGATCAATAAAATTCAAAGCACCATCAACAAACCCACTCCCGTCGGGTACAGCGTGCTGGATCTGGACTCCCTCAACCAACGGCTGACCCTGCAGTTGGAAACAAACATTTTATTTCTGGTAAAGATGACCAACCGGCAAAAGCTTGACCGGGTCATGGACTTGGAAAACCGCCTGAATGAATTGACTGAATCTCTGAAGGAAGAGTTCGAAAAAATACGCGACAAAAAAGCCCCGATGAAATCCGAGGAGCTGGTTAAAAAGATCAATCAAATCCGGGAAACGCTGGAAAAAATCATGGACCAGCTGGCGAGGCAAACTCAGGCTTTGCCGGATGAGTTTCTGAATCCCGAAGCCATCAAAAGCATGAATATGGAGCAGTTCACAGCGTCCCTGGACAAAATCATGGATCTCATGAAGCGCGGAAAAATGGATCAGGCCCAGGAAGAGTTGAATAAGATGGCGGAGGCGATGAAGACCCTCACCCAACAGTTGGATCAAGCTCAATCAGACATGGGCGACATGATGGACATGGAAATAATGAAACAACTGGACGATTCGCTGGCGAACATTCAGGAACTGGAAGAAAAACAGGGGGCTCTTCTAGATAAAACCGCCGAAATCAATAAATCTCTGCACGACGCCCAATCCCAAATGTTTGAAGACCCCATCAAGCAGGTGTTTGCGGAAATCAAGAAAATCATCAATGACATCCAGCTGATTTTTCAGGAAGACATGAAATTCCTGGATGAACATCCATCCATGAAAGCTTATAACGATCTTCTGGAAAAAGAAATCGCCGTCAGCCGAAAATTGCAGACCCTGAGCCAGAAAACAGTCGATTCCAGCCAGAGTCCTGCGCTTGAGAAAAATTTTAGCGAGTTGAATGGGGCGAAAAAGGAATTGGCCCGGCTGGTTGAAGATATGGATTCCCTGCGGGTCCGGGTGTTTCAGCAGTTCAAAAATTCCTTGCCCCAGCTTCAGGAAAAATACGACACGCTTGAGGAGTTTACGGACCTTCACGATTTGAACGAATTCAATAATTTGTTTAAAAATACTTATCCCGAAGTGTTTCAATGGCAGAATAATATCAGCACCACTCCCAACAAAAAGGAAGACCTTGGGGATCGTGCCATTGAGAATCTTCGCCAGGTGACCCGGCTGAACAGTGAGATTTCTAAAAAACTCGGTTCCATGATGCGAACGATTCGGGATAGCGACGAAAAACTTTTATCCCAGGAAAATAAAGAGCAATTGCAGAAAATGTCCCAGGAGGAGGGGGCACTGAAGAAAAAATCCGAAGAGGTCCGCCAGCTGTTTGGGCAAATGAACAAACAAAATCCCATGATTCCACCGGAACTGGCTTCCAAAATGTCCCGCACCGGCCGGTATATGGAAAGTGCTGAATCCAATCTCAAACAAAATAATGTGCAAAGGAGCATCAAGTCTGAAAACCGGGCGTTGAAAGAACTCCAGGAAACCCGTGAAATGCTCAAGGAGATCAAAGAAGCCGGCAGCGAAGGAGGGCAACAGATGTCCCGGTCCACTTCGTTTAAATTAGGCACCGGCCAGTCCAGAGACCCCAGGCGCGGTGGTTCGGTGCGCATGCAGAAGGAAAAAGTAAACCTGCCTTCCGAGGACCAGTACAAAGTTCCCGGTGAATTCCGCGAAGAAATCCTGCGCGCCATGAAACAGCAGGCCCCCCGGGACTATCAGCGCATGGTCATGGAATATTACAAGGAGCTCGTGAAATGAGAATGCGACCACTCCTTCTAATTTTAATTGTCATGGTTTTCGGAGGGATGCCCGGGTTGGCATATTCTGAAACCGCAATTGAAGTCACTCCCCGGCAGGTTTTTGAGGGTTATGATTTGACAGAGGATTGGCGGATTACAGAAGCGGAAACTTTGGTGAAATCCTTGCTTCAAAAATTTCCGCAATCTGGAGACGTGCGATTTTTGCAGGCCAAAGTGGAATTTTTCAAGGGAAATTATGACAATGCCTGGAAGGCCCTAAAACCCGTTGAGGCCAAACACCCATCCGTCCAGGAATTTAAATCCCTGGTCAATGAGACCCGGCAGGCGGCTGCAAAATTCATCTCCCGGGAATCCGAACATTTTGTGTTTCGGTTTGAAGAAGGCCCTGACGAAATATTGATTCATTTCGCCGAGCAAGCGCTGGAGCGGTCCTATCAGGTCCTTGGCAAACTTCTCAATCATTATCCGAGGGAAAAAGTTTTGGTGGAAATTTACCCCGACCGGGAGCCTTTGTCGCGTGTGTCTCCATTAACCCGGCAGGATATCATCACATCAGGAACGGTTGCCTTGTGCAAATACAACCGCATCATGATCATTTCGCCGGCATCGCTTGTGCGCGGCTATCCGTGGATGGACACTCTCAGCCACGAATACACGCACTACCTGTTGACCCAGAAAAGTCACAATAACCTTCCGTTGTGGATGCACGAAGGGATTGCCAAATATTTCGAAGGAAAGTGGCGCGAGTCCGAAGAATTTCTCAGTCCCCTGATGAAAACGGTGCTTGCCGAAGGGCTGGCCAATGATTATATGATCGCACTGAGCGCCATGATGCCTTCCCTGGCTAAATTAAAGACTCAGGAAGATGTGCAATTGGCTTATGCGGAAGTGGCGACCATGGTCGATTTCATGATTCAGGAACAAGGCGAATCCATTCTTCCCGATTTGCTGGACGATCTTGCCAGCGGCCAGGAATTCGAAGCGGCCCTTAAATTCCGACTGGGAACGGACCTCATCACGTTTCAGGAAAACTGGAAAAACTTCATGAAACGAAAAGAATTGAAAACCATTCCCGGACTCAAAGCTCTCAAGACCCGGTTTAAAAACAATCGGTCCGCAGAAGGAGACAAAATGGACTATCAGGAAGTCGGCCGAAAAAGGGCGCAGGACCTGACTTTTCTGGGTGATATTTTGAAATCCCGCAGTGCGTTCAAAGCCGCCATCATCGAATATGAAAAAGCTTTCGAGGAAAGCGACCCCGAGTCGCCGATCCTGTACAACAAACTGGGGGCAACCCATCTGACTATGCAAAACCACGAACAAGCGGAATCCTATCTCAAAAAAAGCCTGGAGCATTATCCCCATTTTCATACCACCCTCGTCAATCTGGGGGAACTTTATCTGGAAATGGATCGGCTTTCCGAGGCCAGGGAATATTTTGAAAGGGCCGGGAAGATCAATCCGTTCAACCCCTTCGTACATCTAAGGCTCATCAAGATTTATACTTCCCTCAATTTGAAAGAAGAAAAAATATTACAGGAAAAGTTATACAGCTATATTGAATCATCAGAGAGGTGAAAGGTTTCTATGGAAGATCTCGAATTGGCTAAAGAGCTGGTGCAGGCCAAAAAAGATGTGGTGAAGGAAATTCAAAAGGTCATTGTCGGCCAGGATGAGGTGATCGAAGATTTGCTGGTCGCGCTCTTTTCCAAAGGGCACTGCCTGTTCGTCGGTGTGCCCGGACTGGCGAAAACTCTTTTGGTCAGCACGCTGGCCCAGGTCCTGAATTTAAAATTCAGCCGTATCCAGTTTACCCCCGACCTGATGCCAGGCGACATCACCGGGACGGATATCCTGCATGAAGACCAGGCGACGGGAAAGCGGTCTTTCCAGTTCATCAAGGGGCCGATATTTTCCAATATCATTTTAGCGGACGAAATCAACCGCACGCCGCCTAAAACCCAGGCCGCACTTTTGCAGGCCATGCAGGAGCATCAGGTGACGGTGGGCGGAGCGACGTACCACCTGGATCAACCCTTTCTGGTATTCGCCACTCAGAACCCCATCGAGCACGAGGGAACCTATCCCCTGCCGGAAGCCCAATTGGACCGGTTCATGTTTATCATAAATGTTTCCTATCCAACCCGGGAACAGGAAGTTGAGATCGCCCTTTCCACCACTTCCGGCCACCATCCAGAAATTGAGGTGGTGCTGGATGCCGAAAGGGTGCAGGAATTACAAAAACTCGTTCCCCGCGTTCCCGTTTCGGAGCATGTCGCGCACTATGCGGTGGATCTGGTGCAGAGCACCCGTCCCAATCAGAATGGCAGTTCACCAAGTTTCGTTGAAGAATGGATTGACTGGGGTGCCGGTCCCCGCGCTTCGCAGTATCTGATATTAGGGGCGAAGGCCCGTGCATTGATGGACGAGCGGGTCAGCATCACGGTGGAAGACGTGCGCAGTGTCGCGCGACAGGTTTTGGAGCACCGGATCATTCTCAACTTCAAAGCCGAAGCGGAAAACATCACACCCGCCGATATCATCAGCAAACTGCTGGAGAATGTGAAGGTGGGGTGAATTAGGATCGGGTCGATCAGTTAAAAAGTATTGGACGCCCCATTTATCTATTCATCTTTTTTAGGCCTGGTTTTCTGGAACTGGTCGAACAGATCCATGGGGATGGGGACGAAGGTGGTTGTGGATCGCTCGGTGGACATGTCCACCAGCGTTTGTAAAAACCGGAGTTGCAGGGCAGGGGGGTGAGCGCCGATCTGATCCGCCGCTTCGCTCAATTTTTGCGCCGCTTCGAATTCACCCTGGGCGTTGATCACTTTGGCCCGTCGTTCCCGTTCCGCTTCCGCCTGCTTGGCCAGGGCTCTCTGCATTTCCTGCGGCAGGTCGACATTCTTGACCTCGACATTCGCCACTTTCACGCCCCAGGGTTCGGTTTGCTGGTCGATGACCTGCTGTAATTGAGAGTTGATTTCATCCCGCCGCGACAGCAAATCATCCAATTGACTTTGTCCCAGGATGCTTCTTAACGTCGTCTGTGATAATTGCGATGTTGCATAGAGATAGTCTTCCACTTCGATGATGGCGCTCCGGGGGTCCACCACCCGGAAGTACACGACGGCATTTACTTTCACTGTCACGTTGTCTTTGGTGATGATGTCCTGAGGAGGAACGTCCATGACCACGGTGCGAAGACTCACCTTGATCATTTTCTGGATGCCGGGGATGACTATGATGAGGCCGGGGCCTTTCACTTTCCAGAATTTTCCGAGAAGAAATATCACCCCACGCTCGTATTCCCGCAGTATTTTGACCGCAGAAAAGATCAAAAGTGCCAGTAGAATGAATATGACCAAGAAACCATCCATGAGCGTTCTCCTTAAAAAATTTCAGGAAGCGATCACCCCATACTACCAGCTTTTTGCCTGATATATGGTAAAATTAAACTCCTCTGCGGACTCCTCGCCGTGGAGAGCTTTGCATAATCCGAAGCAATCCAGAGTCTTTGGAAACCCCTGGATCGCCGCGCCGCTTTGCGGCTCGCGACGACGTAAAAATCGGTTTGAAGGCGACTTTATTTAGTTTTGCCGAAGGAAAAATTTTGATGAGATTGCAACTCTTGCTTGTTTTGGTATTGATGATTCCCCTCGCGGTCCATGCGAATGAAAACTCGCTTGAGGTTTCGACCAAAAGTCAGGTCGATGATCAGGGAGAGGTGACGGTTTTTTTGACCCTCAAAAACATCGGCCAGCAACCTCTTTTTGGGATTCATCCCATGTTTCATTTTCATCACACCAACTCGATGATGCCGATGATCCCGGAGCTTGGGCCGGGAAAAACTGTCGTGCTGGAAAATAACGATCATCCGGCAGTGGTCCGGGTCGGGCGTTATCCGCTGGTGGTGATGGCGCATTACAAAAACCACCAAGACCAAACGGTGCCCTTCACCGCCTTGCACACCGATTCCTTTTATTACCGCGAGCCGTTGGTTTCAGCGGTTGAAGGCCAGATCGAATCTGTCGTGGAATCGGGAAGGTCGTTTTTAAAAGTGCTATTGCAGAATAACTCGGCGGCGCTCAAAAATGTTCGCATGATGCTACTGCTTCCCCCCGGAGTTATTGCTGAAAAGTTCAAAGGAATGATGGGGATCACGCTTAGAAGCGGCGAGAAAAAATATTTTGAAGTCCCGGTCAAACGGTCGGCAGAAAGCCTGGACGGCAGTTATCCTGTGCATCTGATGCTGGAGTACGGAGAAACGCTCAAACACTATACCGGCAACATTCGCGGAAAGATTCAATTTGGGTCGATGCTGGATCCCACCACGCTCAGGTTTCACCTGATGGTCATCGCGCTGATGAGCCTGGGTCTGTATATGGTCTATAGAAGGAAGAGGAAGCGGGTCATTAATACATAAATACAAAAAAACTAAGAATTTTATACCGTAAAGACGCAGAGAGCGCAGAGAAACCATTGAAATAAATTGGATAGAATTAATTTTTGGGAAGATGGGAAGAAAGGTTATTGTTTTCCTAAATGAGAGGGGGAAAGCTAATTTTCACCAGGAATTGGTTCTCTGCCAGTTAAACTCTTAGCGATCTTTGCGTCTTTGCGGTTTAAACAGAGTTTAGTTATTATTTTTTTCTTTAAGCAATTTAGCGACGACGACCGCAAGGGTGAACCAGCCGATCATAAAAAACAGGCCGCCGAAGGGCGTGACCGGTCCGAAAAAACGCGGTCCATCGAAAGCCAGTGCATACAGACTGCCGGAAAAAAGCACGATCCCGGTGGTGAAAAAAATCCCCACCTTTTTCATGGCCTGTTTGCCTGGTTCTCCAAGTACCAATATAAGAACTCCCACCAGGATGAGCGCCAGCGCGTGATAGCCCAGGTAGTCTGTGGCGGTGTGGAAAGTCGCCAGTTTCTGTTCGGTCAGGCGGTCTTTTAAGGAGTGCGCTCCGAACGCGCCCAGCATGACGCTCAACCCACCCAACCCTGCGCCTAAAGAAATCCAGTTCATGATTTATATTCCTCTATTATCCTGTCCCAGTTTGGAAAATCCACACTACTTCCATTTTTTCGAATTGTGTTCATTTGTGGCTTCAACCATCCCCTCACCTAACCTCTCCCCTTCAAGGGGAGAGGGATTTATTTTTCCTGTCCCCCGCGGGTGTTTTCAAGCAGGCAGATTTTGATCCCTCTCTGCGTTCTTTGCGCCTTTGCGGTGAAAAGTTTTTGTCAGTGTCCATCTGTGTTCATCGGTGGTTCCAAATTAATAGATTTGAGTGTTCTCCGCCTCACCCAACCATATTGTATTTGCGCGCGCGGTAATCGACCCCGAATTCTTTTTTGACGATTTCCTCACAGGCGGATTCATCCACATCTTTCTGTTGAGTCACGATGGTCACCTGCACTTTTGGGATGTATTTTTTTGCTTCTTCAATAAAGATTTTGATCTTGTCGTAAATCCCGTTTCTAAACCCCGGCAGGGGACGGCAGATTTCGTCGTAAGCTTCCGAGCTGTCGGTGTTCAGACTGACCGAAATTTCGTCGATCAGTCCTTTCAGCTCCGGCAGAATATTGCGTTTGTTGATGACGTTACCGTGACCGTTGGTGTTCAGGCGAACACGTCCTCCGGCATCCTTGATTTTTTTTGCCACTTCCTTGATGACAGGCAAACGCAGGGTGGGTTCACCGTAGCCGCAGAACACCACCTCGTCATATTTTGTCGGGTCGTCGATTGATTCCCAAACCTCCTCAGCGGTCGGTTCGCGGTCGAGTTTGAGGTTGTACCCCTGGACAACGGGACGGGTGAGGCGCGTGCAGAACACGCAATCGTCGGTGCATCGCGTCGTCAGGTTGAGGTAAAGCGAGTTCCTGATCTGATACGAAACTGTTCCTGTCGGAGCGTTTTTTCCGATGCCGAACAGTTCAAAAAAATTGAGTTCCGAGGTTCGCTGCACATCTTCCACCCGCAAACCGCGTATGTCCGCGATCAATTCAGCGGTGTGATTGACAAACGCCGGTTCGTTGCGCTTTCCCCGTTTGGGGACCGGCGCGAGATAAGGACAATCGGTTTCCACAAACAACCGGTCGGCGGGGATGGTTTTTGCCACCGCGCGAAGGTCGTCGGATTTTTTAAACGTCACCGAACCGGAAAAGGAAATATAAAATCCCATTTCGAGAGCTTTGTCGGCCAGCCACTGGTCGCCGGAGAAACAATGAAAAATGCCTGAACGGGCCTTTTCGTTGACGGGGTAGAACTCGGATAAAATCGCGATCATGTCTTCATTGGCGTCCCGGCAGTGCACGATGATGGGTTTGTCGAGTTCTTTGGCCAGCGCCAGCTGTTTTCTTAAATGTTCACGTTGCACATCCTGCGGGGAATAATTTTTGAAATAATCCAGTCCGATCTCTCCCACCGCGATCATCTTGGGGTGGGCGAGCAGTTGTTTGAGGTCCGTATAGGTACTGCCGTCGATCAATTTCACGTCGTGCGGATGAATGCCCGCCGTGGCGTATATAAAATCGAACCGTTCCGCAAGCTCAAGCGAGCGGGCACTGCTTTCTACGTCGCACCCGATGTTGAGGATGTAATCGACGCCGTTGTCCCTGGCGCGCTGGATCACCTCGTCGCGGTCGGCGTCGTACTGATCCATGTCGAGATGGGCGTGGGTGTCAATGATCATCTTACGCGCACTCCCAAAGGAAGTTCTTGATCGAATCCTCCCAGGATGATTTTTCCGTCCGCAGAGCCCGCCAGAATCATGCCCTGGGATTCGATGCCCATCAGTTTTGCCGGCTTGAGATTGGCGACCAGAATAATGGTCCTGCCGATCAACTGGTCGGGCTCGTAGGCTTCGGCGATTCCCGCAAGCACCTGTCTCGTTTCGCTTCCGATATCCACTTTCAGTTTGATCAGCTTCTTGGACTTTTTTACTTTCTCGGCTTCCAGAATTTTTCCCGTTCGAAGGTCGATCTTCATGAAATCTTCAATGGTGACCTGTTCCGAAGAAACCTCGTCCTGCTTTTTTTCCGCCGCTTGCGGTTTGGCGGGCTCTCCGGAAACCTGCGTGCCTTGAAGAATTTTATCCGCTTCTTTGTCTTCTATCCTGGGGAACAGTTGCGAACTCGCTTGAATCTTACTTCCGGGTTTCACCCCGCCCCATTTTTCCACCGACTCCATGCCCTGTTCCTCGATCGGGGTATCGATCCCCAATTGCTGATTCATGGCCGCGGCGCTCTCGGGCATGAAAGGGTAGAGGAGAATGGCCAGCGTCCTGAGAGATTCGGCGCAATGGTGCATCACCGTTTTGAGACGTTCTTTGCCTTCGTCGGATTTCGCCAGATTCCACGGGCCGGTTTTAACGATGTATTGATTGGTGGCGTCCACCAGTTCCCAGATTTCTGTCAGGATTTTGTTGTAGGCGAGATCATTGTATAGCGTCCTCACTCGGGTCACGGTTTCCTGGGCCTTGCTCAGGAGAGGTTCGTCTTCCTCGCCAGAAGTTGCAGGAGCAGGGATCGTTCCTTCAAAATACTTCTGAATCATATTTGTCGTGCGGTTCAGGAGGTTCCCCAGGTTGTTGGCCAGGTCGCTGTTGCGCCGACCGATGAGCGCCTTGTGAGAAAAATCGCCGTCCAGGCCGAAGGGAACTTCCCGCATCAGGAAATAGCGGATGGTGTCTACGCCGAACTGGTCGATCAGATGATTCGGTTCCACCACATTGAACAGGGACTTGGACATTTTCTGCCCGTTCACCGTCCACCAGCCGTGCGCGAATAAATTTTTGGCCAACGGAAGTCCCATGGATTTGAGCATGGTCGACCAGTACACCGCGTGCGTGGTCAGAATGTCTTTGCCCACCAGATGATGATCCGCCGGCCAGAATCCCGAGGCTTTAATTTTATCCAGCGTGCCGAGGGTGGAAATATAATTGATCAGCGCGTCGAACCAGACATAAGTGACGTAATCGTCGTCGAAGGGCAGGGGGATGCCCCAGGGCATGCGGTCCTTGGGCCGGGAAATGCAGAGGTCCTCTAAGGGCTTGCTCAAAAAACCCAACACCTCGTTTTTACGGGAAGCCGGTTGAATGAAATTTTCGTTGTTCTTGATGTGCTCGATCAGCCAGTCCTGATACTGGCCCATCTTAAAGAAGTAGTTGGTTTCGGTGATTTTCTCTACCTTGCGTCCGCATTCCGGGCAATTGCCGTTGACCAGGTCCTTTTCCGTCCAGAAACGTTCATCCGGTGTGCAGTACCAACCCTCGTAACTTGCCTTGTAGATTTCCCCTTTGTCGAAAAGTCTTTTCAGGATATCAAGAACGATGACCTTGTGCCTCTCTTCCGTGGTGCGGATGAAGTCGTCGTTGCAGATATTGAACCGGACCCAAAGCTCCTTGAAGCGGGTGTTGAGCTTATCTACATGTACCTGGGCGTCAAGGCCGAGGTCTTTCGCCGCCTGATGCACTTTTTGCCCGTGCTCGTCGGTTCCGGTGAGGAAAAATACCTCGTAACCTTCCAGCTTTTTGTAACGGGAGACCACATCGGCGGCGATGGTGGTATAGGCATGGCCGATATGGGGAACATCGTTGACGTAATAAATCGGGGTGGTGATGAAGAATTTTTTACCGTTTTTTTGCATTGGATCAGGTTTTGTTTTTCAGGATTGATTTTAAAAGGGAGCTGGAGAAATTCGATTTCGATCGACATCCTCCCTGATATTCAATAAGGGGAGGAATGGCAAACACGAAAATATTTCGATTTATCTGAGCACCCTAAAGGGAGTTACTTGGCTTTTTTGGGTTTAAGGTAATCCTTCAGTTCATCCAATGAGTAGGTCATCACACTTTCATCCTCAAGGCGAACGACGATATTTTGTTCAAGGATTTCGTTTTTCATCACCTTTCCCGGTCCATCGGGGGTTTCAATTTTGCTCCCCGGCTTCGGCAGGCCGCGGATCATGTCTCTGTAAGTACCGTGCTCGTATTGAAGACAGCACATCAGCCGCCCGCACACCCCGGAAATTTTGCTGGGATTGAGCGCAAGGCCCTGGTCTTTGGCCATGCGGATGGTCACGGGGGTGAATTCATCGAGAAAGGTCGAACAGCAAAGGGACTCTCCGCACACGCCATTTCCGCCGATCGCCCTCGCTTCATCACGGACCCCGACTTGCTTCATTTCGATCCGGTGATGCAGATTCGACGCAAGCTCCTTAATCAGTTGGCGAAAATCGACACGTCCTTCCGCAGTGAAAAAGAAAATCGTCTTGTTGGCGGGGGGGAGGTGGACCACCCGGCTAAGACTCATCGGCAACTTCAATTCGGCAATTTTCTCGTTGCACAGGTTTTTTGCCCGTCGCTCCAAAGCTTCCCGCCGTTCCAGAGCTTGCACGTCATTTTCATTTGCCGCCCTCAAGACCCTGGAATACGTTGCGGACCCATTTTTTGTGAAATTAATGATTTTATTGGAAGCAACCACTCCCATTTCCTGATTATTGCCCGATTCGATGATCACCGACATGCCGACCTTTAACTGGAGGTGGCCGGGATCATAAAGTTCGGACTTTCCTTTGTCTCGGACGCGGATTCCAATGAGAAACCGGGGGCCGGTTGTTTCCGGAGTGGATGCTGGGGATTCCTGGGCTATGGAGTTCATTTTTCAGTTATATTTAAGCTGCTTCACAAAATTGAATCAGCATGTGATCCAGAGAAAGCTGGAGATTTGCGTTTGCCGCCAGGGCCGATTTGGTCTTAAGGGCGGAATCGAACATGGCGAAAAGAGTCCTTGCCGATTTTTGCTCCGCCAGAGGATGCAGGCGATGCAAAATGTCCCGGTTAAGAATTTCGGCATTTTCCCCCTGGGATTTGATGACCGCCAGATCCCGCAAAAGGTTCAGAAGTTCATCCAATACCGGTTGGATCTGGTCGGATCGTCTGGCCCACTGTCTGGTCCATTTGAAAACCACATCCATGCGCCTGAAAGACGCCTGTTCCAGAAGTTTCAAAATGTCTTCCCGGTAAATATCGGTCGCTTCAATATCTTCCTCCAAAGCCCTGCTGATCCGGCCCATCGACCGGAGTGTCCTTAAATTCAACTCTTTTTCGGAAAACTCTTCCGGTTCAGGTTGGAGGGATTGCTGTAAAATCTGCCTGACAGCCTCGGAAGCCAGAAGGTGAAACTTGACGCCCTGGCAACGGGAGACAATCGTCGGTAATAATTGATACGGATTGGATGCGATCAGAATGAGAATCGTGGATGAAGGAGGCTCCTCCAGGGTTTTCAGCAACGTATTAGCGGCCTGGGGATTCATTGTTTCCGCCCCGTCGATGACCGCTACTTTGGTTTTTGCTTCGTAGGGGAGGTAGGCCAGTTTATTTTGCAGTTCCCGGATCTGTTCTACTTTTATGAAAGCATTTCTTCCCGCAGGCGAACTTTTTTCCGGTTCAAGAAAGAAGAAGTCCGGATGGATGGCGTGATCAATTTTTCTGCAGGAAGGGCAATTGCCACAATTATCTTTGGGGCCGGAAACCTCACAATTCAAAGCCTTGGCGAACTCGACCGCCGTGAGCTTTTTCCCTATACTTTCCGGGCCGTAGAACAGATAAGCGTGCGACACGCTGTTGTTTTCAAGCGCATTCTGGATGATCCGTTTGGGTTGATCCTGACCCAAAATCCGTTGGAATGACATGGCATTGTATATTCTTCCATCTCTTTCATTTCCCTTATAAGTTCCCTTATAAGGAGTGAAAAAGGAGATTTCAAAGGTTGATAATTGATTTAAATATCAAAAATTTACTATCCCCTGGCAGAATATCTTCAAAATGATAGCCGGTTGCCGAGGATAAACATCCTACTGAGGGTTTATATTAATACAGCTGTCAGTTAGAGTAAATGAAAAACCTTCCTATTAAAGGATGGGTCGGTTGGAACCTAAAAATAGGGCAGGGCGCTGGAAGTCTCAGAGAAAGCGTCAAAAAAGAACCTTAATTGAGGGTTGATATTGAAAATAGCAGAAGAATCTGGTATTAATCACACTCGTTTTTGGTAAAATTTAGAAGAACGTTTATTATCTAAAATTTAATTCCTCGGAAATCCTATGGCTGCCGGCGAAAAAGAAAAAAGAAGCGTACAAAGAAAACGAAAACCAAAGATACTTGCAGTTATTAACGACTCTTGCACTGGTTGCAGTGGAGCGCCCATTTGCATCACCGAATGCCCCGTTGAAAATTGTATGTACGAGGTGGAAAACCCGGACGCGCCTATTTTCAACCGGGTGTATGTCGATGCGCTGTTATGCATCGGTTGCAAGAAATGCATTACCAAAGGGCCTATGGACACGCTACTGGAAGGATGCCCGTGGGACGCCATCGATATGATTCCTCTTGAAGATTTCGAGGAAGAAAATGGGACCCTGGCTTACTGAGAGGTTTCGCCTGACAACTATTGCATTTAATTTCCTCTTAACTTCCATCATGGGAAAATTTTTTTTGGACAAACAATACAACATATTGTAAGATAGCCTCCTTTTTTCCTTATCAGGTCGTTTTTCCCAAAAATTTAATGAATGAGTGAAAGCAACGACTTCCGTCAAGGCTTGGGTATCGCTTTCAGGTTGGGCACGGAAATGACGGTTGCCACATTGCTGGGCGCAGGTATGGGTTACGGGGTCGATCATTTCTTCGCAACCAAGCCCTGGGGGATTGTGGCAGGTGTGATTTTTGGCGGAGCCGCAGGAATGTTGAACGTCTTCCGGGTAGCTCAGGTCATGACGAAAGAGCTGGAAGAAGAAAGAGATCAAAACAATACATCATCTAAGGATCAGGACGGAAAAAGTTAAATATGGAAAGTCCCCTACATCATTTTGAACTTCACCCCATCGTTCACTTAAGCGTGGGTGGGTTGGATATCTCGATCAACAAGGCGATCATCGCCATGTGGGTTGGTCTGGCTCTGGTTTTTGCATTGTTCATGATGGTCGCTGGAAAAGGCCGGCAGTTGGTACCCGGAAAACTTCAGAGCGTTCTGGAAATTGCCATGGAATTCATTCAGGGGATGGTCGATGAATTCATCGGCAAGGAAGAGGGGAAAAAATATTTTTCTTTTATCGCCTCCCTGTTTATCTTCATCCTGACCTGTAATTTAATCGGATTGATTCCCGGTTCCTACACCATTACCAGCCAGATTGCCGTCACCGGAGCGTTTGCGGTCGGCATCTTTATTATGACGCTGGTGATCGGGTTCGCCAAGCATGGAGGGCATTTCCTGACCATCCTGATTCCTCCGGGAATTCCCAAGGTCATGGTTCCGATCATGATCCCGATTGAAATCATCAGCATGCTGGCGCGTCCCTTATCATTGTCCGTCCGTTTGTTCGCGAATATGACAGCAGGGCACACGGTTCTGGCCGTACTTTTTGGCTTGGCGATGTCGGCTTCGATTTGGATAGGGTGGATGCCTTTCGGGTTTACTGTGGTAATCAACGGGCTGGAAATCGCCATTGCGTTTATTCAAGCATATATTTTTACGACGTTGACCTGTGTTTATATTGGCGACGTGATTAATTTACATTAATTATTGTAATAAAGGAGAATCAGTATGGGTGCAGAAGCAGCAGCATTAATCGGCATGGGGTTGTGCGCGGCGGGTTTTTTCGGCGCGGCTTTGGGGATTGCCTATATTTTTGCCAAAACTATTGAGACCGTTGGCCGACAGCCAAACGCCGAAGCGCGTGTTGCGAAATACTGCTGGATTGGGTTCGCACTGGTTGAGGCGATCGCACTTTACGCCCTGGTCATCGCATTTATTATAATGCCCTAGAGTAAAATTTTTGTCAGGAGGCGAATCGGTTTTCCCTCGGAGGGGCCGCCCCCTGCTCTAACACTTCCTTTTTTGTTGAAAGGGATACAATGCCACAGTTTGAGCAATTTGAAGTCTTCGGCTCGCTTATATTCTGGTCTTTGCTTTCATTCGGCCTGTTATTTGTTCTCCTGAAGAAATATGCTTTCCCGCCTATTTTAGAGGGTCTGGAGGAGCGAGAGAAAAAAATTCGCGGGGATATCGAGAGCGCCGAAAAGTTAAATAAAGAAGCGGTCGCTATGCGTGAGGATCTTGAAAAGGAACTAAAGAGCGCGCACGAGAAAGCCAGTACCATTGTTCAAATGGCGACCAGCGAATCGAAGAAAATTCAGGAAAAAGCGCTGGAAGAAACTCAGGCCAAAGTCAAGCAGATGCAGAATGATATGGAACGGGAAATTGAAATGTCCCGCAACAAGCTGATGGGGGAAGTTCGCAGTTTCACCGCCGCGTTGACCATCGCTTCGACGGAAAAGTTTTTAAAAAAGACGATGGACGATTCCGATCGCAAACGATTGACCGAGGAGTCCATCGAAGAAGTGCTTAAAGAAATGCAACAGGGGCAGATGAACTGACGATTGGGAGATCAGTTGTTCTGTAACCTAATGAGACCGTTGAAAAATCCATGATAGAAAATTTGATAGGCAAACGATATGCGGAAGCGCTCTCCAGCAGTGTCAAACAGGATTCATTACTGAATCCTGTTTTGGAAAATCTGCAGGCTTTTAAAAGCGCTTTGGACAACCAGGATCAGTTGGTCCGGTTTTTTTCACAGCCTTCCATTCCGCTGGAGAAGAAAAACAGCATGGTCAGAGATTTATGCGACCGGCTCAAAGTGGAACAGGTGGTTTGCAACCTGCTTGTGTTGTTGTCAGATAGGAAAAAAATCCTGTTTGTTGAAAACATAGCCGAATATTTTGAAAAAATCGTTGACCGCAGGTTGAAACAAGTCCGGGTTTCCGTTCAGTCAGCGCAAGCGTTGACCAATGCAAACATTGAAAGATTGCGGTCCGCTTTGAATAGTATTCTGGGTAAAACGGTTCTGATCGATGTCCATGTCAATGAATCCCTCATAGGCGGGGTCCAGCTGAAAATCGGAGACCAGGTTGCCGATGCGACCATAAAAAATCGCCTGACGCTATTAAAACAAAAATTGGAAAAAGAGGAGGTAGCCTAAGTGAGTTTGCGAGCCGATGAGATTAGTTCCCTGATCGAAAAACAGATTCAGGGGTTTGAGGATAGTATCGAGCTCAAAGAGACGGGTCGCGTGATTTCCGTTGGCGACGGTATTGCCCGTATCTATGGTTTGGAAAATGCGATGTCCGGCGAGCTTCTGGAATTTCCCGGCGGATTGGTCGGCATGGTG
>JAJDAZ010000015.1 GCA_029261595.1 Nitrospinaceae bacterium | reverse complement strand
TCCAGGATGGAAAAATACTTTATCAAAAATACGTCTTTGAAAACTCTGAAGAGGAGGAAAAACAAGTCGCGTAGAATCTGTTAAAATATCGCAACCGAGAAACCAAGCTGTAAAAGCAAATGTCACTTATCGCAGTTTATTTTTACCCAGGCCCACGCACCGACACCTTTAACCATTGATGAGTGGAAAAAAGTAGCTGAATATGAAAACCAAAGGCTAAAAGATACCCTCCCTTGGTATATGTGGATGACTGAAGATCCCAGCGGTTATGTTGTTTCTATAAAAGCCAATATTAAAAAATTTAATCAGCTAACCATTATCAGTTTGGATTACGAGCTGTCCCATCCGAAGTATCTGAGAAAAGGCATTATTTCCGCAAAGACGGCCCCTCCTTCTTCGGTTAAAATAGGATCGACAAAGTTTTGGAAACATTTAGAAAAACATCTTTCCAAAATTGGGGAAAAGGAACCACGACGGCGAAAACCAGCAGAGTTTGATATTTAATCCCTTCCTTTGGATTTCGTATTTATTCCTTAAAACAAGGCGTCCACTTTTTGCGCCATCTGTGCGTCCGCCAGGGTGACGCCGCTTGCGGAGTGGGTCCAGTAGCGGACGGAGATTCTTTTGTATTGAATCAGGATGTCGGGATGATGATTGTTTGCTTCCGCCAGGTCCGCGACTTGATGGACGAAATCAATCCCTTCCATAAACGAATGCGCGTGTTTTACCCGTTCGATGTAAGGCATCCCTTTTTCATTTTTTTTGATTTTCCACTCCGGCGCCATTTCTTTTAATTTTTCTTCCAGCTCTGTTTCGGTTAAAGCGATTTTCTCGACCATTTGGACACTCCCGTTTTCTGGTTACTAACGACCCTGAAAAATTAAACTTGGACCATGAGCCATCCCCTTAAAATACCGCAGACCGAAGACCTAAAAACTTAAATTAATAGAAAAACTAATGATACCTCAAAAACCCATCGAACGTTAGTACCTGGTCCAGCGCTACGCTGGCAGGATTTTGTCCAGTTTTTTTCTGAGGGTGATTTCGTGCACCTTGAAGACAAAATGCTCCTCGCCATTGATCTTCAGTACGGGAATTCTTTCTTTGTACTTTTCGAACAGATCGCCATCGCATTCGATATCGGTGATCACCAATCGCGCCGGGTAGTCTTCAAGAACCCGGTCCACAATAATTTTGGCCTCGTCGCACAGACCGCAGTCCTTTTTTGTCAGAATTTCCAGGGTGATGGGCATTGATCCGATAACTGGGGACAGCGGTTTACATCTCGTGGGTCATGGTGGTGACCGAGCCCCAGATGATAAGACCGATCATCACGACCACCAGGATTGCCATGAATGCGTTGGCGATAGGACGTTTTTTCCAGTGAGTTTCCTCATTCCGGTCCACAAAGGGGAGGGCCAAAAAAGTCAGGGTGAGGACGATGGGCGCGACAATGAGAAACGGAACCCATAAATTTTCCAGCGCGTACAACCACACGAACTGCCAGGGCGGTTTTGTGACCTCCATTCCGAGAATCGCTTTTTCACCCAATGGGGGGGCGATCAACAGGGACAGCAGGCAGATGACGGCAAAAATCCCGGCTCCGGCACGGGTCAAGTAGGCGAGGTGCTGGGAAAATGGCATCTTGCGCCCGCCTTCCGGCTGGTCCGGTTTCGGGGACACCTTGTGCAATTTCATATAAAAAAGATGCAGGCCCAGAACCGGAATGAGTATCAAGGGAAGCATGGAGATGTGCGCCATATAGATTCTGCTTAGTAGCGGGACCCCCTGTGCAAACGCCTCGGTCAGCGGGAGCCCGAAAATCCCCATTTTTTCCACAGTCCAGAGAAAGTGATCGAGGGCTTCGTAAGCTTCCTGATCCCATTTGAGCACCGTCCCGGTAAAAAGCAGATTCACAATGATGAGAAGCAGGACGACCCCGGTCAGCCAGTTGATTTCGCGCGGTTTTTTATAAGAGGCCGTGAAATAAACGCGCAACATGTGCAGGATCATCGTCACAGTCAATACTTCCGCCGACCAGAAATGGACACCGCGAAGAAACCAGCCCAGGTAAACCTGGTCCATCAGGTAGTGCATGCTCTGGTTGGCGCGTTCGGGATCAGGGACGTAAAACTGGGCTAATAGAAATCCGCTGAGGATGAGAAGTTTCAGGGATACCAGCGACATCCCGCCTAAGGAATATGGGATGGAGTTGGCATGCTCCTCGATATCGTATTGCAGGAGATTCAAGCCTAACCGGTCTTTGATCGTTTCCAGCAAACCGTTTGGCATGGTAGAGGAGTTACCTTTCTATTTGATCGTTATTCCAGGGGTCGTTTGATGCTCAACACTCCAAAAATAAGTCCTGCGAAAATGGTGATGCCAACCGCCGCGCCATAACCTTTTTGTTTGGTGGAAACCCATTCGCGTTTGGCGATTTCAACTTCAGGCATTTTGTGATCCATGGTGCCTGCGGGTTGGTGGTCCATGTGCTCCATCCCCTCGTGGGCCATTGGGGGTTCGTCGGCAAAGATGTCGGTGCGGGAAAGGGATAAGTCACCTTGCTCACCGGTTGAAGATGCTTCGTCATCGCCATCGATCGCATAGGGGGAGCCTGTCTCTGGAGCGGATTCTTCCATTTCCGCCGTGGGTTTTTTATGGCCTCCGTGGGCGAAGACGGTTTCTCCGGAAAAGGTAAGGAGAAGCAGTCCGACGAAAATTTGAATGATCCATTTTCCAGGCATATCAGGTTCCCAGTGTCAATTGAGCGAAGGCGTCCATCATTTCATCGGTGGCCCAGTCGTCGGGGCCGATTCTCTTGAACACGATGATCCCTTCCCGGTTGACGATGAAGGTTTCCGGAACGCCGGTGGTTTTATAATCCTTTTTGGCGACTTTACTTTCCGGGTCGAGCAATACGGGAAATGTCAGGTTGTACTTTTTCATGAAAGGCTCGATCAGCGATTTATCTTTGTCCACGCTGATGGTCAGCATTTCAAAACCGTGTTCTTTATATTTTTGATACAGTTTTTCCATCGACGGCATTTCCACCTCGCAGGTACTGCACCAGGTGGCCCAGAAATTGATGAACACCACCTTGCCACGGTAATCCAGCAGACTGACTTTGCCGCCGGAAACCGATTCCAATTCAAACGACGGCGCCAGGAAAGATTCAGCTGGATATTCCGTCTTGAAGGGTTCCAACTCCACTTTGTTCAGCGTGGTGACGAATATGGAAAGCAGAGCCGTGACCAGAAAGGCGTACGGAATGTAAATGCTGATGGGTTTTGTTTCTAACGCTTTTTCCATAATGGTAATTATTTTTTATAGGGACCGGTGTGGAGGAGGGCGGTAGAATTTTTTATCTATCGCGATGACGATTTCATCCAGCGTCAGTCCTTGTTTGTACATTTTGTAAGCGTAAAGCACTTCGTTGATGCAGGTTTCGCATTTGGAGCCGTGCTTGTTGGTGAAGCAGGTCAACAGGGTTTTATGCTTTTTCTCCTGCTTGCAATAACAATAGCAGAACTGGCTGTCCAGCACTTTGGGAATTTCTGCGGCGATCCTGTAGGCCTGCGCCACTTTCCCGGTAAATAATGCGGAAGACAGGACCGGACGGGTTTCAATGAGAATTCCTGTTGCGGGGGCGACCGGCGTTCCGTTTCCCCCTTGTTTGGTGGCAAAAAAGACCCCCGTCAAAATGACCAGGATCGCCACTGAAAATAACGGCAACGCTAATTTGTTCAGGTTCTTTTTAGAAACCTTGTTTTTATTGGATTTTTTACCCATATTGTTTTAACCGGAGGAAAATTATGCTGATGAAAAAATTTCTGGATATGAGTTTATTATATGAATTGCCAGGGTCCGATTCAAGAATATTAAACGATATCTCAGCCCCATAATTCAATGAGTTTAACTCCTGAACTCCTTCTACCGGACCGCCTGGTACCATTTGCTCAGAATCCGGGGGGGGAACCCGAGAAGAAATAAGGTGGCGATGACCGAGTTACGAAGCGAGGTGAAAATAATTCCCTCCGTGACCCACCGCCTTGCCGAAGTGAAGGTTTTTTCTTCCAGGACCACGGTGGGTCCTTTTGCCATGAGTCGCCGGTAAAAATCCAGGTCTTCACATATGGGCACCAGGGGGAAGCCGCCAATTTCGTGGAATGTGCGAGTCCTGACAAAGATCGCCTGATCTCCATAAACCAGGTTGAGGTATCTGGCTCTGAGAGTAGCGAAGGCAGAGATTATTTTCAGGGAGGGCTTGTCCGATTCGATCGCCAGGCTGAAGGCCCCGCCCACCTGTGTTTCCTGGGCCATGACCGTGACCATTTTCTGGTAGCTCTTTTCCTCCACCCGGCTGTCCGCATGCAAAAACAACAGGACATCTCCGGTGGCGGATTGTGCGCCCGCATTCATTTGCACAGCGCGACCGGGAGAGCTTTCAACAACCGCCAAGCCGAACTTTTGAGCGATTTCGAGGGTGTTGTCTTCGCTCCCACCGTCGGCGATGATTATTTCGTGGGGAGAGTGGCGGCTGACCTCGGCGATTGTTTTCTCAAGAATGAGCGCTTCATTGAGGGTTGGGATGATGACAGAGATTTTCATAAATCGCTCGCTCCCGCGAGGGGGAAAGTTAAGGCTACGCTCGCTTTACCCCTCCTACCCCTTCGGGGCATGAAAGCTAATGAAGGGGATACCACAGGGGCATGAAGGCAAAGGTGAAATATCACACGCTCACTAGCCCCATAGAACCTTTGCGTGAAAAAGGTTCCAACACGAAATCCAGCACGTCGTCAGCAAGTTGTTATCACGATGATTTGTGCACGGCGTGAACAAATTCCCCCTCGCGGGAGCGAGCGCGGCCAGTTAATCATAAATTGATTTTTGATGCAATGTCATTGCACTTTCGGAACTTATGCGCGGGTCTTCATTAGATTTCCAGCAAGCCTGAGGCCCAGAACCCGTGAAAAAACAGGTTTTCGCGATTATTTGGAATTGAAATGCTATAATTGATGCGATATAGATATAACAGCCTTTTTTTTCCAATTTACTGGCTCGGCCCACATTTTTTCGAAAATAATCATGCTGGCTCACTTCATTGATTCCAAGCCTTTTCAATGCGGATATTTTAAGGACCGCGACTCTCTTTTTGAAGAATATTTGCTGGAAGATATCTCGGAAGTGGAGTTTGAATATCTGCTGGCTCACGGGATGCGGCATTTCGGGGATTATTTTTTCCGGCCGCGTTGTCAGAATTGCCACCAATGCATTCCCATCCGCTTGCGGACCGATGATTTTTGCCCGACCCGAAGCCAGAAGCGTGTGCTTTCGGCCTGCAAGGAGGTGAGGGTCGAAATTGGCAAACCCCAGTATTCCGAGGAAAAATTCGAGCTGTACCTCAATCACAAAAAACGGTTCCACACCCTTCAGGACGATGTGGAAGACGAACAAAACTTCCGCCTTTCTTTTTACGTCAACACTCCCTACGGAATCGAGTTTGAATATTACCTGGATGATCGCCTGATCGGCGTGGCACTGGGGGATCATACCAGCAATACGTTTTCGGCTATCTACACCTTTTACGATGCGCCGGATGCCCGGATGGGATTGGGGAATTTCAGCATCCTCAAACAATTGGAGTTTTCCCGGTCGCACAGGATCAAATACTTTTATCTGGGATACTATATCTCCAAAAATCAGTCGCTCATGTATAAGGCCGGTTTTCGTCCCAATGAAGTCTATATCAACAACGACTGGCGGCCTTTTCGGAATGAAAAGGGAGATTACCTCATTCCCCAGGATCAGTTGCTGTGGAAAAACCAGGAGTTTCTGGTCAAAGCAACGGCTTCTTTGGAATTGGCCTGACACCAGGTGATCAGCCCTTTTTTTCTCTCCTGCGGTTATCTGTTTTTCCGATAGATACGGTTGAGTCTCGAGTTCAATTTCCTGCTGGATGGCGGGTCCATTTGAATAGTTTCAGGACTCCCGGCTTTTACCCTTATGAGAGATACGGAAAAAACCTTCAGTTTGAAAATACGGATCAATGAAAAAGGAGTTTGCCAATGAGTAAAGTCAGTGATTTCATGAGCACTACAATCCATTCTGTAAGTCCGGATGAATACGCCTACAAAGCGGTCGAAAAAATGTATGAGAACAATATTGGTGCGCTTTTGGTAAAGGAGGGGGAAGAGTATGTCGGGATGTTTACAAAAACAGATTGGATGTTTTTGGTTTTGAGGAGCGAAAGCGACCCCAAAGCGATCAAGGTTTCATCTGTGATGACAGAACTTAAATTTACTATCCAACACGATCAATCGATTGCCGAGGCAGGTGCAGTAATAGAAAAAAATAATATTCGCCATCTTCCTGTGAAAAAAGAAAACGATATTGTGGGGATGTTTTCCGTCAAGGATTTAGAAAAATATTACCTGCAACTGCACAAGAAAACAGATTTTTGATTTAAAATTTACACCCCGGACATTCTGTTCCGGGAAAGGGTCAGTTCTAAAGCGCAAGGGAAAAATAAAAGGTGGTTCCCTTTCCCCATTCCGATTCAAACCAGAACTTACCGTCGTGGTATTCTTCTATTATCTCCCGGCAGGATAACAGGCCAAAACCGTTGCCATCGGGCTTACTGGTATACTTTTCTTTCAACAGCAGGGGCTTGACGTCGTCGGGAATGCCCGTTCCATGATCTGTCACATACACCCAGGCTTCCTTTTCTTTTATCTGGATGCCCACTTCAACAACACCATTTTTTTCGGAAGCGTATCCGGCATTGATCATTAAATTTTGCAGGACGCGTTTAATATCCAGTTCATTAAAATTTATTTCCTGAACGGGTTTTCCCGGAAGCGTGATTTTGGATTGTTTGTTTTTCAATTGCTTGTGACAGAAGGTGTCCTCGGTGGTTTCATGAACCAATTTTACGATATCCGCCGGGGATCTGATGTAGTCGGATTTTTTCCTCACAGTGACGCTTAGGGTCTGGTCAATGAGGGTGAGAACATTGTTCTTGACCGAAATCATTTTTTTTAGTCCGGTGTCTAATTCATCGTAGCCTTCACGCTTTTTATGGTTTTTTGAAGTTCCTTCCAGTTTCTTGAGCAGGCCATTCATGTGCACTTCCGAAATCGAAAGAGGTACCATATAGTTTCTCATATCGTGGACCATGCAATTCAACTGCCGACACTCATTGGCAATGATATCGAGGTTGTGCCGGGCGCGATTGGTGAGGGTTCGCATGATGGAGAGGACCGCTTGCGTATCGGTTAGAATTTCTTTGTGAAAAAATTCATTATCGATTTCTATCAGCAGGGAATCTCCCACGCTTCGGATCGATGCGGCGCGAGGAAGGTTGTCAATCAAGGACATTTCACCCAGAAAACCACCGGGTCTTATGACATCAATCGTCTTTTTTAATTTATAAATTAACAGCTCACCGGAAAGATGAACCCACATTTTTTCCTCGACCGCTCCCTCTTCACATAGGACCTCTTCGTTGCTCAATCGAATCAATTTGCAGGAATCTACCAATCGTTCGAGAACCCGATCAGGGAAGGTATGGAAGAGCGATATATTCTTCAGAATTTCCAGTTTGGAAGGTTTGGGGAGATTTTCATAATCTGAAAATCCATCTTCAAAGCTGAACGCTTCTTTCTCCGCTAAGGTCTCAGACTCTTGGGAATTCATTGAAATCAATCTCCTAAAGATATTTTGAAATAATTTCTATTAATTGAGATTTCATTTACGCTCTTTGAGAATTGAATTGGTTTTGCGAGCCCTCAATTGAGATTAAAAAATTTTGTGTGGATTTTGTGCGGATTATAGCATTGTTCGCACCATAAATCTCTTCCCAGGCCCTCACACCCTAAAGGCCCTGTATAGTGCTGATGTAGGCCAAGAACAGAGGGGGAGGGTGAGAATCGCTTAAATTAAATGGGTAAACAAAAGGAGGTGTTTTCCGTAAAAGCGGGATTATTGTGGGGCGGGAGCGACCATGAAGGAAATTGACTTGCTGCGCATATTGTGTAACTAATTGCTTTATATAGGGTTAATGTGAGTGAGTGAGGAAAAGCGTTTGCAGTCAGTCCCTCGGCTAACAAATTCTACAGGGATTTCATACCGGTTCATTTTCATCTTCTGTACCAACTTGTCGTTTCCATTCTTTCAAGCATTCGGGGCAAAAAGTTTTGCTGGTTTCGACGTTTGTTCTTGTTTGAATAAATATGTCTGGATACATCCATTTTGCCTCACCAGGTTCCATGTCCGTATCGTCCTGAATTTTTCGGCAAATCGTGCATACGTTAAGGATTTTTTCATAAAGGTTTACTTTTTTCTGAAGTTCCAGCTTTTCAAAACAATTTTTAACTCTGAGGAAAAGCTCGGACCTGTCATAGGGCTTGAACATATAGTCCGAGGCTCCCAACTGCAGAGCTTTAACCGCTGTGTCCAAAGATCCATAAGCCGTCAGCATCATAACCATTGTTTCAGGTTTCATCTTTTTAGCTTCTTGCATCACCTGAATTCCATTCATCTCCTCCATATTCAGATCGGTGATGATCAGGTCATAGTGGGATTGCTCCAATTTTTTAATTGCTTCTTTTCCGGAGTTCGCCGAATCGACAGCATAGCCCTGTTCTTTCAGATCAAGGCTCAATACCTTGAGAATGCTTTCTTCATCATCGACAAGCAATATATGATAGTGACTCATTTTCTTTCTCCATTAATGGGCAGGGTCACGGTGAACGTGGTTCCTTCGCCGAGCTGACTTTTCACCCTGATATTTCCGTTATGGGATTTAATAATGCCGTAGCTCACCGACAGTCCCAGGCCCGATCCGTTGTTAGGCCCCTTGGTGGTGAAGAACGGCTCGAAAATGGAATTGATTTTTTCAGGGGCGATGCCAGACCCTGTGTCTTTAACGCTTATATCTACAGTTCCATTAAGTCTTTCGGTGGAAATGGTGATTTCCCCACCTTTCTCGGGGATGGCATCCCAGGCGTTTTGCACCAGATTCAGCATCACCTGTTTGAGCTGATCCGAAATCCCTTCAAGCCGGGGGACATCAGGAAAATATTTTTTTTCAATTATGATTTTTTTTTGTCTTAATTCATTGCCTGCTAACAATATAACTTCATCGATCAGGTCGTGGATTTTAAGGGGTTCTATGTGACCGAATGTCGGTCGATGGGAATCCGCAAGCTTTTTGACAAGTCCTGCCATTCGGGTGCTTTCCTTGATTCCAACGGTTAGAAGTTCCTGGTAGTCCTCCTTCATGGGAACTCTTTCGCGGATCTGCTCCAGGGCACTGCGGACGCCTGTCAGGGGATTGTTGAACTCATGCGCAAAACTTGCCGACAATTTCCCGGCGGCATTCAGTTTTTCGGAATGAAGCAACTGCTGATGCGTCTTTTGCAAGACCTCTTCCGCCTGCTTCCGCTCGGTGATGTCCTGTATAATAGCAACGAAAATTGGCGGGTTTTCATGTTCCATCAACTGCAGGCGGACTTCCACCGGGTATTTCGTTTTATCCTTGCGTATGTGCTCCGTTTGAAAAATGAGGACTGGTTTCTCATTCCGCCGAAGCGGTTCCACCATTGCCTCGAACTCTTCTTTAGAGAAGGGCTTGATATCATAAGCCTTCATTCCAGACAATTCCTCAAGAGAATACCCCATGTTCTTACGGGCCCCCGCATTGACCTGGGTGAACTTCAAAGTGGTTGCATCGAAAACGTAGATTTCGTTGACCGATTCATCCAGAATCCGACCCAAACGCGTTGTTAACGCTTCTTCCCGCTTTCGCTCGGTGAGATCGCGTGCGGTCCCTATGAACATTCGCTTTTCACCCACCCACATCTCGGAAACTCCGAGATCCATGGGGAATGTTGAACCATCTTTATGTCTGCCGACGACTTCCCGCCCGAGATTGATGATTTTTGCCTGGCCGGTTTTGATGTAGCGGGTTAAATAACCGTCATGTTCACTGTGAAAGGGTTCGGGCATCAGCATTTTGATATTTTGTCCAATGACTTCAGAAGGCGTATAGCCAAAGATGTGTTCTCCCGCCGGGTTGAAACTCTGAACGTTTCCCCTCTCGTCTATGGTGATAACACCATCTATCGCATTGTCCAGAATTGCCCTTAAATGGGCTTCTTTCTCGAGTATCAATTGGGCTTGCTTTTTTAATTTATTTAATGCAGCTTCCTTTTCTTCCGTCTTATTCAAGGCCTTGTTGCGCTCTTTTTCGATTTGAAATTTCCGCTGGTGCAATACCAACGCAACAAATAGGGACAAGCCCAAAAGAACGAGTAATAAGCCAAACCAATTATTAAGCGTTCGTAAAGGTTTATACGCTTCTGCAACATCCAATTCCGTGGCGATGCCGAAATTAAATTTGGGTACCCATTTCCAGACGCCAACCACCGGAACCCCTCGATAATCGTTGTATCCGGTGATATTGACTCCACTTTCTCCTTTAATGGCACTGGCGGCCATTAAGGTGAACGGTTGTTGATTGCGGGGCAGGGTGGGAGAGAGTCCCTCGATCAGGTTGACTCCCGGATCACGGATTTCTATATTAAGAATGGAAAGGCTGTCGTCTTGGTCTGCAATGAGACCGGTCTGTCTCAGCTGATGGTCGAATCTGCTGAAAGATAGGAGGAGTCCCTCACGGTTGAAGAGATAGGTCTCTCCCGTTTCCCCAAGATGACCGAACTCCAATATCCGAGAAAAATTGGTCTCGGGCCGGATCCGGAGTCCAAGAACCCCCACGATTTCCCCTGCGTCATTGTGAATGGGCGTTGAGGCAAACATCGTCGGGAACTTGGAATTCCAGTTCCCATTAACATCCGGAAGAGGGACCTCGCTGGCAAAGGGATGAGACAAGACGGTGTCTCCCTGCATGGATCGGTAATAAAAATCCGACAGGCCCGTCAACTGTCGTTTCCCGACGGGTTTCTCCAGCAGGGCTCCCACCTGAAGCCCGGTATTGTCAAAAAGAACGAATCCGATGAAGCCATACTTTATACACGCGGCACCCAAATGTTCTCGGAGCCATTTCAGCTCCCTGGATTGGTTCAAACTTTCGGCGGTCACATTTTTCGAGTTGGATAGTTTAATGAGGGAAAGCATATTTTCCCGAGTTTCAGGTTGGGTGGCTAAAACCTGTGCCTCCAGCTTTTTATCTTCTGTCCATACTTCGATGGTGTGAAGAGTGGATGTCAGGGTGCTATTGAGTGCGTTTTGCTCTTCTTTTTGGACCTCTGCTTCTACGGCGCGATACCCCAACCACCCGATAACCACCAGACCCAGCACGGAACTGAGTATATAAATATGATTGCGGCTTCGGGTTAAGTTCTTGAAAAAATTGGAGACAGTGGTGAATCTTAATTTTTGCATTCTTAAAAATCCTTAAGCGGAACTATGGGGTTTTGAGCCGGGTTTAGTGATTTTGATGGATTTGAAAAGTTTAATCCCTTTAAAAATATATACTTATAGTACCATTGTTTTACATCATTTTTCTATGTAAAATAATATGTCACGGAAAATCAAGCCTTTTGGAAAAGGAACTGTTCATATTTGAAATTGAAGGATAGTTATGATTTGAAAGGACATGTAAAGAGCGGGGAGAGGGTACCGTGGGGTCGTGTTTCCCGAGGATGGCAAAAGCACCATTGCTACAGATAAAGCTGGAATTAAGAAGGTGCGGGAACTGCCTGATTGAACAGGATGGAAAGCCTCAGCAAATATCCGCTTTTTCAAATCACCTCGAACAACAACAACATCAGCCAAAGCACAACCACCACGTTGACCGCCACCCCAAGGTGAAAAATAACATTGAAAAACTTGCCATAGGTAAATTTATAATCCATCATCGGTCTCCTTGGAAAAACCTTCTAGTCCATGACCAAAGTTTTGAGCCGGGCCGCAAGCTCCGATTTTCGGATGACTTTTCGGACGGGCCGGTCGATCAGATTCAGACTCATATAAAGTCTTTCCAGTTTAGCAAACGATTTTGACTCCGCGATGGCATTTCCGCCTCTATCGCGGATTTCATTCCTCCATACGCTTAGGGCTGTGAGATTCTTTAGATGAGGGGAATTGGCCAGGGCAATGGCTCCCTCGTCGCCAATATTATTGGAGCACAAATAGAGCTTGGTGAGTTTTGCCATCTCCTCGGAGTTTGCAAGGCTAACGGCCCCTTCGTCCCCAAGGCCGGTGCTGTCCAGATGCAATGCCCGCAGACTGGGAAGCCGGGTCGATTTGGCGAAGGCCTCCGCCCCCTCGGAACCGATGGGGTTGGCGTCCATGAAAAGGATTTCCAGAGCTTGCAGATTCCCGGAATTTGCCAGCGCTTTAGCTCCTTCGGGGCCGATATTATTGGCTTCGAACATCAGGCAGTTCAGGTTTTTTATGATCGGAGATTGCGCGATCAATTCCGCTTCGGAATCGCCGAGATTATTGTGGTTCAGGTACAGGGAGTGCAGGTTGCAGAATACCTTGGATTCGGCCAGTATTCCAATTGCCTCTCCGGCAAGAGAATTATGGCTGAGGTAAAGCTGTTCCACGCTGGTAAGTTCTTCCAGTTGCGCCAGCTGTTTTAATTCTTCCGTACCGATTTCTTTATCATCCAGATCCAGCAACTTTCCGTCCGGGCTCAATTGAGACCCGACCAAATGCTCGATTTTGGATTTAACAACTTCTGTCAACAGTTTGATCTCCCAACCATTGTTTAATTATTTGAAGAGGTTTTCTGCTTTTAATCTAAAGGATTTTAATTTAAAGATCAAATTTGGATAGAACATTAAATCAGATTTAAAATATTGGTGTCGGGAACCCCAAAAACGGGTATAAATGATGCCGACTCCTTCGCAGAGGGCGAATTTGCTCACGTGGAGCGACGTTTTTTGTTTTGGCTCGAACTTTCTCCTTCAATTCGTACGGTTTTACCACCAGATAAGGGAAAACAAAAATATGATCATCGGCATTCCTAAAGAAATAAAGACCGACGAAGGCCGTGTTTCCATCACGCCTGCAGGGGTTCACGACCTGGTGTCTCTGGGCCATGAAGTCCTGTTGGAAAACGAGGCCGGGGTGGGGAGCGGTCTTGCCAACCTGAATTATGAAGAGCAGGGAGCTAAAATCGCCAAAAGGGATGAAATTTTCGGCCGGGCCGAAATGATAATGAAGGTGAAAGAGCCGCTCCCTGAAGAGTATGCTCTCCTGAGGGAAGGACAGATCCTTTACACCTATCTGCATCTGGCTCCGGCCAAGGAGCTGGCGCTCGCCCTCCTGGAAAGAAAAATCATTGGCATCGCTTATGAAACCGTGCAATTACGGGATAAATCACTTCCTCTTTTAATCCCCATGAGTGAGGTTGCGGGCCGGATGTCCATTCATGAGGGTGCGAAATGTCTGGAGGGTGAAAACGGCGGACGGGGAATTCTGCTGGGCGGAGTTCCGGGTGTAGACCCCGGTCATGTCGTGATCATCGGAGGAGGGATTGTCGGAAGCAACGCGGCGAAAATGGCCATCGGCACGGGAGCGACCGTAACGCTTCTGGACACCAACCTTCAGCGTCTGCGTTATCTGGATGATATTTACGGCGCCCGATTGCGGACCTTGATGTCGAACAGAATCAATCTAACGGAAGCTCTTCGAACGGCGGACCTGGTCGTGGGGGCGGTCCTGATACCGGGAGCCAAAGCGCCAAGGCTGGTATCCCGCGAAATGTTGAAACGGATGCAACCCGGATCGGTCATCGTGGATGTGGGAATCGACCAGGGCGGCGTGTTCGAGACGGCGCGTCCCACCACCCACAGCGACCCGATTTACGAAGAGGAAGGGGTGGTTCATTACTGTGTTGCTAATATGCCAGGGGCTCTGGCCCGCACGTCAACGTTTGCCCTGACCAATGCGACGTTTCCATTCGCCAGGGAACTGGCTGAAAAGGGCTATCAGAAAGCCCTCCTGGAAAACCCTGCGCTTACGCTGGGGCTCAACCTTTTTAAAGGCCACGTGACGCACCCCGCGGTGGCCGAGGCACTGGATCTGGAATACGTTTCTCCTGAAAAATTATTAAACTGACCTTTTTGTCATGAAACCGTCAAATTTTGTACATCTGCATTTGCACACATCCTACAGTCTGCTGGATTCTTCTGTGCGCCATGAATCTCTGTTCAAGCGTGCGGTGGAGTATAAAATGCCTGCCGTTGCGATGACCGATCACGGCAATATGTTCGGGGCGGTGGAGTTCTATGCCGGAGCCAAGCGTCATGGCTTGAATCCCATTATCGGCTGTGAGGTGTATGTCGCCCCTGAAAGCCGAACCGAAAAGAAAAGTAAATATCATCTGCGTGACGCGTCTTACCACCTCATTTTATTAGCCCAGAATGACACGGGTTATAAAAACCTTCTGCGTTTGGTGACTTCAGGTTATTTGGAAGGTTTTTATTACAAGCCGCGAATTGACAAAGAATTATTGGCGGAGCATTCAGAAGGTTTGATCGCGCTCAGTTCCTGCGGGCGAGGGGAGGTGGCCGACAGCATCACCAGAGAAGACATCCCAGGCGCTATTCAGGCGGCGGAGCAATACCGGGAAATCATGGGGGACGGGAATTTTTTTCTGGAACTGCAGTATCACAAAATGGAGTATCAGGAAAAAATCAACAAGGAATTGATTGGAATTGGCAGGCAACTTTCTATTCCGCTGGTTGCCACCAATAATTGCCATTACCTGGAGAAAAAGGATTTTCGGGCGCATGAAATTCTGCTTTGCCTGCAAACGGGAAAGACCATCAATGATCCTTACCGCATGCAATACCCCTCCGATGAATATTATTTCAAATCACCGGAGGAGATGATTGAAATATTCAAAGAGGTTCCTGAGGCGATCGAAAACACCTTGAAGATTGCCGAGCGTTGCAACCTGGAAATGGATTTTAGCAAGCTCAACTTTCCGGACTATCCGGTTCCGGAAAAATATTCACTCGAAACCTATCTGGAGGAAAAAGCCAAATCGGGCTTGCAGGAGCGTCTGGGTGTTATGGCGTCGCGGGGAGTTTCGGTGGACAGAGAAGCGTATGAAGACCGCTTGCAGGAAGAACTGGGGATCATCCGGGACATGGGGTATCCAGGTTATTTCCTGATCGTTTGGGATTTCATCGACCACGCCCGTTCCCAGAATATTCCGGTCGGGCCGGGCCGGGGGTCAGCCGCCGGAAGCGTGGTGGCGTACGCCTTGAAGATCACAGATATTGATCCTTTAAAATACGGTCTCCTGTTTGAACGGTTTTTGAACCCCGAACGGGTGAGCATGCCCGATATCGATATCGATTTCTGCATCGAAGGGCGGGAGCAGGTGATCGATTATGTGACCGAAAAATACGGCGGCAATCAAAATGTTTCCCAGATCATCACCTTTGGGAGCATGAACGCCAAGGGAGTCATCCGCGATGTGGGTCGGGCGCTGGAAATGCCCTACGGGGAGGTGGACAAGATCGCCAAACTCGTTCCCAATCGATTGAACATCACCTTGAAGGATGCCTTTAAGGATGAGCCACGATTTGGGGAAATGCAAAAGGAAAATGAGAAGGTGGCGGAACTGCTGGAAATTGCCCTAAGCCTGGAAGGGTTGCCCCGCCATTGTTCCACTCATGCCGCAGGGGTGGTGATTTCATCGCGTCCCTTGACGCAGTTTCTGCCTCTTTATAAAGGCAGTAATGACGAGGTGGTGACCCAGTTTTCCATGAACAACGTCGAAAAACTGGGCCTGTTGAAAATGGATTTCCTGGGGCTCAAAACCCTGACGGTCATCGACAATGCTCTGAAGCTGATCAAGCAGTCACAGGATGTTGATCTCGATATCGACGCCATTCCGATGGACGATTCTGAGACGTTCAAACTCCTGTGCAAGGGGCAAACGCTTGGCGTGTTCCAGTTGGAAAGTTCGGGCATGCGCGATCTCTTAAAAAAAATGAAGCCAGATTGTTTCGAAGACATTATTGCTTTGCTTGCTTTGTACCGTCCCGGACCGCTGGAGAGTGGCATGGTCGATGATTATGTCAAACGCAAACACGGGACGATGGAAGAAAAGTATGACCTTCCTGAATTGAAAGCTATTCTCAAGGAAACTCACGGAGTGATTTTGTATCAGGAGCAGGTCATGAATATTGCCAGTGTCCTTGCGGGGTTTTCACTGGGGGACGCCGATATATTGCGCCGTGCCATGGGAAAAAAGAAACCGGAAGAAATGGCGGCACAGAGGGATAAATTCATGACAGGGTGCCGGGAACACAAAAGACCGGAAAAAAAGGCGGACAAAATATTTTCTCTCATGGAAAAGTTTTCGGGTTACGGTTTCAATAAATCGCACAGCGCAGCCTATGCCCAGGTTTCCTACCAGACCGCGTACCTTAAGGCGCATTATCCGTTGGAGTTTTTTGGCGCCCTGATCACCAGCGACATGGACAACACCGACAAGGTGCTCCGTTACATTCACGATTGCCGGCAAAATGGGATCAAGGTTCAACCGCCGGACGTGAATTTCAGCACCAAGGATTTTTCCATATCTGACAATCGGCTGGTCTTCGGTCTGGGGGCGATTAAAAACGTAGGATCGGCGGCGATCGATTCTATTATTGAAATTCGCGAACAAGAGAGCCGTTTTCCAAGCTTTAAAAAGTTTTGCGAATCGGTGGATCTTCGCCAGGTCAACAAACGTGTGCTGGAGAGTCTGATTAAAAGTGGGGCCTGCGATTCATTTGGAGAAACCCGTTCCGGGATGATGCAAAATTTACAAGCCACCATGGAAATGGCGCAGGCCAATCAGCGGGACCGCCAACTGGGGCAGTCCAGCATGTTTGGAGTTTTTGAAGAACAGTCGAGTGAAGATGGAACAACCCTGGAAGAGGTTGAAGAATGGGGTGAACAAGAGCGATTGAAAAATGAAAAAGAATCGATCGGGTTTTACATCACCGGTCATCCTCTCGATGGGTTCACGCAAGCGCTGGCCTGGTTTACGGACGCGAATTCCGCCAGTATCAGCGAAGCTTCCCACAAAAAAAAGGTGAGTCTTGCAGGAATTCCCAGCAAGGTATTGCCCAAGACCACCCGCAAAGGCGATAAGATGGCTATCGTGACTTTGGAAGATTTGCAGGGCTCCGTCGAAGTCATCCTGTGGCCGGAAATATTTTCAGCGTCCGAATCCTTATTGCTTAGCGAGGAACCCATGCTGGTCAAAGGAGAAGTGGATGCCGAGGGGAGCTTACCAAAAGTCCTCGCCGAGGAGGTGCATCCTCTATCTGAAGCCAAAAATTATTGGATCGGGAAGGTTCACATTCATCTTAGAACTCCAGGCCTGGAAAAGGAAACCCTTCTGGAGATAAAAAATATTCTAGCCGCCCATAAAGGCAATAACGAAACGTTCATTCATTTTAATTTTCCGGATGAAAAAACCAAAGTCATCCGGGTGGACCGGAGCTTGCGGGTTCAGCCGTCGGATGAAGTGGTCCGGGATATAGAGGCTATTTTAGGCGATGAGGCCATTTTGTTTGAATAGAAGAGATTTTAAAACCAAGGCCTTTTTTTAAATATCTCATTGAATGAAGATACTTTGCGAATTTCATTTTAGTGCTCTTTTTTTCGCCAATTGTTTTTGGAATTCATGAATAGCGAGGACGAAAATATAAAAGCAAGGTTACTTTCCATCCGTTAAGACCTTCAATAGAATAGTGGCGCGTCTGGATTATTATTTGATTTTTTGACGAATTAAAATTTCAATCTCATCTGCCGTGGCGAGCGCCTTTTCTGCGGACAACCGAAAAGGGATGATCACCCTGTCGCCGGAAGATGAAATGACATCCAACGTCCTGGCCTGCAAGGCGCCACAAAAAAAGAACGGCATGAACGCAAGGGTATTTTTTTCCACCTCTTTGATGTCCTTCCACGTTATCGACAGACTTGGCTGGTGAAGCGGAAAGTGAAGTCGGGTGAAATGCATTGCGATGCCGCGGGCTCCCAGAGTCACAAAATAACAGCGGGGGAAAAGGTCCCGGTTTTTAAGCATCAACTGGAAAACTTTTATAAGACCCCATAGCAGGCCGAAACAAACCAGGATCAAAATTATCGGGGTTAAGGAAAAACTCTTCGCGGACCAAATAATTTGCAATGGAAAAACAGTCACCACCAGCATGAATAAAAGGAGAGGGGCCATCATGAACATCCCGACCACATTAGCCCCAAACGCCGGTAGACCCGTCGGAAGCAGGATGTGAAGGTCGTCCGCAGTGGTCAAAATGGATGCTTCTGCTGCTTCCGGTTCGTGATCCGCGAGGTATTTTATTCCCCGTTCGATATCCTGTTCCGCCCAGTTTTGAGGATTCATGGTTATTAAATCGTGTTGGAAATCAATTGACTCGTTTTTTATTGGTCGACTTGTGACGGCGTGTGTAATAATAATTTCCTTGACGCGCCCGACTGAAAACCGGGTTGTTCACACAAATCTGAAGGGATAGAATTTCCTGCAATGAAATTAAAAAACGACGAATTAAAAAATTTTACCGATATTTTACCAAACGGGACCACCGTGGTTACGGTAGAAATGCCGCATATTCACACCTTTGAAATGGCCCTGTTCGTTCGCGCGGGATTGCGCTTTGAAAACGCAACAAACAATGGTATCTCTCATTTTCTTGAGCATATGATGTATCGTGGAAACAAAAAATATCCCGACTCATTATCGTTGAATAAAGCGTTTGAGTCCATTGGCCGCGAGCTCCGCGCATCGACGTTATGCGAATACACATACTACGGTTTCAGCCCACATATTTCCCGGATTGAGCGCGGTTTGGAGTTGTTTGCCGATTTTTTTACCGAACCCACATTTCCGCAAATCGAACTGGAGCGGGAAATCATTCTGGAGGAATGCCAGGAAGAACTCAACGAAAAAGGTGAAAACGTTGATATCGACAACCTGGCCTGCAGACTTTTGTACGAGGGCTCATCCCTTGCCATGCCCACCATTGGGACGGAAACAACCATAAAGTCGATCACCCCGGAAATGTTGAGGGACTATTTTAATACTTTTTACCGGACGCGCAACATGATCCTGGTTGGAGCCGGGCCCATTGTTCACGAGCACTTTTTTGGATTGGCCAGGCAGTATTTTTCTAAAATTCCGGACCGTGGACCGGCCATTGAAAAAGATCATTTTCAGGGAAGCCTGGTTGAAGAACAGAAATCTTCTGCGCAAACCTTTCACTACGATTCCGACAGCCAGGTACAGTTGCAACTCTGTTTTCGTTCGGGGTCCTACAATCATCCCGATTATTTCCCTCTCAGTCTAATTGGGCGCATATTTGATGATGGGTTCAGCTCGCGTTTGCAGAGGGCCTTGAGGGAAGACCGGGGCCTAGTGTATTCTGTGGAATGCCGCGTCACTAGTTTTTCCGACACGGGGACGGTGGACTTCGATGTGTCCGTCCGACCGGAAAAAGTTTGTGAAGTGGCTCGGATATTGATTGAAGAAATAAAAACCTTTCTGGAGTCGGGGCCTGCGGACGGCGAATTGGCCCATGTCAAACAAAGATATTTTTACGAACTCGATGTGGACTGCGATGATCCCTGTAAACAAATTCTTCGGTACGGGTTTCCCCACCTCTATTCGAAGGTGTTCTCGGTTGAGGAGGAATGGGCCATGATTGAGAAAATTTCAAGGGATGATCTATTGCAGGTGGCCCGGAAAGTTTTCATCCCGGAAAATGTCAATGTGGTCCTTGTCGGGCCGTACACGGCTGAAATTGAAAAGGGGATTCAAGGCATCGTCCATTCCTTTCAAGGGTTGCCGGAGTTTGCCTCCTGAACATGGTCACATCGAATCGTTTAATATCTCCTTTGAAACTCCCGCTCCTCCTATTTGGAATTTTTCTATTGAGCGCTTGTGGAAAACTTTCCAGCGATGTTGAGAAATGTCTGGAGAACGGGAGTTGCGTCGCTTCCTACGACGTGATTCAAGTATCGAATGACCTTCCCCTGGACCCAAACGCCCCCCTGTGGGATTCCCCGGCCGGTCCTGAAAAACTCAAACTTGAATTGGGGCCGCAGATGTTCACCAACCCTAAATGGCCCGACCCTTCCGTCAAGGAAGTGGTTTTAAGGGCTGTTAGAAATAAGTCCGATCTGGCGATTCTATTGGAATGGAAGGATGAGGCGAAAGACAATTCCTATGGGTTTTCCGAACGATTCACAGATCAGGCGGCAGTGATGTTTCCTCTGAAGCCTGGCGACGAAGCGCCGCTCATCACCATGGGAAACGAGGGCCGTGTTGTTAACATCTGGCAATGGAAAGCGGCCTGGCAGAAAGACCTGGAGCCGGGAAAAAATGAATCCCGCCGCCGACAGGATTCCATGTCAATGTCTCAAGCCCCCAGTCCCGATCGCATGTCGCCAGTGGAGGACCTAAACGCCGAAGGTTTCAGCACCCTGACAATTCAAGAGGAGCAGAACGTTCAGGGGAGGGGCGATTGGAAGGACAATCACTGGCGGGTTATATTTCGACGGTCTCTTAAAAATTCCGATACTGCAGACGCTCAGTTCACCGGTTCAAATCAGATGGCCATTGCGGTTTGGAATGGCGCCAATAAGGAGCGCAATGGGCAGAAAGGTTTGATCGGCTGGATCCTGATGCGGTTCCCGTGATTTGGATTAACCGCTCATGCCTGAAAGGGGAGGGCGACCGGCTTTTTGTTTGTCGATATTCGTTCTGAAGTTGATGAAAGTATTTTTTAAATATGGACACAAGGATTCCTTCAGACTCTGGGGAACCCAGTTGATTTTTTCCACCGGCCAGTCTTCGACTTTTTGAATATCCAGACCGTCCCGTTTGTAGTGACTTGCCAGAGCCTCCTCGTAACCATAAACCAGCGCGCTGGAAAAAACCCGGTGAAACTGTTCTTCAATGAGTTCCTCATTGTGCATTCCAGCAAGAAAATGTTCGAGCAATTCCTCGACGATGGGTTCTGCATGCTCGGCAAAATCTGGAGTGAGCACCGGGCGCAGGGTGAAATAAATGATCAAAACATCCTGCAACAAAAACTTGAGTTCGCTACTTTCTTTTCGCGCAGGCCTTTGGTTTATGTCGAGGAGTTCCTTGATGACCTTGATATTACGAACTGCATCGTAAACGATGGACTGCTCCCAGGGCGCTGAATTCCACACGAAGAACGCTCGATGGAACTTAACGCGTTCACTGGCATCCCACATTTGCAGGGTGGTGGTGGGTTTGATTTTGTTGGTGTAGGGGATGGGTTCTCCCCATTTCGGGTCCACAAAATCCAGTCCATAAGTCTTAAACGAATGGCGCGCCGTCTGATGATATATTTCCATGAATTGTTCAAAAAGAGAACTGTCCTCAAGCGGGCCGACCTGCGGCATGCTGATAATGTTATACAGGCGCACGACATTGGTGCGCGCCTTGCCGGTTTCATCCGCGATCAAATAAGACCCGCCCCACATGCCTCCTGTAAGCGGGACATCGATATTCAAATTTTGCTTGAGCCTTAATGAAACGATTTCCGCGATGGCCTTGAAGGTTTCATGCAAATAACAAAGATTGATTCGGCGGTCATCCGAAAAAAGATGTTCAGGGAGTTTGGTGACTTGTCTCATGGTCGTCGAAACTAATAGATAATATTTTTTTGAAAAAATTACATTTGTAAAAGAAAGCCGTCTTCCATTTCTTCATCCAGGTAGTCCGGCAATTTTGTGGTTTTGTCGGTGATTGCAGATTCGATTTGCGCGAGGGTCAGCCCGGTTGCGCCAATCAGGTTGGTTCCTTTTAAATTGGCCTGGGTGAAGAGAACTTCCTCGCTGAACTGTGCTCCCTGTAAATCCGCATTTTGTAGATTTGCGAATTGTAAATTGGCTTCAAACAGATTGACTCCGCGCAGATCAGCGTTTTCAAAGTTGGCGCGTTGCAGGTTGGCTTCCTGTAGTTTTGCCTTGCGCAAACTGGCGTCGGTGAGAACGGCATTGGAAAGGTTGGCCGATTGCAACTTGGCCTCCTTAAGGTTCGCTTTTGGGAGGTGAATGCCGGGAAGTTGCTTTCCTCTAAGATCCGCTTGAAAAAGCTCCGGCGTTTCTTCGGAATTATTTTTTATCCACTCATTCCAGGCCTCTGGCCCCTGGTTGATCATGGATAAATGTTGTTCATTCGTCATTTTATGACCCCATAAAAATAGGACCTCTAAAAACCGGCTTTGGGCTAAACACGGCAACCCCTTTAGAAAGGGGCGATCAATTATAAAGCCCAAAAATGCCAGTTATGTGAGGTCCAGATTATTGTGGCGGACAGTGATTCGGGTAAAATCTATCAATCCGTAACAGCGCCTCTGGACGCGGAAGAAACCAGTTTGGCGTATTTTGCAAGAACTCCTGATTCGTATTTGATAGGAGGTGGGCTCCAGTTTTTTTTCCTTTTTTCGATTTCCGCATCAGACAATTTAACTTCCAGTAAGTGCTTATCGATGTCCACTATAATGGTGTCGTTTTCTTCGAGCAGGCCGATCATTCCACCCACCTGGGCTTCCGGTGCTACATGGCCGATCACTACTCCGTAAGTTCCGCCGGAAAACCGGCCGTCTGTGATAAGCGCTACTTTGTCGCCCAGACCTTCGCCGACCAAAGCGGAGGTTGGCGCCAGCATTTCGCGCATGCCGGGGCCGCCTTTCGGGCCTTCATACCGGATGACCACGACATCCCCGGCGTTGATTTTATTTGCCAGGATGGCGTCTAAAGATTCTTCTTCGGAATTAAAAATCCGGGCCGGGCCTTCGATTCTGCGGGTTTTGATTCCAGATATTTTTGCGACCGATCCTTCCGGGCTGATATTGCCCTTGAGAATCACCAAATGCCCTTGAGGCGATTTGGGTTTGTCTAAAGGTAAAATCACCTTTTGCCGGGGGTCGGGACTATCCGGAACATCTTTTAAGTTTTCTGCCACTGTTTTTCCGGTGACCGTCATGCAGTCTCCGTGAATCAAACCGGCGTTCAACAACATCTTCATGACCTGAGGGATACCTCCCGCCTGATGCAGGTCGATGGCGACATAATCGCCGGAAGGTTTGAGATCACAAAAGTGAGGAACCTTTTCGCGGATGGGTTCAAAATCCTCGATCTTCAAATCGACTTTCAACGAGTGTGCGAGGGCCAACAGGTGAAGCACCGCGTTGGTGGACCCGCCGACCGCCATGACAACGGCGATGCCGTTTTCCAGCGCCTTCCGGGTGATGATATCGCGTGGCACAATATTTTTTTCGAGCAGGGGAAACAGCGCCGCCGCGCTGGCTCCAGTGCTGATTTCTTTTTCCTTGTCCTCATTGGCCATGGTGGAACTATACGGGAGGCTCATACCCATCGCTTCAATGGCCGAGGACATGGTGTTGGCTGTGAACATGCCGCCGCAGGAACCGAAACCCGGGCAGGCGTTTTTTTCAATTTCCGTGAGTTCGTTTTTATCGATTGTCCCGGAACTGTATTGGCCAACCGCCTCGAAAGCGCTGACCACGGTCAGGTCTTTTCCGTGCAGGTGGCCGGGTTTGATGGTGCCCCCGTAAACAAAAATTCCGGGAATGTCCAAACGGGCCATTGCCATCAATGCGCCCGGCATGTTTTTATCGCATCCGCCGATGCAGATGACGGCGTCCAGACTGGCGGCGCGGCAGACGGTTTCAATCGAATCGGCAATGACTTCCCGGCTCACCAGGGAGGCTTTCATTCCCTCGGTTCCCATGGAAATGCCGTCAGAGACCGTGATCGTCCCGAATGTCTGGGGCATGCCGCCCTGGTTCATGATTTGGGCAGAAGCGACATCGGCCAGTTTTCCGAGCCCGGCGTTACAGGGGGTGACGGTGCTCTGACCGTTGGCGACGCCAATGATCGGTTTGTCAAAATCCGAGTCACTAAAACCCACGGCTCTGAGCATGGCGCGATTGGGGGCTCGCTTGTCTCCCAAAGTGATGGCTTGGCTTTTCCGGTTCAGGGGACTTTTGCCCTTTTCCGACATGATGAACTCCTCAAAATAAAAAATTTAAAACGGATGGTATCCGTCAGGTTTATCGAAGGGTAGAATTGGGTATCTTAACTCTTTGGAAGGAATTTTTAAAATAAAATATACGTTTTCAATCATTAACCAAAATGATGGCAGGTTGCTGGATATAACCGGAATCCCCATTCGGATGGTCGATAACGTAGTGGTTGAGGCCTGAAACGGGGGTCATGGCAACTCCCGACCCGGTCCATTCAATTTGGTGATGAAAGTGTACGAGCAGTGATTTTCGGTCGTTCCGCCAGGTCTTGGGCCGCAGCGTTCCGTTTTCCCCCGGTCGCGTGATGAGAAATTTGGGAAGATGGAATACACGCTGGGCAAACAGGTAATCCAGTTTTAATAGATCAAAATCCAGAATCCTGTCTCCTAAAGAAAAAGCCTCAAAAAGAATTTTATATTGGCTCTCCAGGGAATGCGACAGAAACAGCAGGTCGCGCTCCTCCATGAACTTTAGCAGGTGGTCGAACAGTTTTACCGGCGTCCATGTTTTGAAAAGATGGTCTAGGGAAAAGCGAAATCGTTTCGAGTTATAAAATAGATCGAACACTTCGGTGAATTTCTTAAGGTAGATCAATTCACCGGCGGAAAGATCGTCGTTGGAAATGAGTTCGTAGGGCGGGGTCGATTGAAACTGGTAGCCATGTTTTTCTGAAACCTCATTGATGGGCGCACCTGGGAGAAATTTCAAAAACCCCAGTTGCAGCTCCTGTGGTTTCAGTGCGAGAACCTCTTCAAAGGATTTCAGCATGTCCGAAAGCGATTCTCCGGGAAGGCCGAATATCAAGTCGCAATGGCAGTGGATTTTGTTTTGCCGACCCAGTTCGCTTATCGCGGAGAAAAGTTTTGTATTGTTCTGCCGGCGTTGAATGGAGTTCTGAGTCGCGTCGTCTGTGGTCTGCACGCCGATTTCAAACTGAAACATTCCCTCGGGGACGGTGGCGAAAAAATCCAGCATGCCGGGCGTTAAAATATCCCCCACCACTTCAAAATGAAATGATGCGCCTTTGAACCGGGTCAACCATTGCATCAACTCCTGCATCTGCGCGGGTTTCAAGTTGAACGTGCGGTCGACAAATTTGATCCGCCGGGCTTCCGCCGTAACCAGCTGTTCGATTTGTCCTCGCATGGCCTCACCATCAAAATAACGGACCTTTTTGTCCAACGCCGACAAACAGAAGGAGCAAAGGTAGGGACAACCTCTGGACGTTTCGATGTAGGCGATGCGGTTTTTTAACAGGGGATAATCTTCTGCGGCATAGGGCGGAACCAGCTCAGGCAGGTCCACGCCGTAAGTGTTCCATCGGTCCAGTGCATTTTTCGGGATGGTTTCGTTTCGTTGTTGGTATTGCAGAAACTCCACCCATTTGCTTTCGCCTTCACCTGAAATGGTGGTGTATTGGTCCGACAACTCTTTTTCAAACGAGACTTCGGGACCGCCGATGACGACTTCAAGCTCCGGGTTTTGTTTTTTCAAGCGTTCGATCAACTCGAAACTTTGGGCGCGGTTCCAGATATAAATGCTGACTCCTAAAATATCTGGACGCAATTGATGGATCTCCGCCGCGATTTTCCAGACCGGCTGGTTGATGACGTATTCGCGTATCCAGACATTTTGAAACCCGGCAATGCGCGCTGCGTTTCTCAAGTATCTCAAGCTGAGGGCGGTCTGGATGTATTTTGCGTTTAAGGTGATGAGGCCGATGGAGCGAGTCATACTTTTTGCACGGGCGTTGTTTTAGATTGCTCTGATTATAAAGCAATGCCGGGAGGGATATGGGGAAATATTGCGGGTTATTTTTTCTGACAATGTTTGCAAAAAAACGTGGATCGTCCTGTCTGGGTCAAACGGACGATGGGGGTCTGACAGATAGGGCAGGGCTGGTTCTCCTTTCCGTAAACCGATAGGTTGACTGCGTAATAGCCGGGAGTGTTATCTGCCGTGAAAAAATCGCGCAAGGTGGTCCCCCCGGAGGCGATACTGCTGTTCAGAATGGCTTTAAGAAAGGTTAGAAAAATTTCCCATTCCCGGAGGGTGATTGTTCCCGCCAGCCGCCGGGGATTGAGACCGCTTTTAAATAAGGATTCGCAGGCATAAATATTGCCCACTCCGGTGAGGCGTTTGGAATCCATGATGAAGGATTTGACCGGCGCTTTGCATTTTCTGGCCAGGACTTTTAATGCTTTTGGGGTGGTGGCTTCATCGAGCGGGTCCATGCCGAGGTGGTCGAGAAGCCGGTGGCCTTCGTTGTCCGGCGCCCAGAGGATGCAACCGAACCGGCGCGGGTCGATGAAATGCAAAAAAGTGTCCGGCTCAAAATGGAACACCGCGTGCGTGTGTTTTTCGACCGGGTGCATGGAAGGATGCTGAACCACGCGTCCGCTCATTCCCAGATGCAAAATCATCGCCCCTGTGGGCGCATGCAGTAATAAATATTTCCCCCGCCGTGCGATCTCCGAAATGGTTGCTCCGGTCAAGGCATCGCGTAGTTTTTTTACCGGGATGGGAAAACGAATATCCTTGCGAAAAAATTTCATCTCCTTTAGAGATTTGTTTTTTACCAGGGGCAGGAGGGCGCGTTTGAGGGTTTCGACTTCCGGGAGCTCAGGCATGGGAAAAAATATTATTTATACAGAGTTGGGGAAGTTGCCTGAATCTCCTGTCCTGGTCAATCCGAAGATTGGGGCGGTACCTCAGAAGATTCTTCTTTGTCTGAAGTTTCAGGAGCGTCTTTCGTCGGCGCCTTGGAGACCACAACTTTTGAGGGCCGGAGGATTCTGCCGTTCAACTGATATCCCTTGGCAAATTCTTCGGTGATGGTGTTTTCTTCATGCTCTTCAGACTCCACCTGGCACAAGACTTCATGGAGGGCGGGGTCGAATTTTTTCCCCAGGGCATCGATCAATTCCACTTTTTCTTTTTCCAGAAAAGTATCAAATTGTTTGATAATCATGTCCACGCCTTCCTTCATGCTTTCAATGGTGGGGTTGGCGGCGGACAGGGCGCGTTCCAGATTGTCATTTATGAGAAGCAGTTCTTTGAGCAGTTTTTCGTTGGCGTATTGAGAAAAATCTTCTTTTTCCTTGCGCAGTCTTTTTTTGAAATTTTCCGTTTCGGCCTTGTACAGGAGAAACTCGTGTTTCAGTTCTGCAATTTCGTCGACCTTTTTTTTCAGATCGTCCTGCAACATTTCCATGGGATCTTTTTCCGCATCCAAAGCTTCTTCCGATTCCGTGGTTTCCTCTTCATTATTTAAGGAAGCAGAACCACTGCTGATATCCACGATATCTTCCCCGTTGGCATTTTCAAAGGAATCCGATTCCTGTTCTGAAGAAATTTTTTTACCCATGCTGTTTCACAACTCCAAATCTTTTTTCGATATTAATGTTGAAACGGTTTTCGCCGTTTGATTGACAATTCCGATGATTTTTTTATAGTCCATTCGTTTTGGACCAAAAATAGCGAGCGAGCCCAGCTTTTCATCGCCCTTTTGATAATTTTGCGCGATCAAACTGCATCCTTCCATCTCTTCATCCAGGTTTTCCTCTCCGATGAGGATGGTCATGCCGTCCTGCTTGAGACAGCGGTCGAGCAGTTTGATCAACTTCGATTTTTCTTCCAGGGTGGTCAAAAGCCCCTTGATTTTTTCGAGATCGGCGGTGAACTCAGGATGGTCCAGCAGGTTCAATGCGCCTTCAACCAGAAGAGAGCTTTCCTCGAGATCTTCCGCGAATAACCGAGTAGATAGATCCAGGGCTTTTTTCATCAGCTGGTCATAATGATCCCGTTCGTTTTTTAGACGGAATAATATTTCCGTGCGGATTGACTGAATGCTTTTTCCACTGAATTCGTCGTTCAGATAATTTGAAATAGATGTCAGTTGATCCTGGGTCATGCCCTTATCCAAAGAAATGATTTTATTCTGCAACACACCCAGATCCGAATAAAACACCGCCAGCGCCTGTTCGGAAGCGACCTTTATAAACTCAATATGTTTGAACAGGGTATTGGAAAATGTCGGGAGCATGACCAATCCGGTTTGGTTGGTGTTTTTCGACAGATGGCCGCAGGCGGTCTCCAGCACCTCCTGAAGATTTTGGTTGCCGACGCCATAGTCGCTGACCTGCTCTTCCAGCCCCTCCATGAAATTCTGCGGGTTGAGGAGTTGATCCACATAAAACTGATAGCCCTGGTCCGTTGGGACGCGTCCCGCAGACGTGTGCGGCTGGCGCAGGTAACCCATCTCTTCCAGATCCGACATCACATTGCGGATAGTTGCGGCACTCAGTTTTTCCGCGTGGATTTTCGAGATGCTACGTGAACCGACTGGCTCCGCTTTCTGGATGTAGTCGTTGACCACTTCCAAAAGCACCGATTTTCTTCTTTCATCAAGTTGATACTGGCTCATGGGCGGTATGGCATGTTAGAGGGAACAATCCTGACTATCCAACATTATAAACTATCAGTCAAAAAACGGCTTGTCAATAACGGGAACTTGGCCTCAGGCGACCCCTGGCTCCCATTGGGGAACAGTCGCAGACATCGGATGCGGGGGGAGGGTGACCCTTATTTTTCGACGATTTGAGTTCCCACTCCCTGCTCAGTGAATATTTCCAGCAGGAGGGAATGCTTGATTGTTCCATCAATGATATGAGTTTTGGTAACCCCGGCTTTTAAAGCCTCCAGACAACTGTTGACCTTGGGAAGCATCCCGTCGCGGATCACTTTGGTTTTAATGAGGTTCGTGACTTTCCGGCGGGTCAGTTCGGAGATCAAGGATTGATCTTTTCCCCGGACGCCCTGGGTGTTGGTCATCAAAACGAGCTTTTCCGCTTTCAGGGCTGATGCGATGGCCGAGGCGACAAAATCCGCATTGATGTTCAGTGTTTCCTTGTTTTCCCCTTTGCCTATGGGGGCTATGACCGGGATGAAATCATTGTCGTCCAGGGTCTCGAGAATTTTTGGATTGACCTTCGTGATTTCTCCTACAAGACCAAGGTCCATGATTTCCGGGCGGTCGGTTTCCGGAGAAATTTTCATCTTGCGGTGGCGTTTGGCTAAGATAAGGTCTCCGTCCTTCCCGGTGATGCCGACCGAACTTCCGCCGTGGCGGTTAATAAGAGCTACGATTTCCTTATTGACCTTGCCGCCCAGTACCATCTCCACTACGTCGATGGTCTGCTTGTCGGTGATTCGTTGGCCTTGGAAGAATTCCGATTTGATGCCCAGCGCGTCCAGAGTTTCTCCAATTTGCGGGCCACCCCCATGAACAATGACGGGATTGATGCCGACATATTTCATCAACACGATATCGCGGGCAAAATCTTCCTTCAATTCCTCGGAGACCATGGCGTTGCCGCCGTATTTGACGACAATGGTCTTGCCGAAAAATTGTCTGATGAAGGGCAGGGCTTCCAGCAGGATTTCCGCTTTTTCGATGCTTTTTTTCATGGATTATAAAATATAGCGCGACAGATCTTCGTTTTCGATGATGTCCTTGAGTTTGTCTTTCACATGCGCCTGGTCGATGGCAATGGTCTTGTTTTCCAGGTCGGGGGCATCGAAGGAAATATCTTCCAACAATTTTTCCATGATGGTTTGCAGTCGCCTCGCGCCGATATTTTCCGTCCGTTCGTTGACGGAGGCGGACATGCTGGCGATTTCCTCAATGGCATCCTCTGAAAAGCTGATGTCCAGGTCTTCTGATTTCATCAACGCGATGTATTGTTTGACCAGCGCGTTGTCGGGCTCTGTCAGGATTCTAATAAAATCTTCTTTGTTGAGAGAATCCAGTTCGACGCGAATCGGAAACCGGCCCTGAAACTCTGGAATCAGGTCCGAAGGTTTGGCGGCGTGAAACGCCCCAGCCGAAATGAAGAGAATGTGGTCTGTTTTTACGATCCCGTGTTTGGTGTTGACGGACGAACCTTCCACGATGGGAAGAAGATCCCTCTGCACGCCTTCGCGCGAAACGTCCGCACTTCCCTGCGCCCCTTGCCGGCCAATGATCTTGTCGATTTCATCAATAAAGATGATGCCGTTTTGTTGAGCCCGCTCGATCGCTTCTTCGGCCAGTTTTTCCGGGTCGATCAGTTTCTCCGCTTCTTCCCGCGCCAATACTTTAAAAGCTTCGGGAATTTTCATTTTTTTCCGTTTCCCTTTTTTGGGAAACATGCCGCCCAGCATATCCTTCAGGTTGTTGCCCATCTCTTCCATGCCTTGCCCTGAGACCACGTCTATCATAGGAGACATTTTTTCCTGAACTTCAACTTCCACGGTGCGGTCGTCGAACCGGCCTTCTTTCAGGTAGCGGGCAAATTTTTCACGGGAATTGTCAGCATTGCCGGTGTTGTCGGGGGTTCTGGGCATCCCAGGCTTCGGCGGTAACAAAAGATCCAGCAAACGTTCTTCGGCCATTTCGCGGGCTTTTTGCTGAACTTCCGCCTCCTTTTCTTCCCGGACCATGGTTCTACTCAGTTCCACAAGATCCCGGACCATGGATTCCACATCGCGTCCCACATAACCGACTTCGGTGTATTTGGAAGCTTCTACTTTAACGAAAGGGGATTTGGCGAGTTTTGCGAGCCGCCGGGCAATTTCTGTCTTACCAACTCCGGTGGGGCCGATCATGAGAATATTTTTCGGCGCGACTTCGTCCCGCATCTCTTTCGCCAATTGCTGACGTCGCCACCGATTGCGCAGAGCGATGGCCACCGCGCGTTTGGCTTTGTTTTGTCCGACGATGAACTTGTCCAGTTCCCTGACAATTTCCTTGGGTGTCAGAGAGGCCATGAACTCTTCCTGGGCGTTTAGCACCTTGGGTTCTTCAAGCGAAATACTTTCGTTCATTAAGCTACAATTCCTCAATGGTTAAATTTGAATTGGTGTAGATACAGATGGATTGCGCGATGTCCATCGCTTTCTCGATGGTTTGCCGGGCATCCAGATCGCTATTTTCCACAAGAGCCTTGGCCGCGGCAAGCGCGAACATGCCGCCGGACCCGATCGCCAGAATGCCGTCATCCGGCTCGATCACATCGCCGGTGCCGGACACCAGAAAGGAACTGTCTTTGTCGGCGACGATGAGCATGGCTTCCAGGCGGCGGAGCATTTTGTCGGTCCGCCAGTCTTTGGCCAATTCCACTGCTGAGCGGGCCAGATTGCCTTGGAATTTTTCCAGTTTTTCTTCAAATCGCGCAAACAGGGAAAACGCGTCGGCAGTGGAGCCTGCAAACCCGCCGATGACTTTATCGTGGTGCATTCGTCTGACTTTTTTGGCGCTGTGCTTCATGACAGTGTTGCCGAGGGAGACCTGTCCGTCCCCGCCCATCGCCACCTTGCCGTTTTTTCGGACACAAAGTATGGTCGTTGCGTGCATCATAGTAAGTTAAATATATAGAGTCGTTTCATAATGAAGAGGATTTATAAATATAAGCTTTTTGCTATCGCGAACTCATTACAATAAGGGAGTTTTTTAAAATGTGAAATGACTTAAATCCCCCCGGCCCCTGTGGTATTTGACTCTTGCCTTCATGCCCCTTAGGGGTGCTTTGTAGAAGGGGGAGTTGATCCTCCTTTTTTGTGGGCCGACGATTGTTTATTTCACTCGAGCCCTGGGATGCGCCTTGTCGTACGCTTCCGCCAACCGATCGATCGTGAGATGCGTGTATTTCTGAGTTGTGGACAAGCTCGAATGTCCCAGCATTTCCTGAATAGACCTTAAATCCGCTCCCGCATCCAGCATGTGGGTGGCGAATGAATGTCTGAGTGAATGTGGAGAAATTTTTCCGGTGAAGTTATTGTGCCGGATATATTTTTCCAGAACTTTCCGGACCCCGCGCACGGAAATCCCCCGGCCCCGGCAATTCAAAAACAATTCTTCCGGAGCGGGGCGAATTTTGCTGATCCGCTGGCCGCGAAAATTAATATAGCCTTCCAAGGCGTCCGCCGATTTCTGCCCCATCGGGAGCAGACGTTCCTTTTTGCCTTTTCCCCTTACCTTAACCATTCGCTCGGGCAAGTGCAAGTCCTGCATGCGAATGCCCGTAAGTTCGCTGATTCTGATCCCGGTGCTGTAAAACAATTCCAGAATCGCGCCGTCTCTCGCACCGGCAAATGATTTCCTTTTGGGCAGGTCGAGCAGTCGGAATATCTCGTCCACAGAAAGGTAGGAAGGCAGTTTACGCACTTTTTTCGGCGACGGAACGGTTTTGGCCACGTTGGTCTCCACATGGCCTTCCCGGCACAGGAACCTGAAAAAGGAACTCAGTGTGGACAGTTTCCGGGCCATGGTTGTCCCGGATGCCTGATGCTCATAAAGAGAACCCAAAAAAGACCGGATCGCCAGGCGGTCGATGTTTTTAGGATGCAGGGTGTCCTGAGCTTCTCCATGCCCCGATTCGCGCAAAAACCCGACAAACTGGTACAGGTCGATCAGGTAGCTGGAAACCGTATGCGGAGAGGCGTTTTTCTCAGCGATCAGGTAGGACTTGAAATCCTGAATATACTTTTCCAATTGGCAACCCTTTTAATTTCAATGATATCAATCTAACTCACTCAAATTTAGAAGTCAAGAGAGGGTGCTTTGACCGGTTCCGGGCTGTTTGGTTGCGACCGTTGTAAGATTTCTGGATAACCCGCGACATAGTTCTCGATTAGAAAATAAAAATCGTATTATTTTGATCAAAAATTCATTATGAATTTTAAAAAAAATATCTGAAATGAGGCCAAATGCAAAAATCATTTGTTTCTGCTGTAAAAGGACGTTCATCGACTCTGGATGGGACGGAAACCCAATCCGTGCAGAGCGCTCTTAAACAGACACGAGAGAGAATGGGAAAGTTTTTCACCAAGAATCAAATCTTGGGGAGAAAAGGAAGCATCGGTTGTGTGTCACTGGAAATCAGTCAGCGGTGTAATCTTGATTGTTCATTATGCTATTTGTCTTCCAATTCCAATGATGTGACGGACCTTCCCCTTCAGGAAATTTTTTGAAGGCTGGATGAGATCAAACAGCATTTTGGCGTCGGAGCCAATGTTCAAATCAGTGGCGGGGACCCGACCCTGCGAAACCGCGATGAACTGATGCAAATTGTGCGCTATGCGCGGGAACTTGGTTTGCATCCCGCGTTATTCACCAATGGCATTCTCTGCGATCGACAAATGCTTGAGGAACTGGTTGCAAACGGTTTGAGCGATGTTGCGTTTCACGTTGATCTCACTCAGGGGAGAAAAGGATTCAGTACGGAAAAGGAACTCAACAAAATTCGGTCACAGTATATCGAAATGGCGCGCGGGTTGCCGCTGATGGTGATTTTTAACACAACGGTGCATGAAAAAAACTTTTTGGAAATTCCACGACTGGTGCGGTTCTTCATTGAAAATGCGGATGTGGTTGGTTTTGCCTCCTTTCAACTTCAGGCGGATACAGGCCGGGGGGTCCTCGGAAAACGCGAGGCGTTGATTTCTTTGGAGACGGTTAAACGAATGATCAATGAGGGGGCGGGAAATCCATTGGGTTGGGATGGAATTCGCGTGGGCCATCCAAAATGTCATAGTTATGTTCCCACCCTGGCGGTAAACGGCAAAGCCTATAGCTTGATCGACGATCCTGATCTGGCGGGGGACTTTTTAAACGATTTTCAGCACATGACCCATGACCGCAGGCAATCACTCATTGCCATAGCCTTCTTGTATATCGCAGAGGCGATCAAACAGCCTTCCTGGTTGGTTCGGGGGCTGAAGTATTATCTGCCGCGACTATGGGAAATTCGTAGGGAGATCATCGCCGGTCGCGGCAGAGCCCACAAGATTTCATTTTTTGTGCAGAATTTTATGGATGCCGAGCATCTGGACCCTGAAAGGATCGAAGCCTGTTCCTTCATGGTCATGACGCCGGACGGTCCTTTGTCAATGTGTGCTCATAATGCCAAGCGGGATGATTATATCCTGCGTCCGATTCCGGTTGTCGAAGAAACAGGGACCGTCATGTTTTATCCATTGAAAAATAAAAAACCAACCCTGGTGGAAAGCTATGAAGTGCCAGCATAATGAAAATGATTCAGGTGTTGTGATGGTTACCAAACGAGTTTGGAAAGATTCCATTTTGCGGGTTGTTTCTGCTTACCGGATTTTTTTATTGGGTCTCGTGATGACGGGATGTGCGACGGTTGTCCAGCCTCCCTCTCTATCACAGACAGAGAGCAAAAATATTTCCGATGAGTTGGCTTTGGGTTCGTGGGCACATGTGCTGGAAACCTCGGTGGACCGGCAGGGGCGGGTGGATTTCGATCATTTAAAAAAGGACCCCGCGTTTTTGCAAAAATACGTATCCTTTATTTCCGAAGTCAGTCCTGAGAAAAATCCAGAAAAGTTCCCTACCCATGAGGAACGCCTGGCCTATTACCTCAACTCTTATAATGCCCTGGCGATGTATGGCGTCGTCCTACGGGATTTCCCCGGCGATTTTTTCAGTATCTGGGATCGGGCCAAATTTTTTAAATTCACCCGTTTTAACATCGGGGGCAATTTAATATCGTTAGTAGATTATGAAAATAAAATCATTCGCCCCCTTGGGGACCCGAGAATCCATTTTGCTCTCAACTGCATGGTTAAGGCCTGTCCCCGTCTTCCGCAAACCCCTTTCCAGGCCTCAAATCTGGATGCGACCCTGGACAAGTTGACCAGGGAGTTCGTCAATCATCCCAGGCATGTTCAGGTATCGCGATCGGAGGGGCGCATACTTCTTTCGGCAATCTTCAGTTTTTACACCGAGGACTTTATAAACTCGAAAACTGCCTCATCATTGATTGCTTACATAAATAAGTATCGTGAAAAGCCCATTGATGAGAATTTAAAAGTTAAGTTCATCGATTATGATTGGACGGTCAATTATCAATAAAATCACACTTAGAGCATTGCAATATTTCATTGCCTCAGTCCTTCTCTTTACGGGCATTGGAAAGCTATTGGATGTTCCGGGTTTTGTCGAGGTTCTCGTCACTTATCAGGCGATTCCCGGTTGGTCCCTAAATTTGGTTGCCGTGACAATGGTTTTACTTGAACTGAGAATATCCGAATGGCTGTTTAGGGACAAAACTCTGGTCCTAGGCGCGTTGAGTTCTTTGATGTTGCACTCCCTGTTTACACTTTGGGCGACGATAACTTTAATTCGTGGAGTGGAGGTTCCTAATTGTGGATGTTTTGGCGTTTTTTTTGCCCGCCCTTTAACGATGTTGACGGTAGTCGAGGATTTGGTTCTTGTGTCCGCTTCCTTTTTCTTATTGCGATTGGCCGTAAGGCACAGAGAATTTTCTAATGCCTGAATTTAGATTCCCTAAAAATGGAGAACAATTATGAAGTTTCATAGCTTTTTTTCATCGTCTATCAAACCAGAAAAGTTCTTTCGACAGAGAGGAGCGCGTAACGTTTTAATTGCCTCCGCACTTTTTGGGTTTCTTTTACTTTTGGGCGTCAATTTTTCATTCGCTCATTCCGGCAAGAAAGACGCCTCCCCATTGCCGACACTTTATCCTGCCCCTGAATTTTCAGGGCTGGCCAATTGGATCAATTCGAAGGAGATCAAATCCATGCAGGAACTCCGAGGAAAAGTGGTTCTGGTGGATTTCTGGACCTACTCCTGCTTCAATTGCGTCAATACGTTTCCCTATGTGCAGGGCTGGCATGAGAAATTTGCAGGAGAGGGCCTTGTGGTTCTGGGAATTCATGCGCCTGAGTTTGATTTTGAACGAAACTCGAAAAATGTAAAAAATGCGGTGAAAAAATATGGCCTGACTTACCCGATTGCTCTGGACAATGGATTCAAGCTCTGGCGGGCCTATAAAAATCGCTATTGGCCGGCCTTTTATTTGATAGATAAACAGGGAATGGTTCGATACACTCATTTTGGTGAAGGGCGGTATAAAGAAATGGAGGCGGCGATTGCCAGTCTCCTACAGTGATTAAGCTATTTTAAAGGGAATTTTTTGATGGAAGCTGACAACACCCTCCCTCCGGATAATTTTGAGGGGGAGATTCGACAGGCGCGGGAAAATTTTCGCATCATCACCGAATTGAAACAAAAGCTGGATATCCTGACCGAGCATGTAGAATCTCGTAAAGAAGCCCTCGAGGAGGAAATCGAGGAAAGTCTGCATGAAGCGGTGAGAAACAGTAAAGATTCCCTGGAAAAAATTCAGGAGAATATCGACCCCAAACTGGAAAAGGTGATTCGCTCCAAGCTGGAAGAAATCGATAAAAAAATGAACCGGTGGAAGGAGGACTGCGTCCTTACGGTTCAAGAGGAAATAAAAAAGCAATCCCCAGCGTTGACGAAAGCCGTATTGTGGGAGATTGATCAGATCATCGTTGAAAAGGTCAAACAGGTCAAGGACGCGATCATGGCGTCTGTTTCAGAGGAAGTGAACCGTCAGGTCGGAGACGCTTTAAAAGAATTCAGGGAAGAGTCGGACAGGAACTTCGAGCGTGTTGGAAAGTTCAATCTCGTGTGTCTGTTTTTATCGTCACTCGCGCTTCTGGGGTTGCTATTGATGGCCGCTCGATGATTGAATTTGGAGGGGGCGACTCAATCGGTGATGAGCCAGAAAAGAAAAAACAGTAATGCACATGAGAGCACAACCTGCCAGATGAAACCAAACCCTGGGCCGGAAAAAAGTATCGATCCGGTGGCCGCGCAGAGAATCACGAAAGCCAGGATCAATCGGGTGCGATGTTTTAAAACGGGTTTCATCAAAAAAATATAATGCACAGGCCCTGCTTGAGACAGATTCCCGTTCCTTAGGTTGGGGGCAACAGGGGACGATGCTCGTTTATCGGTTGAACAGCTTTATCATAGTTTCCGCTAGAAAAATATCTTCCACTTCAGAAAAAATATTCTCCGCAGAAAATTCCGGTTTTTCTTCCGCTTCCTCATTGGGAACCGACTTCTGCTTCAATCCCAACCTTGGGTAGGAGCTCAGGTAATTCTGGATTTCCTGAAGGGCGAACACCTTTTTAATTTCCAGAATAAAGTTTTCCCTGGCGGTTTCCAGCAGGGCCAATTTATCCAGATGATCGCCATAACTCGAACTGACGGTCATTGCATAACTCAATCCAAGTGATTTTTGACCGGGAGAAGACGGGCTTTCTGTAAAAGGGTTCTTTTCCGGATACAGGAATTTGAGCTTGTTGTGGCATTTATTTATATCGAGAATAATCCTGGAAAGTTTCTCCCCAATCACGAATGCCAGTCCTTCGGCGATTCCTTCCTCAGCGGCAATCCTTCGCGCCTCCTCGCAGTGTGTTTTGATTTGTTCGAGTTTCATAAAAATAGCGGTCTTATTAAATAGTCAAAATCCACGGACCCCAAAACGGTTCCATTAGAAACTAATTTTAAAATTTACCTTATTATTCTTATATTTGGGAAGATGTAAACCTAATTTTTTGAAGTCTGTTCCAGGAAAGTGGGGGATTGGCATTTATTGTGAGTTTCCCCTTCAGGGCAGGCAGGAAATGGGGCTGTTCGCAAAGGCAGAGTTTGAACCGTTTTTAAACCGATGGGCCCTACTTTTTGGGCCCTGCGTCATTCTGGTTCTTGAATAAATCCCCAAAATAAAGCTGGGCGCAACGGAAACCCAGGTATCGGGTGAAGGAATGGACGATGTTTTCGTCGCCTTTTACGGGTTCCACATAAATAAAACGCATTCCCGCAGAAATGGCGCCCCCGTCGGTGACGAAATTATCACCGACCATGCAGACTTTTGCGGGATCCTCCAATTGCAGGTGGTCCCGCATGGCTGTCTCAAACCCTCTAGGATCGGGTTTGGGGTAAGCCTCGCGGACGATTTCGATGCCATCGAACTGGCGGAACAATTTGTTGCTGGAATTGGTGTATAGCGCGACCTTCAAGCCTTTGTCGACCATTTGCCGGACATGGGCCACCACACTTTCCGGGTAGTGCCGGGTGTGGTGCGGGCCGAGAGTCCCATCGGCATCCAGCAGGACCCCTTCGACCCCATCGTTTAAGAGGTGGTCGATGGAGATGTCTTCAAAGAGTTTCACCGCGAGATAGGCCTTGAGAAACTTCGGTTGAAATGGAAGCAATAAAAATCGGGTGATTTTGGCGCTCGTCAACCCTTCGCGGAAATTGTTTTCACCTGAACTGGGTTTGGTCATGGAATCGCTGAGGAATTCGTTGGGAGAAAAGTCAAGGTTCCGATTATCGGGGTCCAGAGGGAGAAATACAAATGAATTTTTTCCCGCCCCACTACGTGGGGAGGAGGCTTGGGCCTGACGCTACGCGAGGCCCTGTAAATATCTAGAGGAAACATTCGGCATAACGGAAGATGGGGTCAGCCATAAACCCATAGCACGTTAATATTGGGTCCAGCCCTCAGGCTGGTCAGGGTTGGATGCCGGGAATGCGATTGATGTTATTTAGTTCGGTGTCGGTTCTGCCCGCATAACAGCTGAACCCCTGGGCGCGGCATTGGGATATATAGGTCTTGATCCTTTTCAAATTGGACTTGTCATTGTGCTTGCCAGTGTCCACGTAATCGACGGATAATACCCGCTTTCCTTTTTCAGTGAATTTTTTCAGGAAGTGAAGTCTTTCTTTTACGGTGCGGCGAGGTAGTTTTTCTTCAGCAGAGTACCAGGTGTCCTCCACACCGATTCCTGAAACGTTTTCCAGATAGGAACCGTCTTCATCATAAAGGAGGATGCGCTCCCCGTTTTGGGGATAGATCAAAAAGTCCTGCCCGGACGGGCTGTGTTGGCGGCTGTATTGGGCGATCCATAGGACCAAATCGATCATTCGACGTGCGGCGTCCTCTTCGTCATCGACCGGGTCATTGTCCATTCTGACTTCTATTTTTTTGGAATAAGTCTCGGTGTCGGACCAATATTCGAAACCGTCGATGATGTCCAGATAAACTCCCTTAAACCCTTGTTCGATGATTTTATCCAGATAAGGTTTGATAATGGCATCACGCCAATCGGCGTCCCAATAGCGCACCTTGTAATTTCCTTCCCAGTCCGGGTTGGTATGGCCCAGCCATTTTGGCGCCTTGGAGGTCAGCTGATTGCCGTCATCTCCATCCACCCAGTTTTTTCCCCAATAATAACGATAGCTTTCGGCCTCGCCAATGGAAAGGTAGGCAATGGGCGTCACATTATTTTTTATGAGGCGTTGTAACTTATATTTGGGAAATCTCTGGTCATCCGACCCGTCACTTGAATAATCGATGACGGCGAGGGAGAATCCGGAATCGGCAATGCTTTTAATTTTTGGGTGCTGAAGCTGATAGACCCAGTTCGAGTCTGACGGGTTCTTCATGGCAAGGGAGTGGCTTTCTTTATTGGCGCAGGTCAGGATGAATAAAAAGGGAACCCAAACCAGAAGTTTGCAGATCGTCCCTGTCATTGATCGTCTCATAGTGAAATCCAAGCGGAAATTTGTCCTCATGCAACGGAGGAATTATTGCTGATGAACGTCCGGTAGGGGAGGGTTTTGAGATAATAAAAAGTCACCCCATAGGACACGGCGAATGTCACGATCGAGGAAAGGAAATAACCGTATCCATAATACGGAAAACCCATTTCCAGAGTCACGAAGGTGAAAATAATGTTGGTCGCCAGCAGGAGAAAATTGAGCCACATCGCTACTTTGCGGAAATCAAAATAATACAGGACGATGAAAATAAACATCGACATGATATGGAAAAATGCTCCCAGGACCCCCAGTCTGAAAATACCCATCATGAGGAAATTGATTTTCAACCAGACAAAAAACATGGGCGCCAGAAAAATTGCCGCAAACGAGATCACGCCTTGAAACAGGAACAGACCGCGAAAGCTGTTAAATAAATTCTGGATGATGCCTTCCTGGTTTTCCTTGATTTGCTTGTAAGTGGCGTGTTCTTGAATCTCTTTATAAAAATGGACATACTTTTCAAAAAAGTTGGTTTCAATATTCACAAAAAATATTGCCATGGATGGGATGATGGTCAAATATGCCAGGAACATGGCCGAATCGTAATTCGGGTAAGACACAAACCCGTTGGCCAGAGATTGCCGGTGGGGGGATAACCACATGATCCATTTATCAGCCCAAATGGCCAAATTGTAAAACAATCCGCATAAGGCCAGATCCCAATACTTTTTGAAATGTCCCATGAATCCGAAATGGCCTTGGCTCTGGTAGGGATATTCCGCCAGAATTCTTGCGATCAGGGCAAACATAATGGTTCCCAGGCCAATGTTGAACCCCCAGAACAGCCCAACCTGGGAATAAACTTTACCAAGGAAATATGCCGAGATAATGCCAGTTACCATTCCGCCGCCGAACGTCATACTGATGGAGTTGTAATCTTTGAGTGCGGTGATGAAAACCGTTACCATCCAGATACCGCTGATCAAAAAATAATTGGAAAACGCGGCCAGCTTGATTTCCAGCGGCAGGTCGATGTAGTAAAAATAGAATCCTACGACCAAAGGCAGTTGAAGAAAGTAGGACAACCCCAAAGCGCCGATGAGAACCCCAGGAACTTCGTGCACGTCCTTCGCATAGATTTTGTCTGCAATAAAACGGGTGACAATGATCGTTAATGGACCCGAAAAAACCAGGGAACAGGAAAAATTATAAATAATGCAGAGGCGAAAATCGTTGATTTCATCCAATGTGGAAAAATTCTGGCCGAAAAGGGTGATGCTTCCCAAAGCAAGGATGGTGAATAACCAGGGCCCGGCGGTGATGATGGTAGAAAAAAGATAACCGGTGAAAAGTCCGGTGAGGTTGTCTTTTTTTATTAATTTGCGAACGACGAAACCAATTCCCGCCATAACGGTTATGCCTCCTGGAGTTGGGAAATGGAATGGTCCGATAAATATCGGTTGTACAACCCGCGATAACGCTCAATGAGATCGCATTCGTTATAATAAAGATGAACCCGCTCTTTCATTGCTTGACTGCATTGCTCGTACCAATCCTTGTCCAGTAGAAGATCGCCAATCTCTTTTGCCGTTGCGGCGGGATTTGAAAGCGGAGTGATGGCTCCTCCCGGTTTCAATCGCGGAGATTCCTGATCGTTCCCAAAAATTAATTCCGAGCAGGCTCCTACATTTGTGGCAACGGACGGTATCCCGACAGCCCCCATTTCCAGAATGACGAGGGGTTGGCCTTCACTGATGCTGGTGAGGACGTTCACGTTAATTTTTTCCATGTATTCGGTGAGGTTCACCCGTCCGGTGAAGGAGATCGTTTCCTGCAATCCCAAAAAATTCACCATTTCCTGGCATTCTTCATAATAAACCTTGTCTTCGTCGGTGGGTCCGAGCAGATAGGCCAAAAGGTCGGGAATTTTTATTCTTAAAATGTCGCAGGCCAGAATAAATGATTTTATATCTTTAATGGGAACTACCCGGCCAATCAGAGCGATGGTTGGACGGGAAGTCTTTTTTTTGATGATTTTAGAGTAGGTCGGATAATCCACGCCGTTGGGGATCACTTCCAGTTTTTCCGGATCGGCCCCATCGGCTATTTGCATGGTCTGGTTTTCCGGAAAAAGGGTGATGATTTTATCGCTGGCCGTGTAGCAAATCCTGGAATAATTTATGAACGTGTCAATCCACAAATCCTTCAGGTCTTTCTTCATGTTGTGGAGGTTGATCCATCCCATGGATTTTTGATGGAACCAGTCGGACATTGAGATTTCTATTCTGCGCTCGTTCGTGTAAATTCCATGTTCGGTAAGAACGACGGGCCGGTTGGTTTCAATCTTGGCTCTTGCTGCCAATAGACCCGCGTAACCTGTGGATACGGCGTGATACATGCGAGCCGATGGGATATCCGCAAGCAGGACCGAGTAAAATCCGCTCATCAAGCCTCTCCAGCTCCAAAAGTAATCCAGGAAAGAACTTGCTGAGTATTGTGCGCTGTACATTTGAACCACTATTTCCCAGGCTTCCCTGGAATCTAGTAGCAGACGGTGGCCCAGTTTGTTTTTATAGGGCTTCAGCAATTCCAGGATTCTCTCAAGGTCGGTTAAACCGCCATTGTAAAGAATATTCTTCAACGAGCTTTCCAGGTCCTGAAAAAATTGTTTTTCGTGAGAAATCCGGGAACTGCCCTCAGGCAATTCTTGCAGGGTAAGGTGAGTGATGCCGGTAATATTTTCAGGAAGAGTGTAGCGGAGCTTAAGATTTGCTTCAGGTGGAACGATGGTCACGAGATGAAAACTCAATTCCGGCATTCCCAGGATCAAATCGTGGGTCCAGTTTGAAACTCCCCCCGGGACGTAAGGATAGGTTCCCTCAAGGATGATACAAATATCCGCCTGTTGATTTTCAGAAGCGTTCATGCTTTTTCCGTTTTCATTACCGTGGTGAAAACCTGATTGTTAGAGAAATCGGTATATTTTTCTGAGTCTGGATCGGTATCCAGATGAGTGTCAATCCTTTGCCCGGCCCAGACCTTGATGACCTCGTACACGTCCGGTTGGAAAACCGCTTTGAATTTTTCGATTTTATCGAAATAAAGGGCGGCCTTTTCCTGTAGCTTTTTGAATTCGCCCATTCGGTACATACATTCAAAATACCAGGCATAAATTTTCGGACTGGTAAACCCCTTTTCAATGCAATCTTCGAACCAGTCGAAAGCCTGATCGCTTTGCCCGTCACGTAATAATATGCGTCCCATAATGAAACGGATGTCCAGATCCTCCGGATGCAGGCGCAGGTATTTTTTGCAGGCCTTCAGGGAGCGGATTCGAACTTCCCGTGCGCGGATATCATCGAGGATGCCGCTGTATAGATATTCGTCATCATTCTCGATCTGGGTTTTTAAAAATTCCGAGTGGGAGATTTTATTTCCCCGGTAACGGCTTTCCAGCTCCATGTTCTGGTCCAGGAAATATTGTTCTATCTTGGTCATTCCCTTGGCCGCCAGAACCCGGACCGAGCCATCGCTGTCTTCCAGCGCCTTACGCAAAACGTTGGCGAATTTCCCATGATGGTTTTTTATCAGCAAAACGATCATGGCTTGTTTCTGATTAATGGTTCCATAATGAAGAACGTCTATAAAAGGGATGACTGGATTTTTTTGCGGATGAAAAATGCTTTCATCAACCGCCTTTTCATAGATTTTTTTGATCTCCGGGTGCTCGAAATCCGGGAAAAGGGATTCATACCATTCTGAAAAGGGCGTGGCCGATCTTTTGAACCAATAATAAAGTCCTGACGTGAACAGAGTTCCGCCTGTACCGAAAGGACCCAAAACGGCGGTTAAAAGGGTCAAAAGATATGCCAGTTGCCGGCCTTGCCCGGAATGATGCGACAGGCCGGTCCAAAGAGCCAGCGTGACCACCACCCCCAGGTGAATCCCTATTATTGTAGAATTGTCCATCCCCTTAGTGAGCCAAATCCGGGCCGCCCAGATTTCTATACCCAGAGCCAGGGACGCCAGGATAAAAAACGGAGTCCTTTCCTTAAACTTATGGGTTTCAGTGGGAGTCATTTCCTTGGGCTGACCCCAATCATCATTTTTCAATAGTGGATCCTGGGGCACTTTTTTCTCCAACCGATTTGATGGCAACGGAAAAATCCGAAAAATTTATTTTGCCGGATAGCCGGTCCATTAATGTTTTCATGAGTTCAATAGAAATTTTCCTGGCCTGTTCCTGAGAAATATGGGCAATGACCACGATAAATTCCGAATTGCTTTTTCTCCCTTCAAAAAACGTGGTTTCGTTGCCCAGCAGGGTGGGGATCGCGGCATTTATGGCGTTTTGAATTTCCTGTTGTAATTCTTCACTGAGAAATATATCGACAGGCGGTTGAAGGATTATGCTTTGGCCTTCAAAGGCGCCTTTAAAATTATGCAGGGTTAAAAATTCAGACAATTGTTCAAAATAATTGTTTGAAAACAATTCGAGGTTGGGGTTGGGGTCAATCACCATGGTTTCATCATTCGAGGTTGGCTCAGGGTCCAACAGAGTTCCCAGCCATTTGCAAAGTTGTTTGAAGGTGTGCACGCTTTGAACATTCAGGCTCAAAAAATCCAGATTTTCGATCTTAAGCATCCCATAGACTTTTTCTGTACGTGGATGGATTATCGGCCCCGCCAGCATTCCCTGGCCATTCAGAATTTTTTCGTCTTCAGGGTTGGTGATTGAAAGGATGCGTTTGTGCCGGATGACCTGCTCAAATAGGGGCGACAGCGCATTGAATGTCCGTGAGAAAGGGTCGTCTATGTCCCATCCCAGTTGGGAGTTCGATTCCAGAATTGCATTGTCCAGAACATACCAGGAACATTTACCCGACTTTGTCACCCGTTGGGTGATTTCCAGGATATTGTCAAACACCTGTTCTGCCCCTACCGCACCAATGTTCAGGGCGGTCTGGTGCAGGGATAGCAGAAAACTGGATTGACCGGAAACATGGGTTTCCAGGCGTTTTCTTTCGATATCAGAAACCTCGCAGGCTTTACTGAATACTTCCACCTGCTTCAGGGAATAGTTCCATTTTTTTTGGAGAATTTTGCGCTCTTCATTGTATCGGTCCCTGAACCCACCTAAAATTACGGATGATACTATCCAGATGACCGGCTGGTGCCAGGTGCTAAAAATATAATCGTAGAAACTCTGGGAGAACGTTTGCTCGGGAAGGTTGCCGGCGACCAAGGTGGCTGTCGCGAGCAGGGCGGAAGCCAAACCTTCTGACGCTCCGTATTGAACGCTGACCAGTAGCACGATGAAAAAAAACGGGTGCGGGTGGACTCCAAAAAATCGATCTCCGGAAAAAAAATAGTGGTCCACCACCAGGACGGCGGCTAACAGGAAAATGACTTCCTTCAGAAAGGATAGTTTTAAGTAATTCATTTTTTCAATGACTCAATCAGCCAGCATGGATTGGTACTCAACCCGGAGAAGTTCCCAAAACAGGATGGAAACAATGTAACTCTAAACTCCATAGGATATGTCTATGGTAATAGATAACAGTAAATAAATCAATGAGTTTAATGAATTTCCGGGGCTTGTTCCGGGTGGAATTCTAGGTTACATTTACAGCTGGGAACCATTGCAAAACCGGGAGTTACAGACCGGAAACGAAGGAATGACTTTAATCCGTGATTTATTTTTTGCAGGTGGGGATAGAATTATTGGCTTTAAGCCGGGCCATGGCTGGAGGGGGGAATGGACGGTATGATAAGGTGTAGAAAAACAACGTCGCCAGCGGGTGCCTATGATCCGTCTGCTTAAAGTTTCCAGGTCAGAAAAACGCCGAATTGGGTGAAAGTGCCGTCGGTGCCCCTTGCGGTTTCCTGATTGAATTCACTGTTCACGCCGATTTCCACATTGGAGAACGAATCATAAACCAGTTCAAGGGACGCGAAAGGGCCCTTGCTATCTACCTTGGGGTCGTATTTAAAGCCGGTGGAGAAATCATAACGCAGGTGATCGGTGATTTGATTCACCATGGAAACATTAAACGTATGCACGCGGGTTTCCTGGAGCGCCAGTGGATTGAAAATCCCACCCACCGCGTCGGTCCGGGTATCGGTTATATCCACATATTCTCCGCTGAATTGATATCCAACGGACATTCCCGGCCACGCAATATTCAATTTGTAATTGATCTCCGCCAAAACCTTAATCGATTCGGCCACATGGTTGTCGTCTTCAACGCCATACCGGTTGGCGCTGACGCCCAGCACCGCGCTTAACGGGTTTTTACTGCGGAATTTTCCGATGATAGGGCTTTCCCCTTCATAGATCCATTTTAGTTGCACGCGGTCGGCGGTTCCCTCATCAATGATTCCTTCGACAAAATCCCAATAGGGTTCATGGTAGACACCTCTCAAGCTCACTTCACCCAGACGCAGCTGACGCCGGTGTTCCAGACTGGCTCCGGGTTCGGTCTCTTGTCCCACAACGGTGAAACGGGTGAATGCAAAATCATGGGCCTTTTCCACGTAACCGCTCCAACGTTGCCTGGCTCCACGGAACACCTCAAGAGTTCCGTTGATCCGGGGGCGGGTCAAATTGTCGTTCAAATACACGTTTTCGAAAGAGACCCCGACCAGGTAGTCCGAGCAATAGGATTGTCTGGCCATCGTCCGGCTGACCCACTGCACTTCGGCATTGGACGTGTCGCGATACAACTGTTCCGCCCGGACCTGGGGGCCAAACCGGCTGTGCAGGTAACTTTTAGAACGCTTTAGATCCACCGAATCCGGTTCCCGCCGGATGGCGCAGCCATAGTTTTTGATCGCCTGCCGCCATCGGCCCAGTCGGCTGTCCACCTCCGCCAGATCGGCCATGAATTTGGGATCGTCCGGATGCTCTTCCAACAGCTTCGTGATCCCGGAATGAGCGTCGAACTTATTGGTCTGCAACAGCAGGGTGGATTCCAGATGCTTCAATTCCCGGTCATCCTCGATGCTCTGGTCTTCTTCTTCCAGTGGAAGCTGTTTGATTTGGACGATGATCTTGTTTTCAGCCCTTAAAACCTGGAACGTTGACGTCTGGGAGGCCTCAATCAAAAGACTGTCGTAACCTGCTTTTATGTTTTTAATCCAATTGGGAATTTCCTTACCAAATTTTTCGATTCCGGGGGTCTCAATGGGTTCAGAAAATCTCAGAACAAGATTATTTCCCTGCAGGGTTTTGCCCGGTTCCAGGAAACTTTTCTTCAGGCTTTCAGCGGTCCTGATTTCAGCCAAATCGATCGGGGTGAGGTATTTTTCCTCAACCTGCGCCTCATAATGTGGCAGGGATGTCGGCCATTGCAGAATGATCCGCAAACGATTTTCGTCCACCGTTTGGCGGCTGAACTGGACCGTTTCGGCATATCCATAGTTAGACAGGCCGATAATAAAAACCACCAGCCAGGCAACAATCCATAAAATATTCTGCTTACGTTTGCGAAAATTTAATTCCATTGGAGTTTGTGATTTTGGTAAAAATTAGCTTTTTCGGAAACAACCGGTTCCGATAGAAACGCCCAGTCCGGCCTCTTTGCTCATTCAAGAAAAGTTCGGACGGGCAAAAAAATATCCTAAGACCAAATTTTTCAAAGCCTTAAATAAAAACTTGAAAACGGCGGATTTCAACCTGAAAAAAAGATCAATTATGCCGCTCCAAAAGGCTTTGCTGGCCCTGGGTTTTAAGCTCTGTACTGAATTTTAAAGATGATATCTTGTAGCAGATTTATTGGGATATGCAAAGGAAATTCAGGGGGTTTGGGGGAAAATTGTTTTGCATTGAAGTGATCAGGGAGGGTCGTTGAGTGAAGCGAAACGGGCTTATATCGGGGGAGGGATTATTTTTTTGTGAGGGTCAACCATTTTTGTGCCTTTTCAAATTCGCCCACATCCATGAGGCATGAAATATATTTTAAGCGAATTTTTTTATCCTTAGGCGAAACTTTAACCAGGCGTTCGTAAATGACAAGTGCTTCTTTTTTCTTTCCCAGTCGTTCAAGAGAGACGGCTTTTGCCGTGTCCAAAATCGTGCTTGAGGAGGAAATTTTTTGGACGATTTCCAGGGTTCGCCGGAAAAAGGGCAACGACTCCTTAACATGGCCTTCCAGATACATGGCTTCGGCATAGTAATAATTTGTGGGCCAGTCATTGTTCTTGCCGGTTACTAGTTGCCCCAGATATTTTTGCGTGTTTTTCCACTGGTTCAGGTAGAAATAATTCCTTCCCAGTCGTCTGAGAGTCCGTTTGTCTTGTGGCCGAAATTCCAGGAGTTTTTCATACGCCTCGTTTGCCAGCTCAATTTGGGACTGATCTTCCGCCAGGTTCCCATAGCGATACAAGCGGTCGGGGTTGGTTTCAGGTTCCATCCATTGGTCCAGTGCGGAAGCAAACATATCCTTATCCTGTAGTTCCTGCAACGCACTGACGTAAAAGGCAAACAGTTCATCCGTTATTTTGGCAGAAGGCCGCTTCAGTGCAAGGCGGACCGCTTCGTCGGCTTCACCGACGTTGACCAGATGCTTCAACCATTCGGTCTGCTCCCGGTCTTTCGAAGCCCTGGCTTTTTCGGTCAGCCATTTTCGTTCTTCCTTGCCAGGGTAAGGCCCCCAGAGAAACAGCAACTGTTCTACATCGGGACTGTTGGCTGAAGCGGTTTGCGCCAGTTCCCGGAAGACGGGGACGGCATCGGCTTTGCTGTTGTGGTCCAGAAACTGGAAGGCGAGTTGCCGTTTGTCTTCCACCGAGAGACCGGATCGTTTGATCCGCATGCGCCAGAAATCTAGGAGTTCTTTCTTTTTCCCCAATTGGGTTAAAGTTTCTTCGTAGGGAAAGACCCATTCGGCCCCTTGCCCGTAAGCCAGTTGTCTGAGGTGGGGTAAAACCCGTTCTCCCGCTTTAAGCTCCAGCATCACATAAATCAGATCTTTTTTGCGGGAAGGAGGTAGTTTTGGGTTGTTCAATCTCTGCTCGATCCTATCACCAAGATTTCTGGTGTGATTGGTTTGACCGATCTTGCCCGACTGGCCGAGCTTGCCATATAAACCCACCAGTTCGATTTGTTGATCCAGCATCATGTCGGGCTGGTTCTCCGCCATTTGCACCCATCGCTCGGATGAGACTTTGTTATTCAGGGCCAGCATCAACTGAGCCGCCAGCAGGGGACGGGCCATTAAAAAACCGTCACCATGTTTATCAAAAATGCGCCGCATCAATTCGGCACGATTATTTTCCAAAACCTTTTCTGCAAAGGTGATGAGCAGGTCGTTGTCCGGGGCGGTTTTGGACAATTTTCCTGAGGCCGCGGAAAGATTCCGGACAACCTCAATCTGAATCTTTTTTCCTTCCCTTGAAACTTTAAAGGAAGCTTTGTCCCTGGATTGAAGCAGAAGAGTGTCGTAGCCCCTGCTGATGGATTCCAGCCAGCCGGAGGTTTTTTTCGTTAAGGTTTCGAGATCGGAGGTTTCGATTGCTTTGTCAAAACTCAGCAATAACTCATGGCCCTCTGCTTTTGAAGAAGCTTTGACATCATCAACCATGGCCTTGAACGTGACTTTTTTGGGCCAGTCCATCACGATCTGCAGGCGATTTCCTTTAATAACAGAATGAATTTTTACGGACTCCGCATAACCCTTTGTCGCAGGCAATAAGATGAGTGAGGCCAGGAGGAGCCCGGTCAATAATTCTTTTGTTTTAAGTGTGATGTGTTGGACGGACATAACTGTCTATTCAGTTTTTTCGAAAGTTGTTTTAATTGGAAATCATCAATTGTTGAGCTTTTTCAAAGTTTCCTAATGCGATCAAACTGGCAATAATATTAGCGCGTACTTCTTTGTCATCCGGCCGTTTTTTAAATAACTGATCGTAGGCCAATAGAGCTTCCTGATTTTTGCCCAAACGGTGCAGACAATGGGCCCGCGTCAGTTCCATCGGTAAGTCAGGTGACGGGGCTTTGTTGATGCTTGCCAGCGACTGCTGGTAATAAGGAATCGCGGTCGAGGTTTTCCTCTGTAAAAAATCGGCCTCTGCGTAGTAATAATTGGCGGACCAGTCCTGTTTGTTCTTTTTGAGCAGGCGTTGGAAATAATCCTGCGCTTTCTGAAAGCGGTTTTTCTGGAAAGCCATCCCGCCCAGTTTCCTGAGCGCCTGCTCGGATTCTGGTTGTATAGTAAGGACCTTTGAATAGCCTGATTTAGCGACATCCAATCGCTCCCGGTCCTGGGCGAGTGTTGCCAAACGTAATAATCGACTTGAATTTTTTTCCGCTTCCAGGGCTTTGAGGGTATGGACAGTAAAGTCGTCATTGTCGAGAACCTCTCCCAGTGCCATTAACTGGAGAGCGAACTGTTGGTCTGTCGTTTCAGAAGGCGGTGTCAGGGTGGCCAGTTGGAGCGCTTCATTGGCGCCTCCTTTATCGATTAAATGCTTCATCCATTCAGTGCGTTCTGGCCCCTGGGATGCTTTTGCCCGGTCCATGAGCCATTGCCTGGCTTCTTTGCCCGGTCGTGGACCCCAGAGAAAAAGTAACTGCCCGACATCGGCGCTTTTCGCAGAAGCGATTTCGGCCAATTCCCTGAAGACCTGTTCGGCGTCCGTTTTGCTGTTGGATTCCAGAAGCTGGAAGGCGAGCAGGCGTTTTTCTTCCAACGGCAGTCCGGATTGCTGGATGCGCATGCGCCAGAATTCGATGATCTCCTTAGTCCTTCCAAGTCTTTTCAATGTTTCTTCATACGGGTAAATCCAGTCGCCGCCCTGACGATAAGCCAGTTGTTTCAAATGCGGGAGGGCCTGTTTGTGGGCCTTGAGTTCCAGCATGGAGTAGACCAGCTCCTCCCTGCGGGGACCGGGAAGGCCGGGCGCTTGCAACTCCGCAAGGATTCTGTTTCTCAGAAGGGTTGTGTCATAGGGTTTTTTAAGTTTTCCCGACCGTTCCAGGCTTCCATACAGACTGGCCAACTGGATTTGCTGGTCCAGGGTCAAATGTGGCTCGTTTTCAGCTTTTTGAATCCAGTTGAGAGCGGAGGTTTCCTCATTAAGCGCCATCATCAACCGGGCCGCCAGAAGAGGGCGGGGCGATAAAAACTCTTCGCCGTATTTATTCAATACATCCTGGGCCAATTTATAATGTTCTTTAGTCAGCGGCTTTTTAGTGGAATCCAACTTCAGCGGTTTAGGCTTTTGCTCAGGTTCCATGACCAGTTCGATCAGATTGAATGCCACGGGTTTGGGCAACCGGTCCGCTTTGAACAACCGCATGAGCCTGGCAAATGATTGCTGACGTTGTCCGGCCTGTATTTCCAATTCGACCAGTAGCGCCAGTAGATGGGTGTCCTGCTCCACCGGGGTCTCGAAATTTTTTAGAAGCTGGAGGCTGAGTTGCTGGTTTTGTCTGGAATGGAACAATTCCAGAAAGCGGCCAAAAATGATGGGATCGAATTTGCGATTCAGCCATTTGGAAACCCGCTCCTTCGCCCGGGCTGGTTTTCCCGTGTCGAGAAACAGGCTAATGTGAAGCTCTTCTTTCTCCGGCGACACTGAATTCGGATGCCGGGTGTCCAGCATGGCAAGAGAATCGAGAGCAGAAGACAATTCGTTGCTGGTTGCCTGTAAATATGCCAGCGTCACATAATCGTTGGCCTTTCCCGGATACAGGGACACCATCCGGGCAAGTGTCTGCATTTGTTTTCCCGGCTGGGCTTTGGCTTCGTAATGGGAATAAAGGTTTCGGAGGGCCTTTTCGGTGGGCCATTTCCGGGATAATTTTTCCAGGTGGACAATATAATCGTCGGTTCTTTGAGCATCCCGGTATAATTCTGCCAGCATATGACTGGCCTCATGGTCGCCGGGGTGTTTCCTTAGGAAAACTTCGAGAACTTCAATCGCCTTGTCGAGTTCCCCATAATAAGTATATAAATCCGTTAGGGATGCAGAGACCCCAACCGATCGGTCCCCGGCTTCAAACATCTCAGCCAGTTGATAACGGGCCAGCTCGAATTCCCGGTTCTTCATGTGCATCAAGGTCTTTTCCATATCTCTTGGAATGAAGGCGAGGCTGATTCCCAGGCCAAGGATGACGATGAATGTGACTCCAAGGTGGCGCATCATAGGGCGTTATTGACCGGAGTCAGAGTGATGTTGACGGGATCGATGGCCCAGGACCCGAAGGTGAATTTCAGAATGCCATCCGCATCGGCCACGGCGCTCAGCGTTTGTTGAACACCGGCGTCGTTTGACAGGCTGAGTTTGTAGGGACCCGGCTCCGGGACCTTCCAAACCATCTCGCCGTCTCCATAGCCCTGCGCGGTAAACGTTGTCTGATGTTTGCCGGGAGATTCCAGGTTCCAGATATGCCAGCGTCCCTGTACCAGATAAGGGCTCGCGGAATCCGGCGATTTTTTCTCTGTCGAAAATTCTTTCAGCGCAATGACCGGTTTTTGCATGGAGGCATCCAGAGAGACATAAAGACTGCCCTTGGAATGCCGTTGTCCGATCACGCCCGAAGAATTTTCCATATCTACAGCGAGTTTGGCCGCGTCGTCAAAACGAAGAGTCTGCAGTTGCCCCCGGTTTGCGATGCGCCATTTTTTCGGCCCCAGGGGAATCAGTCGCGTCGAGTAAAATCCTTCCGCAATCTGCGCGTAATGACTGGTGGATATGGGAGCGATCTCTTGAGTTTGCGCGTATCTCAGGTTCTTCACCAACGCATTCAGGCTCGCGGATTTTTGTCCAGAATACAGGTGATAATAAATGTTGATGGGCTTCAACCGCCGGGGAGATTCTGTGTTTTTAAGCGTCGTGATCAGGTTTTGAAATCCAAAAAACTTATCCTCCCACAAGGCCGTGTAAGTATTCTCGTTGCTGGCTGAGGCATAGATCTGCAATTGATCTTCATTTTGCAAGCCCACCGGCGAGACCCAGGAATGGGACGGATATTCGGTGTCGAATCGCGAGTCGCCGCCGTTGATGTTCATCACTTTAATTTGTCGGGTTTTGGCGAGGGCTGCCGGAAAGGGCGACGTGTCCCCGGACCATTGCAGGACTTTCACCTTTTTCCCAGGGGGGCACAAGCTGTTGATGAAATCGATCGATCCGATTATTTCCTTATCCAGATCAAAGGGATAATCGAGATAGGCCCGTGGATAATCGTAAATATGGGGAATAGGATTGTCCGATTTCGTGGGCTTTTTTCCTGCGGTTTTGGCCGGATCAATCTTCTTTTTAGAAAGAAAGGGCGCAAATCTTTTCGAAATCGGGCTATCCGGTTTTTCCTTTTTTTCCAGAAACTCGTTCCATTCCTTTTCCGCCCGGTACTTTTTGAAATAATCCCAAAAATAGGGATGGCTGTAGGTATGACTGCCTGCTTCCACCTGAGGGAGGGCGAGCATTTTTCTTGCCTGTTCCAGAATGGCCTCGTTGCCGTACCATTTGGGGTCCAGGTCTCCGGCGATGGGGGCCAGGGTGACCGGAAGATCCGGAAACGGCTTCAGAGCTTCCTGGAACACAACTTCAGCCGATAAGTCGCGGGTGTCATGGTAGTCTTCAATTTCCGTGATATTGCGCCAGCCGTCGCCGTCGATATGGCTGTAATACATTCGCCTGCCGGAGAGCGTGGTGGTGTCCGGTTTGGGAAGATCGTCGGTGTTATAAGCTTTACGAAAAAAAGCGAACGGGTCGAGATGCCATTGATGGAAATCATCGCGGTCAAACATTGAATAACCGGGAGCCGCGTAACCCCCGTTGGGGCCGATCACGATCAGGTCGCTTTTGCCTGAGAGGTTTTTTCCCCAGGTGGCTGAAAGAATATCTAGGGTGCTTTCATCCAATCGGTAAACCTGTGGAAAGGGAGGAAGGATTCCCCCGTAGGGCCTTTCGAAGTCGAGAATTCCCTTTGCGATGTAATTGAGCTTCACGTCATAAGTGACCTGCTTCCAGCTTTCGTCTGTTTTCAACCCGATGCGCCCCAGATATCGATTCAGCATCGGCAAGGGGGTTTTTTTACCCCGCATGTCGGTATTGACTCCCAGGTTGCCGAAAATGACCCATTTGATTTTTCGGTCCATGAGCTGGTCGGCCCAACGCAGGAAACCTATAGGGTCCGGCATCCGGTCCGACTCAAACCAGGTGAACACACCGCGAACGCCTTCAAGATCTTTTAAGGGAGGCAGGGGCTTATTGATGTCGAGGAATTTAAACTTCAGGCCGAGGTGATTCAACGGCATTTCGACATAACGGTGAATCCGGGTCAAGCGGATATCGGGGTTTTCCTTGCTGTCGTAAAAAGTGATGATGGTTCTTGGGACAGCAGAGGGAGCCTTGGCGAACCCGGTTCCCCAGGAAATCATTACTATTAAAACGGCCAATAAAATTCTTCGTAGATCCATAGTCAAACGAGCCCTGTCACAGAAATCCAACGAGTTAGATTTACCCCCGGAGTGAACGGAAAGTGTTGATGTTTAATATCTCATTGATTTTAAAGGATAAACCTGATTTTGGAAACTTATTTTTTTCTCGCAAACCGTTGAAATTATGATTCCTGCGGGCATCTGAGAGGGTGGTTGGAAAGTAAGGAGCGGTTTTTCATCAGGTTTAGGTAGGGGGAGTGATTATGGGCATGGGATGAATGTGGCTGGATTTTATTTTCCCTCTTTATAGGATAGAAGGGGTTGTCGACAATGCTTCCATTTCATCCCTTCCGGAGTCACCATCAAACTGATTCATTACGATCTAGCGTCCGGTATTGAATCGCCTCCGCCACATGATTCGCCTGGATGCTTTCTTCTCCGGCCAGGTCGGCGATGGTGCGGGAGACTTTTAGAATGCGGTCGTGGGCGCGGGCGCTCAAGCCCAACTTGTCGATGGCGAGCCCCATTATTTTTTTAGATGCTTCGTCCAGTCGGCAGTGCTTTTTCAATTGATGGGTGTTCATTCCGGCGTTGAAGTAATTTCCTGCCTGATCGAAACGATGCCACTGGCCCTTTTGAGCCTGTTCGACCCGCGCTCGTATCAACGCTGAAGGCTCCCCTCCGGCATCCGACGAAAGGTCTTTATACTCCAGAGCCGGCACTTCGATGTGGATGTCGATCCGGTCGAGCAGCGGGCCGGATATTTTTGAGATATAATTTTTGATCTGCAACACGGAGCAGGAACACTCCCGTTTCGGGTCCGACTGATAACCGCAGGGGCATTGTTGCGTTGCCTTTTTGCCATTTTAAATTTAAAGTTCCCAAAAACCAATATGATAACCGTTACCCAAAAGAACTCAATACGTTAGGCGATCACCTCAGAAAACGCCGTTTGGACTTAGGGCTTTTCCAAAAAGAAGTAGCCCGGATATTAGGGGTTGATCAGTCCACCATTTACAATTGGGAAAATAATAGATTTTCTCCAGAAAATCGTTTTTTTTCAGGGATCATAGAATTTTTAGGTTATTACCCTTGGCCCAAGGGTTAAGTCAGGAGGGTTTTTGTCTGGAAGTGCTCTTAAACCGAATACCTAAAAAGTAAGTTCGAATTCTGAGAGTTTAATGAACCCTGTTTTTTCAAGCCCAATTTCCCATGTCCAAGGACCGGTATTGAATCGCCTCGGCAACGTGTTCAGATCTGATACTTTCCTCACTTCCCAGGTCAGCAATGGTGCGAGAGACTTTTAGAATTCGGTCGTGGGCTCGGGCGCTTAGCCCTAGCTTGTCCATAGCCAAGGCCATGATTTTTTGTGAGGATTCCTCTAAATGGCAATGGGTTTTCAGTTGTCTAGTGGTCATATTGCAATTGCAATATATTTTTGAATTTTTGAATCGTTCCAATTGGATTTTTCTGGCTTTTTCTACTCGTTCTCTGATTTTAGAAGAAGCCTCACCCACGCTGTTCGAAGAGAACTCCTTGTATTCTATGGATGGAACCTCGATATGTATATCAATGCGATCCAGGAGAGGACCGGATATTTTAGAAAGATATTTTTTGATTTGTATGGGAGTGCAGTGACATTCCTTTCTCGGGTGGGATTTGAACCCGCACGGACATGAATTAAGAGCCCCCACAAGCATAATATTTGCCGGGTAGGTCAAAGAGCCCGAGGCTCTGGAAATTGAAACACTTCTTTCCTCCAAAGGCTGGCGAAGGACCTCCAATACGTTTCTTTTGAATTCAGGCATTTCGTCAAGAAAAAGTACACCATTGTGGGAAAGAGAGATTTCTCCTGGTTGAGGAGTACGGCCTCCACCGATCAACCCGGCATCTGAAATCGTGTGGTGTGGTGATCGGAAGGGACGGGTGAGTAACAGGCCTGAAGAATTTTTAAGTAGGCCCAGAACGCTGTGTATTTGCGTGGTCTCAATGGCTTCTTGAAGGGTTAAAGATGGCAATATAGTAGGAATTCGTTTGGCCAGCATGGATTTGCCGCTTCCTGGTGGGCCCATGAGAAGAATATTATGCCCTCCCGCAGCGGCAATTTCCAACGCCCGTTTGACATGATGTTGGCCTTTAACATCGGTGAAGTCTATCTCGTAACTGGATCCATTAAATAACTCTTCTTGGGTATCAATTCTTCTCGGTTCGATTTGGGTGGTTCCATTCAGAAACTCCATGGCTTGAGGTAAGGTTTCAACCGGATAAATATTCAATGCGTTAACAACAGCCGCCTCAGCCGAGTTTTCCAACGGAACCAGCAATCCGTGAAAACCTTCTTTTTTTGCCATGGCCGCCATGGATAAGGCGCCTTTGATAGGCCTGATTCTTCCATCTAAGGAGAGTTCACCGAGGATAATATATTTGGATAAATTATCTTGCTTGATCAAACCGTTTGCGGCCAGGATTCCCAAGGCAATTGGAAGGTCAAAGGCGGAGCCTTCTTTTTTGATATTTGCAGGAGCCAGATTGACGGTTATTTTTCTTAATGGCAGGTCCAGTTTGGTATTTTTAATAGCGGCGGAAACCCGTTCACTGCTTTCTTTAACCGCAGTATCCGGAAGGCCAACGATGGACATTCCCGGAAGCCCTGAGGATAGGTTGACCTCAACCTCAATCAGATATCCATCGATTCCTAATACAGCGCCACTTTGTATTCGAGAAGTCAATTTGTAATTTTAGAAATGGTTAAATGGTTGGTTTAGAAATATACAGCGATTATGATAGTAAATTTTTTTTTAACTAATCCTGAATAGTTTGGAATTTTATTTGGATCTTTTAGCTCAGATTCTTAATCTCTTTTTTGACATAAAACCTTAATTTTCGAGAAAAAGCGATGATAAATTTTTTTACTCGGCTGAACGGTTGCGAAAATTATTGTGCTTGACCAAAGGTTGTCAAATTTTCAGATGGGCAAAAGTATAAAAAAATAAGAGGGGAGGGTCAATCTTATAGATATTGTTTAAATATTCTCTAGTTCTAAAAACTGCACAGAATTAGAACAATCGGCGGGTGACTGGTTTTAAATAAGGAGGGGTGAAAGCCAGAGTTTTTTATAAGAAAGATGTTGGAGGATGGTCCATGGCCTCTTTTTTCTTTCCTACAAAAGCGACATAAAGAGTCGTTTCATCAATTCCATCGACCCGAAGCAATTTGTTGGCCTCGTCATCATAAAATCCACACGTTGTCATTATTGCCAAGCTAAGGGATGTGCAGGAAAGATATATGTTTTGGCCCAAATGCCCCACATCCAGCAAAACATACCTATAACCACGCTCACCGTATTTTCGTTTTGTGCGCTGTAAAACACCTGAAATCAGAAATACTACTGATGCTTCTTTTACATATTCTTGCTGACAGCAAACTTCATATAGTCTTTCTGTAGGATCTCCGGGGATCAATAATTCAAGCGCGTGATCAGGGACATTGTAGTGATAAATTCCAGGTTCCACTTCTGAAACATTCCTGATACCAAGATAAATTTCCGCAGGATATAAGGCGCCTCCAGAAGGAGCGGACCGCAAGGGGATCGTTCCACCATCAGGTCGTTTAATTTCTCCCGTTATCCCATAGCTTTGATGAAGAACTTTTGATAGTTCACTCAGGCTCAATTCCTCTTCACTAAAATCTCGAACGGATCTTCTGGATGCAACCACTTCATCAAATGTACTAGCACTTGGCAATAAATTCTCTATTTCAGGTAATTTGATTCGGGGCGACAATCGGTACTTCTTATACCCTCTCGCCATGGCAAGAATTTCTGCTTCTTCATAGTTGCCTGTAGCTATCATCTCAATTGGAAGGGAGGGCTGTAGTTTGGTATTTTCATGATATAGCTCCGAAATTGAGATGGATTGTTTTTCTTTTTTTGGTCCCAGCTGCCCAGGTTGAATAATAATTTTAGACATTTGAATCAAGCCTCATAAATCATGGAAATGGGTGAGGAAAGGGATTTAATTCCCTTGCACAGTGGGGTTTATCTAAAAGCCCCATTTGTACCGGGACCTCATATAATCGTTTCCCGCCCTCGTACCTTCTTGAGTGATTTATATCCAGGGGTTGCAGTCCAGGAATTACGGAGCGAACTACCTTGAACCCCACTTCATCAATATCCAATGTAGTTAGATCATAGCTAATGACATCGAAACCTTTATCAGCAAGCATTTTCACCAATGTTTGGACATTGCCGAGCTTACTTTTACTGGATAAGTTGGGAATATCATCGATTGAAATTGGGGTATCAGAAGGTGTCAGGAAATTTAAGGATGAACGAAGTTCTGGGCAGACAGCGTGAGCGAGAGCATGTAGGGTGGGGGTTTTAATATTCTCAAATTCCGGTTCTGGTTTAAAATCTTTTTTTAATTTGGCATATCGGCTCATTCCCAGGAAAGTCAAATATGCTTCCTCTAAGGCTTGAGTCAGTGCGCGATTGGGGTCAAGGTCCGCACCTATCCCCATTGTGGTAAAGGGAATTCCTTCTTTCCTTTTCAGGATCACAATAATAACGGGTACTTTAATGTCTGAGGTTAAATAAAAGACTTCACAATCTAAAGAAACATATTGCAAGGCTTCCAGTAGTTGATGCACAAACGGATCATTTGAACTCCAAGGATCCAGGCGAGGTTGACTCAGTTGATTTTTCCAGGTAATCATGAATGTATCCCGCTCAATGGCTTCCAGGATACTCTTGTACAACGCCCACGAAATATCAGGGCCACAAGCAAGGCCAGTTGAGATGGGGGTAAAATAAGGAGCCTCCTTAGGGTCATCAAATAAGTAAGGGACATAAACAAAAGCTGCTGGAACCCAGAGAGGTTTGTCACTTTTAAGGCAATGGCCCTTGGCCCATTGAAGAGGTGTTTGGTGAGTTAAAGGGGGAAAAGGAAAATTTTCTTGAGAATATTGTTCTTCACTGTAAAGGGCAAAAGTTTGAGGATCTACAGCATCAACTTCAATCTCCTCATAGGAGGATAGCACCAAGTCGCTTATATCATATTGACCGGAGCAATAACGTTCGATACTTTCTCCAACCGCTTTCATTATCGCTCGGTCTGAGTTGATGGATGCTGCATCGCCATGGTTCAATGCTTTTTGTCCACACAAAACAGAAACGTTGGCCGGTTCGCTATGGGCAAAGTAAACTTCGGGTTCACCGGGGACAAGTTCTTCAAAGTCAACTTTTGAAATAATTCCCACCCGATCACTCACTACCCTTTCAGCTCGTTTAAGACATTCAGACAGTGGAGTCTCCGGCCCATTCTTTAGGGTGGATAGGGAAATGGGTGAATTTTTCAAGATACTTTTTTGGAAAGAGAAAAAGTGCTGTCCCAGGCTTCCATTTTTGGATTCTTGGAAATGCACGCGGGACAACGCGGGACCCGGAGAACCTCATGTCCAACGACGGTGGGTGAGGTGGCATTAAACTCATAAAAGCGACCGATAGTCTTTGGCGGAGCAAACCCTGTAATTAAACGCACCACTTCTAGTGCAACCTGGCCGGCAATAACTGAAATTAAACCCGGAAGCAGTCCTTCGTTACCAGGAATTTGGGATCGTTCCAATTGGCTTTTGTAAGCGATATGATTTTCTAACTCCGAGATATTTGAATCAATTCTTCTTTCATAGCAAATAAAACACGCTGACTGCTGGGGAATTACTGTAGGGCCTAAATAGGCGGAAGTTCCTTCCATGGACACTCGAATCCAACGGACGCCATTCTCAAGGCATATGGAGTTAATTTTTCTAAAAAATCCTGGGTCTAGAGTTTCCTGGCAGACCACCAGATAATCTAAATTTTTAATTGAATCGGTTAATCTCGAATCAATGCCACTTGATGGGATATCTATATCATCCTGAATATTTAGAGAAGGATCAATTCCATTGTCATATAAAGAATTTTGAATGCGGGTTTTTAAGGAATTGGAACCTATAACCGCAACTTTTGCCTCCTTCAATAGAACTAATGATCCAACAGGGTTTGACACATAATGAGATAAAAACTGAATGAGATTTTCATGCCTGATCAGGTCCTCTGATTTAAGAGGAGTGGGAGGGGGAACATTTCCTTCCTGTAAAAGACCGTTGGCGCGCAACATCTTTAGGAGGAAGGTAATGGTTGTTGGCAGGTAAGTCTGCCCGCCCGAAGAGGCGATTTCTTCTACACTATGATCGCCATTCAACAGGGGGCGAATGACATCTAATACTTCGATAAATAACTCATGGTTTAGCGTATAAGTAAACTCGGCCCCCCGCAGTTGCAGGCGGTTTTCACCAAGGGCCACAAAAGTGACCCAAGGCGCTAACCGAGGTTTCTGGGGTAAGGAAATTGATACATACTTAACTGCCGCTACCATCTTTAACTCCTTGCCCCATTGGAAAACTTAAAATTTATTCTCATGAAAACAGTCTTTACCAATAACCTCATGCTGAGTTCAAATTATTCAGGGGATGCACAGGTGCAGCAATATGCTACAGGTCGAAGTTCCTCTTTTTCAATTCCGATGGCATCAATAGATTTAATGGCCATCATTCCATCTTCAGTCAATCCGTAGGTCGGCTGAATTCTTTCAGATGTGGAAACTAAAGAATTTCTGAATTCCTCGTTGGTGGATAGTTGTTCGATTACATCCTGGAGTTCTGTATGTGCCATGGTAATTCTCCTCCTTAAATGTTCATAAATTAGGATCGTTATACCCTTGCCTATAGCACAGGAAAATAGGGGCTGTCTATTGAAAAATAGTTCGGAATTTCTATATAACACATTGTTTTATAATAGGTTCTGTTGGGCGAATTTTTTGGTGGAATTAGTTTGGCATCGGGATTTTATTGGTAGTTCTATAATTCTCTTTTAGGTTTAATTATTTTAATAACTTAGAAATTTTTTAATTCGGTATCCCGAATTTTAGTATTATTTGCGTAAAAATTTTCCCCGTTATATCCTTCAGCGAATATTCTGCTTTTCTGTTGAAATAAATTTTTTTAGAAACCCAATAATGAAATCAGGAAACTTTTCCTTAAAAATATTTTTTTCAATTTTTATTTTTTGGCTTTGTTTTGACTTCATATTTTCCCAAAACGTATTTTCAAATAATACGGTGGGCTTATCTGAAGAGCAGCTTGAGATCCTAAGTAAGGATATTAAAGAGTTGATGCAAACAGATGTCGTGGTTACATCTGTCAGTAAAAGACCCCAATTACTACACGAGACGGCTTCCGCCGTTTATGTTGTCACACAGGAAGATATTCGCCGGACAGGTGCCGTCAACATAATGGAAGCCTTGCGTATTGTTCCTGGCATGCAGGTATCTAAAATAAATCAAAACCGGTATGCAATTTCAATAAGAGGATTTAACCGGAGATTGGGGTCAGACAAACTGCTTGTACTGATGGATGGAAGAACCGTGTACAGTCCCTCCGCTTCCGGGGTTTTCTGGATTGGCCAGGACACAGTATTGGAGGATATTGATAGAATCGAGGTGATTCGAGGACCCGGCGCCTCTCTATGGGGTTCCAATGCTGTCGCAGGAGTGATCAATATTATAACCAAGAAGGCCCCAGAAACTCAGGGTGTCTTGCTCTCTGGGGGCAGTGGCACCGAGGAAAACGGGTTTGCCACCCTTCGATATGGCGGAAAAATTGGTGATGACTTCTCCTACAGAGTCTATGGGAAATACCGGGATCGGGATGAGGGTAAAAAAATCGCTGGGTCGAGGGCCATCGACGATAAACAAATGGGGCAGGGAGGATTTAGATCGGATTGGCAGATAAATCCAAGCGACAATCTTACGATGCAGGGAGATTACTATAATCTGGACGCTGGGTTGGATTTTACCAGCAGGTTTGTTTCCTTAACTGCTGGGTCGAGCCCCTTTAAAGGAGAAGTCACCCAAAAGGGTACCAATTTCCTCTCACGTTGGACTCGAAAATTAGACGATTCATCTTCTTTCCAATTCCAAGCTTATTATGATCGATTGGAGCGAAAATCAGCTTTGCCCTTTCAAAATATTGTCGATCAAGTCGATTTGGATTTTCAGCACAATTTTTTAATTGGTGAAAAACAAAATTTTTTATGGGGAATGAACTATCGATACTCTTTTTTCGATTTTGAGGAAACGAATATTACTCGATTGCCAAATCGAGGGACCAGCTTATTTAGTTTTTTTATACATGATGAAATTACGCTCATTCCAAATACCTGGAATGTAATCATTGGGTCCAAATTTGAGCATAACGAATTTTCGGGTTTTGAAGTCCAACCAAATGTTCGGACAACCTGGACTCCGAATCCAAACCACACTTTTTGGGTAGCAGTATCTCGTGCTACAAGGATTCCCAGCATTATTGAAGAAGAGTTTTCAGTAAATCGCATATTAATCCCTGGCACTCCACCGTTATTGATAAGAGAAAAAAATGATGGAAGAACAGATGCGGAGGAATTGATAGCTTATGAAGCGGGGTACCGGTTTCACCCAAACACTCAGTTAAGCTTTGATGTAACAGGCTATTACTTTGATTACGATAACTTGATTGAAAATGTCAACACAGGGTCGATTTTTTTTGAGGCTACTCCCACCCCCGCGCACCTAGTACTGGAAACCTTCAATGACAATGTTTTAGAAGGGGAAGTGCTTGGTGCAGAGTTAAGCGCTCAATGGCAACCCTTGACACACTGGCGCCTTTCGGGAAGCTATACCTTCAGAAGAATAGATTTACGTTCTACAGACAGTGGTATATTACTTCCAACAGGAGAAGGGGATCTTGATGCGGAAGGCGAACCTGAGCATGTATTTAATGTGCGCTCCTACCTGAATTTACCTTATAAACTTGAATTTGATACTATATTTAATTATGTGAGTGAAAACTCAACCCTCAAAATACCAAGCTACAGCCGGGTTGACTTGCGTTTAGGTTGGAAACCCACTAAGAATATTGAACTGTCCCTTGTCGGCCAAAATATATTGGATGATAGCCATCTAGAGCTTTCCGAACTATTGGAAGAAGCAACTGAAACTGAGAGAAGTTTTTATTGCAAAGCTACAATCAAATTTTAATTGCAACATAACTGATGAATAGCCTGAAAATTATTTTTTCTCAAATAACAAAATGAAAGTCCACATTCGTCTCGCTATTCCTGCGGATGTTGAAGTCTGTGGTCGCATTATTTTTGAGAGCTTCAAAGAAGTTTCTGAACAACACAATTCCCCTTGTGATTTTCCTTCGCCAAGAACAACCACCCAGCTTGCCAGCCTGTTCATAAGGGATAGTTCGGTTTTCAGCATCGTGGCTGAAATTAACGGATCTGTGGTTGGGTGCAACTTTTTGCATGAGAGCCATCCAATACGCAGTATCGGCCCTACCAGCGTTGCTCCTGATTTTCAAAGCCGGGGAATTGGACGTCAACTGATGGAAAAAGTTTTGGATAGGGCTAAAGGTTCCACAGGAATTCGCCTAATTCAGGAAACTCTAAATATAGTTTCCATTTCTCTTTACACATCATTAGGGTTTGATATTAAAGACTCTCTGGTCCTAATAAAGGGAAGGCCAAAAACCTCGATTATCCATAATGGCATGGAGGTTCAACCCCTTTCTATCGAAGATGTGGAGCTGTGCACAAAGGCTTGTTTAGAAGTTTGTGGGTTTGAACGAACTCAGGATGTTGAAAATGCGGTTAAATCTACTTCCCCATTTGTTTATTTTCATGGAAACTGCTTAAAAGCTTATTCCTCATCAATGACTATGTGGATGACCAACCACTGCGTTGCAAAGACAGAAGATGATATGAAAGCGCTTATCTTGGGCATTGGAAAACTAACATCTGAACCACTTTCTTTTCTTTTGCCAGTTCGTCATGAAAACCTTTTTCGATGGTGCTTGAAAGAAAGCTTTCGGATTTACAAGCCTTTTACCTTAATGTCGATGGAGGAATATCATGAACCCAAGGGAATCTATTTTCCATCGGCTAGTTTTTAAAAAGTATCCGAGCCATTTATGTTATAATATTGTTAGATTAAATTTTTGTTGGAGGATAGGATTAATGAAAATTTAGATACACTTCTCACATTAATATTTCCTCAAGAATTGTCTCCCCATGCTTAAAACCTCTCCTAAAATTCATGTTTATTTCTTCTTTCTTTCATTCTTGGCATGTCAATTTTTTTACATTTCTAATTCTGTCTTCGCCGAAGAAGACATGGGCCGCGAGTCCACAATAAAAGCTGGTTTTCTACTAAAATTTTCCGAATTTATTCAATGGCCAGAATATTATAGTTCTCTTTCTTCAGAAGAACCTCTTAATATATGCCTCCATGGGGAGGACAGGTTTGGAGATATCTTCGATTATGTCAATGATAACGACATATTGAGAAGGGAAATACTGATTAGGCGTTCCGTCCCAATTTTAGAGTTTAAAAGTTGTCATTTTTTGTTTTTAAGTGCTATTGAGACTGACGATATTGACAACATATACAGTGAAATAAAAAGTTCTCCAGTTCTCGTTGTTACAAGTAGCGAAAAAATATCACATTCCTTGGTAGCAATTAATTTTCGTAAGGTTAATAACAAAATCCGTTTTGAAATAAACTTATCCGCTTTTGAGCGTTCTGGGATAAAGGTAAGTTCAGAGCTTCTCAAGCTTGCTATAAATGTTGTAAGGATTGATTAATATGAAATTATTTGGAGCTCTTCCAGTAAAGTTGAAATTAATTATTCTCCTCTTATTTATATCATTCGCCACTTTAGTGATTTCTTCAGCATTTTTTATTTATAACGATTTAAGGGGTTTTAAGGAAAATTTACTAAAAAATCTGACAGTGTTGGCAGGAACGGTTGGTGCAAGCAGTAGAGCAGCTATTTATTTCAATGATCAGGAAAGGGCCACTGAAATCCTATCTTCTCTAAAGGAAGACTCTCAAATTCAATATGCTGCTATATATAATTCCAAAGGAGATATTTTTGTAACTTACGAAAATGGAGATATAAGCCTTCAAAAACCCCAGGTTAAAAAAGATACTTTCCATATCATTAAAAATGGGATCATTGAGCTAAAACAACCAATTTTCTTGAAGGATAAAAGGATAGGAGAAATTTATCTTTCCGCAGATTTAAGAGAATACAATATTTACGTAAACAATTACCTTTTTATGGTGGGAATGATTCTATTTTCTACCTTTGGCGTAGCAATAATTTTATCCTTTGTATTGCAAAAATTTCTTTCTAAACCCATCCAAACCCTGGCCAAAACCGTAAAGGCGATTTCAAATAGTAGTGACTATTCAATAAGAGTGGACTATCAAAATAAGGATGAAATTGGGGACTTATATTATGGTTTTAACCAAATGATTTCTCAAATAGAAAAGAGGGAAATAGAACTAACTGTTAAAAATTCTTTTTTAAAAAAAGAAATAGAACAGCGCAATCGTGCTGAAGATAGTTTGAAAACTTACGCAAAGGAATTAAAACGAAGCAATCAGGAATTACAGGAATTTGCAGCAATTGCTTCTCATGACTTACAGGAACCTTTACGAAAAATCATTACCTTTGGAGATCGAATTGCCAAAGAATTCCCTGAAACTAATGAAAGAGGGAATGATTATATAGAGCGTATGCAAAAAGCCTCTGAGAGAATGAAGAAATTTATCAATGATTTATTGGAGTATTCAAAAATAGAATCAAAAGCTAATCCTTTTAAAAGAGAGGATCTCAATAATATTTTTTCTGATGCAATGGAGAGCCTAGAATTCCAAATAACTGAATCTCAAGCTCAAATCAGTTGCGATAGCTTGCCCACTCTTGAAGTTGATTCGTTTCAAATACACCAGTTATTTCAAAACTTAATTGGGAATGCCATAAAATATAAAAAGGAAAATGATCCTCCAGTTATTCAAATTAATGCTTGTTCAATAGGGAATGGTTTGTGGGAAATTGTTGTCAAAGATAATGGAATTGGTATTGACAGTGAATATCTTGAACGGATATTTAAACCTTTTGAGCGATTACATGGGAAAAATGAATATGAGGGGAGCGGGATGGGTTTAACTATTTGCAGAAAGATAGCTAATCGTCATGGGGGAAATATTAGCGCATCCAGTGTTCCACAGAAAGGTTCTACTTTTAGAATAACATTGCCAGAAATCCAAAAAAGGGAGAAAGAGTCATCAATATTTCCATCGGAAAAATGTTTGGAGAATATGACTGGGTTTGACACCTAAATGGGATAGTTAGTTTAGATTGAATGCCAAATTTGCATGAATGGTCCTTTACATGCTTGGTGCGTATGGTAAGTAAATATGTTTATATGCAGGACCTTCGAATTAGGTCTCCAGCCCCCTGATCAAAAGTATGATGAAACTAGGATTGAAATTTCCTCCTTAGGACACTTGCCTAAAATCAAAAAGTAAAAATTTAAGCCCAAATTCCACTCTCAATGACAATCACACCCAAAAAAAACGCATATCCTTCTTATTTTATATTGAAGGTTTTGGCCTAAGGGCAGGGTTGCGTTGCCATTTTGTCATTTCAGATTTAAAGTTTCCAAAAACCAATATGATAATCGTTACCCTAAAGAACTCAATACGTTAGGTGATCACCTTAGAAAGCGCCGTTTAGACTTAGGACTTCTTCAAAAAGAGGTAGCCGAAAAAATCGGGATGGATAAAACGACATATTATAACTGGGAAAACAACCGTTCTATCCCCAGATTTCAATATATGCCAGGAATTATAGCATTCCTGACCTATTGTCCGTATTTTGGTCCTAAGAAAATTTTCGAGCGCCTAGTTGCTTACAGAAAGAGCCGGGGTGTTTCTCAAAAAGTATTGGCCCAAAATCTGGGAGTTGACCCATGTACCCTCGCTAATTGGGAAAGCGGGAAGCGGAAGCCGATAAATAAATCAATTAGGATTTTAGAAAAATTTCTTGGAGTTAGTTTTAAGAAAAATAATTATTGATTAATTTAATGGTATTTAAAAGGCTCTCGATTTGTGGAGATTTTATCTGAACCGGATGGTTCTAGAGAGCCTTGTCTGGACACATAGGAAAAAATTTATGGATTAAAAGGGCACTCCAAGGTGTTCCAAGTTTTCTTTTCCCTTTCTTTTTTAAAAGACTATACTTCAAAAAATTGCTTCTTAAAAGAAGGTGATGCGAAGCAAACCTTAATTTTAGGGGCTGTCCTAGATAACGTGAAGATGTTATCAATATGGATATGCGAAAAAGTCGTTTAAGTCAGGAGAAGCAGGCGCGTTTGATGGAGCATTTTGTATCGGGTTCAACGGCGAGATGCGCCAGTGAGTTAGTGAACGTGAACAAAAGCACTGCGGCATATTTTTTTCATCGTCTTCGCGAAATCATCTACCAAGCGACAGAAGACGAGGTGCCATTGGCAGGTGAGATTGAAGTAGATGAGAGTTACTTTGGCGGTGTGCACAAAGGTAAGAGAGGACGAGGGGCCGCTGGCAAGGTTCCGGTGTTTGGTCTTTTAAAGCGTGGTGGCAAGGTTTACGCGAAGGTGATCCCTGACACGAAAAGCAAAACATTGATGGGAATTATACAAGATCGGATTATCCCTGACAGCATTGTCTATTCGGATGGATATCATTCGTACAACGTGTTGGACGTGTCAGAGTTTAAACATTACCGGATCAACCATTCAAAACTGTTTGCTGATAAACAAAACCATATTAATGGGATTGAAAACTTTTGGAACCAAGCCAAGAGACACATGCGTCGATTTAACGGAATTCCAGCCAGACATTTTCCTCTGTTTTTGAAGGAGTGCGAATGGCGATTTAATAACCCCAATCCAAAAACCCAACTAAAACAACTTAAACAATGGGTTAAACAATATATGGGCTAATTATCTAGGACAGCCCCAAAATTTTTATCCCAGCTCTCATTGTCAGCAAGAATCTAGTCCATTAAATGGGCAATATTGGATTTTAAAAAAAAATGAATCAAATTCAAAATCCTGATCCTCTTTCTAAACTAAAAATGAGAATTCCACCTTGGGTTCCTGTGCTTGCGGGTATTGGGGTCGTTGCGGCTACTATTTTCTTATGGCAGGCGATCATGGAAAAGGAACGAGCCCATATTGAAAATGGCATTGAACTAAAAGCCAGGTATTTTAAAAACGAAATACTCGGGCAGTTAAAACCGCAGATCCTGTCTCTGGTTCGCATGGCCCAGCGGTGGGAAGTCGTTGGAAGGCCTTCATTTGCCGAGTGGAAATCCGACGCTGAACTCTATATTAAACATTCTCCTATTTATCAAGCTATCGGATGGGTGGACCCCACGTTTCATGTCCGCTGGATTGTTCCGCTGGAGGGAAATTCAGAGGCTAAGAATCTTGCTCTTAAATTTAAAAAAGATGAAAAGGCAACATTTGAAAAGGCGAAAGACGAACATAAAATATTGCTCTCAAATAAAGTCGAACTCGTTCAGGGTGGAACGGGTTTCATTGTTTATGTTCCTATCTTTAATGCTGAAAATTTTGACGGTTTTATATGTGGTGTTTTTCGATTTAAAAAGTTGTTTGATAATATCCTGAGCAAGGAAATAACGCATGGGTTTTCCATCGCCCTGTTTGACAACGAAGAAGAAATATACCGCAAAGGCTCATCCGATGGTGAGATTGAAAAGAAATTTGGGCAGGACCTATTCTTCGACTTGTTTAATATCACCTGGCACTTACGGGTTTGGCCCGAACCGGAGTGGGTGGAAGAAGAACATTCTCTGTTGCCGGAAGTGGTGCTGGTCCTTGGGATATTAATGGCCATCCTTATGGCATGGGCTATCCATCTTGCTCAAAGGGATCGACTCCGCGCTGGGAAAATTCAGGGTTTCAACCAGGAATTAGAAACAGAAATCACCGAGCGCAAACGTTTTGAGGAAGCTCTGATCCACAGTGAGGCGCTCGTTCGTTCGATTCTGAAATATGCCGCGGACGGAATTATCATTATCAATGAACAAGGTATCATTGAAACTTTCAATTTTTCGGCGGAAAAAATTTTCCTTTATCCTTCGAATGAAGTCATGGGGAAAAAAGTCAATATGCTCATGCCCGAACCTTATCGAAGTGAACACGATCATTATATTCAAAGGTATCTAAGCACCGGGGAAGCTAAAATAATCGGAATTGTACGTGAATTGTCTGGAATGAAAAAAGACGGGACGATTTTTTTAATAGAACTGGCTGTCAGCGAAGTGTATCTAGCTGAGAGGGGGAAAAGGTTTGTCGGAATCGTTCGTGACATCACAGAGCGAAAGGAGGCCCAGGCAAAACTGGAAAAATATGCAGATACCCTTGAGTTGAGAGTGAATCAGAAAACATCCCAGTTAAAAGCAAGTGAAGAACGAATTCGAACGATCATTGATAATGTCCCAGCCTTTATCTGCTACCTTGATCCAGAAGAACGATATGATTTTGTTAATAAAACATATGGAGATTGGTTTGGAAAATTAACAGAGGAAATGGTTGGAAAAAAGTTGTATGAGGTTTTTGGTGACGAACAGTATAAAAAAGTTAAAAAAAATGTCCAATTAGCTTTGTCAGGTAAGACGGTCCATTTTGAAAATAGAATAACAAGTACAGAGGGGAAATCTATAGATGTTGATGTTTCCTATATTCCTGATATTGATAATAAGAAGGAGTGTAAAGGATTTTTTGTGTTAGCAACCGATATAGCTGAACGCAAAAGAATTTCGACCGAATTGAAAAAGTTTAATCAGGTGAAGTCAGAATTTCTCTGCACCGCTACTCACGAACTCAGGACCCCCTTGACCTCAATCCGTGGTTTTTCAGAACTCCTGAAAACCCGGGGTTACGAAGACCCCAAAAAAGTTGGGAAATTTATAGCGCGTATCAATAAGGAATCGGAGTATTTAGCACATATCGTTGATGATCTTTTGGACATATCACGCATTGAATCGGGAGAGGGTCTCTCCCTAAATAGAACCCGCTGTGAGGTCGGTGAAATAATCAATCAGGAAATATCTTCTTTCCAGGATCAGCATGGAACACATCGCTTTGATGTGGTTCTGCCTGAGGAACCGGGGGAATGGTTGGTGGATAAGGAAAAAATAGCTCAAGTATTGCAAAACCTTCTCAGCAATGCGATCAAATATTCCCCTGATTGCAAGATGATCCGGATTGAAGCAACGTCTGATAAAAGCGATTATTTTATGGTTTCCATCATCGATCAGGGAATCGGTATGACGCAAGAAACCGTATATAGGATTTTTGATAAATTCTACCGCGCGGATGTTTATAATAATACTGTTAGAGGAACTGGGTTGGGGATGACCATTGTCAAACAAATTGTCGAAGCGCACAAGGGCGAGGTTTCGGTCGAAAGTGAGCTGGGAAAAGGAACCACGGTCGGGTTTACTATCCCAAAAAAAATATAAATAAACTGGCTAAATGAATAAGGAGAATATACCTTTATAAAAGTCAGACATGAAATTAATACAATGGGTTTACCTAAATATGGGAGGGCCTCTGTAATGAAAAAAATTCTCATTGTTGATGATCAACCGGACATCCGGGAACTGCTTGCAGAAACACTGGGTGCCAATGCTTACGAGCTGTTTGAAGCCGGGACAGGTCAGGAAGCAATCAATATAGCTAAAAAGGAAAAACCGCACCTCATTATTATGGATATCATGATGCCCGGTGATATCAATGGTTATGAAGCCACGAACCTCTTAAAGGAGGACCCGCAAACCAATGGTTGCCATGTAATGATTTTAACCGCCAGGGGGCAGACCGTTGACCGTGAAAAAGGGCTGAAAATGGGAGCGGATGACTTTATTGTCAAACCTTTCAGTCCGACGGAATTAATTTTTAAAGTGGAAGAAGTGATTAAATAACAAAAATCTTTTGAGAAAGCTATGTCGGATCGTCTATTAAAAGTGGTGAAGCACTCTTCCGATGAAGAACTGCATAAACACCAGACTCTGAAATATGCCAGGGAGTTATCCCATTTGTTCCAGGCCGAAAAGGAAAAGGCCCGGAAACTTGGAGAAGCGAATTCCAACCTTCAGAAATTATCACAGGATCTTCAAACAACTTTCCAAGAGCTTAAGGAAAAAGAACAATTATCATTGCGCCTGGGCCGCATTCTTGACCAGACTTCCAACGAAATTTACATCCTGGACAGCGATTCCTTTCAAATTCAACAGGCTAATTTTGGCGCTCGGAAAAACCTTGGTTACACCTTGGCGGAACTAAGTCAAAAAACACTTTACGATTTAATGCCGCATTACGGTAAAGATGAGTTTGAAGAGATTGTCGAGGTGCTCAAAGTTGGGAAGAAGCCACAGTTGACCTTTGAAACTACATATCAACGCAAGGATGGCGGAACTTATCCAGTGGAGGTTCGGTTGCAGTTTTCTCACGCCGAGTCGGTTCCACTCTTTGTCGCGGTCACTCTGGACATCAGCGAGCGAAAACAGGCTTTGGAGGAGATCGACCAATTGCGCCGACAATTGGAGTTAGAAAATGCTTATCTCCGCGAAGAAGTGAAATCGGAATTGGCTTACGGTCAAATTATCGGGCAAAGTCCCTCGTTGCAGAAAACACTTCAGCAAATTGAAATGGTGGCAAAAACTGAGGCGAGCGTTCTCATTTTTGGAGAATCGGGAACCGGCAAAGAACTTGTTGCCCGGGCAATTCATGAACAGAGTCGGCGAAACAATCACCCCATGGTCAAAGTGAATTGCGCCGCTATACCTCGCGATTTGTTCGAGAGTGAATTTTTTGGACATGTTCAGGGTGCCTTCTCAGGCGCCTTAAAGGAAAGAACAGGACGATTTCAGTTAGCCGATGGTGGAACCTTGTTTCTCGATGAAGTTTCTGAAATCCCCCTTGAACTCCAAGGCAAACTATTGCGTGTCATTCAGGAGGGTCAGTTCGAGCCTGTGGGAGAAGACCATACCCGCCAAGTGGATGTCCGAATCATCGCCGCAACCAATCGCAACCTAAAGGAAGAAGTCCAACAGGGACGATTTAGGGAAGACTTGTTTTTCCGATTGAGTGTGGTTCCCATGGAGATTCCGCCTTTGCGGGAGCGAGTCGGGGACATCAAATTTCTGGCGGACCACTTTCTGGAAAGAACATGTCAAAAATACAATCGTAAAAAAACTCAATTTCAGATAGCGGATCATCATCAACTTGAAAGTTACCATTGGCCGGGAAATGTTCGGGAATTACAAAACGTGATTGAGCGCGCGGTCATCATTTCTTCCGAAGGGAAATTCCGATTGGATTTGGCAATTTTTGAACCTGCTTCGTTTGTAAAACCAGAACTTGCTACTGCTAGCAAAAGTTTACCGGAATCAAGTTTCCTTACCGATGTTGATTACAAACAGTTTGAGCAAAGAAAAATCCTTGCGGCTCTCGAAAAATCCAATTGGAAAGTCTATGGTCCAAGAGGAGCCGCCGAGATGCTGGGCATGAAACCGACCACTTTGTTGTATCGAATGAAAAAAATGGGGATCCAAAAACCCCGTTGAAAAAATCTCCTCAAGGATTTCTTATCCTTCCCACCGAAAGTTCCTTCCTTTTCCAAGCTTGAAAACCTGGTTGTCCAGGCAACATTCCAATAGCCTCGAAAAACGATAAGTTTTTAGGGAAGACCTATATTTTAAAGATTGTCTATAAATCAAAAAACTTGCTGATTTAAACGAATATTTGTTGTTTTCAACTGACTTCCGTTGTTTTCAACTGTCAATAACATATTATTTTTATTGAATTATACCAAATTTAAACCAAAAATAGCTTTGGATATATAGATTTACAATTTCTTTTAATTTAATCCATAGTTTCGGCATGAAAAATGCTCTTTATTGGAAAGCGGAACCTGGTAGGGGTAGTTTTTTTATTGAATGTTTTTGTTCGCTTGTATGGATTCCTGCCTTGGATAAATAAAAATTTTAACAGTTCAACTCGTCCTCGACCCTTGACATTAGGTGAGTGGAATCAAATCAAGCGCAGAAAAATTTTATTCCCGGTTTTTAACAGCCTTGATTGAACCACATTCTAACTTTCAATCAAGCTTGTCTTATTTGAAAGCCATTTCGAGCTTAAATCGAATCGCCGTACCTTCCAAAATATTAAGAATCAAATACGTGGCTCTAACTCTGCAGGTCTGGCTCAAGAACCCGCCTGCGATTAAATAATGGAAAAATAAAGGAGATGAACGATGGTGACATTTTTTAATGATTTAAAAGTAGGGGTAAAAATTGGTTTGGGGTTTTTCCTGGTAGGCTTGATTCTTTGTGTATCTATTTCTCTCACCATGATTCAGACGGGTAAAACAGCGGATATAACAACCAGAGTTGTGGACTTGCGCGTTCCTACGGCCCAGGCGAGTCTCATGATGGTGAACGGGATGAACCATTCCCTGGCCGCCTTACGTGGTTGGATGATATTGGGCAAGGAGAAGTTCAAAACAGAAAGAGCGGCGGCCTGGTCCCAGGAAATTAATCCTTCTTTAAAAACAATGAAAGACTTTTCGGTCAATTGGACCGATCCCGCCAATATTGAAAGATTAAAGATCATCGAAGAAAAGTTGGCGGATTTCCGCAAGTATCAGGCAGAGATCGAAGCCATTTCCCAGACCATTGATAATCTCCCGGCCAACAAAATTCTGTTGGAGGAGGCGGCGCCCCAGGCGGGCATACTGGTCGGTAGTATCACCAAGATCATAAACATCGAAGCAAAATTGGCCGCGACCCCGCAAAGGAAGGCCTTGCTCGGCATGATGGCCGACACCCGGGGCACGACCGCCCGAGCGCTTGCCAACATCCGCGCCTATCTGCTTTCAGGAAACGAAAAATTTAAAAACCTGTTCGATGTGATGTGGAAAAAAAATATCAAACGATTCGGGGATTTGACGAACAACAAAGCCAGTTTGACTCCCAAACAGTTGGCCCTGTTTAAAGAGTTCACAAAAGCCCGCACAGCCTTCGCTCCCTTACCACCCAAAATGTTTGAGATTCGTGGCGGGGAAGAGTGGAACATAGCCAATCGCTGGTTGGGCACCAAAGCGGCGCCGACGGCGTTTGCCATCAAAGAAAAGCTCGATGGCATGATCGCCAGCCAGAAGAATCTGCTGGCTGCGGACATGGAGCAAACGAAAAGTCTGACGGCATTTTTGACCAAAATGCTTTGGATGCTACTTTTTGCGGGAGTGGCGCTTTGTGCTGTTTTAGGATTCTTCATCACGCGTTCAATCACCAAACCCTTAGCAAAAGTGGCACTGGCTACCCAGGATCTAACGGAGGGAAGCCTGAATCAAGAGGGTGTAGAAATAGATTCGAAGGACGAACTGGGCGTGTTGGGAAGAAATATGAACCAGTTGCAAACTGCTATTAAAAACTTTATCAAGGGATCGGAACAAATCCTCAGCGGTAAGGTCGATTTCAATATATCCGAATTCAAAGGGGATTTTCATCGGTCCATTAATGGGATCCTGACCCAGGCTAAAGAAAAAGTTTTAGCCGATGCGGAGACAGCGCGGATCAGCCAGATCGTTGAAAGCATGAGCACCAACATCATGTACGCGGATGTGGATCTGAAACTTCAATATATGAATCCAGCATCACTACAGACTTTTAAGAAACTGGAACATTTATTGCCCGTTAAAGCCGATCAGATGATCGGACAATCGATTGATATATTTCATAAAAACCCGCAACATCAGCGAAACCTGTTATCCGACTCTAAAAACCTTCCGCATCAGACTCAAATCCAGTTGGGAGAAGAGATTCTGGATCTTGGATCTGCGGCGATTTTTGATCCAAGCGGGGAACGCATCGGGACAATGGTAGGCTGGTCCATCGTCACTGAAATGGTCAAAAACGCAAACACGGCCAAGGAAGCGGCTGAGCGGGAACAGAAGCAGGCCGAGAAACTCAAAAATAACGTTGATAGCATGCTGGAAGTGGTCAATGCCGCCGCGGAAGGTGACCTCACCAAAGAAGTCACGGTGAAAGGCGAGGATGCCATCGGCCAGATGGGTGAAGGTTTATCAGGGTTTTTGCAAAAGATGCGGAGCAATATCCAGGCCATTGGCCACAACGCAGAAACACTTGCCTCCTCGTCCGAGGAATTGACCGCGACCAGCCAGCAAATGGCGGGCAACGCGGAAGAGACATCGGCACAGTCGGGGGTGGTTTCCGCCGCTTCGGAACAGGTCAGTAAAAACGTGCAGACCGTCGCAACGGGCGCGGAAGAAATGAGCGCCAGCATTAAGGAGATTGCCCGAAATGCCACCGAGGCGTCCCGTGTTGCCGGTGAAGCGGTGACCGTTGCAGAGACCACAAACACCACCATCAGCAAACTGGGTGTGAGTTCGGCAGAAATCGGTCAGGTGATCAAGGTCATCACTTCGATTGCCGAGCAGACCAATCTTCTGGCCTTGAACGCGACGATCGAAGCGGCGCGGGCGGGCGAAGCCGGTAAAGGGTTTGCGGTGGTGGCCAACGAGGTGAAGGACCTGGCCAACCAGACCGCCAAGGCAACTGAGGAGATCAGCGAAAAAATCGGCGCCATTCAGTCCGACACGGAAAACTCGGTTTCAGCGATTGGGGAGATTTCCGAGGTCATCAACAAGATCAGCGACATCTCCAACACGATCGCCAGCGCAGTAGAAGAGCAAACGGCGACCACGGCGGAGATCGGGCGCAATGTCAATGAAGCGGCAAAAGGCACCGCCGAGATCGCGCAAAACATTACCGGGGTCGCCCAGGCGGCGCAGAGCACCACTCAGGGCGCGACCGATACGCAGAACGCATCCGGTGAGCTTTCCAAGATGGCGGCGGAACTGCAAAGCCTGGTCGGTCAGTTTAAAGTTTAAAAACTGACTTCAAGAAATATAATTCATAAAAAGATGAACGGGCCGGTGAGGCAGAGAAGGGATTCTCTGCCGTGCCGTTGCCAATCAGGTTGAAAAATGGCTCACCAAAAGGCTCAGGAAACCGATGACATCAGTTAAAAAATTAAAACAATTCAATACTTGGAGGCAACATGACCGGTAATTCTGAGAAAGCATCCTATTTATTGAATGAAAAAACCCTCATGGATAGACAACAGGTTTTAAAATATGCGAGGGAGCTTTCGGATTTATACCGTTCTGAAAAAGAAAATAAGTTAGAGTTGGAGATAGCCCATGTAAAAATGAAAGAGTATTCGGTCAGTCTGGAAGAGGACACCAAGGAGTATACGGACTTCGCTTTTATAGCCTCACATGATTTACAGGAACCATTGAGAAAAATATGTCTATTATCTGATCGAGTTAAAGACTGTTCTAAAGACCTGGATAACTTGGGACGGGATTATTTGGACCGACTGCAAAAAGCAGTGATACGAATGCAGAAATGTCTTAATGATTTGCTCAAATTTTCCCAAGTCACCCAAAAAATCCCGGATATTGAACCCACCAACCTCGGACAAATAGCTGACGAGACACTTCGCGACATGGACATCATGCTCTTAAATAAAATGAGCCATATCGAGATTGAGAAATTACCTACGATAGAGACAGATAAAAAACATATGCAACTATTGTTCAAAAACTTGATCTCTAATAGCCTGAAGTTTCATAAAGAAAATTTAATGCCAATTGTTAAAATAAGCAGTCACCCTGTAAATGATAAAAATTTGGCACTAGTCTTTGAAGATAATGGTATCGGGTTTGAGGAGAAATATCTGGATCGCATCTTCAAACCCTTTAAGCGCTTGCACCGAAGTGATGAATTTGAGGGTACGGGCATGGGGTTGGCGATCTGTCAAGAAATTGTGACTGGACTGGGAGGAACAATAACAGCAAAAAGTAATCCCAGTGAGGGTGCCACGTTTATTATCACGTTGCCAATAGCTCAGAACCCTAAATAAATAAGATAATTTTTTGTCGCTAAGATTTGTGTTGAAAGTAGTCCTCCCGTTTAAGAGATTTTCTAACCCCGCGCCGCTTCATTCACGTTCCGAAAATTTCATAGATATGTTGTTGATAGAGGTTTCAACTATCTTGAAAATTTTTTCTGGGTGTTCGACTCTTGAAATATTTCTCTGGTTAGTCCGCTTGTAGACACAATAAAGCTATCCAGCTTCTTCTGGATTTCCTCTTTTTTAAACAATACAGACTTTATTTAAATCCGGTTCTCACAATCAAGTGTCCGATATTGAATGGCCTCAGCCACATGGTTGGCCTGGATGTTTTCCTCCCCGGCAAGGTCGGCGATGGTGCGCGAGACTTTCAGGATTCGGTCGTGGGCCCGGGCGCTCAACCCCAGTTTGTCGATGGCGAGCCCCATTATTTTTTTGGATGCTTCGTCCAGTCGGCAGTGCGTTTTCAATTGATATGCGCCCATCCCGGCGTTGAAATAAATTTTGGCGTTTCTGAAACGATTCGCCTGTACCTGCCTTGCCTGCTCCACCCGTTCCCGGATTAAAAGTGAGGGCTCGCCTCCCGTATCCGAAGAAAGGTCTTTGTATTCCAGGGTTGGAACCTCGATGTGGATGTCGATCCGATCCAGAAGGGGACCGGATATTTTTGACACGTAATTTTTGATTTGCATAATGGAGCAGGTGCATTCCCGTTTTGGGTCCGATTTGTATCCACACTGACAGGGATTCATAGCGGCCACCAGAATAAAGTTGGCCGGGAAATTGAGCGATCCCGAAGCTCTGGAGATCGTGACCACGCCATCTTCCAGCGGCTGGCGCAACACTTCCAGAACGTTCCGTTTGAATTCGGGCAGTTCGTCGAGAAATAAAACGCCGTTATGGGCGAGTGAAACTTCGCCCGGCATGGGAAAGCGACCGCCGCCGATCAGTCCCGCATCGGAAACCGTATGATGCGGCGAGCGGAAGGGCCGTTGTGCCAAAAGACCGATGCCGTTATGGATCTGTCCCAGTACGCTGTGGATTTTGGTGGTTTCGATGGCTTCCTCCACAGCGAGTGGAGGGAGAATGGTGGGGATTCTTTTGGCCAGCATGGACTTGCCGCTTCCCGGCGGCCCGATTAGGAGGATGTTATAGTCGAAATAACCTATTAGCTGAATCGAGAACGTAGATTCTACAGGGCGGCGTTGATGGCTAGGAGAATGACGACCCCGAGCAGAACTGTGGCAAACCATTTCATGGTCCATTGAGCGAATATACGATCCCAATCGTTGGTCTCAAATAAGGCATCTTTAACAAAAAACATGCAAACGTATGGCCCACTAACAAAAAAAATGAAACACATAACAATTTTAAAAACAAAGCCTCGACTAGTGCCTGTTAGGGCGTCCGATGACTTCATGCCTTTTAAAACTGACGCTACTAACACCGAGCCAAATGTCAGGTAATCCCCAACCCACATCGGCACTGAAAACGGAAGCCATTCAAACAGAAAGGCAAAAACAGGTTCCGTTACCGCCCGGTAGCTCTCAATGATTTTGAGAATGAACCCCTTCCATTTGAGCAGGTTTGAGAGCAATGTCTCGCCCATGCTTGAAAGAGCCACGATGCCACAGAAAGTGGAAAAAACGTTCCAAACTGTAAGAAAAGGATTTCGAGGTTTGTCGTCAGACATCCGATGTAGTTCCGTTTGCTACCTATGGGTGAGGAGACATCATCAAAAGGAAAAAAATTAAAATAAATTAATGTGACCCTGATCCTTGATTATTGCAGACTTCCGAAAAGGCTTGAAAAATTGTCGAAGAATTTGATTGACTGGCCACTATATGTTGTATAAGTTTTCCTGTGGCAGTCAATTGAGGGCAAATTGAAGAAGCCGCAGACCTCTCTGTGCGGAGAAGAAAGCGGCTTCAGTACCTCCTGCCAGATTACTCACGGCGATGGATCGGGCTAATAGTTCTCCCAAAACGAAAAGTAGCATTTTAGCCCTTCTATCGTCAAGCTTTAAATCCTTTTTAGAAAGGGTAAGACGATGGTAGAGGCAGGAAAAGAATGTGAAGTGTGCAATGAGTTGAAAATGACGACCTCAAAGCAGGTAATATTAGTTGAGGGAGTCCCTGTTGTTAAATGGATCTGCATCGGCTGTGAAGAACAGATGCGAACAGACCCAGACAACTCCTAGTAACACCGCAAATTGAACACGGTGGGGCTTCGGCCCTGCCATGTTTACCCTCCTTACAATTTCCACACAAAAATCTGAGCAGGTATATCGATATAACATCGCCGTCAATTCCCATTTAAATTCCTCTATTATACTATCAAGCTGAAAAGATTGGGATTTCTTGCAGAACCGTCAGGGGTATGTCCTTTAGGCTAAAGGATGTTTAAACTTTGGTCGATAAAGAGACGATTAAGTGTTTTGTCATTTTTTTGTCTTGAAGCTTCTGAAAGTCGGTTTGAATCCTTTTAGATTTTGGAAAGGAAAATAATTTGTCAGGAAAATCTCCTGTTAAAAATATATTGATCATTGGCGGCGGGGTGTTCCAGCTTCCCGCGATCAAAACCGCGAAGGCTATGGGTTTGAAAGTGGCGGTCACGGACTATAACCCTGAAGCCGAGGGCATGCGGCTCGCCGATTTTCCCATTGTGGTCAGCACCCGCAACATCAACCTCACCGTCAACACCGCGCGGGAATTTCACCGGACCTGTCCCTTGGATGGCGTGATGACCGTCGGAACCGACGCCTCGCAGACGGTGGCCGCCGTGGCCGACGCCCTGAATCTTCCAGGCATCCCCTTTGAGGTGGCGGAACGGGCGACGGACAAAATCAAGATGCGGCAGTGCCTCAGCGAACACAACGTCCCGATTCCGGATTTTCGCCCCGTCTGGTCGCTGGCAGAGGCCGAGGCCGCGCTCAAAGAGATGCCGCTTCCTCTGGTCATCAAGCCCTGTGACAATATGGGAGCCCGTGGCGTCAAGAAGATTCTCAAGCCGGATGATTTAAACCCTGCATTTCAGGAAGCTAAAGAGGCGTCCATCAGCGGTAAATTGATTCTGGAAGAATTCATGCAGGGACCTGAACTGAGTCTGGACGCTCTCGTGTTTGATGGCCGGATCGAAATCACCGGAATCGCTGATCGGCACATCGAGCGGGAGCCTTATTTCGTTGAGGCCGGGCACACGATGCCGTCCAACCTGCCTGAAGCCCAACAGGAAGCGGTGAAGACTGTTTTTCGTCAAGCCATCCGGGCGTTGGGCATTGATCTGGGTGCGGCCAAGGGAGATATCAAACTGACCCCCGAAGGCCCGAAAATCGTCGAAATCGCAGCGCGCTTGAGCGGCGGATGGATGTCCGTTCATACTTATCCGTTATCTTCCGGGGTCAATCTCATGAAAGCGGCGATTCAAGTTGCTCTTGGAGAAACGCCCACCGACCTGAAACCTAAAACCGCGCTGGTGTCCGCCGAGCGGTCGTTGATTCCGCCACCGGGAAAGATCCTCTCTATTAAAGGTGTTGAGGAGGCGCGCAAAATTAAGGGTGTCAAAGAAATAATTTTTATGAAAGAAGCGGGTGACGCGGTGGAAGAGGTCAAAAGCAATCTCGGAAAAACCGGGTATGTCATCACCGTCGGCAAAACCCGCGAAGAAGCCATCCGCATCAACGATCTGGCCCGCAAAACCATCCAGATAGAGGTGGGGGAGCCCAATACCCTGACCTGGGACATCATTCGCAACAATGCGCGCCGAAAATTTTATGTCGCCTGCAAAGCCTGCGTGGTCTGCGATGGGGCGGAATGCCGTGGCAAGGTCCCCGGGATCGGCGGTATCGGAACGGGCGAGTCGTTCACCGAAAACCTGCGGGCTCTGGCCCGGTACAAGATTAATTTGCGCACCATTCACCAGGTAAAATTCCCAGATCTTTCGAGTGAGCTTTTCGGACAGAAACTGTCCCTGCCGATTCTAGCCGCGCCCATCACAGGAATGGAGACCAATCTGGCCGGTGGCATGGATGAAAAGGAATATGCGTCCGCCGTGCTGGAGGGTTGTCTCGACAGTGGGTCTCTCGGCATGGTGGGCGACGGCGCGAGCCCGAAAAAATATCTCATTGGCCTGGAAGCCATCAAGGAAAGGGGAGGGCTGGGCATCCCCATTTTCAAGCCCAGGGAAGACACCCAGGAAATCATCACCCGCTTTAAAGCCGCCGAGGAGGCCGGAGCCATTGCCGTGGGCATTGATATCGACGCCGCTTCCTTTAAGACGATGGCGCTAAAGAGCCAGGCGGTGGGTCCAAAGACCGTCGAGGAATTACGCGAATTGAAATCGCATTTGACCGTTCCGTTTATTTTGAAGGGAATCATGAATGTGGAATCGGCGCTGGCGGCGATATCTGCCGGAGCGGACGCGATCGTTGTTTCCAATCACGGAGGGCGAGTCATGGACACCATGCCGGGAACCGCGGACGTCCTGCCGGCAATTGCCGCCGCAGTAGCAGGACGCGCCAAAGTCCTGGTGGACGGCGGGGTTCGTGAAGGCATCGATATTTTAAAGATGCTGGCGTTAGGCGCGGATGCCGTGATGATAGGGCGTCCCGTCTGCATCGCGGCTTTTGGAGCGGGCCGGGAAGGCGTGGAGTATTATCTCAACCAGAAACGCGACGAATTGAAAAAAGCCATGATCCTCACCGGGTGCGCCGACCTTGGTCAAATAGACCCGTCGGTGATCTTCCGCAATGCCAAGGGAGAACGATGATGAACGTCAAACCGCCGCAATTGATCAAAGTCATCTCTCCCAGAAGAAAAAATTCCGGCCAAAGCCTGATTCAGTCACTTTGGAATTTGAAAAACCAATACGGTGCCAGTTGTCTGAAACTATCGACCGAGGACGCGGCCATGTCCTTTGAGCAGATCCGGTTCTGGACCGAGTTGGCCGGAGGCGTTCTCCCCGTAATGGTCAAAATCGGCGGACCCAACGCCAGAAACGATATCAGGCAATTGCTTGCATTAAAAATCGACGGCCTGATCGCTCCGATGGTGGAATCGGCGTACGGGCTGGAAAATTTTCTGGCGGCGGTTAGGGATTTCACCACCCCCATGCAGATGCAACGCCTGGTAAAGCAAATCAACATAGAAACCGCGACGGCGGTGGAACAACTCGACGCCATTCTGGCGGTTCCGGAAGCCGACCTGCTCGATGAAATCACCATCGGGTGCAGTGATTTGTCCCAATCTCTTAAAAAAGACCGCATGGACCCTGAAGTCCAGAGCCTGGTCCGGGAGGCGGTCTCCCGCATCAAGGCCAGAAAAATCAAAGTCTCGGTGGGCGGCGGCATTTCTCCTGACACCATCGATGGAATCCTTCAAGATGTCCAACCGCATCAATTCAATACCCGTGTGGTGACGTTTTCCGTGCAAGCGGGTCAAAGCTACCGGACGGCAGTGGCCGAAACCCTTGATTTTGAATTACAAATGTTGGAACACGATCTCAAAAAAGGTTTTATTTCCCTGGACGAAGAAAAGTTTCGCGCCCGCCAGTTGCGAAAACGACTGGCTGAATTTCGCATTGATTGACCTCTCCCTGATATTGAGAAATCCTTTCTCAAGTTTTTGGTACTTTACCGCCTGAAATTGTCAGGAAATCATTGACAAAATTTGCTTTTTCCTTACAATACCGTCCCGCATTCCAATTAAATAGCCGAAATTATATATCTTTATTTTCTGGGATAGTTTTAATAAATTTGTTCGTAAGCTTTTGAAAACAGGACAATTCATTCCCAAATCGAAATCAACCGCATTTGGTTGCCGATAAATTATTACGTTAGCAGGAGATTAAAATGCAGTTAACCGGCATGCTCTGGGGCAGAAAATTGTTAGACCTTGTAGAATATCCTCATTCTGAGGTTCGGGGTCCGGAACTCACTTCCGATGAAATCAAGGAAATGATCAAGAAGCACGGCAATGTATTTATAAAGCCTGTGTTTCGGGGCGGTGTGGGCAAAAAAGGAAAATCAGGGTTGATTGGCCGCGTTGATAATCTCGCGGACGCTTTGAAGGAAAAAGAACGGCTCTATTTTGCCGAGCATAAGGACGGCGAGAGCGTCATTAAATCGGAAGGTGTGACTTACGAGGGCGGGGTTCCCGCGACCCACGAAGTTTATTTTTCTATCAGTGAGAGCACCATTTTTCGTGCGCCGACCATGACCATCACCCATCATGGAGGAGTGGATATTGAGGAGCTGGACGAGGATAAAATCGCCAACGTTCCGTTTGATCCTCTCACAGGCCTCAAGGCTTTTCATGTGTCCAATGCGTTGGCGGACCTTGGCGCGCCGCCGGAACTGATCAGTCCTCTGGTGCAAAATCTGCCGAAACTGTGGGATCTGTACAATAATTACGGCATGATCATGCTTGAGATCAACCCGATCCGCATGATGCCGGGGAAAAAGGGACGTCTGACACCGGTGGCCTGTGATTTTAAAGCTTCTTTCGATCAGGACGATCCGGCCTGGAAACGACTGGGTCTGCCCAACTATCTGTTCGAATCCGATGGCTCTGATTTTGAGCAGGAAATCAATCAGCTCCGAACTTATCAGGGCCAGAGCGATGTCTTTGTCATGAACGACCAAGGGACCATCACCGCGCCGACATTTGGCGGTGGGGCTAATGCGATGGTGACGGAGCTTCTTGGCGAGGCGGCGACTATTTCATCCGATTTCGGCGGCAACCCGCCCTATGAAAAGATGAATGAAATCTCCAAAATAACCTTCAAGCACTGGTTTAAACAATCCAATATTTTATTCATCATTGGCGGCAAGGCCAACAACACCGATATTTTTGAAACTTTCCGCGCCATGGGCGATGGAATCCGTTGGTATTTCCAGACGCATGGGCCTATTCCGCTATATGTGGTGGTCGGACGGGGCGGACCGAATCTGATCCGGGGAATGTCTTATCTCAAAGATATTCTGGATACTCTACAAATTCCGTACCGGTTTTTTGGTCATGACAGCGCCATGTCGGAAGTCATCAACTACGCCCTCAAGGTGAATGATTGGATGCAAAACGGCGGCAAAGAAGAAATCATGACCAAAATGAATATTAAATAATTTCTTTATATATTTCAGTCCAATCCGAAAGAGAGGATTTTTTAATGCATAAGCAAGGTATAGGCGAGTTTCCCTATTACGTCGGAATCAATTCACTGAGTGAGCTGGCAACCAAAGACGACCGCGTGGTGGTTTTAAACATTCTTGGAAAAGAAAGCTCCACCGTGACGCCGATCAGTCATGAGTATTCCGGTGGCAATATAGTGTTCGGCACGGGTCCGGGCAAGTCCGGAAAATTTTTACCCACCAAAAACGGAAAAATCCCGGTCTACAATTCCATCAAGGAAGGTATGCTGGCGGGTCATAAGTTCAACACCGTCATCGTTTATCTTCCCCCTTCCGGCGTGAAGGATGGCTTGGCGGAAGCGGTCCGGCAAAACCCGGATTTGAAAAAAGCCATCATCCTGACGGAAAAAGTTTCGGTCAAGGATTCCCGCATCATGCGAGCTATTTGTCAGACCAACGGAGTTGACTTGTTTGGCGGCAATTGCCTGGGTTTGGCCGACTCCTGGAATCATGTTCGCATCGGCGGCGCATTGGGTGGCAGTCACCCGGAAGAATCTCTGATAAAAGGGACGGTTGCTATTTTTTCAAACTCCGGGAACTTCACCACCACCATTGCGGTTTATCTCTCGACCGGTGGATGGGGAACCACGACTTCCGTGTCCAGCGGCAAGGATGTTTACATTCAATACGGTCCTAAAGAATTTTTGCATGCGTTTAATAATGACGACCGGTCCAAAGTCGCGGTCATGTATTCGGAGCCGGGCGGTTATTACGAGCATGGACTCGAATCGGATAAACCCATCGTCGCCTGTGTGGTCGGGCGGTGGAAAGCGCTATTGAGCAAGGCCTGCGGCCATGCGGGTTCGCTCGCGGGGTCGGGAGACGATGCGATGGCTAAGGAAAAATGGTTCATGGATATGTTCGGGGTGGACAATATTTACACGCCGGAGAATCCGGTGTATTCCAAGAAGGGCGCACTGGTCACCAACATCGCTTATATCCCTGAAGCTGTGACTCATGTGATGAAAGCCAACGGCCTCAAACCCGATTTTCCGTCCAAAGGCAGTCTGGCGCTGAAAGCCTGGTTCGGTAACAATCAGGGATTGAGTTTGCCCAAGGATCTGGACGTACCGGTTGTGGAGGCGATCAGCCCTTACAACGAACAGATCACGGCTTTGGACAAACAAGTGGGTGCGCAGTTCAGGCGGGAAACCCTGAAAGACGCTAGTGGCGCTTCCATGATGGACCCCAAGACTCAGGTTTCTAAAATCAATAATGTGTCCATATTGGACGCATCGACCCATAGCTATGAAGCCAATCTGGTGTTCGCGTTGACCAAACAATACCCCGATGCTTACGGGGAAGCGATCGCCAACATCGCGCTCAATACTTATGTCAATCAGCATCGCTTGCCGACACTGGTAGCGGCGGGGGCGTCCCGTGAAAATGGAAACTCTCCCAATACGGTTGTGGCGTCTGCTGTCGGGATCGTTGGAAAAAAAGTGGCCCAGGCATCCATGGATTCCGCTAAAGCTCTGCTGGATCTTTTTCAATTCACCAAGCTCATGGACCCTTCCGAAAAATTTGATTATTCCGGGCAATTGAAAGAAGCGGCTAAGTATAAGAATGTTCTGGTTTCTTCCAGTGACGATCCTCGCGCTACGATGATGGAGAAGGCTCTCGACAAAGCCGGGAAATCTGTATTCTTGAGCTTTTGTCAGGACTTCGCAAAAAGCCAGAAGGGTTCTTTGTCAGCGGATACCCTGCTTGCCATCATTTGGGTGACCCTGGGCTGGAACAGCTTAAAAACCAAAAAAATCTCCAAGGATTCCCTCCGAACTCTGTCCTGGCATTCACTGATTTACAGCACCATTGTCGGAGTGACGGCTAGCCACGAAAAGCACGAAAAGGACAGCTTCTGCGGTGTGAAGATGGACGCATTGCTGACCAACAGTTTCACCAAAACCGCGTTTCTCGCGTTGATGGGTAGAGAGCCTGCCGAAACGGAACTGTACGAGTTTCAGGTCCTTTTGGGCCTCATCATTACAAACGGTCCGGGAACGATCTCCGCTCAGGGTGCCAAGGGCGCCGTCAGTGCCGATGGGCCTGAGCAGCCGGACCGTGTTCAAATTAACAAAGGGTATATCGGATTTCTGACTCATACCGGGTTCGCCCACGGCGGAAACGGGTATGAAGCGGCGGCGTTTCTGATCGAGAAGTTCAAGGATCAGAATTTGAAGGACGCGTCCGATAAAAATCATGGCATTGATCTGGACGCCATCGCGTTAAAAGTTGCCCAGGAATACAAGGACTACAAGGGCAAACAAAAGGCGCTCGGTAATCTCGATTACGCCAAGATTCCCTGCGTGAATCATCCTATTTTTAAAGGCAAGGATGTCAACGTGGACCCGCGTGAGGTGTTCGTTTCAGGCTTGTTCAAGGAAAAAGGCCTGGACAACGTCTTCCTGGACTTTTACCACTGCATTGTTAACGCGCTGTTCAAGGCCAAAGTCAGTAAGAACGTGTATTGCGTGAACATCGACGCAGTGATCGCGGTCATCCTGCTGAAGATGGTGTGGCCGGAATACAAAGCCGGGAACCTGAAAGAAAACGATATCGAAACCGCGAGTTTCTCCACCTTCCTGTTCGGCAGGATGATTGGCAGTGCGGCGGAGATCGACGATCACACCAACCGGGGCAAAAACATGGACACCCGGACACCTGCCAGCAAGGTCGCCTATGTAGGCTAGTTGCTGTTTAGTCAATCGTAATAAAACAAAACCCCCTTTCACCCTGAGTATGTCTTAGGGCGGGAGGGGATTTTTTTGTTTAGTTTATTTTGTAAGGAGGGATTGAGTTACTATTAATACTATTTGCTTTAAATTGAATAAAGTAGTACTTTTAGGCGAAAATTGGCAATTTAAATCAAGGTGGGTCCATGAGGAATATTTTTGTAAAAGCGTTTCTATTGATCTTTTTTATTTCCGGTTGCATGTCGGCATCCAAGCATAAAGCTGAAGTTCAAAGTGATGCGACAGATAGAGTAACGGTTGGTACTGTTCAAAAAGAAATAAAAATTGGTATGCCTGCATCTGATGTTGCCCTAGCCCTGGGGTCGCCAAATATTGTAACAACAGATGAAGAAAGGCGAGAAGTTTGGATTTATGACAAAATTGCCACTAATAAAGTTATTTCTCAAGATAGTGGTTTTGGTTGGATTGTGATATTGGGAGCAAGTGGAACAAGAGGAGCAAGTTCAACCAGTCAAAAAACATTAACCATCATAATCAAATTTGACAAAGAGAATAAGGTTCGGGATTTTGCTTATCATACTTCTCGATTTTAAAATCATGTTTTCAAAACTACCAAAAACAATATTTGTTAGTGCATTGATTTTTTGCCTGGTACTTTTTACGGGGTGTGTTGCCAAAATTCCGCCTGAAGCTTTACAGTGGACTAGTCAAACTATTGAGGAAAGACAATTACAAACACGTCGATTTGATACAACTGATGAAAATTTTATTTTGCAATCTGTCGCTGGTCTTTTGCAGGATTTAGGTTTTAATATCGATGAAAGTGAAACTAAGCTGGGAATTATTGTTGGTTCCAAAGACCGTGATGCCACTGATGCTGGACAGGTGACAGCGGCGGTTTTTATTGCCTTGTTGGGTGGAGGGGCGATGCCTGTAGATAAAAACCAAAAACTTAGAGCCTCTGTAGTTAGCTCACCAACCTCCACAGGGGAGGGAATGAATGTAAGGGTCACTTTTCAGAGAATAGTTTGGAATACGCAAGGTCAAGTTACAAAAACAGAACCTTTAGACGACCCTAAATTTTACCAAGAATTTTTTGAAAAATTGTCCAAATCTGTTTTTCTGGAGGCACATGAAATTTAACTTTTCAACTAGGCATATAATACGATATTTTCTATTTATCTTTATTCTGTCCTTTTTGTTTAGTTGCCAGAATACTTCAAAACAATTATTAGCCACGTCTGAAAGCCAAGTTAAAATACGGCAAATCCAAAGTCGGTCATTTGATACCACTGAACGAAAAAAGACTCTTAGGACCGTGATTTCGACAATGCAGGATTTGGGCTTTGTAATTGATAAAGCAGATGAAACTTTAGGAACTGTAAGCGGAACAAAACTCGACGGATACAGTCTAAGGTTAACGGTTACGGTTCGCCCCAGGGGAAAATCCCGATTAATTGTTAGAGCCAATGCCCAATACAATATTCAGGCAGTTGAAGATCCGGAACCCTACCAGCAATTTTTTGCATCCTTAGAAAAAGCAATGTTTCTTACGGCCCATCAGGTAGATTGAAAAAATTAAATCTACCTAATTTTGTGGGTAATTGATTATTCTGCGTTATCGGTTACTGCTCGTTCCACCAAACCATCAACTATACCGCTCCACCTCGAAGTGATAAATTTCATAAGATTCGCTTGCGCCGTCGATACGCGATGGTGGTTTCAGGAGAGTTTAAACACCGGCAAACTCAAAACCGATTTTAAGACGCGACCCGGTAGCTTTAGCGAGACGTTCTAAAGTCGCGGTCGATGGATGCACCCGGCCCCCTTCCAATCGGGCAATGACAGACTGAGTGGTTTTCATTCGCTTGGCCAATTGAGCCTGGGTCAATCCGGCTTTGGTACGGGCTTCGATAAGGGTACGAGCCAATTCAAACTCAGGGGCAAGTTTTTCATGCTCGTTTTTATATTTGGGATTCTTCATCCATTTTTTATGTAGGTCTCTTGCTTTAGTCATTCCTTTATCTCCTGTGCCCGCTCTGGGAAGAGAGCTTTGAATAAATGCAAATACTATATTGAGCGATCCAAAACCAATTTATACATCGTCACGAGCCGAGATGCGGCGTGGCGATCCAGGGACTCTGGATTGCTTCGTCGCTAATGCTCCTTGCAAAGACGGGTTTTGTTAAGCTCTCTTCAAAACGATGCCCTGACTAATAACCCTATGAACCACGTTACCGATCAACTCCCCTAATACCGTGTGCATGCCGCAATAATTTTCCTCAATCTCTCCCGTGCCTGCCACCACGATGCAATCGGTTCCTGTGCCGGTGGCGGGTCGTCCTGATTTTTCGCTCGTAACACCCGCTTTTTGAAGAGCGCCTGTTTTGGCCATGGTTGCCATGTGGATGGCTTCAATTTTTCCGGTCAGGTCCGGCAAGGCGTTGCAGGTCAGCACCAGATTTATGGTTCCCGGCTGGTTCGACGTGGTTTGCAAAGGGACATCGGCTGTATCTCCCGCCGCGCGCGCATTGGCCAGCCCGACGGTCGCGATGCCATGCACCCATAGAGGTCCGTGGGTGAGAACGCATTCCTGATAATTCTGAATATCGCATCCGGTGATGAGGCCGGTTGCGTCTTCCGGCAAGTCTAAAGAATCGCGGACGTTTTTAAATATGGAGCCCAGATCCTTTTCATTCTCCCCGGTAAGGTGCCCAGCTCAGGACGGGCCAGGACTCGGGAAATTTAATGAGCAACGTATTTTTTGCCAGGGTGATGGTTATCGGGGAGTGAGACTTTTCGGGATCATGAGATACCACCTTGCTCACCAGCGATAGGAAAAATTAAGGGAACCGAATTCGTCCGGCTCAGGTTGGCCATCGAATTCCTTGGTGCGGAACACATTGGTGAATCCCATGCGGAAATTTTTAAACAGGGTCACAACGAAACCCACTTGTAAATCTCCCACCAGTGTTTTCTTGTCCACGCTATGGCTGTCTTGATAGCTGTTTCCGTCCAGAAAAATGTTCCTTCCGACGGCGCGGCCTTCGACACCCGCGAATAAATACCAGGTGAAACGGCTGGAGGGTGTGAAAAAACCCGATCCCGCAAGCCCTGGGCGAATGCGGGGTGGGCCGTAATCGTTGGGAAGATTGTTCCCGATTCTCAAGGTCAACCCGGTGGCAAAATAAGTGAACACGTTGCCCAACGCAAACCCCGCGCTTGGGGTCAAATCGATGGACTTCTTCCCCTTTTCCCAGGTGGGTCTGAGCGGCCATTTCCGTTCATAAAAAAGAATGAACCCCGGTTCGTTGTCCAGTTGATTGGCCCACCCCTGCGGTTTTTTGACATTGATCACGTCATGCCATTCCGATTGCACTTCGTCGCCCAGCGCGGCGGGGCCGACGACCCCCAGATTGATCTCCAGGTTCTCCAGAAATTTTTGATTCGTCCCACCTTCGGTAATAAAACCCGCCCCCAGATATAGCCATCCGGCGTAAGGTCGGTCGTTCAGGATCAAATCGTTGCGGGTAATATCTTCAGGAGTGAAAATGTTCTGGCCAAGAATCAGGCTGAGCCGCCGGGTTTTAGGAATCAGAAAATCCGGGATCACGGCAAGGACAGTGGATTTCAGTTTGCTTTCAAAATTCGTGGGTTCTTCACTGGTCAGGTAGGATATCCGCGTTCCATGGGTAAAATGACTGTCTTCTCCGCTACCGAAAAGGTCGTTTTCAAACTGCAGGTTGAAATACTGGGTGGTATCCAGGTCACGCTCGCCTTCTACCTGACCGTGGGCAAAGTCAGAAACCGGAAGGAGAAACGCAATGAATACAGTAACTATTAACAACTTTATTTTCATCGGGGGAGATTTTTCCAGGAAAAAAATTGAACAAAAATGAACACCAGAAACCGGGGGCATGGATCTCTCATTCCATCCACGAAACTCATAATATCAACAATACCGCTCGACCTCAAAGCGGTACATTTCATAAGGTTCGCTTTCGTCGATTCCACCTTTTTTAAGGCAAATTCTGAATTGATCCGCCACCGTATCGATTCCCTCGAGATCGGGCAACAGCACGCCTTGTTTGTCGCCGGATTGCAGGATCAGGCCGAATTTTTGGCAGTCCAACTGCGAAGGGTCCTCTACGATTTCAGGAGGGGTGAGAACGTCCACGGAAATGGTGAGGTCTGCTATTTCGTCCTGGGAGATGGGAGGAAACCGGGGGTCGCGGCTGGAGGCGGCCACGGCATTCTGGATGATTTCGATGGCGAGGTTATCGTGAGTCGGGGTCAGTTCCCCAATGCACCCTCGAAGTTTCGTGCCGTTTTTTATCGAAACGAACGCGCCTTTGGGGTGTTGCAAATCTTCCGGGAGGTTTGCAGGGCAGGGCATGAGAGCGCCGTAGTCCAGGAAATGCCGAACCGATTGAAAGGCCAGGGTGACATAGGGATGTGTGTTGGTGTCCATAGGCTCGTTTCCAACGAATGTTTCCACGCGCACCAGGCAGGGCTTTGATAAAATACCGCACCTCTTTTTTATTTGGCAACAACTGAGGGGAGATGTAAAGCAATTACTTCAAACGGGCGGCAGGAAATACGGGTGAGTCTGGGGGCGATTTTGCAATCGTTTGAAATCGTTTCAGGAACAGGTTTTCGCCGCAGTGTATCGATCCACCGTGTGATCCGCGATGGCGATGAGGTAATCCACGTATTCCGGAGACTGGAAACTTCCCTGGCGCAAAGTGTTTTTGGCTCGGTCAAGATATTCCCTGGCAAGATTGAGGGTGTATTCCACCGATTTGGTTTCCCGAAGGTTATCGAGAATGAATTCAAAATCTTTTTGCGAAACATTTTCGTCCTGGATGAAGGACTCAATTTTGTTTTGCATCGCCCGGTCACTGTTCTGGTACAGGTGCAGGAGTGGAAAAGTCACGTGGCCTTCCTTGAAATCGGTTCCGGGAGGTTTGCCGAGCAGGTCTTCATCGCCGTCATAATCCATGGCATCGTCCACCAGTTGAAATGCCATGCCGAAATCATTGCCGAAGGATACCAGGGCCTGCTCCTGTTCTTCGCTCGCATCAGCCAATAACGCGCCCATCTGACAGCTCACGGAAATGATGGAGGCGGTTTTACGATAAATCACGTCGAGACAGTGTTTTTTACTGATCTCTAGTTTTCTGGCATGGGTGTATTCCAGGATGCCGCCTTCGACGAGAATTTTGGTGGCTTCGGCTATGGCGCGGATGATCCTGGGATTGCAGTCTTCAGCCAGCATGAGGATGGCCCGGGAAATCAGAAAATCCCCTACCAGGATGCTGGCGTCACTGCCCCACTTGGAATTTACTGTTTCATTGCCGCGGCGGATGGTGGTTTCATCGACCACGTCGTCGTGCAACAGGGTCGCGGAGTGGATGTATTCAATGACACAACCGTGTTTGACGACCAGATCGTCTGCTTCGCGCCCGCAAAGATTTGATGAGATGAGAGTCAGTAGGGGGCGAACCCGTTTTCCGCCTCCACTCATCAGATACGAGCTGATTCCCGGAATCAGGGGAACGTCCGATTCGTAGTTCTTGCGGATGGATTCCTCGACCCGCACCAGTTCTTCTTTAAATCGTCTTGTTACCGCGTTAAAATCCATAAATCCAAGTACCATTTCTGGAGTAAAATTATACGGTCAAGCGAGCCGGGAGGGAATGTTGGATAATCACTAAGAGACTGGATGGTTTTTCCCTTAACATTTGCCGGAACCCATTATTTTTATGGGAAAAGTGGCATTTTGTCAAGCCAATTATGGGTCCCTTCGATCTTAAGAATACCGAATATTTCCTGTTCCGAAATAATAAAATGTTTCTTTCTTCAGCAAGAAAATAGTATTTCATGAAACCTGCATTGACAATCATCATTCCGACCTATAATCGTGCCGATTTTTTAAAGGATTCCATCCCTTCGGTGCTGTCGCAAACCTTTTCCGATTTTGAGCTGATCGTGGTCGATGACGGGTCCACGGACCATACCGGGGAGGTCGTGCGGGAATTTTCCGGGGTTCGATATGTCAAATGCGAGGTCAATTCGGGAGTGTCCCATGCCAGGAATCTTGGAATCGGATTGGCCGGGGGGCGCTATATCTGTTTTCTGGACTCCGATGATTCATGGGTCAAAAACAAGCTGGAGGCGCAGATGCGCTGGATGGAGTCGCATTCGGACAGTCAGGTATGCTATACCGATGAGATATGGATTCGCAAAGGCGTCCGGGTCAACCCGATGAACAAGCACCGCAAATTTTCCGGGGATATTTTTGCTCATTGTCTGCCTCTTTGTACGGTGAGCCCGTCGTCCGTTTTGATGCGTTCTTCTTTATTCGATGAGGTAGGGTTGTTCGATGAGAACCTGCCGGTTTGTGAAGATTATGACCTCTGGCTGAGAATTGCTCTGAAATATCGCGTTCATTTTATTGATGAGAAACTGATCGTCAAACGCGGAGGGCATGAAGATCAGCTGTCCACCCGGTTTTGGGGGATGGACCGGTTTCGGGTGGTTGCTCTGGAAAAGCTCCTTAAAGAACCTTCTTTAAATGTAGAAAAACGCAGTCTGGTTCTGAAAACATTGTTCGAGAAATGCGGTATTCTGATTCAAGGGTTTGACAAACGCGGAAAAGTTAAAGAGGCGGAGCACTACAGGGAATTGTTAAACAAGTATTCCCGCGGCTAGGGGCTTTCAATGTTTGGGGAAATGGCTTTATTTTCCTTACTGTGCGTAGAGCTGATTCAAATATTAAGAAATGGTACGAGGAATGAGGACAAAATTGTTTTGGACGGTTTTAACCTTATCGGGTTTTCTGATCGTCGCGAGCCCGCTTGCTGGAATGCAAAAACCCGTGGAAGCGGTCCAAAAACTAAGACAGCGCTGTCTGGCGATTTTGTATCACGCGATTAAAAGCGAGAACGCCTATATTCGCGGTGCGGCGGCCAGGGCGGCGGGGGAATCCGAGGATCCGGAACTCATCCCCCTTCTGAATAAAGCTTCGGCCGATGTGTACCACACCACGCGCCTGTTCGCTTTACAGGCATTCAAAAACTTTTCCCCGGAAGACGCGGCTGTGACGGCCAAAAAACTCATCGACGATTCTAATGTGTGGGTAAAAAGCGCCGCTTTGGAAATGCTGGGAGATCTGGGACGACAGGAGGCGCGGGATGAAATTCGCACCAAACTAAAATCTCCCGACCGACCGGTCCGGTTGTCTGCGGCGGCGGCCTTGTACAAACTGGGGGAAAAGGAAAATCTCGATCTGGTGCTGGATACGTTGAAGGACTCCAATTCCGTGGCCAGATATCAGGCCATCGGGTATATCGGAAAAATGCAAATGGAAGAGATGCTTCCTCATTTAACCGCGCTCCTCGATGATGACGAAGATGAAGTGATTTTTTACAGCCTGAAAGCCATCGGAAAACTGGCCCGGCCGAAACTGTTTTCCCGTCTGGAAGAATTGACCTTGAGCGACCATCCATCGGTCAAATACCAGGCGGTGCTGATCATGGGGTATCTGCCGGCGGACATGGCCCTCAAACGGGTGCAGGAACTGTGCTCGGACGCCGACCCGATGGTACGGGTGTCCGCAGCGGTTTCGATGAACCGACTGGGTTCTGAAGGTTGCCGGGAGGTTTTTGCCAGGGAACTTGAACATACTGACTACGGGGTCCGTAGCACGACAGCCCGCGTTCTGGGTGAAACGGATTTGCCTGAACGGGCACGATTGTTGGGCCGTGCATTGAAGGACGAAAATACACGGGTTCGTACAGCGGCGGTTCGGGCCGTGGGAATGATGGGAGGTCCTCAGGCCTTCCCGCTTTTGGTGCGCATGTTGGATGACCCTGAAGAGGCGGTTCGGGCTTACGCCGCAGGAAATCTGATCAATCTGACGAACTAGCGGTCATTCTGGTCAGGAATAGGATGACAAATCCATGACGCGGGTCCGGGGCGCTTTACGCGTCAATTCCTCTGGAAGGGATGAAATGATATTGCTGGAAAGGGCTTCTATGATGCTTTGTTTTAGAAAGGAGCGGCTCGTGACGATGCTGACTTCCCGAATGGGTGCGGGAGATTTAAAATACCGGAGCTTCTTTTTTACTTCCTTCGAGGGCATGCCCATCGTGGCCAAATAGGGCAGGAGGGTGTAGCCGAAATTATTATCGACCAGCCGCTTCAGGGTTTCAAGGGTTCCACTTTCGAACACCAGATTTTTTAGTTCCGGCCCGGCCATTTTCTTTTTTTTACACAGGTACATGGCCTGCTCCCGAAAACAGTGGCCCTCGTTCAATAACCAGATATCGTTCAAACTCAAATCTTCTTCAGAAATTTTCGTCAATTTGTGCAAGGGATGCCGGGAGGCCAGGTAAACGATGAAGGGTTCATAGAACAAATGTTTTTCCAGTATTCCCTTAATACCTAAAGGAGTGACCAAAATCCCCGCATCCAGGGAATCCTCCCTCAACTTGTCGATAATGGACTGGGTTTGCAACTCCTCGATGATCAAGCTCACTTTGGGATATTTTTTGATGAAGGTTTCGAGAAACAGGGGCAGGAGGTAGGGAGCCAGGGTAGGGATCACCCCGAGTTTCAATTCTCCTTCGACTACTCCTTTTTCGGAATGGATGAGTTCCTCGATCCGGGAAACTTCCTGAATAGCCAGCCGGGCCTGCTGAATGATTTTCCGGCCCATGGGGGTAGGCTCCACCGGTTTTTTGGTCCGGTCGAAAAGAATCACGCCCAGGTCCTGTTCCAGTTTGCTTACCTGCATACTGATAGTGGGCTGGGTCACGAAGCAGGATTGGGCCGCCAGTCCAAAGTTCTGTTTTTTCGCCACCTCGACGATATATTCAAGCTGGGTCAGTGTGATAGATTTCATCTATAAAAGAATAAAGCCAATCGATTAGACTAATCAATAAAAATCCTTCAGAATGCTTGTAATAATTGATTGGGATGTAAATCTTTCTGTTTTAGAAATGATTGATTTATAAAAACCTTTACAAGGAAACAAAGGGAGGGAATCAAGATGATCAGCAAGCTGTTAGAAATCAAAAAACCTCAATTACTGGGAATTGTAGGCGGAATCTTAATCTTGATCGGGGGAGCGGTGTGGGCTGAAGCCGCATCTCAGGATGTTTATGAACTGGAAATTCCATTGGGGCTGGATGAAGAATTATTTCAGGTTCCTAAAGACAATCCTTTGACCAAGAAAAAGGTAGAGCTTGGCCATTTGCTTTTCTTCGATAAACGCATGTCCGAGGACAACACCATTTCATGCTCGACCTGCCATATACCTTCTCTGGCTTTCACCGATGGACAGCCGGTTTCGACGGGGATCGGGCGTCAGCAGGGAGGCCGAAGTGCGCCCACCGCTATTAACCGGGGTTTTAGCAAGGTACAGTTCTGGGATGGCCGTGCTCCTACGCTGGAAGATCAGTCTGTCGGGCCTTTGACTAATCCGATCGAACATGGTTTTCAAGATAACGATGCGGTGGTTGCAAAGATAAATAAAATTGAAGGCTACAAAAATCTTTTTAAAGAAGCTTTTGGAACTAAAAAAATTACTATTCAGCATGTCGGAAAAGCAATTGCTTCTTTTCAGAGAACTCTCATTTCAGGAAATAGCCTTTTTGATCGATTCGATTACGATGGGGATGAAAAGGCAATTTCCGAGTCTGCAAAACGGGGTAAAAAACTATTTTTCGATAAAGCCCGGTGCAACCTGTGCCATTTTGGCACCAATTTTTCCGATGAAAAGTTCCACAATATCGGAATCGGCTGGGGTGGAGAAACGGTTGACGTGGGACGGTTTCATGTGAGCAAGGACCAGAAAGACATTGGAGCGTTCAAAACCCCGACCTTGCGTGAAATTTCCAAAACCGCTCCCTATATGCACGATGGCCGGTTCGCGACTCTGAGAGATGTTGTGGAGCATTATAACGGGGGCGGCGTCAAGAACCCGTTTCAGGACAATCAGATCATTCCGCTCAAGCTCACGGAATCGGAAAAACAGGACCTTGTCGAGATGTTGCGCACGCTCAATGGGCAAGGGTGGCAACATGTGAAGGAGCCTACGTCGTTCCCCAAGTGAGGCCATGATTTGAGAGGAAAGTAATTTGTTGAATTTTATGAAGTGTTGAAAGGGGGGTCGTTGGGATTAACTGCTCCCCTTTTTTCATGAAGGAAGGGGTTCTTTAATTCCGGTCGTAGTCGTCCTGGTAGCGAATGATGTCGTCTTCGTCCACCTTGTCGCCCATTTGGACTTCAATGATGATCAGGGGTGTGTTTTGTTGATTAGCCAGGCGGTGCTTGGAAAATTGGGGAATGAACAGAAATTCATTCTCCTTTACCGTGATTTGTTTGTCGTCGAGATCCACGGTGGCGGTTCCCGATACCACGGTCCAGTGTTCGCTCCGGTGATTGTGCGATTGCAGGCTGAGCCGTTCGCCGCTGTTGACGTCGAGCCGTTTCACCAGATACCCGTCTCGTTTTTCCAATACGGTGTAGGAGCCCCAGGGCTTTTGCACGGTGACTCCAAGTTTCACTTCGGGACGGTTTTTTTCTTTTAATTGATTCACCAATTGCTTGACCTCCTGAGCTTGGTTTTTATTGCATACGAGCAGTGCGTCGGGGGTGTCGACAACGATAATTTCCTTGAGACCCACAGCGGCGATGAGTCGATCTTCGCCCTGGATGATGGAACCAGAGCAATCGAGCTCGGTCACATTTTCCGTGAGCACGTTTCCATTGCCATCCTTTTCAGCCACATCTAGAAGCGCGTCCCAGGCGCCGACATCGCTCCATTGGATTTTTGCGGGAATCACCGCAACCCGTTTGGACTTTTCCAGAACCGCATGGTCAATGGATATGAATGGCAGAGAGTCGTAGAGCTTTTCTCCCTCGGAATCCAATATTCGGTAGCCGTACTTCCGGTTATTTGCAACGGTATGGGAAGCAATGGAGGAAAGTTTTTCGCTGAGGTCTGGCAGGTGAGTTTGGATTTCTTCGAGGATGGTCGAGACTTTCCAGAGAAACACGCCGCAATTCCAGGAATATCCGCCATCGTCGATAAACTTTTGCGCCGTCGTGGCGTCGGGTTTTTCGACAAACCGTTCGACTTCATAGGCGCATTCCGATCCTTTAAGAGCCTGGCCTTGTTTAATATAACCGTAGCCTTGTTCCGGGCGGGTGGGTTGAATGCCCAGGGTGACCAGAAATCCTTTTTCCGCAATCTTCTCTCCCTGGCGCAGGACTTCGTGAAAATTTTTGGGGTCCTTCACCACATGGTCGGCGGGGAAGACGGCCATGACCGCATTGGGATCTTTTTCCTGCAGGACTTTTGCCGCCAATCCAATGGCCGCCGCGGTATTTTTTCCGACAGGTTCCGCCAACAACTGGGATGGGGGAACTTTAAAACTTTCGGTTTGATGACAGGTTTCAAAAGCGTGCAGGGCGTGAGTCACCATAAAAATATTGCTGGCGGGAATCAAGGGCAGGAGACGCTCGACCGTGTTCTGGATCATGGTCCTTGGACCGACGATTTTTAGAAGCTGTTTGGGAGACTGTTCCCGGCTTTTGGGCCAGAACCGGGTCCCGCTTCCACCTGCTAATATGACACCGAACATGATGTTCCTAAAACCCCTTGTTTAATAATGCGCGATCGGGAATACAGCTATAAAGGATGATAGCAAAATAGAAATGTTTGTGATAATTTGACGGGTCCGCGGATTTTTCCCATGAAGTTTACTGGAGTTGAGCGATCGATTTCTCTGCAGGCTTTTAAATGAGCCACCGGGAAAAACCGGAAACCATACTAGCTTAAAGTTCATCCAAGGACTATAAAAAAAGAAAACTGCCGAAAATTGGTAGCAATTCATCAATCAAGATAAGTCAATAATTCCCATTATGGAAAAAGCTATATTTTATCCGTTTCTCATATTTATATTTTTAATCACCATGGTCGGTGGTTGGATTCCCACCATCAGGATGTGGTCGAAATCCACTTTCCGCATGATCATCAGTTTTTGTGCGGGGGTTTTGCTGGGCGCGGTGTTTTTCCATATTTTGCCTGAAATCGGGGAAGTTTTGGGAGGGAGCGTGGGCTACCCGGTCATGATTGGGTTTCTCATGATTTTTATATTGGAAAAGTTCATCATGGTGCATCCCTGTGAAGAAGGGGAATGCGATTACCATAAAATCGGCGTGGCGGCCTATGTGGGCATCGGGTTTCACAGCATCCTGGACGGAATGGCCATTGGGGCCGGCAGTATGATGAATCTGAGCGCGGTCATTATTCTGGCGGTGACCATTCATAAATTTCCTGCCGCGTTGGCTTTAAGCAGTCTTCTGGTCCGGGGCGGAGAATATTCGAGTAAAAAAATTCTGGTTTCCATGTTCATCTTTGCGTTGGCCACGCCCTTTGGGGCCGTGCTTTCCATTGTACTTTTTCAAGGGATGACCGAGTACACGGTGGCCGTGGCGCTTGGCGTTTCAGCGGGCACGTTTTTATTTATTTCGACCACCGACCTTTTGCCGACGGTGTACGAAGAGCACGAATCCAAGGAATACAAAAATCTGTTGTCTCTCTGTCTTGGAATTCTGGTCATGATTCTTTCCAAGGGAATCGTGTGACGGGAAAATGATTCCAGAAAAGATCAAGCCCTACCTGCCGTTCATGGCCAAATACAAGCGTGAAATGGCTGTGGGGATGACGGCGCTTTTGATGACGGACATCGCCGGTCTGGTGGTTCCGTGGTTACTGAAAGAGTTTGTCGACCTTCTCCCCAAAGACCCCAGTCGCTCTATTTTATTAAAGTATGCGGGGTTGCTGTTTCTCACATCCATTTTTCTGGCCGTGGGCCGTTACGGGTGGAGAAAATATATGTTCGGTCCTTCCCGCAAAGTCGAGTTTGATATCCTGAACAAACTGTTCGCGCATTTTCTGACCCTGGATAAATATTATTTTCATCGGCAAAAAATCGGCGATTTGATTTCTAGAGCGACCAACGACCTGCGCTCCGTCCGGGATTTTGTCGGTCTAGGACTGCTCATTTTAGTGGACTCATCCGTCGTCATTATAGGTTGCGTTTGTTTGATGGTCTGGATCAATCCCGCCATCACCCTGGCGGTGATGCTTCCGCTCCCCCTGGTTTCCATCCTGTTTTTTACTTTCGTTAAAGAGATCAGTAAGCGGCATCAGGCGGTGCAGGAGCACCTGGCCAAAATGACCGCCCGCGTGCAGGAAAACATTGCTGGCATCCGGGTGCTGCACGCGTTTGTCCAGGAAGAAAATGAAAAAAAGAAATTCGATGAACTCAATCAGGAATACATCCACAAAAACCTGCGTATCACAAAATTGTTCGGGATCTTCACGCCCTCACTGATCTTTACCCTGGGAGTGGCGGCAGTCCTTTCCGTCTGGCTGGGAGCCAAAGCCGTCATCGCAGAAGAAATGACTTTAGGCGCATTCGTCGCTTTCAACGGTTACCTGATGATGCTGTCCTGGCCCATGATGGGGATCGGCTATGTGATCAATTTGACACAGAAGGGGCAGTCGGCGATGGGACGCATTCAGGAAATATTTTCATCCCAGCCTGAAATCAAGGATGGGGAGGTCACAGAACAGGTGGCCGATTCCTTTCAGGTTGAGGGACGGCTTGAATTTAAAAATTTCAGTTTCACTTATCCCACCGCTGAAACGGCGGCGCTCAACCAAATCAATCTGGCCATCGCCAAAGGGCAGACGGTGGCCATTGTTGGGAAAATTGGTTCCGGAAAAAGCACGCTCGCCGAAATGCTTCCGCGCCTGTACGAAGGCAGTCAGACAGGCGGGGTTTTCATCGACGACGCACCGATTCAGAATATTCCTCTATCCATTTTGCGAAAAAGCATCGGTTATGTGGATCAGGAACCGTTTTTATTTTCATTGTCCATCCGGGCTAATATTGCTTTGGGCAGGGATAATGCAACTCCTGAGGACATTGATAAAGCGGTGCAGGACGCAGGTCTTCTGCCGGATCTCGACCGGTTCCCTGATCGATTGGAAACGATTGTCGGAGAGCGCGGAGTGTCTTTGTCCGGCGGGCAGAAACAGCGGATCGCGCTTGCCAGGGCATTGCTCAAACGGCCCCGGATTCTCATCCTTGATGACGCGTTTTCCAGTCTGGACGCTGAAACGGAAGGCAATATATTAAAAAATATCAGCGTAACAATGGAGCAGGTGACAACAGTCATCATCACGCATCGCCTGTCGATTGCGCGCGAAGCCGATCAAATTATTGTGCTGGATCATGGGGAAATCGTGGAACGGGGAACCCATTCCGAACTATTGCGCGCGGGAGGAATGTATTCGACGATGGTTAAGAGTCAGGCTCTGGCACAGCAAATGGAGATCACCCTGAAATGACGGTCCTGTCTAAGGAAAGCATGGGCGACCGTTATGAGGACTGGGCTCTGTTCAAGCGCATCCTGTTTTATCTCAAACCTTATCGTTTGCTGGTTAGCGTCGCTATTTTCTTTTTGTTTGCCGTTTCCATTCTGGGATTGGCGGGTCCCTACTTCACCAAGATCGTCATTGACGACTACATCAAAGCGTCCCAGCTGGATGGGCTGGATCTCGTTGCTCTCACGTACCTCGGTATCCTGGCGCTGGCTTTTGTGTGCCAGTTTTTCCAGACCTATCTCATGCAGTTGATCGGCCAGAAGGTGATGTATGACATGCGGACCCAGGTTTTTGCTCACCTGCACAAAATGTCCTTCAGTTTTTTTGACAAAAACCCTGTCGGAAAAATAATCACCCGCGTGGTCAACGATGTGGAAGTGCTCAATGAAATGCTGACTTCCGGGCTCATATTGATCTTCAGTGATTTGTTCACGCTGGTGGGAATCTTTTGTGTCATGTTTTATCTGGATTGGCGGTTGACCCTGGTGGTATGCATCGTTTTTCCTTTTTTGTATCTGGCGACTCAGGCTTACCGAACACGGGCCAGGGACGCTTTGAGAAAAAACCGTGCGCATATCACCGGACTGAATACCTTCCTGGAGGAAAACCTGTCCGGCATGTCGACCGTGCAATTGTTTCATAAAGAAAAGGATCATTATGAACGGTTTGAAGGCATCAATAAGGACAAGCTCAAGGAGGATCTGCGCTCTCTCCATTACAACTCGGTTTACCTGCCTTCTATCGACCTATTCAGCGCATTGGGAATCGGCCTGGTTATCTGGTATGGAGGAGGGCGGTTCGTGCAGAGTGAAATCCAGCTCGGCGTCCTAGTTGCTTTTCTGCAGTACCTGCAAAAATTCTTTGAACCGATCCGCGATCTGGCGGAAAAATTCAACATCATACAAACTGCGATGGCCTCGTCGGAGCGCGTGTTTGAACTTCTCGATACGCCTGAGGAAATACAAAATCCGCACGAACCCGTATCACCCGCCAATAGACTGCGAGGCGAGGTGGAGTTCAAAAATGTCTGGTTTGCCTATAAAGGCGATGATTTTGTGTTGAAGGATATTTCCTTTTCCGTCCGGGAGGGGGAGAGCTTGGCCATCGTGGGTGCCACCGGGTCGGGCAAGTCCACGATCGTCAATGCCCTGTGCCGGTTTTATGATATTCGAAAGGGTGAAATCCGGGTCGACGGGATGTCCATTCAGAACATGGACAAATATGAATTGCGGCGGCAGATTGCCCTGGTCCAGCAGGATGTGTTTTTATTTTCCGGAAATATACTGGAAAACATCCGGCTTGGTAGTCCGGATCTGGGTCAGGACGAAGCCGAGTCGATCGCCCAAACGGTCAATTCGCATCATTTCATCAACAACCTGCCTTTGAAATACGGGCACGACGTTCGTGAAGGAGGGAGCAATCTTTCTCTGGGACAAAAACAATTGCTTTCCTTTGCCCGTGCCCTTGCGGTGGACCCGAGGATTCTGGTGCTCGATGAAGCGACGGCCAGTGTCGATACGGAAACGGAGGGACATATCCAACAGGCGATGAGGGAATTGATTCGCGGCAGGACATCCATTATCATCGCGCACCGGTTATCAACCCTCAAGCATGTTGATAAAATACTGGTCCTAAAGGCGGGTAAAATCGTGGAATATGGTTCCCAGCAAGACCTGTTGAAGAAAAAAGGGGTCTATCACAAACTTTATCATCTTCAGGCCGATTTTTCTGGAACGTCAAAGGTAAAATCTCCCCCAAAATAATTGCATTACCACTCGTAGATAATATAATAATACTAATAAAAACAATTGGTTGCGTTGAGATTGTTGGATATGTTCGTTAAGGCAAAAGTTTTTTTTGCGATAGCAATTTTAGGCTTATCCCTGATTTTGTCCGGGTGCTCGACAGCAAAAAAAACCTACCGGGTTGGCAAGGGAACCGTGAAGGGCGCATGGTGGGCCGTCACGGGGGCCTATAAATTCACCAAAGGCACGACCAAACTCGCGTACAAGATCGGAAAATTTTCTTTTAACGTGGCCAGGGCTCCTCTCGACTGGCCCTTGATGAATGAGGATATCGAAACCATCGACGGCTTGCCGGTGAAAGAGGCGATCCGGCAGGGACGGGTGAAAAACTCTCCGTACACCGTGAAAGGCAAAAAATATTATCCGATGAGTGTGGCCCGCGCGCAGGATTATGAGGAGGAGGGCGTCGCCTCCTGGTATGGGAATGAAACTCTGCGCCAGAAGGACGGACACATGACGGCAAACGGCGAAGCGTTCAATCCCAACGCGCTGTCTGCCGCGCACAAACTGCTGCCGCTTCCGACTAACGTGAGGGTGACGAGCCTGGAGAACGGACGCTCGGTCATCGTTAGGGTCAACGACCGGGGGCCGTTTCCAAGTATTCATAATGTCCGTTCGGGCGATCGTGTCATCGACCTCAGTTCAGCCGCCGCAAAAAAACTGGGTTTTTACAGAAAGGGCACGGCCAGGATCCGCGTGCAGGCCATTAGGATCATCGAGGAAGGGCAGGGGTGATATTGAAAAAGCGACGAAAAAACCGGATCAGCTTTTTTGTTTGAAGGGGATCACGATGCGTTCGACCACGCGGTCGTTGAGGATATGTTCCTGAAGGATTTCTTCCATGTCTTCCCGGGATTGAGGTGAATACCAGACGTCGTCTGGATAAACCACCATCGCCGGTCCGTATTGACAGGCGTCCAGACAACCGGCTTTGTTGACGCGCACTTTCCCTTTCAAGCCCAGTTCGTGGACACGGCCTTTGGTGTAGTCGAGAAGATCCAGGCATCCGCGTCCAACGCAACAACCCCTTGGGTCGTCGGTTTTGCGCTCGTTGTTGCAGATGAAGATATGCTTTTGAAATCGGGCCATGAGGGGGGCGGATTATTTTTTCTGGATTTTGGAGAGTTCATCCATGACCGCTTCCGCCTCCTCCAGCTTTCGCCATTCCCACACTTTTAAATTAGCTCCCATATAATAAGCGTGATCGAGAAGGGATTCTCCATCCACCGACCCCCAGTTTCCTTCCTGGGTGGGGCTCAAGTATTCGTAAATGGGGTTTTCCACAGAGGTGTAAAACAATTCCAAATCTTGTTGACCTATTTTTTTGTCCAGTAAAACCTTGATGGCGATATCGTCAATCTCAAACTGTTCTTTCACAGCGTGTAAGGCAACTTCCAGGGATTCCCCGTTATTCATTTCTTTGGTGATTTCCTCCTGTATAGCCGTGTTTCGCTTGGCGAAAGGGTAGTGGGTGTAGCCAAGGTCCTTGCCAATGTGAAAATCCAGATCATGAAAAAAAAGGTAGACCCAATCGTCGAAATCCACTTCCATCCCCTGGGAAATTTTGAGTTCCTCGGCTTTTTCCGGCGCTTCCCTCAGCATGCGATTATAAACCTTGATGAATTCCTTCATGGATTCATAAACCACAGCGTGAAAATAGGGGTTCATCCGGTACCAGTTGTTGGTGGAGTTGTGGCCGTTGATCAATTTTCTCAACATGAGCATGAGCGTGTCCCCATCTGCAAATCGCCGGGATAGAGGAAATACCTGCTCAAGATAGGATTTCAATTTTTCCTGGTCTCCCATTGCTGCTTGAAGATGCTCCTGCAGTTTGCTTTTGGCATGATCAATCGAATAGTAGATGAGACGTTCCTGGTCCAGGGCGCGCTGATAGTCCATGTATTCCTTGAGTTCGGAATTTTTGGGTTCTTCAGGATGTTTGGGGGAATTTTGGGTGATGTCTTTTGCGAACGCTAACATTTGACTCTCAAAGTTGGTGTGAAAGCCCTATTTTGACCGGATTGATAAATGATATCAAGACAATTTAAATCGACCCAAAGGATTCCTGCTTCCGAAATCCGGTTATTTATGACCCAATGCCGGGAAATGATAATATAATGCCAATACACTTCCAGACAGGTGAACCGGAGGCCATTGAAATTTTGCCTGGGCAGGCGGGGCGGGCTAACTACAGGGCTCTTTGGGAGAAATCCGGTGATACATGGCATGGTTCAGGCGCGGAATGGTTTCCCCATATCTTCCATAAGGACAGGCTAAATGAATATTATTTTGAACAGCTACTGCAATTTAAAATGCAATTATTGCTTTGCCGATGAATATATGGAGGAGAACGTAAAAACTCCCGACAAGTCGATGGATTACGACTTTTTCCAGAAAGAGTTGTTGCCGAGGGTCAAGTCCGCTTCGTTGATAAATTTCATGGGCGGGGAACCCACCCTGCACCCCCACTTTGCGGATATCATGTCGAACACTCTGGAGTCCATGCAGCCATTCACTTACCTTGGGGTCTTCACCAATGGGTTGATGCCGGATAAGGTGCTGGACCTTCTGTTGAAAACCGTGGGACGGGGCGGAAGCATCGAACGCCAGATTCAGTTCTCTGTGCTTTTGAACTGGCAGACCCTGGAGAACACGACCGAGAAGAATCATCAGCGTTGCGGAGAAGTGGCAAAAGCGATCCTAAGCAAAAACGGGCATAGCCTGATGTTCAGTCTGAATCTGTATTCCACGAAACAGGAACTTTACAGACAATGCATGGAGATCGATGAAATCTATCAGGAACTCGGGCTTCCGCCGGGGCAGAAATACAGAATCCGGGTCAGTCCCGCTTTTCCCATTGTGGGTCAGGAAGTACAAAACATCACTTTGCCCATTCGGGACTACCCCAAAATGGGGCGGATCATGATCGATCTTCTCAAGGATTTCCCGCAAATGTGTTTCCGCTTCGACTGCTCGTTCCCCCCCTGTTTCCTGGATGAAATTCAGGAGGAGGAATACTCCCTGGTCGAGCGGTTTATTTATCACGGGAGCCAGTCGGTTCCCGACATTCGCGAATGGAAGACCAATGGGGTGTATTTCGGGTGTGCCGACGACAGCCCGATGGACATCGACCCCAAGGGAGACTGCTTCAATTGTTTCCCGTTCCACAATTTTAAGATGGGCAATATTCAGGATTACGGGCAGGTCAATGATCTCGCGATTAAGAAGATGCACACCAAATTCCTGAGCCATGTTTTTGAAGATACCGAGGCCAAGGAGCCCTGTAAAAGCTGTCCGCATTATATGGTGCGATGTTCCAGCGGATGCTTCGCTTACAATTTCACCTGATCCTCCTTCGTAGAGAGCGACTCTTCCCTTCAAACCTACAGCACAAATCCATGCACCATAAACGCAAGCGGCCAAAAAACCGGCGCGCCGGATGTCTCCTGTGTAAGCCATGGAAGATGAATGGCCATTCAATTACCCATACAGAAGGTGAGAAATTTTCCGATCATCGCCGGCGTATCGGTAAAGCGGTTCCCTATTTCATTTTCGAATGAAAGGTTTTAGAATGGGAAACGACCAAGAGTGCAAGTGATTTAATCTTTACTGCACGATCTGTTATTCAAAGCATTTCAAAATCATATTAAGGGACAAGCATGGAATTTGGGTTGGTCGCTCTAGCGGGAATTCTTTTGTTTCTTCTGGCGTTCGCCAATGGCAGTAATGATGTGTCCAAGGCCATCGCGACGCTGGCCGGGACCGGTGTTGCCTCTGTGCGCGGCGCGATTGCGTGGGGAACCATCTGGACGGTGGCGGGCGCCATCGGCGGATTGTTGTGGGGAAGCGCCATCATCAAAAATATCAGTAGTAGTATTTATGTGGATTCGCATGATTTTTTCCTACCATTGGCGCTGGCAATCTCCATAGCGCCTATTCTCTGGGTATCGCTGGCAACCTGGCGACGCTGGCCGGTATCGACCACCCATGCGGTGGTCGGCGGCCTTGTGGGTGCCGGGTTGATGGCTTACGGATTAGATGGGATTGACTGGCCAACCATCCTGAAAAAAATCGCTCTACCGCTGTTAGCCAGTCCGTTTATGGCGATTGCATTGGCCTGGTTATTAACGCCTGCACTGGAGAAAACAGCCAAGGGGATAAACCGCATCCGATTTTGTTTGACCCCCGTGCCCAAACTTTCACTTATGAACGCCAATAACCAGACGCAGGTTCCGCTGGAGGACTGCTTCATCTGTGATTGCGACAGCCCCCAGGCCGGGGTGACCCACGGCATGACTCTATCCGTCGACTATATGCACTGGCTAACCAGTGGCCTGCTCTCGTTTTCCCGTGGGCTGAACGACACGCCGAAACTCATTGCCATCGTATTACCGTTTTTAATGCTGGACAATCTGGTGGCGCCGGGTTGGTTGTTTTTTCTGGGTGCGTTTGCTATGGGTGCAGGAAGCTGGATGGTTGGAAAAAACGTCACCGAAGTGCTGGCATTTAAAGTCACGAAAATGACCCATGAACAGGGTTTTTCCGCCAACCTGATATCGGCCTTTCTGGTCATCGGAGCCAGCCGTTTTGGCATGCCGGTTTCGACCACCCATGTGTCCTCTTCCTCTATCATGGGGGTGGGGCTGGTCAACCAAAAAGGCCTCAACATGAAAACCGTCAAATCCATGTTATTCGCGTGGGTTGTCACCGCACCGGTTGCAGGTCTCTTTGCCGGTATGATTTATCTGGCCGGAAATCAGTTTATTTGAATAAAAGACAACTCAAACCAAGAAACCCTGCCAAACCTTCCCGCATTTTATAGGGTGCGATGTGCGATCTCCCTGATCGTTAGCCCGTAAACGACTCCAAAGCGGTCATCCAAGATAATTTACTAATGCAGATACTTATTAGTAAATATTAGTTTGCCTCTCAAAGAGAGATCGGCTGTTACTAGAAAATATTCTTTTGAGTTTTCTGGCGGTTCTCATAAGGCTGTTGTTCTACTGAAACTGGAAAGATTGTGGGAATTCTGCCGGATGGATTTAGAGAAGTGGTGGACGGACTGGAAATAATTGCGACGAATAGAGGTACACAGCAACCAACAAGCAGGGTCCTTCGGGGGCCGGTTTTTTTATGTGAGTTTAATAGAATAGGCCAGATAAAGTTACAGGTATTTATACCGATAGTAAGATAAGATTCAAGTCTCTGCCAGGAGATTTTTGGTAACTTAAGGAATTGGTGTAAAAAATTCTGACACCAAAAACAGGGACCGAAATATGCTTTTATTGCTCAAAAGAATAGAATTAATCCATATTTTAGAAAGCCCAATCAGAATTGGAGGAAGAAATGTTTGACAATATGACTTTAAAATTGAAATTTAATTTTCTGATTGGCCTGACGGCGTTAATTTTTGCCTCCACCTATTTTGTCGTCAGTAGCAATATTTCTCCTGTCGAGAAAAATTGGGAAGCTTATAAAGTAGAGATAGAATCAGTAATCGGCAAATATCGCGACGCTATTGGTATAGATAGCTTTGATTTGCTGGAAAAACAATATGAGACCCTGACGGCTAACACTCAAGAGAAAATTTCAGCAAGCATTTCAAAGTCTCATGAGTTACTTGCCGGTGGTTTGGTATTGGCATTCCTGGTTGTTACGGCTATTTCCGTTGGAATTCGGCGAGCGATTATCAAATCATTAAGTGAAGTGATCGAAAAGTTAGGAGCATTGAGCCAAGGTTCTCTAAAACAAGAATTGATCGAAGTTCAAAAGAAAGATGAAATTGGATCTTTGACAGGCATCTTCAATGAATTACTCGAGTGTTTGCGGAACTTCATCGATCACTCGGAAAGCATTATGAGGGGCGATCTTGAAGATAAAAATTTCAGGGTCAAGGGAGGCTTTCTTCAATCTCTGAACAATATGTTGAAACAGGCTGAGGCTAAGGAAGAAACTGACACTGAAGCGGCCAAGTTTAGCTCCATCATCGAGAATATGCCACTCAACGTCATGATTGCGGATAAAGATCTTAAAATCCAGTACCTGAATCCTTCCTCACAGAAAACGCTTGCAGATCTTGAGCAATATTTACCTGTTAAAGCGAGCCAGGTTGTCGGGCAATCCATCAACATTTTTCATAAGAATTCTGAAAAACAGCTGAAAATTTTATCCGACCCGAGAAATCTTCCACATCAGGCCAAGATTCAGATTGGTCCTGAAATAGCATCACTGATGGCAACAGCGATTTTGGATAGGGAGGGGAATCGGATAGGAACCATGGCAGCCTGGGAGGTGATCACTAAGAGGATGGAAACGGAAAACCAGGTCAAGGAGGCTGCTGAGAAAGATAGATTGCAAGCCGCTGACCTGTCGATAAAAGCCAATACAATTTTGGATGCCGTCATGGCCGCCGGACAGGGGGACCTCACAGAAAATATTGCCGTAGAGGGTTCGGACAGCATCGGTCAGATGGGAGAAGGTTTCAAAAAGTTTCTTGACGAACTTCGTGGAGACATCTCGCAGATGGCCAAAACTGCTCATACGTTGGCCAGCTCTTCTCAGCAGTTAACAGATATTAGCCAGCAGATGACAGGTAACGCCAATGAAACCTCCGCTCAGGCAAATGTGGTCTCAACTGCCTCTGAGCAGGTCAGTAAAAATGTGCAAACGGTGGCCACTGGCGCGGAAGAGATGAACGCAAGTATCAAGGAGATCGCCCAGAATTCCACTGAAGCGGCGAAAGTAGCCCGGTTCGCCGTCGAAATGGCGGAAAAAACCAACACCACGATTTCCAAGCTGGGCGAAAGCAGTGTCGAAATCGGGGAGGTGATCAAGGTTATCACTTCCATAGCAGAGCAGACGAACCTCCTTGCCTTAAATGCAACCATCGAGGCGGCCAGGGCCGGTGAAGCCGGTAAGGGGTTTGCTGTCGTTGCAAATGAGGTAAAAGATCTGGCCAACCAAACCGCCACGGCCACCGAGGACATCAGCCAAAAAATCGAAGCGATTCAGGGTGATACCAAAAGCTCGATCGATGCTATCGCTGAGATCACCATGATCATCAACCAGATTAGCGATATCTCAAACACCATCGCCAGTGCCGTGGAGGAGCAAACCGCGACAACCAACGAGATAGGTCACAGCGTATCCGAAGCTGCAAAGGGGACGAATGAGATAACCCAAAACATCGCCGTGGTCGCGCAGGCAGCGCAGAGCACAAGCGACGGCGCCGGAGAAACTCAAAAATCAGCGGAAGCGCTTTCCTCTCTAGCGGAAGGCTTGAATAATCTCGTCGCAAAATTTAAGTACGAAAAAAACTCCGATGATTTTATCCCATGGGATCCAAGCTACTGTACGGGTGTTAAACAGTTTGATGAACAACACAAAATCCTGTTCCACCTGATCAATAAATTATACCGGGGAATGAAGGAGAACAAAGGAAGGGCCGTGACCGATGAAGTTCTGAGTTCTCTGGTTGAATACACACAGACTCACTTTGCCAATGAGGAATACATGTTCAGGCAGCATGGCTATCCCGAAATAGAGTCCCATATGGAAAACCATAAAAAACTGATCGATCAGGTCTCGGATTTCTGCAATAGTTATAAGAGCGGTAAGGCCGAAGTGGATGAGAAGCTCCTGGAATTTCTTAAAGACTGGCTCAATAGCCACATCAAAGGTGTGGATACGATGTATGGCCCATTTTTGACTTCAAAAGGTTTGGAAGCGAGTGTTGTCGAATAAAATGGATTGTTAAATTGAGATAACATTTAGGATTCACTCGTAAACCTTGTGTCATAAGTTTTATTGCGAAAAATTTAACCACTGAGTAAAAAGGCCATTTTAAGTATTAGGAATACGGCAACCAAGGGACCGGGGTCGAAAGGCTTCGGTTTTTTTTATTAAATTACGGAAAGCCTTTTCTGTATTACACACTCTTTTAAAGACATACAATCAATTTAGGATTGGTTTTTAGGAAATTGAATGACCGCTTTTGGCGGCGGTCTCAAGTGGTCGATGCAACCCATGCGTTAAAACGTTTAGCTGGTGTCTCAAATTTTAATGTTTTACGTGGCCGCTCATTTAACTGTCGGGCCACGGCATTCAACTTAGTTTGAGAGTGTAATGATAAATCAGTC
>JAJDAZ010000014.1 GCA_029261595.1 Nitrospinaceae bacterium | reverse complement strand
TTGGTGGAGCGACACACACGTTATGTCATGCTGGCTAAAGTTAAAAATAAAGATACGGAAAGTGTCGTGTCAGCGCTGATAAAACAATCAAAGAAACTACCGGATGAATTGTATAAATCACTTACCTGGGATAGAGGAAAAGAATTGGCTGACCATGAGCGATTTACTTTAGAAACCGATATAAACGTTTATTTTTGTGATCCTCGCAGCCCATGGCAACGAGGCTCAAATGAAAATACTAATGGTTTACTTGGACAATATTTTCCAAAAGGGACTGATTTATCATTACACTCTCAAACTAAGTTGAATGCCGTGGCCCGACAGTTAAATGAGCGGCCACGTAAAACATTAAAATTTGAGACACCAGCTAAACGTTTTAACGCATGGGTTGCATCGACCACTTGAGACCGCCAGAGATTGAGGATTTTTGGGCTCAAGGAGCCGGCTAAAATATTCAGGAATAAAATGCGTGATCCTAAAGAACACAATTCGCCGGAGAAACAAACCTGGTCGTTACCAAAGAATGATTACTGGTCGACGCCCTTTGCCGAAATGCTTCTCCATCACCTGGAGCTTTTTCCAGGAGCCTCGGTTCTCGACATCGCGTGCGGTCACGGAACCCCCGCTTTTTATATTGCCGAGCAGGTGGGTCCAGAGGGGCTGGTTCTGGGTGTGGACATGCATCCCGCTCAGGCCCTCCGTTGCCGCACCACCCAGGGTTCTCATCTTCCCTGGTTGAGCTTTGCCCAGGCGGATATGCGCGCTTTGCCTCTGGACCTCGAACCGTTTGACCGGATCACCGGGAACATCGCGTTCATGTTTTTTCGCCCCAACCGGTTTGAGGCCTTAAAACAACTGACCGGGTTTTTAAAACCCGGCGGGCAACTGGTGCTGACCTTTCCCTCGCTCGGCACGTTTGATTCCATCTGGCAACGGGTGGACCGTGAAATGGCCTCCCGCGGACTTAAGCAGGAACAGGCCCTCCTCGCCGAATACATCGCCGAGCGCCCCTCAGCCGAAGAGGTGCATCGATGGCTCACCGAATTAAAGATGGAGCGCATTGATGTGGCGGAATGGCCTCTGGAAATCAAGTCCGGTCCGGGGCAAGCATTTTTGAATCATCCCTTACTACGTGGAGGATTTTTGGACGACGCCTACGAATGCTTCGAAGACCAGGTCCTGGCCAATGAAGTGATGGACGCCGTCGCCGATGACCTGGAGAGCTTCATTCCCCTGTTGGCCCAACGTTGCGCGTTTTCCGCCTGGCGGCCTGAATGAAAATTATTGAAGTCCTGGCCGACGGCAGTTATCTGCAAGCCCTTAAAAATCTGGCCGAACGGCATGAGGCGGTGGATTATTGGGAAGGCCCGGAAGGAAAGGACGGCCGCCATGAAATCCGGTTTCTGGTGAGCCCTGAAAAACGTCAGGATACTCTGGATGCCCTGCAGGCGGTGTTGGGCAACAGCGAAACCGCTAAATGGTTTTTAATGTCGGTGGAAGCCGCCCTGCCGCGCCTGGAGGAAAAAGAACCCGAAAAAAAAGAGGAGAAAAAAGATCCCGTCACCGCCAGCCGGGAAGAGCTTTACAGTAGCGTGGAAAAAAGCGCCCGTCTGGACAATAACTTTCTCCTGCTGGTGTTTCTTTCCACGGTCGTGGTGGCTATCGGATTATTAGAAGACAACGTGGCGGTGGTGATCGGCGCTATGGTCATCGCCCCCCTTTTGGGGCCCAATATCGCCCTTGCTTTGGGCACAGCTCTTGGGGACCGGTCTCTGATGTGGGAATCCCTGAAAACCACTCTGGCCGGGTTGACGCTGGCTCTTGGACTGAGCATTCTGATTGGCCTGCTTTGGCCATTGAACTTTGAGAGCAAGGAATTGCTTTCACGAACCTATGTCGGTTTGGACTCGGCGGCCCTGGCGTTTGCCTCCGGGGCGGCGGCGGTTCTGTCGTTGACGACTGGCTTACCCAGTGTTCTGGTCGGCGTGATGGTGGCAGTCGCGCTGTTGCCACCCACAGCTACTTTGGGGTTGATGCTGGGAGCGGGCAAATGGGAACTTGCCATAGGAGCGGGGCTTCTTCTGGCAGTCAATATTGTTTGCGTCAACCTGGCGGCCAAAGTCTCGTTTTTGTTTCGCGGCATCAAACCCAGAACCTGGCTTGAAAAACAGAAAGCCCGGCAGTCTATGGCGATTTACATCATCATCTGGATCTTATCCCTGACCATTCTACTTGTGGCCATTTATCTCAGGCAAAACCCCCCGTTTGCGCCATGACTTAAATGCCCCTCCTGCCAAAATAGAAAAATTGCTTTTTCATGACATCGGATCAAGATAAAAAATCCTGCCGGATTTGCCATGCATCCTCTACCTTGTTTTTTGAGGATGGGCGCAAATTTTATCAATGCCCCGAATGCCGGTTGATTTTCACCAACGAATACCCAAATAAAGAAGCGGAAGAAAAACACTATAAGGACCAGTGGGCGGGCACCGATCCAGAATTCTGGAAAGGTCAGGTGGATGTGTTGGTGCAACTGATCAACAATTACCATTCGCCGCAACATATTCTAGACTTTGGTTCCGGGTCGGGAGAAATGACCCATGAGTTTCGAAAACGCGGTTATGATGTCACCCCGCTCGAACCCATGACGCATGGATATCTCAAGGACCAGAAATACCCGGTTAAATTTGATGTGGTGATTGCGGTCGAAGTGATCGAACACCTTCTGGACCCGTGGGATGAAGTCCGGGAAATAGAAAAGGTATTAGCCCAGGACGGGATTGTAATTTTTTCCAGTCTATTGACCAATCCCTTCATTGACCAGCCAAACGCGAAGGATCAATTTAAAAACTGGTGGTACAAGGACGATCCGACCCACGTCAGTTTTTTTTGCAATCACGTTCTTTCAAAAATGGCCGATATGGGAAACTATGACATCGATATTATTGGGGATAAAGTATTTGTCATAAAAAGGAAATAAGGCTTTTCTTCAGAAACAAGCCGGTTTCTCCCTTCAGATTAAGAATAATCCCCGGAAATAAAGGTTTTACAGCTTCCAAATTTGATTTTTCTATTAAATTTAGCTAAGTTATACGCAATCTCCAAAAGAAATCCACAGCGTTGATAAAAGTTTCCTCAAACCCAGAGAGGCAACATGCAACCTACCCAAGAAACGGTGGCCGAAATTGAATCGGTCCTGGACAAATTCTGCCAGGGTTACGGAAAAAAAGACATCGACGCTTTGTTGAGCCTTTTCGATTCCAACCCGGATGTTCTGGTGATCGGCACCGGTGAAGATGAAAAACGCACCGGTCTGGTGGAAATCAGAATTCAATTTGAGCGTGATTTCCGCCAGTCCGAGCGCTTGACTGTGGAATTTGAAAATGTTGCCATATCGCAACAGGATTCAGTTTGCTGGATCGCCGGAGACACCAACGTTTACTTCACGGCAGAAGAACGAGCCATGCATGTGCTCCTTCGCTTCACCGCCGTTTTGACACGGCACGACGGGAAATGGCTGTTCGTCCAAACTCATTTTTCGGTTCCCTTCTCGGACGGGACGGAATAAAGTTTTTATACCCCATATCAAAAAATTGACTGGCTAAAGATTCACGTCAGGGAGCCTGGTCCGAAAAGTGCCTTGCCTGGGCGAGCGGATTTCTTCTCAAGGCGGAATTTGTTTAGCGGCGTGGAAAGCGGTCGGTTTGTCAGGGAGTGTCGATGGCCGGTACTTTACGCTGTGAGGTTAGTTTTGGGAAAGGATAGGCCAATTGTTCGAACAAACCGTTGCCCAGTTCCCCCCCGTGGAAACCGAAGGATTCCGGGTCCTTTTTTTCTTTGGGCAGATAAAATGTGCCAAACGCCAGGTCGAAGATTGAAAAGAAGGTGGCATAGTTTTTTTTCTTCACGACTTGACTGTCGGAATGGTGCCATCGGTGAAAGCGTGGACTGACCAGGATATAATTCAGGAAACCATAGCCAAGCGGGATATTGCTATGAATGAACAACCCATATCCCCGCCTGAGGAGCATCGCCGTCGCTCCCACATACGGGTCTTGAAACAGCGCCGCCAGGATGACCAGATTAAACGAGGCCGAAATCAAATGATTGACAGGGTGAAACCGCTCGGTGGAGAGCCAGTCGACTTGCCGGGAACTGTGGTGAATGGTATGAAACGGCCACAGATATCGAGTGTGCATGAAACGGTGTCGCCAATATCCCACAAAATCTATAAGAAAAACCGCGATCAAAATCTGTAACCAGATGCTTTGCTGGAGGATCAAGGTGCGCGCTTTTAAAACCTGTCCGGTAAAGCCCTCGGTGACTTTTCCGCCCGGAACACTGCTGGTGACAAAGAGCGATACTTTTGGTTGAGCGGTTTTTAAGGGAAGCGCTCCCTCTTCTTCGGCAGGTGTGTCCATCCGGGCCATCAGGGTTTGAGTCAGATGGTTTTCGCCATCGGATTTTCTGATAACAAACCTGTCGAATCCGCTGAATTTAGTTTCCGTGCGATATTGTATCGTGCCGTCGGGTTGAACCGCGACCTTGCCGTGCGAGGCGTCCTGCAGAACTGTGGTCTGGACCTGGCCCTTTACCTGGTCGTCGGGCAGACCGATGGCCCCATAAAAATAATTGACCACCATGGGCATGCATACCACCTGGACGGGATAAAATATAAGAACCAGAAGAAAGGAATAGGTCAAATCCAGCCGGAAGCCTTTGCGCAAAATTTTCTGGCTTTTCCTGGAGGGAAACGCCCGTTCCAATAAAATGAAAAAAACCGCAAATCCCAGAAGAGATTTGCCTTTTTCAAATAATATCAAACCGATTGCTTCTATCATATCAGCCGCTGTTTTTCTGGCCGTGGGTCAACGCCCCGGACCGGCAAACTTCACACGGCAAAGACCGGTGAAGAGGCAAAAACCACTTTGGAAATTGCGCTTAAAAATAATATAATTACTTTATTATCAGTTGTTTATGGTGTTTTTGCAATTGAAAACTGGGTGGCCGGGAAAGGCGGGTTCCGATGCTGAAAGATGCTGTAACAAGCGGTTTTTCAGACCGAGTGACACAGGAATGAAGGGAAGAAAAGGTGAGGTGAAACAAGGCCCTGAAGTAATGACCGCATCCCTCGCCCACTAGGTGAGCGAGTGCCGAAGAGAAGACTCGAACTTCCACAGGGTTGCCCCCACATGAACCTGAATCATGCGCGTCTACCAATTCCGCCACTTCGGCATATTGCGGTCATTTATTTAAGCGTATTATGAATTCTATCTCGTAAAATTTCAAGCCGTATTCGAAGGCGACTCCGATTCTTTGATAATCTGCTCCCCATCCTCCTCGACCTGGACTAGAGTCTTCACGGACAGGTGATCGTGCAGGATAAAATAAAATCCTCCAATAAGGATAACTCCGAAGTTCACCGCCCAGACCACCATGCCGAAACTCACCGCCGTCAACTCGGCAACCCCCATGATGTCGTGCAATCCGATCAATATCGCCGCGTTGAACGACCCTAAAAAGGCCGGTGTGGGAAGAACCACGATCAATATGGACACCAGCACCGTGAGCAGGACCAGGGATTCCAGAGATTTATTGTCCAGGTCGTAGGCGAAGTAAAACGGCAGGTAACTCATGACAATCGTCGCCCAGACCAGACCAGTGTATAACGTGATTTTTAACAAGGCCGAAAAGTTCCTGGCGATCGCGCAGCCCAGGCTGAATTCCTCGACCAGGTATTCGACCTTGTCATGCCATTTTGCAGGCAGAGGCCGAATGACCCACTGGATGAGAGTCATCAGTTTTTCTTTGTGAGCAAGCATCATGTAGATGAACGTAATGAGAGCGACCACCAGAACCGCGCTCAACTCCCCGAACCGGGTGGCCAGCGTTTGCAGGGAAACTCCGGACAGGGTCGCGTCCGAGTTGAGGACCTGAGCGTTGAACATGAAAACCCAGGCAAATAACAGCAGGATGGCGATGATGTCGAACAATCGTTCGACGATGATCGATGCGAAGGCCCCGGAAAAAGTGATGCTGTGTTTTTTGCTCAAAAGATAGGCCCTGATCAATTCGCCCGCCCGGGCAGGAAGGATATTCGCCATGTACCCGACCATCAGGGGAGAGTAGAGGTCTCTGGCTTTGACCTGTTTCATGGGCGATATCAATATTCTCCAGCGCAGGGCGCGGAACAAAAAACTCAAAAGCATGAGGACCACACCCGGCAGGATGAAGATATAGTCCACGGTTTTGAAGGAAGTCGCCAGATCTTTCAGGGAAACATTGTGCAGGGTGTAATAAAGGGCTCCCGCGGTTATGGCCAGTCCGATGATCAGGTTTCTGGCGTTTTTCACAGGTCGGGCTCCAGAATGGCCTTTGCGGTCTGGATGTCTTTTTTGATTTGCACCACCAGTTCGTCCGCCGAATTAAAAGCCATTTCACTGCGGATACGGTCCACAAAAATCACTTCCACATCCTGTCCGTAAAGGGTTTCATGAAAATCGAAAATATGCACCTCGACGCTCAATCGGTCGCGCTTGAAGGTCGGGTTGAAACCGATATTCGCCGCTCCCTGAAACGTTTTTTCCTCGTGCAGGATACGAACCGCATACACGCCTGTGCCGGGAATCTGCACCTTGGTGGTGTCCAGATTGGCAGTGGGAAAACCAATGGCCTTGCCGGTATGGTGACCGTGCACCACCGGTCCCTGGATGGAGTAATCCCGGCCCAGAAAATCCCTGGCCGCTTTCACATTGCCTTCTTCAATCAATTCGCGGACGTAAGAACTGCTCACCAGGTGATCCTTCAATTTTATCGGATCGACGACATGAACCTTAAAATGGAACTCCTCGCCCATTTTTTTGAGATAGGAAATCGTGCCCTCGCGGCCCCGGCCAAACGCGTAATCAAACCCGACCACGATTTCCTGAACTCCAATCAGGTCCACCAGGATATTTTTGGCAAAATCTCGGGGTCGCTGGTCAGCAAACTGTTGTGTGAAGTCCGCGCAAATGACCTGGTCAATGCCGCACGCTTCGATCAATGCCATCTTCTTGCGAAAGCTGGTCAAAAGAGGGGGAACCCGCTCCGGGGCGATGATTTTCAGGGGGTGGGGCTCGAAGGTAAAAACAATGGCGGTTCCCTTTCGTTCGCGGGCCATATCAGCGGTCTGGCGGAATATGATCTGGTGGCCCATATGGACCCCGTCAAAATTCCCGATGGCCACCACCGGACAAGAGATGGGCCGGACGATATTTTTCGTTCCCCGAACGATTTTCATGCTATACCAACGCTTCTGCGATCCGAAAAAGGATTAAGGTTAACCGGGATAACCCATTCGAGTCAACCTCGGATTCAAACTTCCCTAATCTGGATCTTTTGTAGAATTAGATAAGATTATTTGTTAAAATTCAAAACGATCCACACAATCTCATTCATTTCATGGAGCGTTCCCATGTTCGACATAGGATTTTTTGAAATAATGATCATCATGGGCATTGCCGTGGTGGTCATCGGTCCGAAAAACCTTCCCAAACTGGCCAAAGCGATCGGCAGAGGATGGGGAGAATTTCAGAACACGTTCAACAGCCTCAAACAAGATGTGTTGGACGAGACCGAAAGCCTGAAACAGAACGTCAACCTGGATGGTCTGGAACAGGATGTGACCAGCGCCACCAAGATCGATGTCGACGTCAATCTGGACCTGGCAGAAAAAGATTTTCAGATCAACGACCCCAACAAAAATTAACCCCACTTCGTGGGGAGGAAGAGTGGGCTACGCTCGCTTCGCTTGTGATATCCACTTCATTTGCCTTCATGCCCCGAAAGGGTACACCGGCCCCGGAAAACCTGTGAATCATCTGGAAGCAATTAATTCCTCAATAATCCCTCGCATGTTAAAACTGGGTCCAGCGTCACGCTGGTTGTATGTTTTTTCTTGGACCAGCCCTCAGCTGGTCAGCACATGATCAGTTCCGTTTCATTTCATCCCTTCATTTCCCATTTTCCGCCTTCCCTGTTTGTGGCGGGGGTGGCACTTTTGTATCTTTCCTGGAAGAAAAACCTATCCATCTACAAGACCGCCGGGTCCTTCAACCTGAGTCTTGGGTTGCTGGCCGCCGTCATGGCGGATTTTTCAGGGATGCTTTCCACGGATCTCAGTCTAAGAACCTCTGCCGAAGTGGAGGGTCACCAGGGTTATTCTTTTCTGTTCACCATCCTTTACGGATTTTGCACCGGCTATTCCTACACCCAACCTCACTCGCGCACCGCCTGCATTTTGTATGGCTGTGGTCTGCTGGCCTTGGGCGCGTCTGCCTGGTCGGGCTACCTGCTGGTGTTCTAGTTGATAAAATCCGAGGTGGACACGCCGAACCGGTGCACCAGTTCGCCTCCGAAAAAACCCGTCGTCAGGACGCTGATGAGTCCCAGTACGAGTAATAAATAATACCCGGCCTGGAACCGTCCTTTGCCAAAACGGGCGACCAATAATGCAAGCATAAAAAATATCACGGTGGCAAAGGCTGCCATTAGATGGTTGCCCAAAAACATCTGGAATTTCTCAGTGTTCTTCAAACTGAGCATTCCCAGAAATCCCACCACAAAAACGGGAAGGGAGCACCAGAATCCGAGACGGACATTGAACCTGCCCGCGACCTGCACCGCCTCTTCCCGGCCCAGTCGGCCATAAATTTCAAACAACACCCCGCTGACCAGCAGGCCGACGGGAAAATGTACTATCATGGGATGAAGTTTGGCAAAAAACATGGGCGGCTCAAAAAACAGGATTCATTTGGATAGCCGGTTTTTCTGACGGTTCAATTCAGCAAGGATCACACCAGTGGCGACAGAAACATTGAGCGATTGCATGTCCCCGCACCCTGGAACATGAACCAGTTCGTGGCAACGTTTTTTGACTTTATCTGACAGCCCCTCATTTTCATTGCCCACAACAAGGATACAGGGAAAAGAAATTTTTGTTTCATACAGAGAGCCGCCCGAACCTAAGTCTGCGCCGATCACCATAACTTTCTTCTCGCGAAAATCTCGCAGTGACGAGGCTAAATCAGAGCTTTGATACATAGGGACTGTTTCCAGAGCGCCTTCCGCCATCCGGGCAGCGGATGACGTGATCTTCGCCTGATCTTCGTGATTGCCGAGAATCAGCCCGGACGCGCCGAAAAAGGCGCAGGAACGCAATATCGCGCCCAGATTATGCGTGTCCCCCACCCGGTCCAGACCCACCATCAGGGAGTTTTTATCCACTTGATTGCGTAGCAATCCGTGAACCGGTTTCAGTGTCCGGGGGCGCACCACCATCACCGTGCCCTCGTGATGTGCGCTGGACGCCACTTTGTATAAAGATGGCGCGTCAAGTTCCCGGTAAGGCAGTTTATGGGTCTGGCACCAGCGTTTCACCGCCGCCATGCCCGATGAACGCTCCTTGCTGAAAAATACCCGGCAGATATCCTCGGGCCGGTTATCAAACACCGCCTTGCAGGCGTTTAAGCCATATATAGTGAACTCCTGCTCCTTAAGCGGTTTGGCATAAGTTTTGTGCACAGGTGGATTTGTTGGGACAATTTTTTCGTCCGGAGACTTAGGTTCTGCTGATTTTTGGGTCGATGCGCTTCGAGTTGGAAACTTTTTATTTGCAGGCCTTCGTGCGGGAGGATTCGGATCTGAAGAATTGCGAGGTGAATATCTATCGTTAGCGGGTCTTCGGGGGGTGGATTTTTCACCCGCTGAATTCCGGGCCGAAGATTTTTGAGAAGGTTTTTTTTCGCCGGATGAAGTTTTAGCTGAAGATTTTTGATTTGTGGGTTTTCTGGTGGATGTTTTTTTTATGGGGGATTTTCTTTTATTTTCCGTTCGTTTTAACAAAATAGTCTTTCCTGAAAAAATCTGGTTGTTCATCACAACCCATTTACATGAGACAATCAAATTGAAATGCTAATAACTCATGGTAACAGACAATTGCCACCACTCCAATGTCCATGGCACGAGACAGGGGAGAGCTGAAAATTTCTGAAAAATAGCCATCTGTGTTTATCTGTGTTCATCGGTGGTTTCCGAGTTCCGTTTTTTTGTTGAACTCTTATTCGGCAGATTTACTGGTTGGAACCACCGAGGAATTTCCAAGATCCCATTTCGTGTGCAGTTTTTGGACGGTGCCATCCGCCAGTAATTTTTTGAGCGCCGCGTTCACTTCATTCATCAACCCGGTATTCCCTTTACGTAACACCATGCCGTAATATTCTTCCGTGAGAATATCGCCCACCATCTTGATCTTTTTAAAATAATCCTTTTTCTGGTTTTTATAATACAGCGTGCCCGTGCTCTCTCCCAGGACGGCATCGATTTCACCGTTGATGAGATCGGTCACCGCATGTCCGTGGGCGTCGTAGCCTTTTTTCTTGAGCGTCGGATATTTATCCAGATAAAAATAAGCCGTGGTCCCATTTTGTGCACCCGCAACGAGGTTTCGGTCCCTTAAGTCTTCCACGGAACGGATGCCTTCCAGATCTTTTCTGACCACCAGTGCCAGGCCGCTTTTGAGATAGGGCAGGCTGAACGCCATGCGCTCTTTTCTTTCTTCGAGGATGGTGATCGAACTGACGACCATATCGAACTTGCCGGTGATGAGCCCGCCGAACAAACCGGGAAACGCCACCGAAACAATTTCGACATCGAATCCGGCAAGCTCGGCAACCGCTTCAATGAGATCGGGTTCAAACCCGACCAGTTGATTCTGGTCGTTGATAAACGCCATCGGGACCAGGTTGGTGTCGGTGGCGACAATGACTTTCTGACGCAGGGAGTCTTTGGCCGGTTGCTCCCCGCAACCCGAAAGGGACCACATCAGAATCAGGAGGAAAATAATAACCGTAACATTATTGACCGGAGGTTTCCTGACGGGCCAAATCATTTTAAGTCCTTTTGGGCGTATCGGATTGATCGAACAGAATCACGTCCTGAGTGGCAAAGAAGATTTTAACCCGCTCTCCCGTCTTAAAGGAAAGTGTGTCCTCTTCATGGGAATCATGTTTTACGGGCACAGTACAGATCTGGCCCTGGGTGATTTCGGTTTTGTACAACGTTTGATTTCCAAGAAAAGTTTTTTCGACGATGATAGCATTGATGACGTTCCAGTTGGAATGGTTTTTACCGTCCGCCCGGAAAGTCATTTTCTCAGGTCGGATAAAACAGGAAACCGCCTGACCGGGTGGACGTTTGGATTGAGCGGTGCATTTTATTTCAGGCCCGCCGTCCAGAACGACGACGGTCCGGTTTTCGTCCTGCCGTAGGACCTTTCCCGAAAGCCGGTTGACCGCTCCCAGAAACCCCGCGACGTAAGGCGATTTCGGGTGGTTGTAAAGTTCAGACGGCGTTCCGATCTGCAGAAGCCTTCCCCCCTCAAGGATGCCCATCTTGGTGGCCAGGCTCATCGCCTCCTCCTGATCGTGGGTGACGAACAAAAAGGTGATGCCAAGGGTCTCCTGCATTTCCTTTAATTCCTCGCGCAGGCCTTGCCGCAAGCCCGCGTCCAGGGCGGAAAGGGGTTCGTCCAGCAACAGGACTTTAGGCCGGTTAACGATGGCGCGGGCGATGGCCACCCGTTGGGATTCGCCGCCGCTCAGCCTGCCTGGGTAGGCATGCTTTAATCCTGTGAGATGAGTGATCTCCAGAAGGTCTCCTATTTGCCGGGCGATCTCAGGTTCGGGAGTTTGGCGTATCCTGGGGCCGACGGCTATATTGTCGTACACCGTCATGTGCGGAAAAAGTGCGTAATTCTGGAAAATGAATCCCACGGGCCGGCGCTCCACTGGCAGGGAAAGAACATCTTCTCCCCCGATAAAAATGGTCCCCTGATCCGGCCGTTCAAACCCCGCCAGCATGCGGAGCAGGGTGGTTTTGCCGCAACCGCTGGGGCCGAGCAGAATGAAGCGTTCTCCCGCCTCAATTTCCAGGGAGACATCCTGGATGACGTTTTTCGCCCCGAAGGATTTTGACAGCGCTTTTAAATGCACCATGATCAGCCAATATTAAAAAGTTAAAAACTTGCAACCCGCGCCTATTTTATATAAATTTCGGCTTTATGATACCTCGTTGTTGATCGGGACGAATCAGGAGAAACCATGCAAGTATTGATCGTGGGAGGAGGAGGCCGGGAACATGCCCTGGCCTGGAAGATCGCCCAAAGCCCAAAAGTGAAAAAAATATTCTGTGCTCCGGGCAATCCCGGAACCGCCGAGATCGCCGAAAATGTGGATATTCCGGCGGACCAAGTGGATCGGTTGCTGGAGTTTGCCCTGGAAAATAAAATTGGCCTCACCGTGGTGGGGCCGGAACAGCCTCTGGTTCTGGGGATCGTCGATAAATTTAAAGCAAAAAACCTGCGCGTATTCGGTCCCTCAGCCCAGGCGGCCCAACTGGAGGGGAGCAAGGTATTCTGTAAGGATTTGATGAAAAAGTACGGCATCCCGACAGGAGACTACCGGGTGTTTGAGTCCCCTGAATCCGCAAAAGATTATGTTACGGGGCGTCAGGAAAAACTGGTGGTCAAGGCCGATGGGCTGGCGGCTGGCAAAGGCGTTCTCATTTGTGACAACGGGCAAGAGGCGGCTCAGGGCATACAAACCATCATGCAGGACAAAGCCTTTGGCGAGGCGGGAGACCGGATCGTGGTGGAAGAGTTTCTGGAAGGGCAGGAAGTTTCTCTCCTGGCTTTTACCGACGGCAAAACCGTTTTGCCGCTCGATTCGGCCCAGGATCACAAGGCCGCCCTCGACGGCGACTTAGGGCCCAATACCGGCGGTATGGGGGCTTACTCACCCGCGCCCATTTTTACCGAGGGGCTCAAACAAGAGGTCATGGCCACCATCATGCAACCGACGGTGGAAGCCATGCGGATGGAAGGCCGGCTTTTTCAGGGCATCCTGTATGCCGGATTGATGCTGACCGCGGGCGGCCCCCGGGTGCTGGAGTTCAACGCCCGATTTGGCGACCCTGAAACTCAGCCGCTCCTCATGCGCCTGCAGAGTGATATCGTTCCTTTGTTTGAAGCCTGCATCGACGGCACCCTGAATCAATGCCAGGTGGACTGGAAACCCCAGTCCGCAGTGTGCGTGGTCATGGCCGCCAAGGGATATCCCGGAGCTTACGAAAAGGGCAAAGCGATTCACGGTTTACAGGAGGCGGGACAACTTTCTGATGTCGAGGTATTTCATGCCGGCACAAAAATCTCCGATGGCGAAGTGGTCACCAACGGCGGCAGAGTCCTGGGCGTAACTGCTCTGGGCAACGACACGGCAATGGCCATCGCCAAGTCTTATGAGGCCGTCAATCAAATCTCATGGGATGGCGTGCATTTCAGAAAAGATATTGGCCGGAAAGCCGGGGAATGATTCCGCACCGGATTTCAATCCAGTTGCAGTTCTTTGGTGTCTTCGACCTTGACCATCTGTTTGTCGAACAGCTTGCGCGATAAATACCAGGACCCCCAGGAAATGATCACCACGGTGGCGATTCCAATGCCGCTCCACAGGCCGACATTTCCGGAACTGGACATGCCTCTTAAAAAGACAAAGGCACCCAGCGGCAATGCCATGATGAACCCAAAACAAGTCAGGAGCATGGAGCTCCGGGCGTAATATTTCGGGCGCACGTCGATGTTGAGTTCAGTAAGGTATTTTTGATTTTCCGGCTGGGCGGCGTCCAGGAGCAAGACCTCATCCTTGCAGATCGGGCAATGCAGGCCTCCCCAGAACGCATTTTTGCATTGCAGACAAAATTTAACCATCCCCGAACCTCGAAAAAATCCCCGGAACAAGAAGCCAACCTATTGTTTTAATGGGCTGGTAGTTTTAATTGCCAAAAATACCGACAGGTTCCGGGCCGCCGTTATTTTTCCAGCTTATTTATTTTAAGAAGGATTTAGGATACCCTATTTCCATTCCAGGGATCAACCCGTTAAAATTTAGCAGATTGCGAACTCCATGAGCCATAAACTCATCGCACATTAACATTGGGGCCAGCGACACGCTGGGAAAAACGTTATGTCGGAAAAAAATTACATCCTGCTGACCCACGGCGGCGCGGGCTCGAAGAATGAATATCAGGATGGTCCGGTACAGGCCGCGAAGGTGGGGGTGAAGGCGATAAAATCCGGCGCATCGGTGATGGATGTCGTGTGCCGGGCGGTGGCGGTGCTGGAGGACGACTCCCGGTTCAACGCCGGTGTGGGGTCGCATCCACGGGCGGACGGATCGGTGGAAATGGACGCGGCGGTGATGGACAGTTCCGGGCATTTCGGCGCGGTGGCGGCCGTGCAGGGATTTAAAAATCCCATTTACGCGGCCCATGCGGTGACCCGCACTCAATACAGCGTGCTTGCCGGTCAGGGCGCGGCGAAGTTCGCGGAAAAGGCCGGACTTGAGCCCATGACAGTGGATCAGATCACGGCCAGGGGAGTGGACTTTTCTACCGGGGAGGAGGCCACCGATACGGTGGGATGCGTCGCCTTTGATGGCAAAAACTTTGCCGCCGGGCTCAGCACCGGAGGCATTAAAGGAGCGATCCCCGGACGCGTGGGCGATGTTCCCTTGATCGGATGCGGGCTGTACGCGGGACCAGCAGGTGCGGTCGCCGCTACAGGTGATGGCGAGACCATCGCCAGGCACATGACCGCCATCCGCACCTACCAGATGATCGAGCGTGGCGATGCGCCGGAAAAAATACTGGAGGAGGTTCTTCACTGGTTTCATCCCAAGGACGATGCGTTTGGAATCATTCTGATCAACCGCGACGGATACGCGGGAGGATGCAACCGCCCGATGGCCTGGTCGGTCGTCTCGGAAGAAAAGTAATAAATAAAGGAATAATGGTTGGAACCACAGATGCTGTCGCCCTCAGACATACCCTTCCTACTCGTTAGGGGCATGAAAGCTTTGGAACATTACAACGGCTTCGCTTTGCTCACAATGACGGGGCAACAGGATTTCACCAGCCATAAACCCATCGCACGTTAATTTTAGGTCCAGCGCTACGCTGGGGCGGCGCAACGGAAGCCCTGCCACACCTTGAACACTTCGGGCCGCTCGTTGAATCGGTAGGTCGTGCGCATATAATACGCTTTGTAATACCAGTTGCCACCGCGCAGGGTTTTACTGATTCCGCTTTCCGGTCCCTTGGGGTTGTTAGAGGGCGACTCCTCATAGTAATCCGAGTCGTACCAGTCGGCCACCCATTCCCAGACATTTCCTGCCATGTGATGCGCCCCGTAAGGCGACCGTCCTTCAGGCAAACCATCCACCGGCTCCATGACGGCAAATCCCTTTTCAGGGAATTTTCTGCGGAAGGTGACCCGATCATTGGTGGGCCATTCGTCGCCCCAGGGAAACATTCGCTGGTCGGTCCCGCGCGCGGCCTTTTCCCATTCAGCTTCGGTGGGCAGGCGCTTGCCCCTCCACCGGCAGAAAGCGTCGGCGCCATACCAGGATATCCGGTTGGCAGGCAGGCGTTCCAATCCGGGTCGCGGCTTAAACTCACCATCCCGCTTTTCTATGGTGACCGCCGAACCCAGTTCGATATAGCGCGCGCTGTCCTCAGGATGCGCGTTTAAAAATTCGGCGAACCGGGCGCTCGTGACTTCGTATTTGTCGATCCAGAATTCATCGAGGGTGACCTGGTGGACGGATTCTTCATCCGTATCGCCAAGGCTCAGGTCGTTGTCGATGACGAAGCCCATGGTGAAGGGACCTTGGGGAACCCGTACCATATCGGGAAAGGGAGATGGCTTGACCTGCGCAAGGCATCCTGCCAACAGGGGCAAAAAAATAAGGAGGCTTAGGAACGGTTTCATCATGGGATAAGGTTTTAACAAATTATCCCGTGAACAAGCAACGGGATATTGAGAAGAGGATGATTTTTTCTAAGAAGCCGCCAGGGTTTTTTCCGGATGGACCACCATGGGTTCCGCTTCGGAGTGGGCCACGCCTCTCGGGAGATAGACCGCAAACTTCGTGCCCTGTTCCACCTGACTGGTGACCTCAATCGCTCCCTGATTTTGCTGGATGATGCGATAGACCGTGGCGAGGCCCAGCCCCACACCATTTTCCTTGGTGGTGTTGAACGGATCAAAAATTTTTTTCAACCGGTCGGGGGGAATGCCGCACCCTTCATCTTCAACGGTCAGGACGTAACCCCTTTTCTCAGAATGAAAATTAACCGCGCGAAAGGAAGAAACTTTTTCCAATCCTATTTTCAGGGCGCCGCCTTCGTCCATCGATTGCAGTCCGTTGATGCACAGATTCCACACCACTTGTTTCAACTCCTCTTCATCCGCATTGATTATCAAATGGTCGGCTTTGGAATGAAAGACGATTTGATGGGTGGCGGAAAAGTCCTCGTTGTGCTTTATCAGCATGGAGACATCCTGAATGAGCTGGGTCAGGTCCACAAGCGTTTTGCGATTTTTCCGGGGCTGGGAATAATTCAGAAAATCCGTGAGAATGGAATTGAGCCGATCCGTCTCCTTCATCACAATTGCCATCAGTTTGCGATGATAACTTTCCAGGTTCAGGCCCTTGCTCAGCATCTGGATGGAGCCGCTCACCGAGGCCAGCGGGTTCCTGATTTCGTGGGCCAATCCGGCAGAAAAACGCCCCACGGCGGCCAGTTGTTCCGCCTGGGAAATTTTCTCCTGCAATTTCTGAAACTCGGTGAGATCTTCGAACACGCAGATATAACCCTTGCGTGGGTCGTCCGGTCCGGAAAAGCGGCTCACCTTCATGCGGATCAAAATGGTTTTCCCGTCTTTGTGCTGGCACGGACCCTCGGTTTGAAAAGGCAGGGAAATGTCAGGGGGGTGCTCGAAAAATTTTGTGAAGGACGAAACCGACAACAAACCGTCTGCAGGTTGGTCGAGACTTTCTTCCAGACGATACCCTGTGATTTCTTCTGCGGCCCGGTTCATCGAGGTGATGCGTCCATGGGCATCGGTGGTGATGAGGCCCGACCCCATGTCCTGAACCACGCCGGCATGGAAGGCTTGCAGTTCCATGAGGTTCTTGCTGGCCACCGCGAGTTCCTGCTTGACGATCCTGAGGCGTTTGTTGAGCAGACTGCTCAAATAAGCCACGGAATAATACGAGCCGATGTTCAGGAATACCAGGTAAAAAGCATAACTGCCGTCAACCAGGTTATCGGGCTGGTGAAACAAATAATGGGGTTGGATGAATCCGTAATATTCCAGGTCGATCAGCAGGCCGTACAGGATGCTGGCGCCGGAGGCGGCAAGGTAGCATCCGGCTCTGGAAAAAATGGCGCTGGCGACGATGATGACAAAAAGGAACAGAAAAGATACCAGGCTCTGGGTTCCCCCGGTGGTGTAAACAATTCCCCCGACCAATAACAGATCTCCGAGGACCTGAAAGGCGGCTCCAAGCGACGGTTTCCAGAGTTTAAAAAAGAGGGCGTAGAGAATGGACAGCAGGTAACCCGAACAAATGACCGTGGTCAGCGGGCCGAGGGATGCAGAAAATTTCAGTTGCGGCGCAAATGCCAGCAGAAGGGCGACAAACCCCGTTAAGAGAGCCACTCTTAAGACCATGATGGTCTTGAGCCTCTGCCGAAGTTCCTCTTCGTCCAGGTTGTTTTTGATGAGTGTCATGTGGAGTTAGGCTGATGCCGGTGGGATCACAAGGGACCCACCGGCGCCGGGTATGAAGGAATTGGACGCTTAAATCGCATCGCCCAATTTGAATATGGGCATATACATGGCCACAACAATGAAACCCACGAGGAGGCCAAGAAAAACCATCAACATCGGTTCCAATAGAGAGGTCAAAGCCGCGACGGCGTTATCGACTTCCTCATCATAAAAGTCCGCGATTTTATGACACATGGTGTCCAGGGAGCCGGAGTTTTCTCCAACGTCAATCATCTGAATCACCATGGGCGGGAATATGGATTCTCGGGACAGGGGAATGGCGATGGATTCACCACCCTTGATCGCTTCGATGGTATTGAACACGGCCTTCTCGATGATTTTGTTGCCGGAGGTGCGGGCGCAGATTTCCAGGCCCTCGATCAAGGGCACGCCGCTTGAAACCAGGGTTCCCAACGTCCGGGTGAATTTTGCCACGGAAACCTTGCGTATCAGCATCCCGACAACCGGCAGTTTCAACAACAACCGGTCGATTTCAAAACGGCCGCGTTCGGTAGAGTATATTTTCTTGACGAGAAAAAAGACCGCCACGATACCGCCCAGCATGTAATACCACTTCGTGCGGAAAAAATCGCTCAATGTCATGACGATTTGAGTGGGACCGGGCAGTTCCGCACCGCCCCCCGCAAACAAATTGGCAAATGCGGGAATCACAAAAATCATGAGAAAGGCCACAACGCTCACCGCCACCGTGATGATGACACCGGGGTACACCATGGCCGATTTCACCTTCTTTTTGAGGGATTCGGATTTTTCAATATAATCCGCCAGCCGCTTCAAAATGATGTCGAGGATTCCACCCACTTCTCCGGCTTCCACCAGGTTGCAGTACAGGCTGTCGAACGTTTTGGGATGTTTGCGCATGGAGGCGGAAAGATCGCTTCCGGTTTCAATATTGGTCTTTACGTTGGTGATGATCTCCCCAAAGGTTTTGTTTTCGGATTGCCTTCCCAGGATATCCAGGCATTGAACCAGGGGCAATCCGGCATCCACCATGGTGGAAAACTGGCGGGTGAAAATCACGATGTCCCGCCCGGTGATTGCTTGTTTTCTGGGGCCAAAAAAATCACTCGACCCGCCTTTCTTTTTGACGGAGTCGGTGCGGATTTTTTGCGCTCGTAGTTTGGCAATCGCGGATTTTTCATCCTCGGCTTCGATCTCGCCTGATTTGTTCTGACCTCTGACCCTGGCTTTATAGGTATACGTTGGCACGGGCAATTTCCTTTTGATTCTGGATTACATCATTTTTATTTGTTTTCGCGTGTTCTCAAGCTCCGATCCTATTCGAATCAGCATGTCGGTGGTGTTGCGCAATCGATGCACCAGGGCATGGATGATGGTGCTGATATCCTCCGGCAAGGTGGCCAGGAGCTCGTCAAATTTTTCCTTGTCGATAAAACCCACTTCGACATTTCCAAGGGCAGACACCGTGGCGCTCCGGACGCTATTTGAGATCAGCCCCATTTCGCCAAAAATGTCACCTTCCTTGAGCGTGCTGATCACCACGGTCTTGCGGTCCAGTTTTTTGGTGACCCGCACCTTGCCGTGTAACACGATATAGGCGTTGTTGCTGGTGATTCCTTCGGAAATGATAACCTCACCGTCTGAAAAACGCTGGACGATGGACGCGTCTTTTAACAGGCTCATGCTTTTCCCATTGCTTGCAAAGATTCTTTATAGACCTTGTAAAACATTTCATGCTCCAGGAGCGCTTTTTTAATAATTCCGGTCAGCTTGCCCACGTCTTTATCATTGATGACTAGATTGACGCTGTAGTTGAATGCCTGCATATTGTTCAGGGTTTTAAAGCATTCGCCCGCAATGGCAAAAAAGATATGCCTCCGGGTCTCCATGGGCATTTCCACCAGATTCCGGTACACCGGGTTTTTTTCGAGCGAGCCCTTGCCGTAATTTTCGTGCAGGGCGACAAAATGGTAGTGCGTGAATTTCATCTTGTGAACCGCATGGTCGGGGGATTTAGCGAACTGCACCTTGTATCCCTTTTCTTCCAACACATCCGTCCACGTGGTTTTATTGGCATCGTCCAGAACCAGGGCAAGTTTGTCGTTTTCATCGTAAACCGCAAAACCTTCATCCTCGTCGTCAAACTCGCTCTCGCTGGTAAGTATGATTCCCAGAGCATCGTCGGTTTCATTTTCTTCCTCGGGTTCCTCTTTGATGAAGGGTTTGGGTTCCTCCTCCGGTTCGGATGATATGTGCTGGTCGATGCGGATTTTCGCACGGCATCCCGGGCAGGCGATGGAAAAGACCCGGCCTTGAGGCACTTTCTCGTCGGGAATATTTATTCCGTGTTCACACTCGGTGCATTTGATTAACATCTTGTCGCGGCCCTATAAATAATCATTTGAGTTGGGTTTCGTAATCTTCATCCATGATCAGTTCATTGATATCAGAGGTCTTTTCTCCTTTGGAGGCTTTGAGAGTATCGATGCCCCTGGCCACCACCGTTCTTCTGGAGGCGTATGCCAAAGCGGTTTCTTCGGTGATCTGCCCCTCTTTTATCAGTTTGAGAATGTGTTTGTCGAACGTCCACATCCCATAGGCTTCCCCGCTGGTTAGGATTTCGTAAAACGTTTTTCCTTCCGATTCACCATTGATGATGGCGTCCTTGATCCTCAAGCTGGTGGAAAGAATTTCCAAAAGGGCGATTCTCCCTCCTCCCACTTTGGGCAATAAACGCTGGCATATGATCCAGCGCACGGTGTCCGCCAGCCGGATACGAATCTGCTGTTCCTCTTCTTTGGAAAACATACCGATGATGCGATTGATGGTTTGGCCCGCATCCACCGTATGCAGAGTGCTCATCACCAGGTGACCGGTTTCGGAAGCGCTCATGCCAATCTCGACCGTTTCCCGGTCCCGCATTTCACCCACCAGAATCACTTTCGGCGCCTGTCTGAGCGCCGCCCGCAAGCCACCGGAGAAGGCGTCGAAATCGCTCCCCAGTTCCCTCTGGTTGAAGGTGGCCTTTTTGTGCGGATGCACAAACTCCACCGGGTCCTCGAGGGTGATGATGTGGATGGATTTTTCATTGTTGATCTTATCTAATAGAGCCGCCAGGGTGGTGGACTTACCGCTACCGGTGGCGCCTGTGACCAGAATCAGGCCATTTTTTTCTTCCGCCACTTTTGCGAATTGCGGAGGCAGCTTTAAATTTTCTATCGTGGGAATGCAGGTTTCGAGTTTTCTAAGGACCGTGCTGTAGTTCCCTCGTTGAGAAAATATATTGACCCTGAAACGCACCTTCCCGACCAGAAAATATGAGCAATCGCAGGAGCCTTCGCGGATGAGCGTTTCGGTCAACCTGCGGTCGGAATTGATCAGGTTCATTGCAAAGATTTCCGCCTGAAAGGGGGTGATATCGGGGAATTTCAGTTCCAGGGGAACTTCGGTCAATTGCCCCGATGATTCCACCTGAAAAGGTTTTCCAGACGTGACGTTGAGGTCGGAAATATTTCCAAAAGATTCCAGCATAGTCGTCAGAATATGGTCGATCTCGGCTTTTCTCATGGGGCTCTTTTAAATAAATTCCGGAGGTTTATTCAAAAACTGAATGAATCGTTCTTTGACGATGGCTTTTTCAAAAGCGTCTTCGGCGCTGATTTTCCGAGCTTCCAGGGCTTTGAGAATGGCGTCGTCCAGGGACTGCATGCCGAATTTTTTGCCGGTCTGAATGGCCGACGGGATCTGAAAAGTTTTGCCTTCGCGTATCAGGTTGGACACGGCGGGCGTCACCACCAAAACTTCAAGAACCGCCATCCGGGCTTTTTTATCGATGCGTTTGAATAAATTCTGCGCCACCACTCCTTTGAGTGATTCCGAAAGGGTGGTGCGGATTTGCGCCTGCTGATGGGCCGGAAAAACGTCGATCACACGGTCGATGGTTTTTGCGGCGCTCTGGGTGTGCAGGGTTCCGAAAACAAGATGTCCGGTGGAGGCCGCTTCAAGGGCCAGCTCAATGGTTTCCAGGTCGCGCATTTCGCCCACCAGGATGATATCGGGGTCTTCGCGGAGCGCGCCTCGCAAGGCGGACTTGAACCCTTGCGTGTGAATTCCCACCTCGCGATGGTTGATGATGCAATTCTTATTTCTATGGACAAACTCGACCGGGTCTTCAATGGTGATGATATGGCTTTTTTTTGTGCTGTTGATGTAATCGATCATCGCCGCCAGGGTGGTGGATTTGCCGCTTCCCGTAGGTCCTGTGACCAACACCATTCCTTTATGAAGCATGGATAGTTTGGAGATCACCGAAGGCAGTCCCAGTTGTTCCACCGTCAGAATTTCACTGGGAATTTCCCTGAAGACCGCTCCGACGCCCCATTTTTGTTGGAAATAATTGGCCCGGTAGCGCGCCAGGTTTGGGATCTCGTAGGCAAAATCGATATCACCGGTTTCTTCAAAAACCTTGATTTTATCTTCGGGCGCGATTTCGTACAGGATGCCTTTCAACTCATCGTTGTCGAGCTCCTTGTACTTGACCCGTTCCATATCCCCATGAACCCTGAGGACCGGCTGGGAGCCCGCCACCAAGTGCAGGTCCGATGCGCCCTGCTCATTCATCAATTAAAAAAAAGCGTCTATTTTAGCCACGATTTTTTATTCTAAAAGGTTTGCGGTGATATCAAAGTTTCTGATCACGTCGTTGGAACCTGAGGGAAGATCGATGGCCTGCCCATTTAAAAAGAGATGCGTCCCATTCCGGTTGCCGATGGTCAATCGTATCTTTTCCGTGCCGTAAACGTTTTTGCTGGAACCGCCGGGAAGAATAAAGTCCTCCTCTGTGGCGTTGTCCACAGTTAAGTTGAACCAGGAATTTCCCTGCACTTCGATTTTTAAATGCAGGGGCTTGGCATCGGATTCCGGCAAACTCTGATCCGGGTTTTCCGGCGCTGTCGGGTTTTCTGTAACTTGTTGAATTATAACCGGTTTTTCTTGTGATTCGGAGTTTTTTTCCATTACTGCCGATTCTGTCGTGGTTTTAGGGGCCACCTTTTTTTCGGCTTCAATCGCAGAAAGTGGCTCGGAAGGCTCGGGGTCTGTCTTCTTTGGCTGGCTGACTTCTGTTTCATTAGGGGTCGTGTCCTCCGGTTCACTGACTTCGGTCAGATCAGTGCCTGCGCTCTCCATATCACTGACCTGTGCCTTGGCTATTTCGGGAGCAGAGTCGACGGGTAAAGAAGGGGCGGGGTTTTCTTTTTTGGGCTCGGAGGGGGGGTGAGTTTCATTTACAGATAACGGGTTTTGTACTTCTTCCGCAGGCGGTTCTGCGATTGGACTCCCGGTTGCATCGATTTCTTCTTCTCTGGTCTCATCGGGAGCGGGGGCCTTTGAGGTGGCGGAGGGTTTTTCTGTTTCTATAGAAGGTTCCTCCAGGGGCAATCGTTCCGCCTGCTGTTGGGTATTGGAAAGAAATATTTTATTAATGACAACGTATCCCAGCGAAACAATACCGGCAAGGGCAATGCCGGTGAGGCAATACCCGGCCACCGCTTTTTTTCGGGACTGAGTTTTTTTGTGGGTGGCTTGAGCCTTCTCCAGCTCTTCCTTGCGGTCCCTGCCGACAGATTCATCGTAGGCGTTGACCATTTCTTCAGCATCATACCCAATGACCTTCGCGTAAGACCGGATGAAACCCTTGACGAAAACCTCGCCGGGCATATTGTCATAATCGTTATTCTCCAGCGCTTCCAGAAAACGAATATGAATTTTGGTGGTGGTTGCGATTTCATCGAGAGCCACTCCCCGAAGCTCGCGCTCATGCTTCAAATACAAACCAAAATTTTCGACCATGATTAATTCTTGGGCTGGTGGATGAGGTCCAGATATTTTTTGGATAAGCGGGCCCATTCACTTCTGGGCGCCAGCTGAATGACTTTATTGAAGTGCCTGACGGCTTGTTTCATTTCTTTATTGAGAATGAACAATTGCGAAATTTCATAGTGGGCCTGGGTGAATTGGGGGTCGAGAACCACTGCCTTTTTGAGCGAATCCATCGCCTGATCAAAGCGTTCCTGGTCCTTATAGGCCAAAGCGAGGTTCAGGCGGATAGCGGCATTGTCTTTCAAGTCCAGGGCTTTCAACCATTGACGTTCCGCCTGATCAAACTTTCCCTGATTATAATAACTGAGCGCCAGCCAGTTATAAACTTGATGAGGTTTAACGGTTCCCGGTCTTTCTAAATCGGACTCAAAATTTTGTGTGGCCTTTTCCCAGTCCCCTTTCCGTAGATAAAGGCGGCCCAACTGGCGGTAGGCTTCCTTGGAGTCCTTATTGATTTCCAAAGCCTGCTTGAATTCTTTTTCTGCGTTCTCCAGGTTCCCCGTTGTGTAATAGGCCCTGCCCAAATGAACGCGATATTGTTCATTCTCCGGCTCAAGCTCCACAGCTTCTTTGAAACTGGCGATCATGGCTTCTGGGTTATTTATCGATGCGTGCTCCAATCCCTCCCGGAACTTTGTCTGGGCCTGGGATTTTTTATAGGACGCGTCGCTGGCGCAACCTCCTAAATATCCTGTGAGCAATATTCCGGAAAATATTAATGAGCAGGCCCTCCAGGAAAAGAAAGCCACCTTTATTTTGTCCATAACCATTTAACTTTCATAAAGTTATACTGATTTCGAAAAGAGAAAATTATATCAAAAAGAATTACATTCCACAACCAAAGGAACCGTCATTTCTTATAATATAAAGTCAGTATTCCCATTAAAAATAACAAATAAAGCTCAAGAAAACAGTAATTCTGCCGATATCGAGAACGAGGATCTGTGTTTTAGATTAACTTTTAAGGTAAGTTTATTGTAGTTTTGGCATTCCAAAGTTAAATTTATCTAGTTATATTAAATTTTTTAAAAGATCTCTTATTTAGTGATAAAAACATTTAAAATCAAAGTTTTCACCTGTTCTGAGTTTATGATAAGGTGTTGAAAAATTGGGAGTTTTTATTTAAAAATGAATAAAATCATATCCGACAGGCCATTATTTTCGGATGGATAATAGATAGCGTTTAAAAAAATTGCGAACCAATAAATTAAAAGGGAGGTGATTACCGACATAAGAGGCTTTGTTTCAATCTTCAAAAATGAAACCAAATTCAATTTGCATATATAGGAGTCAAAATAATGAAAATCCAGCTTTTTACGCGATTTTCCCAAGCAACCGCCCTGATAATGTTAATCGCGGTTTGCGCGGGAAATGCTTTTGCTATAGAAAACAAATCTCGTGTCGTATCCCCTTACTGGCAGTCCGATAGCACCTCTTATACCTTTATAGCGGTGACCCATCCTTCGCTATCGGGTATGGCTTCACAAATCGGAGTGACCGTCAATGCCATCCAAAAGGATCAATCGGCTTTTGGAACGGCGACTTCATTCACCCTCACTCCGGGAACCACCCAAAGGGTTTTTATTGTTCGTACTCAGCAGTCAGCCATCAATCCGACGAGCATTTCAACTGGGGCCTTCATCTCAGGAACCACCAATTTCCAACACGGTCACGTTCGCTTTGACCCGGTGGCCTCTAATCCGGAAAACAGGACGAGATCCGGCGGTACCAGTGATGCTGACGATGGCTTCAACGATGTAACCATGCTCTCCTACTGGGGGGCGGTGGTTATCGAGACCAATACCACCGGGTTCGCCATGGAGTTTATCGGAGACATGCATGACAGCTCATCCACCACAGGCAACCTTGTGAACAAAGGGGTGAGCGGCGTAGGGGCTCCGTAAGAAAATTAAAAAATACGAACAAGAATTCAGCCATATATAGATAAGGAGAACGACTGATGAAAAAAACTTTTATAGCCATTATGCTTTCCCTGATCGGGTTTGCGGCTGCGGCCTCAACCGCTCAGGCTCAAATATTATCGGCACCGGTTACCTCTGACAGTGCCCGGGTCGCCATTTCCCCATACGCTCAAGCCGTGCCCAATGACAGTTACACTTTTATGGGCATCAGCCATCCATCCCTGGACTCTGCCTTGACGCAAGTCGGTGTTGTTCTCGAGGTATTGGGCATGACCACGGTACCGAATGATGCGGGAGGAAGATCGGTCACCTTTACAGTGGATGCCGGAGAAACGCACCGGGTTTTTATTGTTGACGCAGGCAATACCATCAGTGCGCTGAACACGGCCTTCAGCGATGCAAGGACCCATATCATTACAACTGCTTCATCCGCTCAATTTGGAAATGTGAGAGTTGTAGGAATCAACGAAGATCCTACGGGCGCAACAACCGTGGGTTCGACGATAAAATATGACAACGTGTCGCAGCTGGATATGTGGGGCATTGTTTTCATTCCGTCCAGTGGAACCGGGTTCGCCATGGAGTTCATTGGCGACGCCCATGATTCCACAGTGGGACCCGACCCATCCGGTCAAGGTTTAGGACCCAGCGGACCTAACAGTTTTACTGGCGCGGGCCGTGGTATCAACTGACCGTTTGTGATAATATTCTCATCAGAGGGGCCAGCCACCCGGCTGGCCCCTTTTTTTCCTTCCAATCTTCAAGGGGTCTGACCAAGATGAAACTCCTTCCTCTGGCTTTTTTCCTGTCAATCTTCCTGTTCTCCTGTAGCTCCGGGAAAGTTGAAACGGATTTTGCGGAGTCTGAATCGCATTACAACCTGGGCCTGGAATTCGCTAAAATGTCGCTTTATAAAAATTCCTTGGAGGAATTCGATCTGGCTCTCAAACACGATCCCAACAACCTCAAAGCCCTTAGGAAAAAAGGTCTCGTTCATTTCGGCCTCAAACAATACGATGAAGCCCGCACAAATTTTGAGAAAGTCTTGTCCCGTGAGCCCGATAACGTTCAGGTTCACATCAATCTGGGGATGGTTTTTTACGCTAAAAAAGAAACAGACAAAGCCCGCAAGCAATGGGAGCACGCCATCGGCATCCATGAATCAGATAACGACTCCAAAGCGTTCAATAACATCGCCAATATTTACAAAATAGAAAAAAATTACCCAAAAGCGATTGAGTATTACGCGCAGGCGCTGATCCATGAGCCGGAAAACTCGACTTATCTCAACAACCTGGGAGACAGTTATCGCCAGGAGGGAAAATTCCTCAAAGCCGAGGAAATATTAAAAAAATCACTGTCCGTAAACCCGAAAGGAATGCTCACCCATTTCAACCTGGGCATGCTTTACCAGGGCCAGAATAACCACCGAAAAGCCATTGCAGCGTTCCAGAATTCGCTAAATGTCAATCCCTACTACACCGAAGCGCATTATCAGATCGCCATGACCCACTTCATGGAAAAAAATAAACAATCTGCTTTGCAATCCATCGAACTGGCCCTTAAAGCCCAACCCGCCAATCCCAAGTATCGGGAATTATTATCCAAAGTGGAAGCCTCCTGAACCTGGCTAAGCGGGGAGAAAATTTGAGGTAAACCCTCGCTCCGGTACATCCTGTCTGAAGGTGCTTTTAATATTCCCAACCGTATTTATCTGTGGTGAAGCGGAAATTTGTTCACTAAAGCTAGTAACTCGTTTATGATGGCTTAAAATGAACGATGACACCGAAGGCCCAAACACCTCTTCCACTCAACGAGAAATCTCCCCGGCAGAAATCAAAGAGTCTCTGAGCGACCATGCCAAATGGGTGCGGTCCGGTGGCAGGGAAGGGCGGATGTCGGATTTCCAGAAGGCCCATTTGAAGGGGGCGGTTTTTATGGGGGCCAATCTCAGGCAGGCGAATTTTCAGGAGGCCTATCTGTACGGCGCATATCTAAAAAAAACCGATCTTGAAAACGCCAATCTCGAAAAAGCCAATCTTCGTGGCGCCAATCTGCGCTGGGCCAGATTGAAAAACGCAAACCTGAAAAACGCCAATCTGGTGCGGGCGGATTTTCAGGAAGCCGACTTGGAGAACACCCAGTTGCAGGGGGCCAATTTAAAAATGGCCGAGGGGCTCACGCAGGAACAAATCAAAAAAGCTCAGGTGGATGAAACCACCGTCCTCCCGGAATACCTTCAAACGTAACCCTGCCCAGCGTTACGCTGGACCTGATATAAGCGTGGGATGGGTCTATAGCGCGCTAAATTTTTCCTGGTGCTGGATGTTTCAGCGGGACTTTTTCTTAGGGACTCGCGAGCAAGTTTGCCTTGGGTTCGGGAATGAAGAATCCGCGATCAAATTGGGACTCAGGCCAGCAATCTTGCTCGGCGTGAGCAAAACCGCCTCCAGTGAAGGAGGCGTGTCGGGGTTAAAACATCGCCTTGGACGATTCGAGCATATTGCCCAGACTAGCGGTTGCGTCCTGGACGGCCGTCGCTTCGTAGCCGCAATGCGCGGTGCAATCGGCGCACTTGGGGTTGTTCAGGTGACCGTAGTTTTCCCATTCGGTGCTTTCCATGAGTTCTGCAAAAGATTCCGCGTAACCTTCATCCAGAAGGTAGCAGGGTTTCTGCCAGCCCAGCACGGAATAATTGGGGTTGCCCCACGGAGTGCAATTGTAATCGCGCTTGCCCTGTAAAAACTCCATGTAAAAAGGCGAGTGGTTGATATCCCAACGGCCTTTTTTATTTTTTTCCAGCAACTCATTGAAAAACTCGAAGGTCCGTTTTCTGCCGAAAAAATGTTCCTGGTCCGGCGCGTCGGGGTATTGAAAGGCCGACGCAAGCGTCACTCCATCGACCCCGAGCGGTTTCACAAAATCGAGAAACTCCTCCGCCTTGGCGACCGTCATTTCATCAAAAAACGTGGTGGCGCTGTTGACCCGGTAACCCATCGACTTGGCTTTTTTGATGGCCGCCACCGCTGTTTTGAACGTGCCCTCTTGGGCGACAATGCGATCGTGGTCCTCTTCCATCCCATCCAGATGGACGGAAAGCGTCAGTAGGGGCGAGGTCGGGAGTTTGCCGAGAAAATTGTCCAGAAGAAGCGCGTTGGTGCACAAATACACGTAACGGCCCTGATGGATAAGACCCTCGACAATTTCCTGAATTTGCGGGTGCATCAGAGGTTCGCCCCCGGCAATGGAAACCACGGGCGCCCCGCATTCATTGGCTGCTTTGAGGCAGTCTTCCGGGCTCAGGTTTTGTTTCAGGATTTCGTTGGGTTTCTGGATTTTTCCACAACCCACGCATTCCAGATTGCAACGGAACAGGGGTTCCAGCATTAAAACCAAAGGAAATTTCTTGCGGCCCTTGAGTTTTTGCCGGAATAAATAATAACCGATCGTGAGGGCCTGCCTGAGTGGTACCGCCATTTAATGTTATTCTCCTGATTGCCCGGGGGTTTGAATTTGTCTTTCCAACGCGCCGGGGACAAATACTTGAAGGAAATAATGCAAAAGTATTATATTTTAGTTTTGTAATGGAACAAAATAATTATCTTCATACCATGAATCCTGGGAACTCCATTCCACTGTATGCGCAGGAAGATCGACCCGAGACAGCTGCGGCTCATCCCTTCGGGCATTGGGGCCTGTTTTGAAAAAAGCGGTCCTTTTATTAATTCTGGCGGCGCTGGCCCTGTTATTCGACGGCACGCTTTCCTTTGACATATTGGATTTTCGCCTGGATTCCTTCACCGACTGGATGGGTTTCATTTTGGCGGTGGTCATTATCGTGAGCATTGCCTGGGCGGAATCTCCCAAAAAGGACAATAAATAAAACATCCGCCACGCCTCCTTAAAGCGGAGGGCGAATTTGCTCACGCCGTGCAAAATCCCATAAATGGAGTTCAAATTTTATCGCAGTCAGCTGACGATAGCCTAGGAAACCGGGTCGGCGACCGGATCTTTTATCAAGCTCAATAAAGCATACGGTTCCACCGGCCCTTCAGCCTGAATCCAGGCGGTCCCGTTGCCTCCGTGCGCCACGGAGATGGACCCGCCGTTTTTATCCTGCATGGCATTGATGCGGAACCGGTATTGATTGTCAGGAGAGATGTATTCCACTTCATCCCCGACTTCCACCCGGTTCTTGACTTCCACTTCCATCATTCCATCGCCGCGCAAATCCAATACCTGCCCGCCAAACACCTGAGGCAGATCTCCTTCCTGAGGAGAATCAAAACGCTCGGTCTCGCGATTGGAGTTGGAAATATAAAAGGCCGAGGTGAACCCACGATTGGCGGTTTTGTTGATTTCATCCAGAAGACCGGGATCAAACGACCGGTCTTCAGACAAATCGTCGATTGCCCTTCGGTAGGCTTTCGTTACCAGTGAAAGATAGTTCAGCGATTTCGACCGTCCTTCAATTTTAAACGAAATCACTCCTGCGGCCTTGAGTTCCTTGAGAAATTCAATGGCTCGAAGGTCCTTGGAATTCATGATGTAGGTGCCGTGCTCGTCTTCATCGATGGGCATCATTTCTCCGGGTCGCTTAGCCTCTTCAATCAAATAATTACCTTGAAGCGGTTGCTGAGGGGGCGCCCCGGCTGTTTGTCCGCCCTCGGACCCGCAGGAGGAAGGCTTAGGCTCCTCTCCCTCCTTGTGGACGTTGTACTCCCAGCGGCAACTGTTGGTGCAGGTGCCCTGGTTGGCGTCCCGGTGATTGAAATAATTGGAAAGCAGACATCGGCCCGAATAGGCGATACAGATCGCACCGTGGACAAAGGACTCAAGTTCCATGCCGGGAACTTTTTCATGGATCTCCCGCACCTCTTCCAAAGAAAGTTCCCGCGATAATATGATGCGCTTGACTCCCTGGTCGTGCCAGAATTCCACCGACGGCCAGTTCATGGTGTTCGTCTGTACGGAAAGGTGGATCGGAATTTCAGGAAACTCGTTGAGCGCGTACCGGATCAACCCAGGGTCGGACATGATAAAAGCATCCGGTTTCGCTTCGGCATAAAAAGCCAGGGACTTTTTGAACGATTCCACCTTACGGTTTTGCGGCAGAATATTTGCGGTGATGTAAATTTTTTTGCCGAGCCGATGCGTGGTTTCGATGGCTTCTTTTAAGGAGGCGTCCTTAAATCCATTTTCGCGCGCTCTCAGGGAAAATTTGGGAATCCCCGCGTAAACCGCGTCGGCTCCATAAGCCAACGCGTATTTCAATTTTTCCGGACTGCCTGCGGGAGCCAATAATTCAGGAATCATAGTTGTCAACAAGAGTGAGTTTTAACGATATTGTAAATCGCCTGTTACTGAATGGGATCAAGGAAATGCCCTTAAGTTTCAGGAGCATCAAAAACTGTACACTACTGAAACCGCCATCCGCAATACAATTCCCATTTAATCGTGGGTTGAGGAAAAAGAGTCACATCTGGGGAGGGAAATTCATAGAATAAAGTCCGGTTCATCGGGCCGCGCAATGAGGAGACACTTTGAAACCCGAAGTTTGGGCCTCCTGCTTGCTGGCGAACACAGCGAAGCCCCGGTTGTCCCTGGGGTAATTCCGGCAATCGGGCCACAGGTATAATTTTGTTTCAAGGTGACCGATCAAACCGTAATTAAAAATTCGGTCGTAATCCACTTCCGTGAATTCGTCCGGTGGGTCCTGCGGGGGGGCGGCTTCCCGGCGAAATTCCCAGGGCGGGACTGCCGATGGATCGACCCAGAGGCCCGACTTTTTCCCCCAGGCCCGATATTCCAGCTCTCGCAGAGATTCATCCACCGGAAAATGGACCCGGTAATGCCAGGCATACCCCAGGCGGAGAAGTTCCTTATTCAAATTACGGCCATCCGGGAGAGTCGCCACGCCGATGGCCCGGCCGTAGCGGTCCACAGAATCGTACTCGATCGAGACTCTTTTCCCCAGAGCCTGCTCCTCGACCCATTGCCTGGCCTGTCTGCCGAAGGTTTGCCCCGATTGAGGGGCGTCCACTTCTTTCAAACGCACCTTTATCAGGGGGCCAACCGAGGACTCTAAACTCAGGGTGTCCCCTTCGGTCACGTCGATCACATTTCCGCTCAACACCACCGCATGACCTTCCGCGCCGAAATTAAGGGTCGTCATCACCACGAAAGCGAGCAAAACCATTTTAATCGCCCCCTTTCCCCTGCCGGTTCGGTTTAAGGAAAAGACCGATATTTTCATGATCCCGCACCCAGGGAAATCAAGGTTTTCTGCGTGCCCGGCGGGAGGCTGCTGTCGATCATGAATTGCACATCCTGGTTGGCATTGACCGTCTCTATGGCGATGGCCGGATGGCTGGACCGGAACTTGTTGAAAACTTCATCCACAAATGCCTGTCCGACGGTGGGAACGTTTTGAAAATCCAGCACCATCCGGTTGAATTTTTCCATTCCCAGCAAGACCCGCCTGGCCTGCAAACGCGAAACGTAGGGTTCATCTTCCATTTTGCTGAGTTCAATCAGGATTTCGGTTTTATCGATTCCCGGTGGTCGAGAGGCCGATTGGCAGTCGTGGCCGATCACTTGTTTCAAGGTGCGCTCGCAATCAAACCGGATCGCCATGGAAACGCGGGTCCCTTTGGATTTGGAGATTTTTCTTTTTTCCAGATACCAGTCGTCGCCAAGATTGTCCTTGCAGTAAAACAAACCATCGGAAAACACCCCAAACACATCGAACAGTCGCGACACAAAAAACAGGCCGTGCCCCGAATGGCTCTCAGGAAGCGTGGAGTATTTCCCTTTGATCAAATGCAGGATGCTTTCTCTAATCTCCTGAAGGCCTAAGGCCTTTTGGAGGCTTTTGAAAATTCCCTTGCCGTCGTCGATGATGCTGAACTCCAGCGAATCTTTTTTCCAGACGGTTTTCACCACCACCCCCTTCCCCGCAGAATGCAGGAGGGCATTGTTAAAAATTTCCTCGAATCCATAGCGACAAATTTCCAGAACAGAGTCCGGAAGGCGCGTGAAACTGCCCTTCATATACTCGTCCCAAACCTGGTCGGCCTGAGTGTCCGGTTGAATCTGGAAGATGAGGGTTTTGTCCAGGGAGGTTTTGAGGAAATAAGACGCGCCCTTGGTGGTCCCGGTTTTGACGATTTTTTTATCTCGCAATAACCGGTTCAAATGACGGTGGACGGTCATTCGGGTCACGCCAAAGGCATTCGACGTTAAAGCCACGATGTCTTTGGGGTGAGCGGGAATTTTTTCTAAGATGAAAACTCTGATTTCCTCCGCACGAGTGGCCACTCTGATTCTCCATCAATGCAACGCAAATTCAATTTGTAAAAGGAAATAAGGTCTGTCTAATTGTTTGATTTTGTAACTACGTTTGAAATTGGTTTATATCTGATTATCGACCCTCTGCACGAGTTACTTTAATTTACCGATGGATTTTGGTTTTCGGGGTCTGAGTTGGAAATACGTGCCCCTGTCCCTGTTTGAGCAGGGTTTTACAAGACCTTTCCCTTTATCGGGATGGCGATTAAAAGGGGCTTGAGGGGCCTCTTGAAATAAAGTAGAAAAAATGCATATTTTATTAAAAAAACTATTGACAACAAAATTGTATGTAATTATACTTATAAAAAATACGGACGGATGGTTTTTCACTTTTGACATTAATTCGGAGGCAGGTCATGAAAAAGACAGCGATCATAACTTTAAGCATTCTGTTTCTTTTGGGAATGAGTTCATTGGCACAGGCGGGTCACAAGAACCGGTCCTACGGAGGCAATCATACTGTGTATGAAAGCCACCAGACAGTGACGCATTATGGCGGCCATCGTGGGTACGGCCACCAAAATAGACATTATCGTGGTTCTCGTCATGGTTATGGCCATCACAATCGGCCCCGTCAGGTCTATGTAGAAAAACATGTGTACCATCACGAGGCTCCAAGAGTCGTGCATCAACAGACGTATCGCACCTACAATCCTCAGCCGACCTACTATCCGCAGGCACAAGGCTATTCCAACTATAATAGCTACCAGGGGGATGTTGTGGGTGACACTTTGATCGGCGGCGCTTTTGGCGCGGCGGCCGGTGCGGCAATCGGCGCGGCTGTTGGCAACCCTGGACAGGGCGCGGCTCTCGGTGCGGCGATTGGTGGATTTAACGGCATCAGCCGTGGAATTTTCGGTCGTGGATTGCTGTGGTAATTTTGGGAAGTTTGCCCTCCCCTTGATACCAAAGTGATTTAACGGGGGCCTCTCCTCCCCCAACCCCCCCCTCTCCCGACGCCATCATCAAAACACGATGGCGTCGGGAGAGGGGGTTTCCTTTTTCCTCATCCACTCATCGTTACTTTTCTTTGTCGTCGAGGAGCTTTTTCATTCTTTCCTTGGCAGAGGATTTTAACTGGTTCTCGTTACCAATTTTCGAACCCTCCTTATTGAGGTACCCAGCCAGGTTCCGAAGGGTTTCCATCTGCTCCTTGTAGTGGCGGCAAAACTCACAGATTGCCAGGTGGAATTTTATCTTCCACTGTTTGGTGATGGAAATGCGATGGTCCATCTCTTCAGAGACCAGTTGTGTTGTGTCCTTGCAGGTGGATGCAAAGAAATTCAAGACACTGTCGCGCAATTTTTCCCTAAATGAGTCAGCCATTGGTTTTTTTCTCAAACAAGTGAGTTTCCAGACATTTTTTGAGCTGATTACGGGTGCGGTGAAGCATGACCCATAGATTGCTCGGGGTGATGTCCAGCTCTGCACAAATTTCTTCGGACCTCATACCCTCTATTTCCCTAAGCACGAACAGCCGGCGATACTTGTCGGAAAGCTTGTCCATACAGGTGGCAAGAAACCGGGCCAATTCCTGGTTTTCAGTTGCTTTTTGTGGATTGATTCCCCAACTGATTGGGAGGGCCTGCCAATGCCCTTTGCCGTCAAATTCCGATTGACAGGGGTCCCGGTCGTCGTCGGGTTCCAGATCAAAAGTTTTTGTTTTTTTGATCCGCCGGAAATGGTCCATGATTTTGTGCTTCAGGATACCAAAGAGCCAGGTCTTTTCAGTGGACAGACCGGCAAATTTGTCTTTTGCCTGCAATGCCGCCAAAAAAGTATTCTGAACGATCTCTTCGGATTGCTCGTCATCTTTAACCCGGAGCAATGTGAACCGATAAAGCATGTTCCCATATCGGTCCACCCATTGACTGCTGTCAATCACATTTTGATCCATAGTTGAGTATCCGGAAGATCCGATTCAATTATTATCCAGGCACTGATTCATTCTCAACTCAACGAGCTGGAAACGGAGGACCTGCCTTCAGCAAGAAGCCGTAATTTTAAACCAAGTAAAGCAGAAAAAAAATCAAAAAATTTTGTAAGCGTCTGAACGCAACTGCGACCAACCGGGCAAATTGAATTCAACACATAGAATTTCATCGCGATGAAAGCCAACCAAACCCAATAATTTTTTATTAACCGAAGGAGTGCCTATCATGACAACCGCAATCAATGAAAAAAAATCAGTCATAGTTATCAGTGTAATCGCCTGGGGCCTCGCCCTTTTCTTTACAACCAAACTTGCCTCCGCAGAAACCAAAATGGCCAATCAGGACACGACTGTTGGATGGTATGAAACTGAAGACGCCCTGACAGGCATGCATCACCATAACGCAGATAAAATGATGAAGCGTTCTGAAAACTCCAATGTGATCCCTGGAAACAATCTCGTCTATTCGTGGTATGAAACGGAAGACGCCCTGCCTTATTCCGGGATGCAAAAATCCCAGGCCATGGCTCAAAAGTCACCCGTTGAACGGCAGGCAAATACGGTTGAAGACTTGGATAATTTCTCCTGGATTGATACCGAGGATGCATTGCCTAAAAGATCATAATAGTTATTGACGATCTTCAAATTCATTGATCCTGTCGGGGCGCATCGAAAGTAGCCGAGTTCCCCGACAGGTAAATTTTTTCTTTTCATATCAATCTCCCGCTAAATCTCCACCTCTTGACTTTGGGGTGTCATCCCTCTAAAATTGCCAATCGGATGAATCCTCAAGATATTAAGAAAATTTACATTATCGCCATTTGCGGCACGGGCATGGCCTCTCTTGCCGGACTCCTCAAAGAGTCGGGTCACGAGGTGACAGGGTCGGACACCAACATCTACCCACCCATGAGCACGCTCCTGGCCGATCTCAACATCCCCGTCAAACCCGGATTCAAACGGGAAAACATCACCAAAGACATTGATCTGGTCATCGTCGGCAACGCGGTTTCCAAAACCAATGAAGAAGTGCAGGCGGTGTTGGATTCGGGGATTCCCTACACCTCGTTTCCCGATGCGTTGTCGCGGTTTTTTCTGGAAGGCCGGAAATCTCTGGTGGTGACCGGGACCCACGGCAAAACCACGACCACGGCTCTTCTGAGCTGGGTGCTCCATGCCTGCGGAAAAAATCCTGGGTTCATGGTGGGTGGCTGGCTGAAAAATTTCGATCGCAATTACCGGGTTCCTGAAAGCGATTATTTCGTCACCGAGGGCGATGAATACGACACGGCGTTTTTTGACAAGGGGCCGAAGTTCCTGCATTACCGCCCCAGGGCCGCCATCCTCACCGGAATCGAATTTGACCATGCGGATATTTATGACGATCTAAACCACTTCAAATCTTCCTTCCGCAAGTTTGTAGAAATAATCGACCCGGAAGGATTTTTGCTGGTAAACTTCGGGGACGAAAATATAAAGGATATTCTGGGCCAGGCGTCCTGCCCGGTGGAAACCTACGGGTTGTCGCCTTCTGCGGACTGGAGCGCAGACGGCTACCGGTTCGAATCGGGCGTAGGCTGTTTCACCCTGAACCATAAAGGCCGGGAGGTGGGGAAGATTCGGCTCCCCATGATCGGGCGTCACAACGTTGAAAACACCCTTGCGGTGGCGGCGGTGGCGATCAAGCTTGGAGTTGCCCCGAAGGAGGTCTGTCGATCTTTTGCAACGTTTAAAGGCATCAAGCGGCGTCAGGAAGTGGTGGGCGAAAAAAACGGCGTGACCGTCCTCGACGATTTCGCGCATCATCCCACCGCCATCGGCCTGACCATCGCAGGAGCGAAAGAGGCTTATCCGGAGGGCCGGGTCTGGGCCGTGTTCGAGCCGCGTTCGGCCACGTCGCGGAGAAACGTGTTTCAGGAAATTTTTCCGTCCAGTTTTGCCGGGGCGGATGAAACCATCATCGCCCGGCCGTACTCCCAGGAAAATATCCCTCCCGAGGAACGTCTGGACCCTGAGCGGCTGGTCGAGGACATGAAACGGTCAGGCGCAAACGGACACTATATCCCGGAGGTGGAGGATATCGTCGAACACATCGCGAAAAATTCCCGGGCCAGGGACGTGGTGCTTGTCATGTCCTCCGGCGGGTTTTCAGGAATTCATCAGAAACTATTGGACCGGCTGTAATCTATAAAAACCGGGGCCAGCGCATCACTGGTTGTGAACGTTTTGAATACATCTCATGGAACGAAAACCGACCTGAAGATCAAAACTTACGGTCAACGGAAACTGGAACTGATCCAGCGGGGATTGTATATTTCTCCGGACATACTGGAATCGCCCGATGTGGCGTCAGGCGTCTGCCCGGGCGTGCCGGGGGAAGAGGTGACCCTTGCGTTGACGGAAAACCTCATTGTCAAAACTTTCCTGAAGCCTAAAGACCAGTCCCCCATGATATTAAAAGTCCAGAACGACCGATTGTTTCTGGATTCCGGCGATGAGGAAAACCAGCCGGAAGTGGGAATCATTCCCCTGCCGGCGTTTCTAAAAAGTTTGTTGAAGGATCGCACCCCGCTGTCCGAAAACATCTGCCTGGACGGTTATTGCCTGAACATTTTCCTGCGCGCCGTGGACAAGGGCGAAAAACTGAATATGTCCAGGGAGTATATTATCTCTATAGTGCAGTCCGCGTTTGAGGAAGGCGCGGCGGACCTGGTGCAGATCAATATGGATTATTGTGACAAAAAAGATCGCGGGTTCCAACTGCTGGCTCCGATTGTCGATGCCATCAAAACCAAATTCAAAACCTTTGTCGCGCTCAAGGGATTTCCTCCGCAGGAAAAGAACACGATCGATTTGATCTACGCCGCCGGGTTCGATCTTCTGGATTTTCCGCTGAGCGGGTTTGCGGGAGCCGATGCCGAGGGAGAAATTCTCTCCAGTCAACAGGTGCACGAAGCGTTGGAATACGCGGTGGAAATTTTTCCCCAGGGAACGGTGTGGACCGAGTTGGTGTTGGGGCCGGAGCCTCTGGACTTCGTCAAACAGAAAATTGACCAACTGACGGGAAAAGGCATCGTCCCGCAGTTGAAACTGGTGGCCACCAGCATGTACACCGGCAAGGATTATTGGAGGATCAAAGAAGTGGTGCGGCACTTGCGCGACGCCGCGGAACGCGACCGGCTGACCTTGAAATGGCTGTATCCAAATTGCCGTTGTGTGAGTCCACTGGACACGCAGTATTTCACCGACGATCCCTCGTCCGCGCAGTTGGCGGCCAAGCCGGTGTATCGATCCCGGTTGGGCAAAAAAGCCTTTGAAGGATTTGCGGCCTTGCGGCGCAAACTACGCATTAAGGACTTGAGCGATTCGTACGAGTCGGCGGGGCTTTAGGTTGACTCTAAAACGATAGAAAATCTATCATGCACTAAAAAAGGGGCTACCTGTGTTTCCGGTAACCCCTTTCTTTACTGGTCGGGGCGAGAGGATTTGAACCTCCGACCCCCTGCTCCCAAAGCAGGTGCGCTGCCAGGCTGCGCTACGCCCCGAATATTTTATGAAGAAACGATCCCGCTGCCCAATTAACGACGGGAATGCAATTTGCTGACTTTCTGTCTTTGTTCCGCAGTCAGGATTTTTAGAAGGGTGATTTTGGCTTCGATCATCGCATGGATCTTTCTCGATTTGATCTCGACGATCTTGTTCCCTACCGCACGCATCCCCGCTTCGTCAACTGTGTCCGAATGGGCCAGCCGGTTCAATTCCATGTGAGCGATCGCATGATCGGCTTTCGCCTGGATTTTCATCTTTTTGAATTCAAACTCGTGCCCCTTGATTTTTTTGACCTGGCCTTCGGTCAGGCCTAATTTCTTGGTGAAGCACAATATATGCTCGAAGGGAGATTTCCCGGAGTGATGAGAGCGTCCGTGGCCGGAACCTTTATGCGCGGAATGGGATTTCTTGTGGGGGGAGCCATGAGAAAACTTTTTGCTCCCGCTCCCTTCTTTACCTTTGTGCTTGTAACCATGTCTTGAAGGAGCATAGGACTTGGGTCCACTGCCTTCTTTTTTGCCGTGCATGGGTTTCTTATGAAGTTTATGGGGATAGGCTTTACTGCCACTGCCCTCACCTTTTTTGGTGACGCTTCCTTTGGTTCCCTGAGGAGCCGCGCTCTTGCTTTTGCTGCCTTCTTTTTTACTTTCCTCGCCATAGACGTAACTTCCCTTGCTGTCTGTGCCGGAGATCGCGGCACCGGAAGTGGAACAGAACATCACGGTCAACAGTAATGAAAGCGCTGTCACGAAGATGGATTTTATTTTCCTGGTTTGCATGGATTCCTCCAATCGACTTCAAAGTCTATTAAATAATAAATCGAGAGATGGTTAAGACTTCTTCTCTCGTAATTTTAAAAAAAACTCAATGCAACGAACCTGAATAGCAGACAAATTTGCCCTGTCTCGCACCCTCAGCGAATAGTGCGAAAGTTCGAACCAGATTCGTGCGGCAGTACCCATCTTCAATAGACTATCCTACGACGAGTGGCGCCGTCAAACGGGAAAAGTCCGGGTTAGACGAAAGGGACCCTGCCTGTCATCAGCAAATTCCCCCTCGCTAAAGCGAGTGCGCCCGGCAGGATTCGAACCTGCGACCTACGGATTCGAAGTCCGGAACTCTATCCAGCTGAGCTACAGGCGCATTGACAAGAAAAATGGGGTGAGCGACGGGGCTCGAACCCGCGACATCTGGAGCCACATTCCAGGACTCTACCAACTGAGCTACGCCCACCATAATTGGTCAAATTTGTTACTCGCATCTTAAACGCAGGGAAAAAGTTTAATCTATCAACGGGACTTTGTAAAAGAAAAACTTGGATTTATCCCTGCAGGGACCCTTAAATTAAATAAATTCAGATTGATAATAGCTTTTTTTGAAAGAAATTTTGGTTAAAATCCGGGTTCATAAAAAATATTTCGCTGGTGGCAAAGAAGATTATTTCTTGATCATTTCTTTGGCGAATTTCAAGGTCGCAGGGGTGATGGTTTCGCCGCCGGACATGCGGGCGATTTCCTCCACCCGTTGGTCATAATTGAGTTTCACGATGGTCGAGTGGGTGCGGCTTTCGTGGACGGTTTTCTGTACGCGGTAATGGGCCGACGCCATGCCGGCAATCTGCGGGAGATGGGTGATACAGAACACCTGTTTGCCGTCGGATACTTTTTCAAGTTTGACGCCGACTTTTTCCGCCACCTTGCCGCCGATGCCCGCATCCACCTCGTCGAAAACCATCACCGGGACCGGGTCCTGCTCGTGCAATATGGATTTTAACGCCAGCATGACGCGGGACAACTCGCCTCCCGAGGCGATTTTTACCAGCGGGCGGAGTTCTTCGCCTGGGTTGGGAGAAAAAAGAAACTCCACCGTGCCGATGCCGCCCGCATGCAGTTTGACGGTGGCGTCGCGAAATTTAACGAACCCACCGGCGTCGGGCGGGTAATCGAAACGGACGCCGAATTGGACCTCGGCCATGTCCAGATCGCGCAATTCTTTTTCGACATCTTTTTTGAATTTTTTGGCGGTTTTTTCCCGCTTGTCCGCCAGTGCGGTTGCCAGCCCTTCCAGGGTTTTTTCCCGATGTTTGATTTCTTTTTCCAGGGAATCCATTTTCTCCCGGTTGGCTCCCAGGGATTCGAGTTCCACGGCCATTCGGGTCCGTTCGTCTAAAATCGCGGGGATATCCATGCCGTATTTTCGTTTCAATCCGTTGATTTCCGCGAGCCGGTCATCGATCTCTTCCAGGCGCGGCGGATTGAAATCTATCTTGCGAAGATAAGTGTTAAGTTCTTCGACCAATTCCTCCAGTTCGCAATAGGCCGTTTGCGCCCTGGCCGACGGGCTGTTGAGTTCGGGGTCGAGGTCCACCAGAGAATCGATGTCTCTTTGCGCGCGGCCCAGCTGCTCGAGGGCGGAGCCTTCCGATTCGGACAACTGGCCCAGCGTTTGTTTGAGGGTTTGTTGCAGTTTTTCTGCGTGCTGTAAAATATTTTTTTCGGTTTTTAATGCTTCCTCCTCCTCGATGGACAGGCCCGCCTGTTCGATTTGGGTCAGCTGGAAACTCAGCAGTTCCTGGCGTTCCTTACGGTTTTTTTCTTTGGCCTGGTTGGACTGAAGATCCCGCCTGCAATTCTGGTAGACGGCAAGCTCCGCGCTGAAACGCTGACAGGCCTCCTGGTTTTTTCCGTACAGATCCAAAAGTTCGACGTGGGTTTCCGGGCGCAGTAACGCCTGGTGATCGTGCTGACCGTGAATGTCGACCAGGCGATTGCCTATTTTGGCGAGTGTCGCAACGGTGAGGTTTCCGTCATTGAGAAAGCACCGGCTTTTCCCGCTGTTGGACACATTGCGCTTGATAAGCAATTCCCCATCGTCGGTTTCGATTCCGAGGGCGCGGATGTCCTCCAAAAGGGCGGGGTCGTCGATTTGAAACACCGCTTCCACCGTGGCGGTGGTTTCGCCGGAACGGATGTAATCCGTGTCGGCCCGGCCTCCCAGGATGAGGTTGAGGGCGCTCATCAGGATGGACTTTCCAGCACCGGTTTCCCCTGTCAACACATTGAGCCCGGGAGCGAACTCCATGCACAAATTTTTTATGATGGCGAAGTTACGAATTTTTATTTCATTGAGCATGGGTGGCTTGGGATTCGATCCACGGATCGATTTTTTCCATCAGTGTCTTAACTTTTTCACGAACTTGTTGGGCATCTGCGGTGTCGTCGTTGGATCCCTCGACGACCTTGAGTAGGACTTTGAGAGTAACTTTAGCGGTTTGATAATTCTCCTGCTCGTACAGTGCTTCGGCGAGAAACAAATAATTATCAGCATATTTTGGACCCACGGCGACAGCCTGTTGCAAATGATCCACAGATTTATCGACACTGCCGCCCAGTAAGCCGGGGAGCTTCAGGTAAAGCACCCCGAGAGCGCGATGCGGGCCTCCATGGCTCACCGAGGGGTCATATTCCAACGCTTTCTTGAGGTCCTTCTTCAGAGGTTTTATTATTGATAAGCTATTCCAGATGCCTTCTATTTCTCCCAGTTTGCCCTGGCAAACGCCGCGAAAGTAAAACCCCCATGCAGACCGGTTATTGAGCTCAATTGCTTGATTGGCCCGTGCCATGCACCGTTGGTAGTATTCTTTACCTGCTTCTTCTTCCGACCTTTTGCCCAGCGCATAATAGGTCCTGGCCAGCCGCCAGGACAGGGATTCGGAGTTGCCGGATTGTTCCAGGGCCTCAAGGATCATTGACTCGGTCTGCAATAAATCCTCACGGCTTTTTGGGACGGATTCAAACTCCCGGTCAATATCCTGCACGGAAACAGAGGATATTCCCTGGGCCGCAAAGGTAAATATGAATATAAAGCTTAAAATCAGAACCCGAAACATGGTCTTATTTTATCCCTTCTCAAGAGAGGGTGTGGAGTGATAGTCTATTCTTGTTATCAGAATTGGCAATCCCGAAAGGGGCCGGTATCGGCTAGCCGATCAAAAACCTTCTATAGAATAAATTATCATAAAAATGACCCGATTGAATAAAACGATTTTCCTCATGGCTTTTTTGGCGTTGACCCTCCTCACCGGTCCCGCCTTTGCTTCCAAAAATTCGCCCCAACAGTGTGTCGAGGAATTACTGGGGACCATACAAAAAATCAAGGGGGGGGATAAGCTGTCCGACGAGCAGAAGAAAGCCAACAGCGCCCGTTCGGAAAAAGCTTTGAACTATTTGAATATTTCTGAAATCAGCCAGAAGACCCTAGGAAAATACTGGGCAAAAATAACCGACGAGGAAAAAAAGCGTTTTTCCAAATTGCTGGGTGAATTGTTCATTTATGTCGCCTTTCCCAATTCAGGGAAATTTTTCGTCGATCTCGATTTGGTTTTCGCGGAATCGGAAATAGAGAAGACCAAGGCGTTCGTGCCGATGACCGTGGCGCACAAGAACGAGGGCGAAATTGAGATTGATTTCTTTCTGAAGCAGAACTCCGACGACTGGAAAGTGGTCGATGTGCACATGGACGGCGTGAGCATGCGCAATAATTTACGCAGTCAGTTTTATAAAATCATGGCGAAAAAAAACTTCGCTGAACTTGTCAGCCGAATGGAGAAAAAATTGAATGAGGCCAAAGCGTGAAAACGAAAAACCCGGCCTCGATAAAAAAAATTGGCATGGTCAGTCTGGGCTGTCCGAAAAATGCCGTGGATACCGAATATCTTCTAGGCGATCTGGTGAACACCGGTTATGAGATCACGTCCCATCAGGAAGAGGCGGACGTTCTGGTGGTGAACACCTGCGGCTTCATTGAATCGGCCAAAAAGGAATCGGTCGACGCCATTCTGGAAATGGCGCAATTGAAAACCGACGGCAATTGTAAAAAGTTGATCGTGACCGGGTGTCTCTCCGAACGTTACAGCGATGACCTGCTGAAAGAAATTCCCGAAATCGATCACATTTTTGGTGTTGGCCAATATCCGCGATTGAAGGAAGTTTTGCGCGCGGACCACTCTGCATCCAACGGGATCGCTTCGCGCAACCAGATGAACGGCCCGGCGGAATATTTTGAACCCTTCGCCGACCGAATTTTGACCACACCGTCTTATTCCGCCTATTTAAAGATCTCAGAAGGCTGTTCCAACAAATGCGCCTTCTGCATCATCCCTAAAATGCGCGGCAATATTCGCAGTCAACCGCTGGAGTCCCTCGTCACCGAAGCCCGGCAACTGGCGGAACAGGGGGTTAAAGAATTGAACCTGATTTCCCAGGACACCACGATGTACGGCCTGGACCTCAGAATGAAAAACGGCCTGGTCCGGTTGTTGCGCTCACTAGTCGAGGTGGATGGCATCGAATGGATTCGCCTGTTTTACTGTTACCCGACATTTATCGACAGCGAGTTGATCGAGTTCATCGCGGCGGAATCCAAAGTGTGCTCTTATATCGACGTTCCGCTTCAGCACACGCACGACGAGATGCTGGCAAAAATGAAACGGCAGGAACGGGAAAAAAAGGTGAGAAGCATGTTAGATGAAATTCGCTCGAAGATTCCCGGCGTGGCCTTGCGGACGACGTTCATTACGGGGTTTCCCGGAGAGACCGAGGCGCATTTTAATCACATGCTGAAATTCCTTAAGGAAATACAATTTGACCATGTGGGCGCGTTCACCTACTCCCATGAAGAGGGAACCACAGCCTTCGAATATTCCGATGACGTGCCGCAAACAATCAAACAGGAACGAAAAGATCTGTTGATGAATGCTCAGCAGGAAATCAGCCTGAAAAAAAACCAAGGCAAAGTCGGGGAAGTGCACCCTGTTCTGGTCGAAGGCGCCGACCTGGAAGAAAGCTATCTGGTAACCGGACGAATGCCTACCCAGGCCCCGGAAATAGACGGTCAGGTGATCATTGAACAAAGCGACGTGGAACCCGGTCAAATCGTTCCCATGCGAATCATCGCCGCCACCGACTATGACGTGGTGGCAACCAAGGTCGAGGGATGATAAAACTCTATTAGCAAATATTGTTTGCTAGGAGCAGGTTGAAAATCCTGAGTGGTTCTCCTTCTGGGAGAAACCTTTAAAAATGATGGAAAAGGTTTAATTCCCTCCTCACCTCTTAAAGACATCTGATTGCAAATGACCCTCAAAAGAATAGGAATATTGACCGGCGGCGGAGACTGCACGGGCATGAACGCGGTGATCCGGGCGATCACCAGGGTTGCCGTGTTCCAGCAGGGTTGCGAGGTCATCGGCATCGAGCAGGGTTTCGACGGGTTGATATTCAACCGGGTGCAGGAATTGACCACCGCCAACACGCGCGACATTCTTCCACTCGGCGGTACCATCTTAGGGACCACCAATAAAGGCAATCCGTTCGCTTATAGAGAACTCGATGAAAACGGGGTCATACAGGAGCACGATTATTCCCGGCAGGCCCTGGACAATTTCAAGCGGCTAAAACTGGACGGCCTGTTTGTGGTGGGGGGTGACGGAACCCTGCAAATCGCCTATAAGCTCTTTGAAATGGGAATCCCGGTCATTGGAATTCCCAAAACCATAGACAACGACCTCGAAGGAACGGACTATACTTTCGGATATCAGACGGCGACCCAGGTGGCCTGCGATGCCCTGGACCGCCTGCACACCACAGGCCGAAGCCACCAACGGGTCATGATATTGGAGGTGATGGGCCGGGATGCCGGCTGGATCGCTTTGGAGGCGGGAATCGCCGGGCGGGCGCACATCATTCTCATCCCCGAAATTCCCTACCAGATGGACAAGGTTCTGGAAAAAATCAAGCTTCGTCAAGGCGGAGGGAGCCCCTACAGCATCATTGTGGTGGCCGAAGGCGCCAGGGAAGTCGGGCATGACGAAATCACCTTGAAAAGCGCCTCCACCCGGTTGCAGGGGGTCAAGCAATACGGCGGGGTGGGGAATTATCTGGCGGAACAAATCACCCGGCAGATCGACCTCGAAGTGCGATGCACGGTGTTGGGCCATACTCAGAGGGGCGGAACCCCCAACTGCTTCGACCGGGTTCTGGGCACCCGTCTGGGCGCTTATGCAGTTCAGGCGGCTGTGGAGGGGGAATTCGGTAATATGGTGGCGCTCAAAACCCCGGACATTTCGTTGGTCCCCTTAAAATCCCTGGCCGGGATCGTCCGGAAAATTCCGCTCACTTCGCAATTGATCCGATGCGCCGAGGATATCCGCATCAGTCTTGGGAGATAGGCCCATAAAGGTTTGGTTTATTTCTTGTCACGTAAAAAGCAGTGTGTTAGTCTGACCCACCAAAAGGTAGAAATTCCATCGAGGGCATCTCTAAAATTGATTCCCGGCTATGAGCCGGCCTTATGGATATGGGGCCGCGAATTGCCTGGCAGTATCGTATCGAATCCTTGGAGATACTCTTAAAACCTTAATCTCGCACGTTGCCGGATCAAACCGGAGGTGGCCCTAAGGGTTCCCGGTTTGAGAAGAAGGCGGCGGTGGACCAACCATGTAAAGGAGCAAAGCATGTCAGAAGTAACCATGAAAAGCCTGTTGCAGGCGGGGGTGCATTTCGGTCATCAAACGACCCGGTGGAACCCCAGGATGAAGAAATACATTTACGGCGCGCGAAACGGCATCCACATCGTCGATCTCCAGAAAACCCTGAAACAATTTCAGGAGGCGGAGAAATTTGTCCGGGATCTGGCCCGATCCGGCAAATCCATGTTATTTGTCGCCACCAAAAAGCAGGCACAGGAACTCATTGCTCAGGAGGCCGTTCGTTGCGGAATGTATTATATCAACCAACGGTGGCTGGGCGGCACGATGACCAATTTCCTGACCATACGAAAAAGCATCGATCGATTGCGCGACCTGGAAAAGAAGGAGGAAGAGGGCGAGTTCGAAAAGTTGCATAAGAAAGAAGCCCTCAGGATGAATCGGGAAATCGAAAAGCTGAATAAATTTTTTCGTGGCATCAAGACTATGAAACAACTTCCCGACGCGATTTTCATTATCGACACGCATAAAGAACGCATCGCCCTTGCTGAAGCAAGAAAACTGGGCATTAAGGTTCTGGCTCTGGTTGACACCAACTGCGACCCCCAGGGGATCGACTTTCCTATTCCTGGAAATGACGATGCGATCCGTTCCATCAAACTGTTCAGCCAGCGAATCGCGGACGTGTGGGTGGAAGAGACCGAAATAAAAAAGGCCCGGCAAAAGGATGACGAATCCAAAAAGCAGCAAGCCGAGGCGGCGGAAGCCGAAAAAAAGGCGGCTGCCCAAGCAGTGGCGGACTCTGATTCAGGCGACAAAACTAAAGGAGAGAACCCTGCCTGACCCGGTTTTTTGTATTGGCGCCCTGGCTCATCGGGCGACCCTTTCCGGCAGTTTGAATACTCTTCCCAAATAAGAAATTCCTCCGGGGTTTCTCTGGTGCCGGCCGAAAAATGTCCGGGCGGGGTGGGGCGCGCTATTGCAAATTCCATAAATTGAGACTCAATAGAAAAACCGAATTGAAATAAAAACCAACTTTTGTGCGACAAGGAGTTTAAACAGGATGGAAATCACAGCGTCAATGGTCAAAGAACTGCGCTCAAAATCGGGCGCGGGTATTATGGAGTGTAAAGGCGCCCTGAAAGAAGCGGACGGGGATGTCGATGAGGCAGTTACTGTTTTAAGAAAAAAAGGCCTGGCCAAGGCGGGAAAAAAATCCGACCGCGAGACGGGCGATGGAGCGATTGGAACGTATATTCACCCCGGCAACAAAATCGGCGTCATGTTGCAACTTCATTGCGAAACGGATTTTGTGGCCAACACCGACAACTTCCAGGATCTGATCAAGGATGTTTGCATGCACATCGCCGCCTCTAAAACACGGTATGCTTCCAGGGACGAGGTCACCCAGGAAGACCTGGACAAGGAACGCGAAATTTTTGCCCACCAGGCCAAGGAATCCGGTAAGCCGGAAAACATTATCGACAAGATTGTTGACGGAAAGATCGGCAAATTTTATGAGGAAAACTGTCTCCTCGATCAGCCTTATATCAAGGACTCAAGCCTCACTGTGGGAGAAATGATCAAACAGAAAATTGCCGTGCTCGGTGAGAATATCACCGTCGGCAAATTCATCCGGTATGAAATATCCAAATAAAACACAAGGCATGACCAGGCTATGAGTCAATCGATTTATAAAAGAGTCCTTCTGAAACTGGGCGGCGAAAGCCTGGCGGCGAAAGACGGGGCCTTCGGGTTCGACCAGAAGGCCATCAGCGGCATCGCCTCTGAAATTTTTGAAGCCAGGGAACTGGGGGTGGAAATAGCGCTCGTCATCGGCGGCGGCAATATTTTTCGCGGCGCCGCGGCCAGCGGTTTGGGGATGGAGCGTGCCACAGCGGATTATATGGGGATGCTGGCGACGGTCATCAACAGTTTGGCCCTGCAACATGCCCTGGAGGCCCAGGGAATTCCCACCCGGGTGCAGACGGCGATCGAAATTCATCAGCTTGCAGAACCCTACGTCCGCAGACGGGCCATTCGGCACCTTGAAAAGGGCCGGGTGATTATTTTTGCCGGTGGAACGGGAAACCCCTATTTTACGACCGACACCGCCGCTTCCTTAAGGGCGATGGAAATCGGCGCGGAAGTGATCTTCAAGGGCACCAAGGTGGACGGGGTCTACACCGCCGACCCGATGACCGATGAGACGGCGACCCGGTATGATAAATTGTCTTATCTTGAGGTTCTGCAAAAAGGTCTGAAAGTGATGGACTCGACTTCCGTCTCCCTTTGCATGGACAACAAATTGCCAATGATTATTTTCAATGTCCGCAATAAAGGCAGTATCAAGCGCGTTTTGATGGGAGAGAACATTGGAACCACGGTGGGAGTGTAATTGTCATGGAACAACTATTAAAGGACTGTGAAGCCAAAATGGGTTTTTCCCTGGATCACCTGCGGGCCGAACTGGCCAAGCTCAGGACCGGGCAGGCTTCCCTTGCGATATTGGAGGGAGTGAAGGTGGATTTCTACGGGACCCCGACGCCGTTGAGCCAGGCGGCAACCCTTGGGGTTCCCGACAGCAGCACCCTCACCATTCAACCGTGGGACGCCTCGATTCTCAAAGACATCGAAAAAGCCCTGCAGGCCTCAGATCTCGGGCTGACTCCGAACAGCGACGGCAAAATGATCCGGCTGGCCATTCCACCGCTCACCCAGGAGAGAAGGCAGCAGTTGGCCAAGGTGGTGAAAAAATATGCCGAGGAAAGCCGGGTGGCCATCCGCAACGTTCGCCGGGAGTTCAATGACAAGGTCAAAGCCAAGGAGAAAAAACACGAAATTTCCGAAGACGAGAGCCATAAATACATCGATAAAATGCAGAAAATCACAGATAGCCAAATTGGGCTGGTAGATAAAACGGCCCAGGAAAAAGAAAAAAGTGTGTTGGAGACTTGAGAAACCATTTCTAACTGTTTTTTCTGGAAAACGGTCGGCTGTAGTGTTGACCCGTCCCGTTTTGCCAGCCACCCGACCCCGACGGAATGGGTAGGGGAGACTTCCATTGATAGATCCAAAATTACAGGAGAGGGTTGATTTCAATCGTTTGCCGCGCCACATCGCCATCATCATGGATGGCAACGGACGGTGGGCAAAGAAAAACTGTCTGCCCCGGGTGGAAGGGCATCGTCAGGGCGTCAAAGCGGTGGACCGGATCGTGACCTTGTGCCGCAAACTCGATATTGAAGCGCTCACCTTGTACGCATTCTCCGACGAAAACTGGAATCGCCCGCATATTGAAATCAGCGCTCTGATGAAAATCCTGGATTTTTATTTGAAAAAAGAGCTCAAGCGGATGCAGGAAGAGAACATCCGCTTCAACACCATCGGGCGAATCGATGACCTTCCCAAGGACATTCAAAAGATCATCCGCAATGCCCAGGAGGCGACCCGGGAAAATGACGGCATGGTTCTGACACTGGCGTTGAGCTACGGAGGCCGTCAGGAGATACTCGACGCGGCCAAAAAGATCGCCGAACAGGTGAAAGCCGGTTATCTTGGCGTTGAGGAAATCGATTCGCCGTTGTTCGCAAGTTTTCTGTCCTCCCACCCGCTCCCCGACCCCGACCTTTTGATCCGCACGAGCGGGGAACTCAGGATCAGTAATTTTCTTTTGTACCAGATCGCCTACACGGAGCTTCACTACACCCCTGTCTTGTGGCCGGATTTCGCTGAAAACGATTTGTTGGAAGCGATCATTGATTACCAAAAAAGGGAAAGACGGTTCGGCCTGATTCAGGAACAAATCGCCAAGGCATAAAATTTTCCTCTTGCAACGTTTCCTCTTTTATCTTACTTTCTCGATTTCCCTGCTGACGGTGGGGATTATTTTTTTCTCAGCCTGAGGAGGACCGCCTTTTGAAACGAATATTGAGTGGAGCCGTCGCCATCCCCCTGGTTTTAGGCATCACTCTGTATGGCCCGCAGTGGCTGTTTTTTATTCTGATTGCCGGTGTCGTCCTGGCGGGAATCTATGAATTTTTTTCCATGACAAATGAGATGGGCATCGAAGGGTTTCCGTTCGTTGCCGGGGGGTTGAGTTTTCTTCTTCTTCTCTGTTTTTATTTTGGAGGGCAATATTTTCTCGAATGGGGCGTCTTGTGCCTGATCGCCCTGACCCTGGCCTGGATGCTCAAGAAGCAAAATATAAAAACCGCGTTGGATCAAATCTCCTATTCCTTACTGGGAATCTTTTATGTCGCAGGTCTATCGGGATATTTTTTGCTGATCCATCAATTTCCGGATGGCGGCCACTGGGTGTTTTTTTTGTTTCTCATCATGTGGTTGGGGGACAGCGCGGCCTATTATGGCGGCAGAAAGTTCGGTCGCCGTAAAATCGCTCCCGTGATAAGCCCTGGAAAAACTATTGAAGGTGCCTTGTTTGGCCTGTGGGGAAGCCTGACCGCCGGGGTGATCGCTAACTTTTGGTTTTTCAAAGAGGTTTCTCTTTGGCATTGTTTGCTTGCGGCTCTCATTTGCGGTACTATCGGTCAACTGGGCGATTTTGCCGAATCGATTATTAAACGCAACGCCGGGGTCAAGGACTCCAGTGGACTGTTTCCGGGTCATGGCGGGTTTTTGGACCGCATCGATAGTTTGCTTTTTGCCGGTCCCGTGCTTTATCTGTATCACCGCCTGTTTCTTTAACGGTCCCTCCTAACTAAACCAACTATGAAACAAATCTCTCTTCTAGGTTCCACCGGATCGATTGGCGTCAGCACGCTGGATGTGGTGGCGCGAAATTCCGATAAATTCGAGATTTGTGGTCTTGCGGCGGGAAGAAATGCCGATCAATTTGTCGAGCAGGTCAAACAGTTCAAGCCCAAAGTGGCTTCTTTGTTTGATCGCTCGAAAGAAGCCGAGGTGAGAGAACGACTGGCCGGTCTCGATGTGGAATTGATTTTTGGAGAAGAAGGCCCGGTGAAAGTCGCCACCTGGACGGAGTGCGATCTGGTGGTCTCCGGAATTGTGGGGAGCGCCGGATTGGTTCCTGCTCTATCGGCCATTGAAGCGGGAAAAAATCTGGCCCTGGCCAACAAGGAAACCCTGGTCGTGGCGGGAGAGCTGGTCCTAAAAGCCGCACAGGATAAAAACGTCGCCATCATTCCCATCGACAGCGAACACAGCGCCATCCTGCAGGCGATGAACGGCGAAAAAAAGGAGCAGGTCAGAAAAATCATCCTGACCGCGTCCGGCGGACCGTTTCGCACCTTCACCCGCGAACAGATGGAGCATGTGACGGTCGAACAGGCGCTCAATCACCCGAACTGGTCGATGGGAAACAAAATCACCATCGATTCTGCGACCATGATGAACAAGGGCCTGGAATATATCGAGGCCAAATGGCTGTTCGGTCTGGACACCCGCGTCGAGGTCATCATCCATGCGCAAAGCATCATCCATTCGATGATTGAATTCGTCGACACGTCCATCATGGCGCAACTGGGAATTCCCGACATGCGCGTTCCCATCGCTTATGCCCTGTCCTACCCCGACCGGTTGGACTGCGAGTTGCCGTCGCTCGATTGGAGTCAATTATCCCGGCTGGATTTTGAACCGCCCGATTACGAAAAGTTTCCTTGTCTGAAACTGGCCATGGATGCCCTCGATGCCGGGCAGACCCTGCCCACTGTACTCAACGCCGCCAACGAAATCGCCGTGCAGGCTTTTCTCGATGAACTCATCTCCTTCAAGGAAATCCCGGAAATCATTCGCATGGCGATGCAAAACCACAAGAGCCGGCCCGTAACCCATCTTGAGGACGTTTTGGAAGCCGACCGGTGGACCCGGGAAGAAGCCAGGAAATTGATTTCCGTCGCGCATTAAAGATAAATTTAAACCACAGATGAACACAGATACACACAGATGGGAGATTGCCGGGGCTCGTGAGCGAGTTCGCCCTCTGCGGAGGACTCAGCCCCACTGTTCCTCCCTGCGTGGCAGGGATGATGTTTAGAATCGGCAATGGTTACGACGTACACCGCCTGGTCGAAGGCCGGAAACTCATTCTGGGCGGGGTTGAGATACCGCACCTACTTGGTCTGGACGGGCATTCCGACGCCGACGCGCTCACGCACGCAATTTGCGACGCGCTGTTAGGAGCCATCGGTAAGGGGGACATCGGCAAATACTTTCCTGACACCGATCCAAAATGGAAAGGCGTGTCCAGCCTCACCTTGCTCAAACAGGTGGGCGCGATGTGCGAGGAACATAGGTTCGCCATTTCAAATATTGATTCCATTATCGCGGCACAAAAACCTAAAATTGCACCCCATATACAGGCGATGAAACAAAACATAGCAGGCGCGCTTGGCATCGATCCGGGACAGGTCAACGTCAAAGCCACCACCACCGAGACCCTGGGCTTTGTGGGACGGGAGGAAGGCATGGCCGCCTACGCCGTCGCCCTCCTGCAAAATGACGATTGATATCTTCATCTCATTTAAGCAAACGATTGTTTTTTCCAGATAAATCCATCGCGCGTTAATATTGGGTCCAGCGTCACGCTGGCCTTTAACCTTTTTTTGCCTGGCCAATTATGTTACAATTTCTAGCTTTCCGGTTCGCACACCGATATTAATTTTCCCCGTGGGGAAACAGCGAGTTTCGGAAGGGTTCCTGATTAAAAACTGAAAAGTTGCGATTTTTGATAATTATTTCCTCCACCCTTGTCGGGTCTGGCAAGGATAGATCCCCCAGATTAATAGAGAATGGAAAACCAGCTTAGCCCTGAACAGCGCATTGTCATCACGGGAGTCGGGCTGACGGCCCCGAATGGGAATAATCTGAAGGATTTCAGAAAAAGTCTGCTGGAAGGGAAATCCGGGGTCCAGAAGTTTGAAACCCGGTATATGGGCGAAGTCCCCGCCGGGGTGTGCGATTTTGACGAATTAAAGTATCAAAAAAGAAAAGTGCTGAGGCGTGGCACGCGGGCCGGATCGGTTTCGATTTACTGCGCCCAGGAGGCGGTTCAGGACGCGGGCTGGGACATGGATGCAATGGACCGTTCCCGGATTGGCGTTTATATTGGCGTTACCGAACACGGCAATGTCGAGACGGAAAACGAAGTCCATAATATCAGCCAGTACGATTACGATGTAAAATACTGGTCGCATCATCACAACCCACGGACGGTGGCTAACAACCCGGCCGGGGAAGTGACGCTCAACATGAAGATCACCGGCCCCCATTACACGATTGGGGCGGCCTGTGCGGCTGGGAACATGGGGGTCATTCAAGGTCTCCAGATGTTGCGTCTGGGCGAGGTGGACCAAGCGCTGGCAGGCGGGATATCGGAAAGTATTCACACGTTTGGCATCTTCGCCAGTTTCAACAGCGAAGGCGCGTTGGCCAGGCACGAGGACCCGACCAAGGCCAGCCGGCCTTTCGATAAAGATCGAAACGGCATCGTCTGTTCTGAAGGGGGCTGTATCTACACCCTGGAGCGATTGCCGGATGCCGAAAAACGTGGCGCAAAAATATACGGCGAGATCGTGGGCTATGCGATCAATTCCGACGCTCATGATTTTATTCTGCCCGAACCGGTCCGGCAGGCGGAATGCATTCGTCTGGCTCTCAAGAAAGCCGGATTAGAAGCAGGGGATATGGACATCCTGAATACTCACTCCACCGCCACTAAGCTTGGGGACATTCAGGAGTGCACGGCGATCCGGAGCGTATTCGCAGGCGAGAAGGACGTCTGGATCAACAACACGAAGAGTTTTATCGGACATACGATGGGAGCGGCGGGAACACTGGAGCTGGCGGGCAATTTACCGGCGTTTGAGGACAATTGGGTCCATCCCACCATCAACCTGGACAAGCTGGACCCGGATTGCGCCCTGGATAATATTGTGGCAAATGAGCCGAAAAAGCTTGAAGTTGTGAACTATATAATGAACAATTCATTTGGCATGTTTGGAATCAACTCTGTGCTCATCGTGAAACGGTTCCAGGGCTAGTTTTATTATTGAATTTTGAAATTGTTTTCCATAAAATCAGAATTTTAGCAGGAGGAGATTGATGACAGGAAAAGATGTCAGGGAAGCCATTATCAGCATACTGGTCGATATAGCTCCTGATGAGGATGTCAGTTCTATCAATGACCAGGATAATCTCAGGGACCAGATCGACCTGGATTCCATGGACTTTCTCGATATTGTCATGGAGCTTAGAAAGCGCTTCAATATCGAAGTCCCCGAGAAAGATTATGGACAACTCGCAACGATGGCCAGTTGCGTCACCTACCTCGAACCCCTTCTGAAAGACCGACAGCTTGCCGGTTAAGTCATTTTCCGGTTTTGGAATTTATTCCCACCGTTTTTTGCGAAATTAATACAATAATCCATTTATAATACACTCCCGGTTGCGCCTTGCGCCGGGGATCGTTTTTTTCTGACGGGAACAACCCGGACCTGAATTACAATATCTTTCTCTGCTAACTAAGGTATTCCGGGGCTCGTGAGCCTATGAAATTCGACCTTTACCTTCATACCCCGAAGGAGTAGTAGGGGTGAAGCAAACGTCAGCCCTAATATTCTCCTCCCCTGTAAAGGGTGAAACATGGCAGGTTATGACACAATAATCATTGGAGCCGGTTTGTCGGGCCTGGCCGCCGGGATTCGTCTGGCGCACTTCGACAAGAAAGTTTGTGTCGTCGAAAAGCACATCGAGGTGGGCGGCCTGAATTCTTTTTACGTGCGCAAGAACCGCACCTTCGACGTGGGCCTGCACGCGATGACTAATTACACGCCCAAAGGAGACCGCCGCTCGCCCTTAGGAAAACTGCTCAAGCAGTTGCGGTTCAAGCATGAAGATTTTCAATTGTGCCCGCAACAGATGTCCGAGATCCGGTTTCCTGAAAAGTCCCTGAACTTCACCAACGATTTCGAATTTTTAAAACAGGAGGTGGCCCAACAGTTTCCTCATCAGATCGACGGCTTTCTTAAATTGGTACAGAAAATAGAAACCTTCGACGAGTTGTCGCTGGCGGGAGATACAAAAACCTCGGCGCTTGGGGTGCTGCAGGAATTTGTCAGCGACCCGTTGTTGATCGACATGCTGTGTTGCCCGATCATGTACTATGGCAACGCCCGCGAGCGGGACATGGATTTTTATCAGTTCGTCATCATGTTCAAAAGCATCTTCATGGAAGGGTTCGCCAAACCGCTCAAGGGCATGCATTTTTTGTTATCCCTCCTGGTGGAAAGGTATAAAAGCCTGGGTGGCGAGTTGCGCATGGGGGCCGAGGTGGAGTCGATCGACGCGGATAAGGGAAAAGTCCGGTCGGTGACTTTAAAAGGGGGCGAATGCCTCAAGGCACAAACCGTCATCTCCTCCATGGGGACGGTGGAAACTTTGCGGCGGTGCCGGCCCGAACAGGTCCAGCAAGAGACCTGGCCGGTGGGCCAGTTGTCGTTTATGGAATCCATTTTTGTGCTGGACCGCGAGCCGAAAGAATTGGGCTACGATAAAAGCATCGTGTTTTTCAGCACTCAGCAGAAGTTTGAGTATCGCGTTCCCGATCGATTGATCGACGTGACCAGCGGGGTTTTGTGCTGTCCCAATAATTTCAATTATCCCACGCCGCTTGCCGAAGGGATGCTGAGGCTGACCAATCTGGCCAGCGCCCGTTTGTGGAACGAGCCTTCCCGCCGGGAATACATCCAGGCTAAAAAGGATTGCCGGGCCGAGGCGCTGGAGGCACTGCATACATTTTTCCCCGATTTTCGCGATTCTGTGGTATTTTTAGACACGTTTACGCCCAAGACCATCCACAAATACACCGGGCATTTGAATGGCGCGGTTTATGGGTCTCCCCGCAAGATCAAAAACGGAACCACACCGGTAGAAAATCTGTTTATCTGCGGTACGGACCAGGGTTTTCTGGGCATTGTGGGGGCTACTTTGAGCGGAATTTCCATGGCCAATTTTCATGTTTTGCAGAAAGCGGTCGAATCCTGAGAAACTATTTTAAATTAATGTGTTATGCCTAGAGACTGGTTGAAGGGAGCAAAATCTTTTTACGATGTGGTTGTGATCGGGAGCGGCCTTGCGGGGATGACTTCGGCCAATCTGCTGGCGCGTCTTGGGCATTCCGTTCTGTTGGCAGAGCACCACTACAACCTGGGCGGCATGGCCACCTGGTTCAAACGACGGGGCGGCCACGTCCTCGATATTTCCCTGCACGGGTTTCCCTGCGGGATGATCAAAACCTTCCGCAAGTACTGGACCCGGGAAATGGCCGATTCGGTGATCCAGCTCAAGGGCATCCACTTTGACAACCCGCAATTTTCCGTGAACACCACTTTCGACAAGGTCGATTTCAGCCGTATATTGAACGACCATTTTGGCATCATGAAAGATGTTGTCGATGATTTTTTCATCACCGTCCGTAAAATGAATTTTTACGACGATCTGGTCATGACCACCGGCGAGTTGTTTCAAAAGTTTTTCCCCGGCAGAAAAGATGTCTGGCGTTTTCTCATGGAGCCCATCACCTACGCCAACGGCTCCACCCTGGACGACCCCGCCCTGACCTACGGCATCGTGTTTTCCAATTTCATGGACAAGGGGGTTTTCACCTATCAGGGCGGAACCGATCAACTCATCAAAAAAATGAAAAAGGAGTTGTTGAAAAACGGCGTTGATATCCGCAACCATTGTCTGGTCGAAAAGGTTCATGTCGAGGACAATGCGGTGAACGGAGTCCGGATCAATGGCAAAGACATCGCCTGCAAAGCCGTGCTCTCCAATTCAAATCTTTTGACCACCATCCACAAACTGGTGGGGGATGAAAAATTCGATCCCCAGTTTGTCGAGGAGGTTAAAAAAGTTCGCCTGAACAACTCCAGTTGTCAGGTTTATATGGGGATCAAAAAGGGCGAAAAAATCGATTATGTCGGTGATCTGCTGTTTTCCTCCGATGCCGATGAATACAATACGGAAATGATCCTGAGCAAAGATGTCACCAGCCGGACCTTTTCGTTTTATTACCCCGAGATCCGGCCCGGCACCGATCGTTATTCCATCGTCGCCTCCACCAACGCGAAATATCAGGATTGGGCCTCCATGGATGACAAGACTTATGAAGTCGAAAAGAACCTCCTGATCGAAGCCACCTTGCAGTCCCTCGAAAAATACGTCCCGGATATCCGGAAAAAAATCGACCATGTGGAAGCGGCCACGCCGAAAACCTTCAAGCGTTACACCCTGCATCCGAGCGGGACTTCTTTCGGAACCAAGTTTGAAGGACTGAAAGTGAGCCGTGATCTGCCCAAACAGATTTCCGGGTTGTTCCATTCCGGCTCCGTGGGCATCATCATGTCCGGCTGGCTGGGCGCCGCCAACTACGGCGTGATCGTGGCCAACGAAGTGGACAAACTGGTGCGCTCACTGGACTCAAAAAAAGAATTGATCTCCGCTTCCGTTTAATCGTGACTCCATGTTGACTCCCGTATTTACTCCCAACCACTCTGTCATTTGTTCCCGGCATTTCCATGCAATTTGATTTTTCAGATCAAACCGCCATTGTGGTTGGAGGAACCAGGGGCATTGGCCGAGCCATATCGGGGGCCTTTCTGCAATCGGGGGCGAAGGTCATCGCGACCTATCAATCCAACGATCAAGCCGCAAAGGAGTTTGAGGGGGCCAACGCCGACTTTGCCGACCGTATCGATTTGCAAAAATTCGACATCACTCAATATCACGAGGTAGAGGCATTTTTTCGCACCGTGGAAGAAAAACACGGTCCGTTTCAGATTCTGGTCAACAGCTCTGGCATTCGCAAAGATTCGGTGGTGGGCTTGATGAAAGAATCCGATTGGCAACAGGTGATCGACACCAACCTGACGGGAACGTTCAATGTCTGCAAACAGGCGGTGCTCGGTCTGATGCGCCAGCGTTATGGCCGAATTATTCTCATCACCTCGCCGATCGGAAAGTTCGGGTTTGCCGGGCAGTCCAATTACGCCGCGTCGAAAGCGGGTCAGGTGGCGTTCACCCGTTCGTTGTCCAAGGAAGTGGCCAGCCGGAAGATTACCGTCAACTGCGTGTCACCGGGCTTTATAGAAACCGATTTCATTGCCGACCTGTCCGAAGAACAAAGAAAAGCCTACATCGGTCAGATTCCCTTAAAGCGCTTTGGCACGGCCCAGGAAGTTGCGCGATCGGTTTTATTCCTGGCCTCGAAAGAATCGTCCTACATCACCGGTACGGTGAATGAGGTCTCAGGCGGGTTATAGGTTTATGGAAGAATTTCTGCAATACATTCCCCACCGTCCGCCTTTCCTGTTTGTCGATCGCGTTGTCTCAGCTACCAAAGACAGTATTAAAACTCAAAAGGAAGTAAAGGCCGAGGAACCTTTTTTCAAGGGGCATTACCCCGGACGGCCCATCATGCCCGGCGTTCTCATTCTGGAGTCGGTGTTTCAAAGCGGTGCCATCCTCATGGGAAAACGGATTGCGGGAGGAGAGAACCGTATTCCTGTGGTCACACGGGTGAATCATGTTAAATTTAAACACGCCGTATTGCCGGGCGATACTTTGGAGATCGAGGTCAATCTGACGGAATGGGTGGACCCCGCCTGTTTCATGTCCGGGAAAGTAATCGTGAACGGCAAGACAGCGGCAACGGTTGATTTTGCCGTCATGCTGGTGGAGAATGTCAAATGAGCTTTTTAAATCTGGCAGGTAAAACGTTTCTGGTGGTCGGCGTCGCCAATAAGAAGAGCGTGGCCTACCATATCGGCAAAATTTTAGCCGAAGAGGGCGCGGACGTGCTGTATAGCGTACGCTCCGATGCCAGGAAACAATCCGTTGCCAAGCTCGTGGGCGAGGCTCCGGTTTATGTCTGCGACGTCGAAAAACAGGAAGACATCGACCGGCTCCGCAAAGAGATGGGCCGTGACCGCGAAAAAATCCACGGAATTGTGCATTCCATCGCTTTCGCTAATTACCAAAGCGGCGTCAAACCTTTCCATGAGACGAGCAAAGCGGATTTTCTGCAATCCATCGACATCACCTGCTTTTCCCTCATCCAATTGGCGAACGCTTTTAAGGATCTTTTAGATAAGCAGGCTTCCGTTGTGACGGTGTCCATCTCCACCACCCGGATGGCGGCGGAAAATTACGGCTACATGGCCCCGGCCAAAGCCGCTCTGGATTCCTCGCTTTGTTTCCTGGCAAAATCCTTCAGCGCATTTTCCGATATCCGATTCAACTCAGTCAATGCCGGCCTGCTCAAGACCTCCGCCTCGGCAGGAATTCCCGGTTACATCGACTCCTACCTTCACGCCGAAGAACTCACCCTGCGCAAAAAAGCCCTGACCACCCAGGAAGTGGCCAACGCGGCGGTGTTTCTGCTGAGCGAACGGTCCAGCGGCATCAATGCCCAGGGCATCGTCCTCGATGCTGGCATGTCCACCAACTACTTCGACCGGAACATGGTCAAAAAGGCCATGAAGCCCGAGTAGCAAAACGGCTCTATCCCCCTTGTCATCCACTTCTTAGACGCACTCAACCGCCCGTTTTTTACGATAAACTTTCGCTTCGGAGCGAATTTTTTTGGAAATGTGTGGTTTTTGGCACATAAATGAAAATCTCTGTTGTAATTTTTAAATCAATAGCTTAGTATCTTTACACTTACTGTTTTTTCCAATATGTCATCATATTGTCGTACCTAATATATTTAAAACGGATTCAACTTTCGATTCGTCCGTTGTTTTTGGCAAAAAGGGGCCATTTTAATTTTGAGTTAACTAGGAGAAAGAGATGAATATTTGGAAAAATCTGAGTTTGAAGTGGAAGCAGATCATCCTTTATTTGATGATCGGCATGGTTCCTCTTGCTGTGGTCATGATGGTGAACAGTATGTCTTTCAAAGAGATAAGAAGCTTGAACGCCAGCAATCTGCAAAAGGTGGCCACCAATATAGCCGATAAAATCGACCGCAACCTGTTTGAACGATACGGGGATGTTCAGGCTTTCGGTTTGAATTCTATTCTGCAAAACCGGGAGCACTGGTACAAGGAGCAAAGCCCAATTGTGTCGGCTATGAACAGCTACGTGGACACCTACGATATTTATTATTTGACCCTTTTAGTGGATCTGGAAGGCAACGTCATTGCGGTCAATACCAAGGATCAGGATGGAAAGGGAATTTCCACAGGCAATTTATTAAGCCGCAACTACAGCCAGGCCCCGTGGTTTCAAGATGTGATGCAGAAAAAGTTTTATACCAGCCAGGCGGGAAATATCGGCGGGGATAGTACCTTCACAGGAACGGTCATCACTCCCTTGCATGTGGACCAGGATGCCAAAAGCGCCTATCCGGGCGATGATGGGCTGACCCTGAATTTTGCCGCTCCGGTTTATGATGCAGCCGGACAAGTGATCGCCGTCTGGAATAATTACGCCAAGTTTTCTCTGGTAGAGGATATTGTTGTGGCGGCCTACCAGAAATTGAAGCAAGGCGGACTTTCCAACATTGAGCTGACCCTGCTCAACAGTGACGGTCAGGTGATTCTGGATTTTGACCCTGCCTACAATAGAGGCTCGGAAAATGGCGTCCAGCGGGATTTTAACGTTCTGCTCAAGCTGAACCTGGCGGAAAAGGGAGTTTCAGCCGCCGTCAAGTCGGCCAAAAACAAGGAGTCCGGGTTTGAGTACGCCACCCATGCACGTAAGAAAATCGAGCAGGCGGCGGGTTTCGCACATTTCGAAGGCTCCATGGGTTTTCCAGGCATGAACTGGTCGGTGCTGGCGCGGTCTCCGGATGAGGTGGTGAACGCATCGATCATCGCGGTGGAAAATAAAATCTTTATCATCGCCACAGTATTCTTTGGATTGATAATAGTATTTGGATTCTGGAGCGCACGCAGTATTTCTTTGCCAATTATTACTCTTACAAATTCTTTGGAAAGTTTTGCCGATGGAGACCTGGACAACATCAGAGAAATTTCGGTGCGGTCAAATGATGAGATCGGGCGGATGAGGGGAAACTTCAAACGGTTGGTGGAAACGGTCAAAACCTATTTGAAGAATGCTGAAGATCTCCTGGGTGGAAAAATTCCGGAATCGGACGATTTCGGATTGTCCGGTCAATTTGAAGAAAAATTAAAAGGGCTGAGAGAACAGGCCATCGGCAAGAAAGCCTCCGATCTCGAAACGTCAAAAGTCAAACAGATTGTTGAAAGCATGGCCACAAATGTTTTATACGCTAACAATGATCTGGTCCTTGAATATATGAATCCCGCCTCATTAAAAACTTTCAGAAATTTGGAATCCCTGCTCCCGGTGAAAGCCGATCAGATGATAGGGCAGTCGATCGATATTTTTCACAAAAATCCGCAACACCAGCGGAATATATTGTCCGACCCAAAAAATCTTCCGCATAGAGCTCAGATTCAATTGGGGGAGGAGATTTTGGACCTGAATATGGTCACTATTGCCGGTCAAGAAGGTGAGCAAATCGGGGTTATGGTGGGCTGGTCCATCGTCACAGAAATGGTGAAAAATGCAACAGCCGCCAAAGAAGCGGCCGAGCGAGAACAGAAACAGGCTGAGGAATTGAAGACCAAGGTGGACAGCATGCTGGAAGTGGTCTCCGCCGCCGCCGAAGGCGATCTGACCCAGGAAGTCACGGTCAAGGGCAGTGACGCCATCGGCCAGATGGGCGAGGGTTTAGATGGGTTCCTGCAAAAGATGCGCACCAATATGCAGGCCATTGGCCACAATGCAGAAACGCTGGCGTCTTCATCCGAGGAGTTGACCGCAGTCAGTCAGCAGATGGCCGGCAATGCAGAAGAAACTTCGGCCCAGTCGGGAGTGGTTTCCGCCGCTTCGGAACAGGTCAGTAAGAACGTGCAGACGGTTTCTACAGGCGCTGAGGAAATGAGCTCCAGCATCAAGGAGATCGCCCAAAACGCCACCGAGGCGTCCCGTGTGGCCAGTGAAGCGGTCAAAGTGGCCGAAACCACAAATACCACCATCAGCAAACTGGGTGAGAGTTCGGCGGAGATCGGACAGGTGATCAAGGTCATCACCTCGATCGCGGAACAGACGAACCTTCTGGCTTTGAACGCCACCATCGAAGCGGCAAGAGCGGGCGAAGCAGGCAAAGGATTTGCCGTGGTGGCCAACGAGGTGAAGGACCTGGCCAACCAAACCGCTAAAGCGACGGAGGAAATCAGCGGTAAAATCGGCGCCATTCAGTCCGATACGCAAAACTCGGTCACCGCAATCGCGGAGATTTCTGAGGTCATCAACAAGATCAACGACATCTCCAACACCATCGCCAGCGCCGTAGAAGAGCAAACGGCGACCACGGCGGAGATTGGGCGCAATGTTGGTGAGGCGGCAAAGGGAACGGCCGAAATCGCGCAAAACATCACCGGGGTCGCCCAAGCGGCGCAGAGCACCACTCAGGGCGCTAACGACACACAGAACGCGTCCGGTGAGCTTTCCAAAATGGCGTCAGAACTGCAAAGTCTGGTCGGTCAGTTTAAAGTTTAAAAACTGACTTCAAGCACGGCAAATCAATAAAAGGGGAGCGGGGCAGGTGAGCCCGTTCCCCTTTTTTTCTTTCAGTGTATCGAGTTGGCCTGGGGTAAATTGTTTCCTGCGGGGTGGAACTAAAATTGTTTCAGGAAGCGCAGATCGTTTTCAAAAAACAGGCGGATGTCATTGATCCCGTATTTGAGCATGGCGATGCGTTCGATACCCATGCCAAAGGCGAATCCCGTCCATTTTTCCGAATCGTAATTGACCGACTCGAACACCGCCGGGTCCACCATCCCCGCACCCATGATTTCCAGCCATCCGGTTTGGGAACACACGCGGCATCCTTTTCCCGAACACATCACGCATTCGATGTCCACTTCGGCGCTGGGGCAGGTGAAGGGGAAAAAACTGGGCCGGAAACGGACCTGGGTCTTTTCACCAAAAATCTGATGCAGGAAAATATTGAGCACGCCTTTGAGGTGGCTGAAGGAAATATTTTCGTCCACCATCAACCCTTCGATCTGGTGAAACATGGGCGTGTGGGAAACATCGGAATCGCAACGGTACACCTTTCCAGGTGCGATGATGCGAAGCGGCGGTTGCTGGTTTTCCATGACATGGATTTGCACCGGCGAGGTGTGGGTCCGAAGGACCACATCGTCTTCGATATAAAACGTGTCCTGCATGTCCCGGGCGGGATGGTCCCTGGGTATATTCAAGGCTTCGAAATTATAATAGTCCGTTTCAATTTCGGGTCCTTCTTCCACCTGAAACCCCAGGCTGAAAAAGATCGTGCTGATCTCTTCTAAAATCTGCGAAATGGGATGGATAGAGCCGGTCAGTTCCTTTTTGCCGGGGAGGCTGGGGTCGAACCCCTTTGCATCTCCCGATACACCGTGACCGTTTTTTTGAAGGGCGCTGGTTTTCCCCTCCAGGGATTGTTCGATGTGTTCCTTTAATTCATTGATCTGCTTTCCGACAAGCGGTTTTTCTTCCGGCGAGACCGTTCTGAGATCCTTCATGATTCCGGACACGCACCCCTTTTTGCCAAGAAAATCGATGCGCAGTTGTTTCAACTGTTCCAGGGAGGAACAGCCGCTGACCTTGTCATCAAAGTCCTGCCTGTGCTGTTGGATTTTTTCAATCATAGCCGGCCACCAGCCTGGGGCTGGAGCAAATATTTATGTTCTATGGGTCAATAGCGGGTTGGATTTGCCATCATGCTGAATTTTTCTCGAGACATATTATGGGTCTCGCGTAGCGTCAGGCCCAAGCTTCCTCTCCGTGTAACGGAGTTAGGCCAGTTTGGCCTGGACGGTTTTGGTCAACGCCTGGAAAGCGTCTGCATTGTGGATGGCCATATCGGAAAGAACTTTGCGGTCCAATTCAATTTGAGCCAGTTTCAGACCGTGCATGAATTTGCTGTAGGTCAATCCCTGGTCCCGGACGGCGGCGTTGATGCGCGCGATCCAAAGCCGTCGAAACTCCCGTTTGCGGACTTTTCGATCCCGGTACGCGTAGCACAATCCCTTTTCAACGGACTCCCTGGCCTTGCGGTAGGCGCGGCTCCGAACGCTCCGGTATCCGGAGGCCAGCTTGAGTATTTTTTTTCTTCGCTTTCTTGTTACTGATCCATTCACTGCGCGGGGCATTCACTATCTCCTGTATTTGATTTACGGCCTTAGTAGGGAAGCATGACTTTCATGCGTTTTGCGTCCCCTGGAGCCATGGTCGTGGACTTTCTTAAATTTCGTTTTCGCTTGGTGGTTTTGGTCGTCAGGATATGGCTGCTAAAGGCCTTATGCCTTACGATTTTTCCTGTGCCAGTTTTCTTGAACCGCTTGGCGGCGCCTTTATTTGTCTTAATTTTGGGCATGAAATTATCTCGATGGTTCCGTTGGATTTGTTTTGAGGGCCACTATTGGCCTTTCTTTTTCGTAAGGGGAGCCAGAATCATTACCAGGGTACGCCCCTCTTGTTTGGCGGCAGATTCGACCGCCGCAATTTCTTCAATATCGGCGGTAATCCGTTCCAGAAGTTTGAAGCCATTTTCCCGGTGGACGATTTCCCTACCTTTAAAAAAGATAACGACCTTGGCCTTATCTCCCGCTTCGATGAACCGGGTGACATGCTTGAGCTTAAAGTCATAATCATGCTGGTCGGTGTTGGGACGAAACTTGACTTCCTTGAGGTGAACGACCTTCTGGTTCTTTTTGGCTTCGTGAGCTTTTTTGCTTTGCTTGTATTTAAACTTACCAAAATCCATGATCCGGCAAACCGGTGGATTCGCCGTCGGGGCCACCTCGACCAGGTCCAGATTATTTTCCTGGGCCATGTTGATGGCATCCTCAGTGAGAAAAACTCCCATTTGCTCACCGTCATCGCCGATCACGCTGACTTCCTTGACTCTAATCATTCTATTGGTACGTTGCTTGTCGGCTTTAATTAATCGCCCTCCTCAATAAAGTTTAATGGGGAGCTCAATGATCCCCTGCTTCACTTTCCGGTTTGTTAAAGACAGTCGATAGTCTTTTCCCGAACCAGAGTATTAACTTCCTCAATAAAAGTTTCCAGATCCAGTGTTCTCGACTCCTTGGACCGCCGTTTTCTAACAGCAAGAGTTTTCGCCTGGACCTCTTTATCCCCCAAAGCAATCATATAAGGGATTTTCTGGAGCTGAGCTTCCCGGATTTTGAACCCAATCTTTTCATTTCGCAAGTCTTTTTCGACCCGGATTCCTTCCTTTTTCAATTGCTCGGCCAGTTCATCCGTATAGGAATGCTGGTTATCGGTGATCGGAAGCAAAATGACCTGAACAGGTGCCAGCCACAAAGGAAAAGCACCGGCATAATGCTCGATCAGGCAACCGAAAAAACGTTCCAGAGACCCCATCAACGCGCGGTGAATCATGATCGGTTGCTGGCGTTGACCGTCCTGTTCAATATAGCTTATGTTGAATCGATGGGGAAGATTAAAATCCACCTGCACTGTAGAAACCTGCCAGTAACGGTTCAGGCTGTCCTTGATCTTGATATCGATTTTGGGGCCATAAAACACGCCTTCCCCAGGGTCCACCTCGTATTCGAGTTCGGTTTTTTCTAGGGCCGACTTTAAGGCATTCGTAGCGGTTTCCCAGTCATCCTGGGAGCCGACGAATTTGTCCGGCTGGGTGCTGAGATAGACTTTATACTCTTCGAACCCGAAGGCTTTGAGAATGAACAGGATCAGCCCCAAAACTTTAACAAGTTCTTCCTCGATCTGATTGGGGCGGCAGAATAAATGCGCGTCGTCCTGGGTGAAACCGCGCACCCGAAGAAGACCATGCAACACGCCGGAACGCTCGTAACGGTAAACCGTGCCCAGTTCTCCGAACCGGATGGGGAGGTCCCGGTAACTGCGCAGGCGGCTCTGGAAAATCTGGATGTGAAACGGGCAGTTCATGGGTTTCATGACATATTCTTTACCTTCGATATCCATCGGGGAAAAAATATTGTCTTTGTAAAAATCCATGTGACCGCTGGTTTTCCACAGATCCACTTTGGCGGCGTGCGGGCTGTACACCATCTCGTAGTCGTTTTTATAGTGCTCGCTTTTCCAGAAGTCTTCCATCAAACCACGGATTCTGGCGCCCTTGGGATGCCAGAGGATCATTCCCGGACCGATCTCGTCGGTCACTGAAAACAGGTCCAGCTCCTTGCCCAGCTTCCGGTGATCACGTTTTTTGGCTTCCTCCAACTGACGCAGGTAGACTCTCAGTTCTTTTTCGCTGTGCCATGCGGTGCCGTAGATTCTCTGCAAGCCGGCGTTTCGCTCATCGCCGCGCCAGTAAGAGGCGGAAGTGTGCAACAGCTTGAACGCCTTGATATCTCCGGTCGAGCCGACATGCGGCCCGCGGCAAAGATCGGAAAACTCGCCCTGGGTGTAAACGGAAATGGCCTCACTCGAGTCAATGTCGTTGATGATTTCGCATTTGAAATTTTCGCCCATTTCGTCAAATTTTTTCAGCGCGTCTTCCCGCGGAATTTCTTGGCGCACGATTTCCAGGTTCTGCTTGGCCAACTCCCGCATGCGCGCTTCAATCTTTTCCAGGTCATCCGGGACGAATGGTTTCTCCCTGAAAAAATCGTAATAGAATCCATCCGCGATCACCGGGCCGATCGTGACCTTGGTATCGGGGTACAACTGCATCACCGCCTGCGCCATGAGATGCGCGGTGCTGTGCCGGATGGTTTCCAGATCAAAATTTTTGGAATCTTTACTCATTGTGTCCTGTTGCTACCGATTCAATGTGAGTCATGCCCTCTGAGCCCAAAAAAGGCCGACAGAGTTTCGCAGGCGATACACAACCCATCCGTTTGTAAGGGATTTCCTTGAAGGGAAGGTGAAATTTGTTGCCCTGACAAAGACGACGGCATGAGTCGCCTGTTTGGGCTCGAAATTTCAACTGACTCTCAATTCACCTTGGGGGTCTTAAAAAATAGGCACGGGCGGTTTCGAACCGCCGACCCCTTGCATGTCAAGCAAGTACTCTACCCCTGAGCTACGCGCCTGAATTTGTTATGGTTGTCTATTTTAGTGAGAATCCCGCATTTGTCAACCCTCCTCCGCGGAGGGCGAACTTGCTCACGCCGGGCGATACTTTCTGTTTCTTCGCCGGGTGGGATTGCTCATCCGTTCTGGAAAACCCAGGGACAAATCCATCTGTGTTTATCTGTGGTTTCAATGCTCTGCCTTTATTGATCCTCCAGCGGTACGCTGGCGGGCTCGCTGTATATCTGACTGCCCTTGTCCTTGAACGTCTGCGACATTTCCTTCATGCCTTCCTTAAGCGCCTCTTTCTCTTCCAGGCCCTTCTTTTCAGCATAATCGCGCACGTCCTGGGTGATTTTCATGGAGCAGAAATGTGGGCCGCACATGGAACAGAAATGCGCCACCTTGGCGGAATCCGACGGCATGGTCTCGTCATGAAATTCACGCGCCCGTTCCGGGTCAAGCGACAGGTTGAACTGGTCCTCCCAGCGGAACTCGAACCTGGCCTTGCTGAGAGCATCGTCCCTGGCTCGTGATCCCGGGTGCCCTTTGGCCACGTCCGCCGCGTGGGCCGCGATTTTATAGGTGATGACGCCTTCTTTTACATCGTCCCGGTTGGGAAGTCCCAGATGCTCCTTGGGCGTGACGTAGCAGAGCATGGCGCATCCGTACCAGCCGATCATGGCGGCTCCGATGCCGCTGGTGAAATGATCGTATCCGGGTGCGATGTCGGTGGTCAACGGTCCCAGTGTGTAAAACGGCGCCTCGTGGCATTCTTTCAACTGCTTCTCCATGTTTTCCTTGATCAGGTGCATGGGCACGTGACCGGGCCCCTCGACCATGGTCTGCACTTCATATTTCCACGCGACTTTGGTGAGTTCCCCAAGAGTTTCTAATTCGGCGAACTGGCCTTCGTCGTTGGCATCGGCGCTGGAGCCGGGCCTTAAGCCGTCTCCCAGAGAAAAGCTGATGTCGTAAGCCTGCATGATTTCGCAGATGTCCTCAAAATGCGTGTAGAGGAAATTTTCCTTGTGATGCGCGAGACACCATTTGGCCATGATGGCCCCGCCTCGGGAAACGATGCCCGTGACCCGTTTCGCCGTCATGGGGACATAGGAAAGCAGGACACCGGCATGAATGGTGAAATAGTCCACGCCCTGTTCGGCCTGCTCGATCAGTGTGTCGCGGTAAATTTCCCAAGTCAGCTCTTCCGCCTTGCCCTCGACTTTTTCCAAAGCCTGATAAATCGGCACGGTACCGATGGGAACGGATGAATTGCGGATGATCCATTCGCGGGTGTCGTGAATATTGTTCCCGGTGGAAAGGTCCATCACTGTGTCCGCGCCCCAGCGCGTGGCCCACACCATTTTTTCCACTTCCTCCTCGATGGAGGAACTGACAGCGGAATTGCCGATATTGGCGTTTATTTTTACCAGAAAATTACGGCCGATGATGATGGGTTCCACTTCCGGGTGATTGATGTTGACCGGGATGATGGCGCGCCCTCGGGCGATTTCTTCTCGCACAAACTCCGGTGTGATTTCATCAGGAATGCTGGCACCGAAGGAGTTGCCGCTGAGGCGCTTTTCACGTTCCGGGTCCTGATCCAATTCGACGCGACGTTGGTTCTCGCGGATGGCGATGTATTCCATTTCCGGAGTGATGATGCCTTTAAGGGCGTAATGCATCTGGCTGACGTTTTTCCCTGGTTTGGCGCGCAGAATTTCCATGTTGTTACGGTCGAACCGGCGGACGCCTTCCCCTTGGTCTTCCCGTTTATAACCATTATCGACCGGTAAAATCGTTCGGCCCTGGTACGCTTCGACATCGCCTCTGTCCGAAATCCATTTTGCCCGAATGGGCTGAAGCCCTTTATAAGGATTGATTTCGACGTTGGGGTCGGTGTAAGGACCGGACGTGTCGTACACCAGAATAGATTCCTTGGGTTCCTGGCCGTTGGCCCCGTTCCCATTGCCGCCGTTTTCTGAATGCGGGGTTGCTCCGGTCAGGGTGATTTCTCTGAAGGGAACGCGGATGTCCTTATGTATGGACCCTGCAACATATATTTTTTTTGAGTTGGGCGATACGGGATGCGTGGTCAATTGGTTGAGCTTATTTCCATTGGTGTCTGCGTTATCGGTCATGTTGGTTATCTCCCCTCGAAGAATTGCATGTATTCAAAAGATTCTTGTTTTATATCGGGACCGTTCCAGATACCGGAGATCAAGGCAACGCCATGAGCTCCCTGGTCCAGAACGGTTGAGACACGGTCTTTACTGATTCCTCCCAGTCCAAGCACCGGGAGCGTTACTTCCTGGCACACGGTCCGCAATGCTTCAAGCCCTTGCGCAGGGCCGTACTTCATCTTGGAAGGAGTTTCAAATATGGGGCTGAAGGTGATGAAATCGGCCCCGTCTTTTTTAGCCTGTTTGGCCCCATCCAGAGAATGGGTGGAAACCCCCACCAGAAGGTGCGGATAACATGCCTTGACCTCGTTTGCGGGCATCCCGTTTTCAGGGAGATGCACCCCATCGGCTCCGACCATCAGCGCAATGTCCACCCGGTCGTTGATATAGAGCCTTGCACCGTAACGCTCGGTCATCTGTTTTAGCACCACCGCCAGAGAGTGCAGGTCTTTTAACGGCAAATCTTTTTCGCGCAATTGCAGGTCGCGCACACCGCCTTTTAGCGCGGCTTCCAGATTGTTCAGAAGACGGTTTTCCGGACAGTGTTTCCGGTCGGTGATCAAATATACCTTCAGCCACTCCGGCTTAACTTCCGCCAGCCCCTTTATCAGACGGGTTTTCATTTCCTCATCGTTGTCGCCAGCCTGCCTGTGATCATTTCCCGGGGGTGGCACGTTCACCTTTTTATAAGATTCGTTTTGTTCTTTACCGTCTAAATATCCATCATTCCTTCCAGCGGACTGCTGGCGGACGCGTATAATTTTTTTGGAATTCTGCCGGCTTCATAAGCCAGTCGGCCGCTCTCGACCGCCATTTTCATGGACAGTGCCATTTTCAAGGGGTCATCGGCTCCGGCGATGGCGGTGTTCATCAGGATTCCGTCTACCCCGAGCTCCATCGCCCGGCTGGCGTCGGACGCGGTGCCCACACCGGCGTCGATGATGACGGGAACGCTGACCGCTTCCTGAATGAGCCTGATGTTATAGGGATTGCGAATGCCAAGCCCGGACCCGATGGGTGCTGCCAGTGGCATCACCGCCACGCAACCGAGATCCTCCAGTTTTTTACACAAAACCACATCGTCGGTGCAATAAGGCAAGACTTGAAAACCATCCTTAACGAGCAGTTTCGAAGCCTCCAACGTTGCTTCATTGTCAGGGAACAGAGTTTTTTCGTCGCCGATCACTTCCACTTTGACGAAATTACCCAGGCCCGCTTCTCGGGCCAGTTGACAGGTCATGACCGCTTCTTTCACGGAATAGCAACCGGCGGTGTTCGGTAAAAAAATGTACTTTTCAGGATCGAGATGGTTGAGGAGTGAGTCCTTGGTGGTGTCCAGCTCAATCCGTCTAACGGCCACGGTCACGATTTCCGCGCCGGATATTTCGATGGCGATGCGGGTTTGTTCAAACGAGGCGTATTTCCCCGTACCCACGATCAGGCGGGATGTCAGGGTTTTGTCACCTATTTTAAAAGTCTGTTTCTCAACGGTGGCTGTATCATTCATTAGAATATTTTTCCTTAAGGTCTCTTGGTCCCTGGTTGCTAGTTTAAAACTTTTTCTGTAACCGCATCATTGCACGGGAATTTATTTTTCTCTCGTAAATTATCTTGTGGACCGATCAAACACCACCGCCAACGGCGTGGACAATTTCTATTTGATCACCCTCTTTCACGGGTGTTTCCGGGTATAGAGATTTGGGAATCACCTGACAGTTAAGGGCCACGGCAATATTGGGAGCGTTGATTGCGAGTTCCTTAACCAGCTCGGTCACTGTTTGACTGGAATGGACCTCTCGTTCTTTTCCATTGATGGTCAATTTCACCGGATTCTCCAGAATAATATTTCCTCTTATAAAACAAATGTTTTGGGGTACAATTGAATCGTCCGAAAGGTGATTCAACGCATTCCCCGAAACCGGGAGAGATGTCGCCTTCTCTAAAGAGGAACCCAAAATTTCCTTTGTGGAGGAAATTGTTCTTAGCTAACTATTTCCTTAACACTTTTTGGAGTGCTGTTGCCGGAAGGATGACCAGAGGGTAACCTGTAATGGAAAATTTTTCGCCCTGTGATCAGGATTACAGCTTGAAGGAAGGGAATGGTGGCTTGTCTGTAAAAGACGGCTTCACTTCCCTTCGCTGGCATAATCCAGATCAGGTTCCAAGGGTCATCCTAAAAGGAAATCTCAGTTGGAGCAACACCCCTAGTGAAGGAGACAGCATTGGATAATTTCTACCCGAAGTCAAGAGTTATTGACGGAATTATAAAATGGAGTGATACTGACGGCTATGATTATGGATTTTAAAATTTTAAAGCGTTTATTAATCGTGGGAATTTTTATTGGGATTCAAGGGTGCGCCAGCGTCGATTTGAACCCATTTTCTAAAAAACCCTATTTTGCGTCTCCTCCCGCCGACGTAACGCAGGCCGACAGGGAGCTTTTCGACCGTGCTTTGTTCCGGCAGACGAATAACCGGATTCAGCCCGCCATCAAGGTCTGGAATGAGTTTCTGTTAAAACATCCGCGTTCCTTTGAAGCTCACAATAACCTGGGGCTGGTTTACTTTGAGGACGATCAGGTCAATGCCTCGATCGCCGAGTTGGAAAAAGCCATGTCCCTGGAGCCCAACGAATCGAAAATTAAAGAAAATCTGGTCCGGGTCCTCAAATTCAAGTCCACCCTCTATAAGGAGGCCAAGGATTATAACCGGGCGGTCGATACCCTGAGACGGGTCCAGGAAATCTCCCCCCCCGAGAAAAAGGAAAAAATCGGGTTTCGGATCGAGGAATATGAAGACAAAGCCTTTGAGCAGGCCAAACGTATCAACACCCTGGAATCCTATGAGGGGTATCTCAAGCGCTACCCGAACAGCTCCAAAAATTCAGATGAAGCCCGCATGAAAATTGAAGGTTTGAAACCGCGGGAAACCGCTTTTTCCGACGAAAAAATGGTTTCAGAAGAAGAGGTTGCCCCGGCCCCATCCGAAAGCGCTCCTCTGGAAGGGGAAGTCGCTATGCTGGAAGGCTCTCTGGGGGATGTGGAAAACAAAAAAGACATGGCCCAGCCACCCTCCACCATGAAGGATATGGCTGAAAAGAAGATGGAATCGGTCACGACCGAAGAGCCTCCGGTGGAAGAGGATTCCGCCGTCAAGGCGTTGGAAAAACTTGATATGGCTGTAAAGACGCCGTCCGCCGATGAAAACATGGACAGGGGGTTTGTTCCCGTCCAGCCGCTGGAGGTCCCGCGCACCGGGGAGCAAAAGATAGAAATCGCCACTCAACCGGAACCCAAGCCCGCGACCGGCGCCAATATTTTCCCCGTTCTGGACCCTGAGGCCTCTCCACCGGAAACCGTGGTCTCGGCTCCCGAACCTGATTTTTCGCCTCCGGATCACCAAGTTTCAGCCTCGGTCATGGATGATTCTAAGGATGACGCGCCTGAAGTTGCCAGGGTCCCAAAAAAGAAAGTCAGGATCGTCACCCGGCGTGATCCGCTGAGGGTGCGTGAAGACCCGACTCTGGACTCTCAGGTTCTGGCCACCATCGCCAAAGGCTCCCTGGTCCCGTTCATCAAGGAAGAAAACGGATGGTACAAGGTGGAGTTTTCAGCTGGAGAAATGGGCTGGGTTTCGAAAAAATATTCGCAACTGGTGGAATAATTTTTTCTCCCCGCGGCCAGCGTGACGCTGGACCCCGCTGGACCTGATGTCAACGTGCGATGGATTATTGAGAAATTGATAGTTTCCCTATAATTCAGAGACTCCAGAGCGAAGCGTATCCCTTGAATGTTTTCATAGAGATATTCTCAGGGCCTCGCGTAGCGTCAGGCCCAAGCTTTCTCCCCGTGTAACGGGGCTTAAGGAATTGGGTTGAGTAAATATTTGACTCATCATATAATCAACCTTCGCGAAACAATTACCTCCTTACTAAATCCATTTTATTTTTAAGAGATTTAACATGACCGTGATTGCGTCAGAACAGCTGGATCAATTAATTGAGAGTGAGTGGAAATATCTGGACTCCAAAAGAAATGAATGGAGCCTTCATGATGGGGAGCAGGACATGGAGGTTCTGGAGCATATATTGCGGTGCATTTTGCATCTGGATCGCACCCAGTCTCTGGGGACGGAGTTTCAGGAATGCGTCAGAGTGCAGAACCCCGATGGAGGCTGGTCCAAACAGTCCCATGCCAACCAGACCTCAATGTGGATCACGACCTTTGTCGCCTTGAAACTTTGCCGGGGCAACATGGTGTTAAAAGACCCCGCCATTGAGGAGAGCATCCAACGCGCTTTGGAATACGTACTTTCCGTTCAGGAACAAGACGGGCATTGGGCGGACCCGGAATGGTCCCATCTCGACACCACCTGTTCTGTGACCTGCTTTCTCACCATTTATCAGGTGACGCATGACAGGCAGGATGAGGAAAGAATCAATGCCGCCAGAAAGCGGGGCTTTGAGTTCATCAAAAGCTGGCAGAAAGATTCCGGGTTGTGGAAAGACGATACCTTTCACCCGGCGGGCATCGAAACCACCGCACATCTTATGCAGTACACACTCGTCCCCGCGTATTTCATGGACGGCATCGACTACGCGGAAAAACTTTGCATGGACGCCGCCGAATCGCTTGCAGGGGAACAGGCCGCCAATGGATCGTGGGACAATGAAAACATGGACCACACGATGGACGCCTGCCGCAACCTGATGCTGGTCTCGGACACGTTCAACCGGCGGGAGAAATACACTTCTATTATTGAAAAGGGCGTGCGCTGGCTGATGGATGAGAAAAATGAAGCTGGCTGGGGGGATTTCCCAGACGAGCCCAGTAATGTCGAGCGCACCGCCGATGGTCTGGACACGCTTTTAAAATTCAAAAGGTATTGTTCCGGCGAACCGATGTCTCATTTCTGGGCTTACAGTAAATAAACCCCTCAAGTCATGGAAGCTATCATTCTTCTGGCCGGGTACGGCTCCCGGCTGAACCGCCAGGATGTTCCGCACAAGTCGTTATTGCCGTTTGGCGACGGCACCCTCCTTTCCCGTCACCTTTTCTGTTTGCAGGAACTCAAAATAGACCGGGCCCATCTGGTTCTGGGGCACAACAAAGAAACGGTAGAGGACTATGTTCGCGGCTTAAATCTCGACATGCCCATCGAATTCATCGACAACAAAGTGTATCGAACGACCGGCAACACGCTGTCAATGGTGATGGCATTGCGGCAATGCTCAGGGGACGTGTTGATTCTGGATGGGGATGTTTTGTACCCGCGCTCGGTTCTGACGGACTATGCGCATCAGTCCGGGCCGGCCTCTTTCGCCCTTGTTTCGGGGGATATCGATGATGAAGAATCCGCCAAAGTGTTATTGAAACCCTCAGGCATCATCCAGGCGTTCATCACCAAACGGCATTTGACCGGGGCCGAGAAAAGCCAGTTCAAATTTGCCGGCGAGGCGATCGGGTTTTTCAAACTTTCCGGGCAGGACGCAAGAAAATTCATAGACCTGTACGAGAAGCATGAAGCAGAGTACGAAAAGGTGCTCTGGGAAATTCCTTTCACTGAATTCGCCAAAGAGGTTGATTTGGAGGCCTGGACCACGGCCGACCGAAATTGCTTTGAAATCGACACGCAGGAAGAATATGAACATGCCCTGAACCTCTTTGAGCGCAATCGGGATACGTACGGTTGATACTCTAACCTCCGTCTTATCTCACATAAGCATAGTCTGGGGATGTGACTCCGCTTTCCGTGCTTAGGATATTTCTATATTCTTCGCTCCTCATGAAAAATCTTTATCGCCTGTAATGACATCCCAATATCAAACGCAGACAGGGAAGGTAATGGCGTTCATCAGGAAGAAGGAGTGGGTATGTTGACCAGATACAAAGCGGTGTTTTTCGACGTGGGAGGAACCTTGCTCAAAGTGCATCCGTCGGTCGGGGAAGTGTATACGGAGCTTGCCCGCGATTATGGTTTTTCCGGATCGCCGGAGGAAGTGGACCGTCAGTTTCGGATGCAATGGAAAAAAATCGGAGGGATTGAGTCTCTGGGGCGTCAAAGCGGGATAGAAATCGAAAGAAAATTCTGGCGCGATCTGGTTTTTCAAGTATTTGAACATTTTGGCGGGTTGCAGGATTTTGAAACTTATTTTGACCGGGTTTACGAAGCGTTCCGCAATAAGGATCGCTGGCGCGTTTATGAAGATGTTCTGGACTCGGGAATTCTCGAAACCTTGAAACGCCGGGGAGTTGTTTTGGGGGTCATTTCAAACTGGGACTCCCGCCTGCAGGATACTCTGGAGGCCATGGGTCTGGCCCGGCATTTTGATTTTATCCTGGCGTCCACCGTGGTGGGGTCGGCCAAGCCGGATCAAAAAATATTCGATGAAGCCTTGAGGCTGAGCGGTGTGGATGGACGGGAGGCCTGCCACATCGGGGATGAACCCTTAACGGACATACAGGGCGCCCGGCAAGCGGGTGTTGACGCGATTTTGATCGACCGCGGCGATCGGTTTGAATCGTTCACGGATCTTAAAATTCGGTCTTTTCTGGAGCTGGTTTGATCCGGACCTTCAGGGTTTGTAACCTTTGATGCCGTCCATTTTGGCTTTGGTGAAAGTGGCTTTATTCATTTTAGCCTGAGTCAGGTTGGCATTCGTTAGGTTGGCCCCAAAAAATGAGACGGCATCCAGATTGGCTCCGCTGAGGTTAGCGCCTGTGAGATTGGCAAAGGTGAAACTCACTTCCTTTAGATGAGCCCGGAGGAAATTTGCCGAAGTTAAGTTGGCCCGGCTTAAGGAGGCGTTGATCAAGTTGGCTTTGGTGAAATTGGCTTTTTCCAGATTGGCCTCGTCCAGGTTGGCGCTGTTCAAATCCGCTCCCGTGAAATTGGACCCTGAAAGGTAAGCTTTTTCGAATTTGGTTCTGACTAAAGCCGTCTTACTGAAATTCGTTTTCACACAGGTCACTCCGCTGAAATCGAGACCGGAAAGATCGTAACCGGTTAAGTCAATATCCGTTAAATGCGGCCGGTCTTCCTCCTGAAGCAGTTGTTTTAATTTTGCAATGCTGATGTTTGCCATAAATCGCCTTTCATTTTGCAATCCGCTCAAATGATTCAAGATTCACCCCAAGCTATCTCTGCCCCGGCAATATAACCCTAACGACAAATTTTGACAACCCGTCAAGGGTGACTCCCCACCGCACCCGGTTCAGTTTTTTCTTCGGCGCGATGTTTAAAAATTTCATATGCCAGATAGATATAAAAGGGCGTGTACTCAACCCACGGAATCCATCGGGAATATTGTGGAATGTCCTGGTAGTCGAAATAAAAATCGAGATAGTACAAACCCATGAGGCCGGTCAATAAAATCCACGATCGCCAGGGAAACACACACAGGAAAGGCACGACCCAGCAAAGATACCAGGGGTTTTGCACCGGGCTTAAAAGAAACACCAAGCCCATCAAAATAAAAAAATAGAATATCAATAATTCCCGGGGCTTTTGCAGAAAACTTCTACTAAAAAGAAGGTAGATTAGCACTCCGGAAAGGGCTAAAGCAACGCTTACTTTACTTGCGAACGTGGGCAGGTCGTTGGAGAAAAAGGTTTGCGGGACTTCCTTCAATCTCAACACGTCGCCGAAAAAATAAACCAGCAAAGAAAACAGGCTGTCGTTGCTTTGCCAGTAAGTGGAAAATGTTTTCAGTCCTTCAAAAGTTTTGAGGCCGCTGTCCAAAAAGGGCAGATAGCTCAGCACCACGACCATGCCGAACATCAGTGTAAGATAAAGAGGAGTGGTCCAAACGGGTTTTCCGTTGATTGCATTTTTCAACGCGGCGCGTTGCAGAAAAAATGGCAAAAGGATCACCGGATAAAGCTTCACCAGAAAACTGAATGCCAGTAAAAGATTCGCCAGATAATGACGGTGCAGGATCAAAAAATGGATGGCGGCGCATAAAAATGCGATTCCAAGTATGTCCAGGTGGGTGGAGTTATAGGTTTCTTTGAGGACGAGGGGGGACCAGAAATAGATCAGGCAAAGGTTCGGATTCTTGCCCAGGGAACCCAGGATTTGAATGATAAAAAAAACAGCGGCCAGGTCAAAAACCAAAAAGGTCAGCCGGAGGGCTAAAATGCTGTCCGGCTTGAGGGTGGCGACGCCGCGAAAAATAAACTGCGCCATCGGGGGATAGATGGTCGGGATGTCCGGATGATTCACCCGGGTCAGCGTCGTCAAAGCCTGTTGGCTTTCCCATTTCAAGCCATTTAGAAGGTCGAGCTCCTCACGCTCCCTTAGCGAGTAATGCGCCATAAAACCTTCGGGATCCTTTATTTTATACTCCAGATAATTGTCGGCTTCCTGGGGCGCGTATTTGTACGGATTGATTCCGTGGGCAAACACCTTGCCGTCCCACAGGTAGCGATAAACATCATCTTCCTGGATTTGATGCGCGGGCAGGAGCGCCGCCCGGAAAAGCAGTCCCATCGCAATAATGAGCCATAAGGGCGAGGCAGAATCCGGTTTTTGCAAAACGATCTTGCAGGAAAACGCATAGAGGATAAACAGAATAGCGTAAATAGTCAGATAGGCCAGAATGGGCCGGTCGGCATATCCTTCCCCCCAATTGAATTGTTTGGAAAGCGCCGTCAGGGCAACATAAAAAACCAGGCTGGCGATGCCTAAAGCAATTAAATATCGGTGAGGACGCATGCAACCGGGGGGTGAACTGCTGGTTTGAGTTTTGTCAGGGATTTTTTGCCAGGGAGTTTTGATCCTGTTGTTTTTCGAGCACCTGTTTTTCCTGATCGCTCAACCAGTCATAAATCTCCGCCATGCTTCGGTGGACGCTCGGGTTGTTGTCCTGGATCGCGATGGCGGACCAATAGCGCCGAAGGGCGTTTTTGTAGCGTCTTTCGGATTTATACAAATCTCCCAGCATAACGAAAATGTCCACCCGGTCCGGTTCCAGGACGGAAACGCGTTCCAGAAGATGGATCGCTTCCGACAGATGTCCCTGCGTCTCATTTTGCCGGGCCAGGGTTTCAAGAAAGAGCGGGACTTCCGGCTCCAATTCGACGGCCTTTTCAAGTTTTTCCAGGCAGGGGCCGGTTTTTTTCTGATTGCAGTAAAGCCTGCCCAGACGGAAATGGGTCAGCGCGTGCTGGTCGTCAATGGCAAGGGCTTTCACAAATTTGCTTTCCGCCTTATCTAGGGAGCCCTCTCGCTCAAGGTACTCTCCCCGGACGCTCAAAGGTTCGGCGCTGTCGCGGTTTTTTTCAGCGGCGGTGTCGAGTTCCTTAAAAGCCAGATCATGATCACCACGGTCATAGTAGATGGAGGCCAGATTGATGCGGCTGTTGGTGTCTTCCGTATCCACGAGAATTTTTTTATACAGGGCGATGGCCTCCGGGTATTTTCCCTGATCCTGGTACACGACGGCCAGGTTGTACATGGCAAACGCGTCGTCGGGATTTTTTCTGAGCGCCAGCTTGTAGGCGTCGATGGCCTCCGCGTGTTTTCCCTGGTCGTAAAGCTCCACTCCCCGGTTGTAGTGGCTTTCATTGGGGACGGGGTAATTGATGCACCCGGCCCACGTAAGGCCCGCCAGGAGAATGCCGAGGGATCGCATGGATATAAATGAGAACTTGTTTTGCATCGTTTGTTCCATCTAATTTTGCGACAATTTATCCAGCCGTTGCATGCGCACTTTACTGGGTTTGATACCGTCCTTGAATTCTTTTTTTGTTTCCTCGGATTGCTCGTCCGTTTTTCTGACCAGTTTCCAGGGATTGCGTTTCACGTCTTCGGTGATCGCTTTGAGATTGCGTGAAGACTCATTCAGGTTTTGTATCATTTCCAGGATACTGCGCCGGTTTTCAATCAGAATTCCACTGCTTTGATGCAGGGTTTCATCCAGACTGTTGGATGCGGAACTGATATTTTTTGCGATGGTTCCGGTATCTTCTTTCATGGATTTGACCAGTTCGGTGATGCCAACCCGGTTTTCTTTCAAAAGACTTTCCAACTGGGCCGTCAGGCCTTCGGTCTGTTCGATGATTTTGACGAAGTTTACTTCCTTGTCGGTCATCAGCCGGTCGGCCTTTTTCGTGAACGAATGAATGTGTTCGATGGTTTGCCCGATCTTCGCGCCGTTGCCTTCTAGAACTTTATAAAGTTCCCCAGACACACGGGCCAGGTTCTTCAAATTTTCCCGGATCTCTCCCCGGTTGTCGACCAGGATTCCGTTCAGGTTTTCGAGCGAGACCTTGAACGCCTTGAGAGTATCCCTGGAGTCTACAGTGAGAGAGTCCGCCAGCTGGGTGAATTTGCGCACCTGCAACACCACTTCCTCCACCATATCTCCCATCTGGGTGAACTGAAAGGAATCCTGCCCCAGGAGTTGCTCGCCATCAGCCAGAACGGGAGACCTCGAACTGCCGGGGCGGATGTCCAGGTACGGGCCGCCCATCAAACCTGAGGTTTTGATGGTGGCAATAGAATCCCGCCTCACCTTGATGGAGGGGTTTATCTGCGCCTGAACAATCACCCGGTCGACGCCTTCTTCATCCAGGGAATTGAGCAGGTCGATTTCCTGGACCCGTCCCGCCAGCAAACCTGCGTAACGGACAGGGGCGCCGATTTCCAGCCCGACCGTGAAATTAAAAACCACCCGGACATTTTTTTTAGGCGTGAACCTTTCCTTCACATCGCCCAGCATGAATATGAACACCGCAAAGGCGATCAGGCTCAGGAAAATAAACATCCCCGCTTTATAATCTGAAGATCTGTATTCCATGATTACATTTTCATTTGTTTTAATTCTTCTCCATAATCGACCTGACTCTTGCTGAACGGAATGGGGCCGTCCGGATCGCCCTTGATAAACTGCACGACCCGTGGGTCGGAACTGTTTTCCAATTCCTCAGGGGACCCGTCCGCAATGATCTTGCCTTTGAATAGCATGATTATCTTATCAGAAATTCTCATGGCGCTGGGAATTTCATGAGTGACGACAATGGAAGTGATCCACATTTTCCGGCTGAGGTCCATGATCAGCTTGTCGATCACTCCGATGGAAATCGGGTCGAGCCCGGCGGACGGCTCATCGTAAAACACGATTTTTGGATCGAGGGCAATGGCCCTTGCCAGCGCGATGCGTTTGATCATGCCCCCGGATAACTGGGCAGGCTTTAAATGTTCCGCCCCGCGCAACCCGACCATCTCCAGTTTCATCTTGACCATGATGCGTATGGTGCTGTCGTTTAAATCGGTGTGTTCCCTGAGCGGCAGGGCGACGTTTTCTTCGACGGTCAGGGAATTGAACAAGGCCCCGCTCTGGAACATGATGCCGAATTTTTTACGCACCTCGTTCAAACCGTCATTGCCCAATTTGGTCATGTCTTCGCCATCGACTATTATTTCCCCGGCATCGGCCTGGTACGCACCGATGAGCAGTTTGAGGATGGTGCTTTTCCCGCTTCCGCTTCCGCCGATGATGGAAGTGATTTTTCCTCTTTCAAACTGGGCGTGGAAATCGTCGAGCACGACGATCTTTTTATCGCCTTCGCCAAAAGACTTGTAAAGATTTTTAACAACAATCATCAGGTGATAAAATAAAATAATGAGGTGAATAATAAATCTGCAATGATAATCAAAACCATGGAAATCACCACCGAGGAGCGCGTGTTTTCCCCGACTTTTTCGGCTCCGCCTTCGATGATGAACGCCAGGTAACTACCGACCATCACGATGATCACCGCAAACACCACGCTCTTGATCAATCCTGTCACGATGTCTGTGACCTTCATCGCTTCCAGAGAATGATTGATGTAAGGGGCCGAGTCGATGCCGAGCGTGGTCGTTCCAACAACATACCCTCCCAGGACGCCCATTAAATCCGCCATGATGGTCAGGCAGGGAAGCATGATGAGAAGCGCCAGGAACCGGGGGGTGATCAAAAATTTCACCGGGTTCAATGCCATTGTTTCCAGCGCAAGAATTTCGTCGGAGACTTTCATGGTCCCCATTTCCGCCGTGAACGACGCGCCCACCCGGCCCGCCATGACCAGTGCCGTCATCAGGGGGCCAAGTTCCCTTATCACCGCCACGCCGACCAGGGCGCCCACATAATCGAGCGCGCCCAGGCGGGACATCTGATAAGCCGATTGAAATGCCAGAATGACGCCGATGAGGAAAGAAATGAGAAATACGATGCCGGTGGATTTGACCCCGACTTCCTCCATCTGGGTCCATACCGGGCCCCACTTGTTGGGTTTGCCTCTGAGGGGTTCTACGAAAGTGCAGTACAGGGTGGCTCGGGTCAGGTAATAGAGACCGCTGATTTCCCGGAACAAATCAAAGGCGGCGTCGCGGGACTGAAATCCCTTTTGCCCTATGTAACCGATTAGGCTTTTCATGATTTCGACTGCTTTATATTCAACGGCCCTGGCCCGGAAAAAGTCATGGACCGGGGCGATTTGACCTTAAGGATTTTTTCTTACGGATAAAATGTCAAGCGCCGGGCACGACCGATGTGTTCCCGAATAAAAGATGCTTGAGCCCTGTCGAATCTCAAACTTCGGATCTTCATCCCCTGGCTTTCATGCCTGAACCGGCGAACCCTCAAACCCCCTCAAGCGCTTCTTCATTAGAGTCGAACACTTCAAACACGGTCAGCAGGCGTGCGATTTCGAACACGTCCTTGACCATAGGCGTCAAACGGGTCAGCCTGAATTTCGTGTTATTGGCGTGGCTCCATTGCAACCCCTCAACCAGAGTGGCGATGCCGGAACTGTCGATATAGGACACTTTGGAAAGATCGACGACAATCGCCTTTTGATTTTTATCAAATAAATCTGTCAGATGCGTGCGGACCACGGTTGAGGAACTCATGTCAATATCGCCCTCAATCAGGAGCGTCACCACCCCGTTGTCACTATGATTTGTTTGCATGCCTATACTCATGACATCACCTGGTTTCCCCTCGGGTGGATGCCAGCTCCCCTTTCAGGTTTTTGCACATCGTGAGCAAGGTCCCCTGGTCGCGATTAGTGCAATACTTAACCTCATCCATGATTTCATTGATAAAGTAAGTTCCAAGACCCCCCGGCTTGATTTCATGGATAGGCCGCGGTTTGATGTCGCGGGAATCGCATTGCTTTCCGTAATCGCGAATCTTCACTTCAAAAAAACCCTGGTCCAGGGAGAAAGATATTTCGATCGGTTGATCCGGGCAACCGTTATAACTGTATTTGATGATATTTGAACAAGCCTCATCCACACAAAGAACCAGCCTTGGGATGATTTCCTTGGCAACATCATGGCAGGTCAATAAGTGAAAGACCACTTTCCGCGTGAGGCCGAGATATTTCGGATCACTGGGAATTGTGAGCTTGACGGTCTCGGTCATAAAACCCTATTTTTCAATTAGTCATTGACCTTTTATTATAGAACATTTTTATTTCGTTTGCTAAGTATTTAGGTCACAAATCCTGGATTATTATTCATAGATAAACATCCCTCCCGCAATGGGTGGTTTTTCATGGGTAATCATCTGAAAAAAAACACCCGGACGGAAAGTTAAATGCAACCACTTTTGATTGAGAACGGCATCAAAATAACTGCTAAAAAAAACCGCATGAACTTGCAATTTATGGAAACCCGAAAAGGGAGTATTCTTAAGCTCGAAACAAGACAGAATATTTTCGACAAATAATGCCGAATGAGTTATAAAATAAAACTTTATCTTGCTAAACAACCCGGTTAAAATAAGACTGGATCAGAATAGGCCAGCCGGTTGCAACCCATTTTAAAATTAATATGAGTCGACAACGCGACGCTGGACATTCATGGTTGGGCATTCGCGATGTTCTTTCGCAGTCGTTGCATCAAATTGACTTGGACCCGAAGGTTTCCACGGAATGGGCTGAGTTATGCTGGGCTCTGGCTGTTGGAAAAGAAATCGCCGCTGTCTCGCGTGTCAGCAAAGTAGCGAAAAAAACGCTTTATGTTGAAGTGGCAAGCGGGGAGTGGGTGTCCGCCCTTGAGGCATTGAAGAAAAAAATTATTGGAGAGATTTGTCGGCATGCGGGTTTTGAAGGTTTGACACAAATAATTTTTAAAGAAGCCCCGGCTTTGAATTCCGGCGGGAATCGTTCTCCTGTTTCCGGGAAAAACAATACGCAAATAAATTCAAACCCAGACGCCGTTCAGGGATCCCCCTGGAAATCAAAAAGGCGTACTTGAAGGAAACCTCGAAATGACCAGAATCCTAAGTTTGAAGGTGAATCACCCTCGTCTAAACGGTAAAGCTTTGTGGACTGCATTCGCATTAGCCGGCTGGTTGGCAGTCTCAAATTGCACCACTCTGCCTCCCACCCAGGTGGCTTCTTCGGACAACGACCTGGCCTCCTCCTACGCGGTCAAAAGCCTCATCGCTGAAAAGACCGGAACCCGGAAGATCACCAGGGACCCAAGGTCTTATTACCATTATCTGCTGGCATTGAAGGCGGAAAGCGGTTCCCGTTTTAATGAAGCGGCATCGCATTATACGGAAGTGGTGCGGCACGACCCCGGCATGGAAGACATGCGTGAAATTCTGGCCAACCTTTTGCTGAGGTCGGGGCAGATCGATCAATTGATCCAGGCGTGCCAGGAATCTTTGGAGTTGTTCCCAAAGAACGAGGTCATCAATATGATATTGGCCGATGTTCTGGCGGGCCGTGGGGATCACTACGGCGCCCTCAAACATTACCGCCGGGTGGCCGAGATCGATCCGGGAGGTTCCAGGGCCTATCTCATGCAGGGGACGGTGTATGATGAACTCAAGCAATACGATCAGGCGGAGGAGATGTATAAGCAGGTGACTCTGGCGGAACCGGGGAATCCCCTGGGCCATCATTTTCTCGGCCAGTCGCAGATCAGAGCCGGCAACCTGGAAGAAGCTGAGGTCAGCCTGGGGAAAGCGGTTGCCTTACGGCCTAACTTCATTCAGGCCAGAGAGCATTTTGCCTGGGTCCTGATCAATCTGAAAAAGAATCAGCAGGCCATCCGGGAGTTAAAACTACTGGTAAAACTGGACCCCCGGAATAAAAAAGTCCGTGACTATTTGAGCAAACTGCAAAAGCTGTCGTCCGAAGAGACTCTCAAAGAATTTTCCGAAGCGCCCAAAGACCTGAAAACCCCCACGGATATCCACATGAGCATTGCCGGTATCTTTTACGAGCAGGCCATGTACCTGAAGTCGCTGGATGAGTTCCAGCTCGCCCTGCTCAAGGAGGATAGAAAAGAAACTCACATGCTCATGTCCAGAATCTATGAAATTCTGGGCAGGCAGGACAAGGCGATCGAGGAATTTGAGATCCTGAGAAAGATGGCGCCCAAGTCCGTGGAGATCATACGGTATGCTGCCCGGCTTTACAGCCTGAACAAGCAACCGGAAGAAGCCGTCCGGCTGATCAAAAAAGCGGTGGATCTGGAACCTGAAAACGACTCCCTTTACCATTCTTTGTCCCTGGCCTACATGGCCGTGGAAAAATACGATCTTGCCATTGAAAATATGCGCACCGCCATCAAATTAAATGACAGTAAAGATTCGTATTTTTTTGAGCTGGGAGCTCTGCTGGAACGGCGGGAAAAATATTCCGATGCCATCGACAATATGCGACGGGCCATTGAACTGAACCCGATGCATTCCAATGCCCATAATTTTATCGGATACATGTATGCCCTGGAAGGGAATTATCTGGACAAGGCGCTGGAGCATCTGAAAAAAGCCCTTTCCATCCAGCCCAGGAACGGTTATTTCCTGGATAGTCTGGGCTGGATCTATTATAAAAAAGGCGAACCGGAAAAGGCCCTGACAGAAATAAAAAAAGCCATGGTATACGTGGCCCCGGACCCGGTACTTTACGACCATTTGGGCGATGTGCATTTTTCATTGAAAAATTATGAAGAAGCCAGTGGAGCCTGGAAAACCAGTTTGTCCCTGACCAAGGTAAAAAAGGACGACGTCGATAGCGGAGAAATGCCGGACGCCAAAATCCTGGCGGATAAAATAAATAAAGTGAACCAGCTTCTCCAGCAAAGTTATTAACGTTCCGTCTGAAGGAAATAGGATGCAAGCCCGCATTTTCTCATACCGTCTTTTGGCGGCCTTCCTGTTTCTTGCCGGGTCAATGTTTCTCTCCTCTTGTCAGTCTGCGGCCCCCAAGGACTCACACCTGAACCAGGAAACGATTTCACTGGAAGACCTGCGGGGGCGGTTGCTTGACCAGCAGAGCGGGTTGGCCGATTTAAAGACCTTTGTTCACACCACCGTAGAAACCAAGGATCGCAAACGTTCCTTAAGACAGGCTCTTCTGGTGCGCGGGCCGGAAACCTTGAGGGTCGATACCCTGAGTTTGCTGGGGCAACCCCTTGGTGTGTATATCTTCAGCGGCCAGAACCTGGAGGGTCAGCGGGCGGTATTTTATGAGCCCGGCCGCAACCGGGTATTCCTGGGAGTCGAGATACGGGAAATGTTGGTTAAGACACTGGGAATTGAACTCAACCTTGAGGAATTCGTCAGTGTATTCGCTGGAAATATTCCCCGGCTCGAAGCCTTGAAATTAATCGGCGGAGCCCTGGACCAGGAAGGCACGGTCTACCAGTTGACGGGAGTGGACCCGGCGGACAAAAGCAGATTGGAAATCGAAATCGATGCTTACAGCCTTCTTCCAGGCTCGGTTTCACGCACCCTGCGCAACGGGAAAGTCATTCGAGTGCTATGGGAAGATTACCGAATCGCCGGGGGGCGGGAATTGCCGCACCGGATTGTCATCGAGTTTCCTTCCCAGTCTGCACGCTTGACGCTTATTTATACCGATCCGGTGGTCAATGCGGGGATTCCAGACGAATCCTTTGAGCTTTCGATTGGCGATAAAAAATTTTCATTGTCGCAGCATTGACTGGCTGGACGCCTATGAAACTGTCGTTTAAAACGCCGGCAAAAATCAATCTGGGACTTCACATCAGCCACAAGCGTGAAGACGGGTATCACGAACTCGAAACCCTCCTGCAAATGGTTTCCCTATACGACTCGATCGAACTGGAGACCCTCCCTTCCGGAATCGAATTGATTTGCGAACAACCGGGCATCCCCAGGGATCATACCAATCTAGTAGTTCAGGCGGCCCAATTGCTTTTAGATACCTGCGCGCTCAAGGAGACCCCAGGCGTCCGGATTCGTCTGGACAAGAACATTCCCTCCGGCGCCGGGTTGGGCGGAGGAAGCGGGAACGCGGCAGGGGTTCTCATGGGATTGAACGTGTTGTGGGATTTAAAAATGAGCCGGGAAAATCTGGCTCGTTTGGCGGCCCAACTGGGCTCGGATGTGCCCTTTTTTCTGACCGCTCCCAGGGCTTTTGGGAAGGGGCGGGGAGATGAAATGTCCGCCATCCAAACCGTTGGAAAATTTAAAGTTTTGTTGGTTTACCCCGGCTTCCCCATCGCCACTCCCTGGGTCTATCAAAACCTAAATTTGAAGTTGACAAACCCGCAAAATAATATTAGCATTCTGAAAAAATTTTTGTCCGAATCACAGGTTGCCGAATTGGGGAAGCACTTGTTCAATGACTTGGAACCCGTTGTTGTGCAACGATACCCTGAGATTCAGGCCATCAAGGAAGACCTGCTCCATTCAGGTGCTGAGGGGAGTCTTCTTTCTGGAAGCGGCTCTACGGTCTTTGCTATATATGACAACCCTGATTGCGCAAAAAGCGCGTATACCAAATTAAACAAGGGGAACGGTGGGGTATTCTTGACGGAAACGGTGGCTTGCTTTTCCGAGTTTTGGCCGGATGAAATGTTGAATTATTCATGATAGTCTTTAAATCCTTTGATATATTGGGCAAGATCTTATCGTAATAACCTGAGCACCTCCCCTGCATTCGGTTTCCATATTTATTCAGAATTCAATCAAAACGGGATTTCGTCTGGATAGGATTTTCATCCTCCTAAAGGCTAAAGTATGGTTCAGGGAGTCCATCATCTGATTGATTTTAAATTAATTAATTGGTTTTTTTGGGGCGTCGACAAGAGGCTAGTCACAGGATTTTGATTCCTGCAACGGAGGTTCGAATCCTCCCGCCCCAGTATATTTTGTGAGCGTGGAAATCTATGGGAAATAATGGAAATGGTCCGGTCTTAGTATTTTCCGGAAGATCTAACACTGATCTGGCAGATTCAATTTGCCAGTATATGCAGGTCCCCCTGGGGCGGAGCACGATCCGGGACTTTTCCGATCAGGAGATTTTTGTGAAAATCGAGGAAAATGTCCGTGGCGGCGACGTTTTCGTGATTCAATCGACCTGCAATCCCGGAAATACCAATTTGATGGAAATGCTGGTCATGATCGATGCGCTCAAGCGCTCATCCGCCAAGCGGATCACCGCCGTGCTCCCCTATTACGGGTATGCCCGGCAGGATCGAAAAGTGGAACCACGGGTGCCCATCACCGCCAAACTGGTGGCAAACCTGTTGGAAACGGCGGGAACCGACCGGGTGTTGACCATCGACCTGCATGCGGGGCAGATCCAGGGGTTTTTTAATGTCCCCGTGGATGATTTATTTGCCATGTACGTTCTGGTCAAATATATTAAAGAGCTCAATCTGGAGAATTTGATCGTTATCTCTCCCGATGCCGGAGGGGTGGAACGGGCGCGGGCGTTTGCCAAGCGACTGGATGTTTCTCTCGCGATTATCGACAAGCGCCGTGAAGTGGCCAATGAAGCAAAAGCCATGCATATCATTGGAGACGTCAAAGGCAAAGTGGCGTTTATCGTGGATGACATGATCGATACTGCTGGAACCCTGCTGGAGGCAACCAATGCCCTTCTGAGGGAAGGAGCCAAAGAGGTGCATGCCTGTTGCTCGCACCCGGTGTTTTCAGGACCAGCGGCTAAGAGGATCGGTGAATCGTCCATTAAATCCATTGTCACCACCGATACGATCCCTTTGCCCGAGGCGTTAAAAAATAGTCCGAAAGTAAAAATTTTATCCGTTGCCCCTCTTTTAGGGGAAGCGATTCTAAGAATCAACCGTGAAACATCGGTGAGTTCATTATTCGATTGATTGGGAGTTTAGCGCCATGGCCATAGCAGAGTTGAATGGAAAATTAAGAGAAGGCGGCAATAAATCCGCCGCCCGCAAGTTACGCAGGGAGGAGTTTTTGCCCGGTGTCCTTTACGGGCTCAAAGATAATGTAATCCTCAAGGTCAACCAGAAAGACTTTGGAAAAATTATGGATAAGCACGGTCATAATGTGTTGATCGGCTTGACCCTCGAAGGCGACAGTGTCCCCAAGCGCCAGGTTATTTTGAAGGATCATCAAAGTCACCCCTTAAGAAAAGACTGGTTGCATGTCGATTTTCTTGAAATTGATATGCACAAGAAAACCCGTGTTTCCGTTCCCGTTAAACTGGTTGGGCATTCCCCCGGCGAAAAAATGGGCGGCCTGATCAACCACGCGACCCGGGAAATCGAGGTGGAATGCTTGCCGGGAGACATCCCCAATGAAATCGAAATCAATATGCCGGATGTTCAATTAGGAGATGTAGTTCATATCAGGGACCTTAAGCTTTCGGACAAAATAGAAATTATTGACGACCCAAACAATACCGTCGTCGGCGTGTATGTCGAGAAGGTGAAGGAAGAGCCGGCAGAAGGTGAAGAAGGCGTAGAAGGTGAGGGCGCTGATGCTGCTGCCGCAGATAAGACAGAAGAAAAGTCAACAGACAACAAATAAAGGAGCGAGCCTCCCGCTGTGTTTCTTATCATGGGCCTGGGCAATCCCGGGCCGCGGTATGAACTGACACGTCATAATGCCGGGTTTCTTGTCGCCGATAACCTCGCCGACAAACACGGGATAGATTTGAACCGTCACAAATATCGTTGCCAATATGGCGAAGGGGAAATTCGTGGCGTACCGGTCATGGTCGCGAAACCCTTGACTTATATGAACGAGAGCGGAAAATCGGCCAAAGCCATACTTTCCGCGTTAAATATTGCACCCAACCGGGTCATCGTCATTCATGACGACATTGACCTGCCGTTGGGCAAGATCAAACAAAAGAATAAAGGTGGAGACGGCGGTCAGTTAGGCCTGCGGTCCATTGCCAGTTCGCTTAGAACCCGCGAGTTTCATCGTGTCCGGGTAGGCATTGGCAGACCGGAGGACCGGGACGATATCGTTGATTACGTATTATCTTCCTTCGAGGAAGAAGAGATGCAACTTTTGAATGAAGTCATTGAACAAGCAATGAGTGCGACAGAAGCCGCACTTTTGGAATTGAACAACAGAACATTACAAACGGAGGATGAATCGGGATGTTAAAGGAATACACAGGAGAGCTGATCTTTCTCGGCATTTCCATGGTGATTTACTTAATAATGGCCACCTTAGATGTATCGCAGAATTTTTCTTATTTTGCGGTTTTCTTTGGAGTTTTTGGTCTGGTTGTGGCTTGGAAAACTTTTGAAAAGGTGGACGACCAAAATCCAGGCAATGAAAAAATGACGGAAATCGCCGATGCCATTCATGAAGGAGCGATGGTATTTCTTGCCAGAGAATATAAGATCCTGGGTTATTTCGTGGGCGCGGTATTTTTTCTTCTCATTATTGTCATTTCAACCCAAAAAGGCATCTGGATCGGTTTTTGGACCGGGATCGCTTATGCGGTTGGAGCGGCTTGCTCCATGCTGGCCGGCTTTTTCGGCATGAACGCGGCCACCACCGCCAATGTTCGCACCTCTCAGGCGGCGAACGAAAGTGGCCAGGCAAAAGCCTTGAACATTGCCTTCAACGGTGGCGCGGTCATGGGGCTTTGTGTCGCAAGTTTGGGTCTTGTGGGAGTGGGCGGGTTGTTCCTTCTTTTCGCACGTGGTGATTCAGTGAGCGTGATCAGCGGGTTTGCCATGGGCGCAAGCTCCATTGCTTTGTTCGCTCGTGTGGGCGGCGGAATTTATACCAAAACCGCCGATGTCGGTTCTGATCTGGTTGGTAAGGTAGAGGCTGGAATTCCTGAAGATGATCCAAGAAACCCCGGCGTCATCGCCGACAACGTGGGTGACTGCGTGGGTGACACCGCAGGCCTTGGCGCCGATATTTTTGAGTCTTATTGTGGCTCGATGATTGCGACCATTGCCATAGGTTCCGGCATGGCGGCCATGAGTTTCCAGTATATGGCTCTTCCCGTTATCATTGCGATGGTCGGTTTGATCGCCTCCATCATTGGAATTCGTGCCATGAACAACCTGGAAAGCATGGACCCGTCAGATGCTCTTCGAAACTGCACCTTCATCGCCGCTGGAGCCATGCTGTTTGTCGGTTTCTTTGTGGTTAAGATCATGGGCCTGCCCTCCGGCGTATTTGTTGCGTTGTTGTTTGGTTGTGTCGCGGGCATCGCCATTGGCTTGATCACTGAATACTACACTGCCGGAAAACCGGTGGTTCAAATCGCCGAAGCCAGTAAAACTGGAGTCGCAACTGTCATGATCACCGGACTCGCGGTGGCCATGGAAAGTTGCGTCCTGCCCGTCATTGTTATGGTTATTGCCATTTATTTTGGCGCCGAGTTCGCGGGGCTATATGGTGTCGCACTGTCGGCCGTTGGCATGCTGGCCACAGTTGGCATCACGATGTCGGTAGACGCGTACGGCCCCATCGCCGATAACGCAGGCGGAATTTCAGAAATGGCCGGACTGGGTGAAGAGACCCGTAAAATCACCGATGGCCTCGATCAGGTGGGCAATACCACTGCCGCTATTGGCAAGGGATTCGCTATTGGCTCCGCCGCGCTCACTGCGTTGGCGTTGTTCTCGGCTTACACCCAGGCCACGGGTATCGAATCCATCAACATCACAGAAACCACGGTTATAATTGGCTTGTTCATTGGTGGAGTGGTTCCCTTTTATGTGGCCGCTCTCACCATGACCTCCGTCGGCAAGGCGGCAATGGAGATGGTGGAAGAAATTCGCCGCCAGTTTCGCGAAATCCCCGGCCTGATGGAAGGAACCGGCAAACCGGATAGCGCCCGTTGTATTGATATCAGCACTCAAGCCGCCTTGAAAGAAATGGTGGCTCCTGGAGTGGTCGCCTTACTGATGCCGATTCTGGTTGGCTCTATTCTGGGCGCAGAAGCGTTGGGCGGCATGCTGGTTGGTGCGACCCTTACAGGGGTCATGCTGGCGCTGTTTATGTCGAACGGCGGTGGCGCTTGGGACAATGCCAAAAAATATGTAGAAGCTGGCAACCTGGGCGGCAAAGGCTCTGAAGCGCATCATGCCACGGTCGTGGGTGATACGGTGGGAGATCCTTTGAAAGACACCTCGGGTCCCGCGATGAACATCCTGATCAAACTGATGTCCATCATATCTCTGGTGCTGGCTCCGCTGTTTATCTGATCGTTTTTAAGTTTCTATTTAAAAGGACGGGGAGTTTTCCCCGTCCTTTTTTTTATACGGTCGCAGACAGAACACCACGGCTTTAGCCGTGGATGAATGAGTCCGTAGGCGGTATTGTTGTATGCATGGAAGTTCGGATATCAGCACACAGCGTTTACCGTTTGCAATATCATGTAATTTGGGTATGT
>JAJDAZ010000013.1 GCA_029261595.1 Nitrospinaceae bacterium | reverse complement strand
TTCCAGGATGGAAAAATACTTTATCAAAAATACGTCTTTGAAAACTCTGAAGAGGAGGAAAAACAAGTCGCGTAGAATCTGTTAAAATATCGCAACCGAGAAACCAAGCTGTAAAAGCAAATGTCACTTATCGCATATAATCATCAAGCTGCTCGGGAAACAGGGTCGATTGTATGCGGCTTTCCCCTTCAACAAAACGCTTCATTTGCTCACCCCTATTACAATAACAATGCGATAGATATACCACATGCCTTAATAATGCCTTAATAATATGGACTATTCTGCGTTTTCACACAGCCTGGGCCAAAAGCGGACAATTCCCTTATTGTAACCTTAATCGATATACTTGTGAGCCTCGACAAACTATTCCAGGAGCCTACCAACCTTGGGCAGGCTCACAAGCGGACACGGGGGGCTGCTGAATTCACGAGATGGAATCAAATTCCGATAACAGAGTGGGTCTTTCAGGGAGTGCTTTTCTCAAAATTCATTATTCCCCAGGTCAGGTAATCGTTTTTCCCGGCTTCGATCCAATGGTTTAGGCCCTTGATCATTGTATCAATGTAATCTTTGCCGCACAGGATAACCATATTGTCATATCTTTTTTCGGTTTCCTCTAACACACGGTGGTAATGGGTGGTCAAATGTTCGGACAGATCGATGATCTCTGCCCGTTTCAGGCCGAGTTTACGCGTATTTTCCAGATAAAACCCGAACGAGCCGAGTGAATCTAGGTGGATGCGGTCCAATACCGGCTTCAAGACTCCGTTGGGGCAATCACTGGTCTGCATGAGATCGGTGAATAGGAAGTTTCCATTTTCGCGTAGCACTCGCCAGACTTCTTCCAGAACCCGATTGCGATCAGAGCTGTGAACAATAGCGTCCTGGGACCAGACGACATCGAATGAACTGTCGGGAAGACAGATGTCCTCGAAGTTTCCCTCAACTACAGTGATCAGGTGGTCGAGCCCCTGCTGCTTGTTGAATATGTCATTTCTGGTGTTTTGGGTAGAGCTGAGGTTGAGGCAGGTGACTTTGCAGCCGTATGTTCTTGCGAGGTACCGGGCGGCCCCGCCATAACCGGAACCGAGATCGAGTACTTCTGTTGAAGGAGTGAATTCCAGTTGCGAGGCCATTTTATTCACGATCCGTGGGCTGGCGTCCTTGATGGGTTCTTCCTTGTGATGATATATGCCCACGTGAATGTGCTCCCCACCCCAGATGTTGAAATAAAATTCATCTGCTGGAGAGCTATTATAATATTCCTGTGCTTTGTCTACGGCGTCGCCTGTCGATACAGTCATAATGCCTCTTTTTATTTAAAAAATTTCAGGATGGCATCCAGTCCTCCCTCAAAGAAGGTTTTTTAATTGAGTCCCTATGACGAAACTATTTAAAAAAAAGAAAACTGAACACAAATTTGCACTGATTATTTACTTATTCCGGATTTAAATGTCAGAAATGGTATTGAGGAGGTGCTATGATAACAAAAATATAGATTATTGCAAGGTTCGCCCATTCCTGCCTTTCCTTTCTCTCAGTTAAAAGAACGTTGAACGAAAAAATAAAAATCAAACCTCTGGGTATCTTCAAACGCACCTCCCCACCGGTGTTTCTAATTTCCGCTTCGATCATGGCTTTGCTGATCCTGTTCTGTACCTTCTACACCGATGAGGCTGAAGTATTTTTCAACCAAATGCAAAAGGAGATCACCGCCTCTTTCAGCTTGCTGTTCACACTCGCCACATCTTTCTTCGTGCTGTTTTCGCTGTTTCTGATTATCAGTCCATTCGGGAAAATCCGTCTTGGACAGTCCGGAGACCGGCCGGAGTTTTCCACATTCACCTGGTTTGCGATGTTGTTCAGTGCCGGGATGGGCATCGGTCTGATGTTTTGGAGCATCGCAGAGCCGCTAAGCCATTATCTCGACCCCCAATCCGGAAACGGCAGCACACCATCCGCAGCACAGGAGGCGATGAAGATCACCTATTTTCACTGGGGGTTGCATGCCTGGGCGGTGTTCATGGTGGTCGGAGTTTCTTTGGCTTATTTTTCATACCGGCGCAACCTGCCATTTTCGCTTCGGTCCGCTTTTTATCCGCTTATTGGGAAAAGAATTTTCGGCCCCATCGGACATGCGATCGATATTTTCGCGGTGGTCGGGACCATGTTTGGGGTGGCCACGTCTTTGGGGCTGGGGGCCATGCAGGTGAATTCCGGTTTGAATTTTATCACCGGGATTCCTAAATCCGTTGAAGTGCAGCTCATGCTGATCGGAGGCATCACAGCCATCGCGACGGTTTCAGTGGTTCTCGGTTTGCAAAAGGGAATCAGCCGCCTGAGCCGCTTGAACCTTTGGCTGGGCGCGAGTCTCATGCTGTTCGTGCTGGTCGCTGGACCCACTTCCTATATCTTGAAAAACTTTTTTCAAAGTTCTGCAAACTACCTGGGAAACTTGGTGCAGTTGAGCTATTGGAGTGAATGGGAAACAGACCTCAAATGGAAATCGAGCTGGACAATTTTTTACTGGGCATGGTGGATAGCGTGGGCGCCGTTCGTTGGAACATTCATTGCACGCATCTCGCGGGGCCGGACGATCCGTGAGCTATTGGTAGCGGGGTTGATCGCCCCAACGCTCACAACGTTCATCTGGCTGAGCATTTTCGGAGGAGCCGCGCTGCACCTGGAAATTGTCGAGGGCGTTCTCATCTCTGAAGCGGTCTCCATCAATGTCAGCACTGCTCTATTCAAGACCCTGAACAGCCTGCCACTCGCTCTGGTTTCCGCATCATTGGCCACCCTGGTGATCATCACGTTTTTCGTCACCTCCTCGGATTCGGGAAGCCTGGTGATCGACATGATCACAGCCGGCGGCGACCCCGACCCACCGGTCAATCAGCGGGTATTCTGGGCGATCACCGAGGGGGCCATCGCCATGGTGCTCCTCATGGCTGGGGGGCTGAAGGCCCTGCAAGCCGCAGCAATTGCATCGGGATTTCCACTAGCCTTGCTGCTCATGTGCATGTGCTTCACCCTGATCAAAGCTCTAAGAAAAGATTCTGCTGACGAATAATGCACCTGGTTTGTTCTCGAATATAGAACCAAGTGTTGAATTGGAGGTTGGGACAAGAAAGACTTCATAACGTCCGCTTTGGGTCGAAAACACAAAACCGGCAACTGTTGATACCTATATTGGTCGGATTGATGTGCCGATTTTGGATGAAAAAAGTTTAGTCGCCGTGGATTCTTTCACGCGCAATGTTCGCCAGATACCCTACCCCAACAGATCAAACGAATTCCACAGGGCCACGCCCTCGTCAAAGGACAGGCGTTCTTGCGCCCGCGCCTTCTCTTCCAGTGGCTTTAACGTCGAATCTTCAAACTCGAACAGCATAAGGAAATTCCCATAGTTAAAAGTAAGCGTCGATTACACCTGAAATTCAGGTTAGGACGCAAAGGTGGAAAAATAATCAGGGAGAACTGGACCTTTTTTGGGCAGAAATTACCCGCCTTGGCCATGTCGAACTCTTCGTACAAGCGCTTCTAGGTATAACGCAACTACCATTGTTGCGCCGTAGATTATGGCAGCCGTTAATGCCCGCGAGGACAAAGGCGACAGACCGAGCTCCGAATATAACAAAGTCTCCCATATCATTTTCCTAACCGGCGTGAAAATTTCCATAGCGAAGCCACCCAAGGCTCCCCCAACAAACGTCGCCATGCGTGGTTGGCGAACGGTACCGGTTTTCTTTAACTCCATCGCCGCAAGTGGAATGACTAGAACGACCCCAATAAAAAGCACCGCCGCAAAGATAAGGAATTCCATTGCCCCTTTACCCTTTTTTATAGATACAATGATCCCTGAAGTTGATGCGGAAAAATTTTCACTCTACCTGTTGCAAAAATAGCCTTGAAAGCAGAGCTAATAGCAAGGGTCATATTTTACAAAAACCTCGGATTTTAGATATTATATGGAACAAAATAATTGTAAGAAGCCATTGGAAGATACATGGAAATACAGAATGTTATATTTTTTCATAGGCGTTATTGTAACGCTAATTTTCATTATTTTGGTATCTTCACTATTTCCCAGCGTTCCATTCTTTGCGTGGATAAATTGCAATTTAGCCACATTTCAGGCAATTGGATCGCTCGCAATTTTACTTAGCGCCATAGTCGCCATCCGTATTTATTGGTACAATTTCAAAAGACATCAAAAGGAAGATAAATACAAGGCTTCAGAAGCTTTCTTAAGAGAATCAATTTTAATTCTTGAAAGATCTTTCGATATTTTTACAGATAAAGGAGCTCATACCAATCCACCTAGAAATGATAGATTGCTATGGCTTACTACAGCCCGATTTATACACCGCTTTTATAAGATGCTAGAAAAAGTATCTGAAAATAAACACAGAGAGATTATCGATGAACATGAAGAATACCATCGGTTCCAATTTAATAAACTGTTAGATGAAAACAAAGATAATTTTACTAAAGAATATTTTAAGACTAACAACAAAAAGTATCTAAGTGGGTCTATTGATCGAAAATCAATTGCTGTGATATTCGATTTTGCCAAATGGAAGGAAGGGATGATAGACCCCCTGACAGAAGTAAATGACAAAGAACTTTTTTCTAAAGACGTTATCCTACCTGACCAGAATGGTGCTTTAGAGTTTTTGCGAGAACAGTCTAATAAATATTGGGAGGAAGTACAGGAAATTAAAAGGCAAAGAAAAAATACTGAAAAGGATTAGGCGTGGCCCTATCGGTGTCCATCTGTGTTCATCTGTGGTTCCATAATCTTCAAACCCAAACACAATCGGCGATCACCAACGCCATCAGGGATAGGCTGATCCAGCCGTTTACATTGAAGAACGCAATATTCACTTTGGATAGGTCGCGCTGGCTCACCAGGGAATGTTCGTACCACAGCAATCCCGCCACCATCGCCACGGCCATGAGATATAATCCGCCGAGCAGGGGCGATACAATCGGCAACGCCAGTAAAAACAAAATCATGACCGCATGCGACGCCTTGGCAAAACCCAAGGCCTTCTCGACCCCGAACTTTTGCGGAATGGAATTCAGTTTGTTTTTTTTGTCCGGCTCGACATCGAGGCAGGCATAGATAATGTCAAACCCCACCAGCCAGAACACCACCGCCGCGCCCAGCACCAGTGACAGAAAAGAAATTTCTTCGCGAATCGCCACCCACGCGCCGACGGGGGCAACCGAAATCGCAAGACCCAGCCAGAAATGCGAATACGCCGTGAAGCGTTTGGTGAGCGAATAAAAGAACACGATCGCCAGTGCCACCGGTGACAAATAAAACGCCAGCTGGTTCAACATGGCCGCGGCATAAATAAATATCGCGGAAGACACGACCAGAAACACGACATAAGCCCCGGTGCCGATTTTCCCCGCCGGAAGCGCCCTCCCCTCGGTGCGCGGATTGGCCGCGTCATATCGGGCATCGACAATGCGGTTGAAGGCCATTGCACTGCTTCTTGCGGCCACCATCGCCAGCAAAATCCACAGCAGTTTTTCCGTTTCGGGCAATCCCTCCGCCGCCAAAAACGCACTCATGATGGCAAAGGGTAGCGCGAACACGGTGTGCTGGAGTTTAATGTCGGAAAAAATAATTCCTATTTTTTTAAACACGGTATCCAAAGAATTCTCAAAATTAAATTTAACAACTAGCAGGTTGCTGAAAATGTATGAATCCCCTCATCCCAGCCTTCTCCCCAGAGGGGAGAAGGGGATTTTCCTCCTCTCCTCCATTGGAGGAGAGGATTGAGGTGAGGAGGGATAAAGTTTTTTTCGTGATCTCTTCAACATATTCCTTCTACCCTTTCGGGCATGAAGGCAAAGGTGAAATATCACATGCTCGCAATGACGATGAAACAAACATCCGAAGGACGACCCCCGTCAGATTGCGGCAACTCTTATTTCCCCAGATAGCTCCTGGCTTCCATCAACTCCGGAAGATTCGGGTCGGCCTCTGACCAGACGGCCATGAGTTTTGAGTAGCCGTCGATGGCACCTTGCCGGTCATTGCTGTTCTCTGCCGCTCTGGCCGTTCCAAGCAACGAACGCGCTCGGTTGGGATGACGCAATAATGAAGTAGTAAATTGTTCCGCCGCTTCCTGTGGCTTTCCGGCGCGGAGGAGAATTTCCCCCAACAACTCATAGGTCGGCTTAATAATACGCGGTGGCCCGGAGGGTGCCGGGAGCTTTTCTTCAAGAGCGGTGGCCTGTTTCATCAGGGCGATGGCTTCATTAAATTCCTTTTTCGATGCCTTGATCGCCGCCTGAATCTCCAGTTCCCAGATTTCCAATCGCTCCGGTCGGTTGAAATGGCTTTTCTTAAACCCTTTTTCCCGGATGGCGCGCAACCCGGCAAGGTGAGTTTCGGCCTCGGGGAGGCCTCTCATCGCGGCGGAAAATCCCCGCACAAAAAGGAACACGGCTTTGGCATAGGGCTTGGGCTTCCAACCCACAGGTTCCTTGAGAGCCTCGGCAAGATCCCAGCGTTCCTGTTCAAACACTGCGGCCCCCGCCATGCGTTCATAATATTTTCCCACCCGTTTGTTGGCTTTAGAACCCTGCGTCTTCGCTTCGCTGTCCTCGTCCCTCATGTCCTTGAGCTTGGTTTGAAACACCTCATCGGCTTTTTTGACACGCCCCTGTTGCAGGTAAACGTAATGGAGCCACTGCAAACTATGATAACCACGCTGACCTCGGGAAAGACCCTCGCGCTTTATCCAGTCCAACGAGCTTTCCCAACCGGCCTCGTTTGATCGGGCGGCTTCCGGCCACATGCCACTTTGCAGAAAAATATGCGCGGGCATGTGCTGGGCGTGATGCGAAGCGGGGGCGATTTTGGCATAACGCCTGGCCGCAGGCAACGCCAGCACCGCGAGGTCCGGGTGATCGAAGGCATGAATGGTGTAATGCGCCGCGCACGGATGATCGGGACTTTTGTCAAACACATCCATCGCGATCGCGCCGGCTTTGACCCGGTGGCGAAATTTATTTTCAGAGTCACGGGACAATCCCAAAAGCGACAGGGAATAAAAACACGCGGCTTCCAGATCTTCCGGGTAATCGAGATGAATCTTTTCCATGGCTCTGGCGTAGGCCGCATCGCGCGACGGCTTGTCCCCTTCCCCGTAAAGAATTTGGACCGCCCCGACATAAGCCCGTTCCCGGTCCGTGATTCCAGTCAGGTCTTTGATCTTTGCCAGCGTTTCCCTGGCCGCCGGCGTGTCCTGCTGTTCCCAGAGCGGATGGTTGTGCGCCATCGCCTCGCCCCAATAGCCCATGATAAAGCCGGGAGCGGCCTTCGTGGACTGGCGAAACGCATTCAATGCTTCCTCGTACCAGAACGAATGCAGTGCGGCAACGCCTCTCAAAAAATGCTTCTGGGACTCACCGGACCCCGAGGTCTGGAAATCCACCGTTCCCAGACTGGACGAATGCGAGCCGTCCGCAAACGTCGATCCGGGGCTCCCTGCCAGAAACACAGCGAAACTCAGGATTGCAATTTTGGGCAAAGACATGAAAAAATTCCCCCATTTATAAAGACTTTTGCGTAACACGTCATTTTGAGCCCGCTACGCGGGTGGAAACTTTTAGCGTTTTGAAGGATTCGGTCAACCAAAAATTCATCGAACATCAATACTTGGTCCAGCCTTAGGCTGGCAAAAACAGGAACTAAAGGTTTTCTATTGCATCCAAGGATACTACAATACCTCGCTCGCTTTGAAGGAAGTATCTGCATAATTAAAAACGACGGAGACCATGGAAAAATACAAACGCCTCTTGAGGCTCCTTTTACCTTATAAAACTGCGTTGATCGTGGGCAGTGTGTTTCTGGCATTAGCCTCACTGACCAACCTCGCGGTGCCCCTGCTGATAAAAGACCTGGTAGACGTGGTCATGGTGAAGAAAGACCTCACCATGTTAAACAACATCGCCATCAACATCGGGCTTCTTTTTTTCCTGCAACTGATTTGCTCCACCGCTCACAATTATTTGTTCGACTTGACGGAAAAACGCATCATCACCGATTTCCGCAAAAAAATATTCATGCATTTGCAAACCCTGTCGCTCAGCTTTTTCGCCAAGCGACGAACCGGAGAAATCATGTCGCGCATGACCAACGACGTGACCACCCTGGAAAACCTCATCACCGACATTCCGGCCACCGTTTTACAGCAGTCTATTCGTCTGTTTGGAGGCATTTTAATCATCATTTACATGAACTGGAAATTAACATTTATGATTCTGGTGCTGGCCCCGGTGATGGTGCTGTTCGCCCGGACCTTCGGCAAGCGGCTGAAACGGCTCTCGACCGAAATCCAGGACAAGCTGGCCACCTCCACCACCGTCCTGGAAGAAAATATTTCCAACATTCAGGTGGTCAAATCATTCGTCCGGTCGGGTCTGGAAACCAACCGGTTTTCGGACGCAGTGGAAGACAGTTTTCAAAGCGCAAAAAAACGCGTCACCATTTCCTCGTTTTTCGGGCCGACCATCGGCTTCATCGCCTTCACCACCTCGCTGGTACTGCTGTGGTACGGCGGGCGGGAAGTGATCACAGGCTCCATCAGCCCCGGCGAGTTGATCGCCTTCATTCTGTACGCCACCATCATCGCGGGACCGATGGGCAGTTTCGCGAGAATGTACACCCGCCTGCAGGAAGGGGTGGGTGCAAGCACCCGGATTTTTGAAATCCTCGACACCCCCGAGGAAGTGAAAGACGACGCGAAGGACACTCCCCTGCCCGCCATCACCGGCAAAGTGGAGTTCGACCAGGTGCGGTTTCATTACCGCGAGGACAAGGAAGTTTTGCAGGGCATCAGCTTTTCCGCCGAACCCGGACAGGTGATCGCCCTCGTGGGCCCGAGCGGCGCGGGAAAGAGCACCCTCATCCAGCTCCTGCACCGGTTTTACGATCCCGTTTCCGGGGAAATCCGCATCGACGGAACGCCGCTCAAGCAAGTCAGCCTCAACAGCTACTGGAGTCAGATCGGGTTCGTGCCGCAGGAGACCCTCATGTTCGGGGGCTCCATCCAGGAAAATATCGAATACGCCAAACAAGGCGCAACGCAGGATGAAATCATCGCCGCCGCGAAAGCCGCCAACGCGCACAACTTCATCATGGATTGCCCGGAAGGCTACCAGACCATCGTCGGTGAGAAAGGCATCCGCCTGTCCGCAGGCCAACGCCAGCGCATCGCCATCGCCCGGACGATTCTCAAAAACCCGCGCCTCCTGATCCTGGACGAAGCCACTTCGGCGCTCGACAACGAATCCGAACTATTGATCCAGGAAGCCCTGGAGCGGTTGATGGAGGGGCGGACCACCTTTGTCATCGCCCACCGCCTCTCTACCATACACAACGCGGACAAGATCATGGTTCTGGACAATGGAGAAATCGTCGAATCCGGAACCCACGCTGAACTGATGGAGAATCAGGGCCTGTATCACCGGCTGTACACGCTGAAAAGCCTGCAAATCGAAGATTCGGCGAAAATGTTCGAACCATAAACCTTAAACTTTTCAGGTCGTGGTTAATTTGCTCTCAGGCAAGGAAACGTTTGCGTAAGAGGGTTTTTGAAAAGGAACCTGAACTAAAAAGGATGGCCAATCAGGAAAGCCTGCTTCATTTGATGGCTTTAAATTCTTTCAATTTTACGAATAAATTAGTAGGAGTGTCATGATATTTTGTCAAAGGGCCAAAACCAAATGTGCCTCTAGCAAAAATCAATTCTTGGTCCCGATTCTTTTGACGCCATTTATTTTTCATTCAAAACACACTTAGGTTAATGCCATTCTGGTCTGCCCACCAATTTTTTGCTTTTTGATAACATAAATTGGATAAGTAGAGAAAAGCGTTTACAGGTAAAGACTCGCTGGAGTGAAGAGTCATGGTTTCTCGGTTAAGATAAGTTATCGAATCTTAATCATTAAAGGAGAAACCAATGACTCAGTCTCAATACGTTATCAAAAGAAAGC
>JAJDAZ010000012.1 GCA_029261595.1 Nitrospinaceae bacterium | reverse complement strand
ATCGTACGAAATGATTTACCAGATCCTGGCATTCACTTCAATGGATGTTAAAGAAGTAGTCAGCTTGAATTGGGATCAAATTGATTTGGAAACTGGGTGGATAAAGGGGAACCGGTGTAAAACCGGGAACCCTGTCAGGATCCCAATTTGTAGGAGATTGAATGCTTTACTGAGGTCAATCAAGGTGAGGAACCTTGACGGACAGTTGTTCAACGGGATTAATCCTCGGCAGGTTGCAAAGGCATTGGGCCGGGCATTTAATACCGCAGGATTGGGTGAATTCAGCGCAAAAAGCCTAAGGCATTTTGTTGCTTCATTGATTGGTAACGCTGGCTACAATATGGATTTGATCGGGCGTGGATTGGGACATTCAGAAGGCTCTAAATGCACCCAAATTTACGTCCACCCGTATGATGAAACCCTTAAAGAAGCCTTCGGAACATTGGACAATTAGGTACGGTTGCCCAATGGTTGCCCAAATGGTTTTTGAGCATTCTCAAAATCGATGTAAGGCGTTGTGAAGTTGGCGTCCCCAGCGAGATTTGAACTCGCGTCGCCGGCGTGAAAGGCCGGTGTCCTGGGCCAGGCTAGACGATGGGGACGTTCTGAGTTGCCTCAACTTCAGATAACATAGAAAAGTGAGCCGCGAAGGGATCGAACCTTCGACCACCTGCTTAAAAGGCAGGTGCTCTACCAACTGAGCTAGCGGCCCTCGATTGGAAGCAGAAAGCTAACAAACCTCTTTTACCATGTCAATGTTTTTATTTGCCTTGATTTTATCGCTAAGGGCCAATAATATCTTACCTTAACACGCTAATCACACCCTTTGAGGTTTTACCTTGGAAAAATCTGAAAAAATCTGGCTGGACGGCAAAATGGTCCCCTGGCACGAGGCCAATGTCCATGTGCTGACCCACACACTGCATTATGGATTCGGTGTTTTTGAAGGTATCAGGTGTTATCAAACGACCGCCAAGAAATCCATCATTTTTCGGCTGAAGGAACATGTGGACCGCCTGTTCGCCTCCGCCACCATATTGGGCATCAAAATCCCCTACTCGAATGAAGAAATTTTTGCCACGATCCTCAATGTCGTCCGGGAGAATCAACTGGAGGAGTGTTATATCCGCCCCATCGCCTTTCTGGGGCACAATAAAATGGGGCTGAACCCTGCGGGCGTGAATGTCCGGGTCGCCGTCGCGGCGTGGCCGTGGGGCGCTTATCTCGGCGACGACGGCATCAACAAGGGGATCCGGGTGCGTATTTCCTCGTTCACCCGCCACCATGTCAACGTGTCCATGACCCGGGCCAAGGCCTGCGGGTACTATATCAACTCCATCATGGCCAAGGCCGAAGCGGTCCAGGACGGTTACGACGAGGCCATCCTGCTGGACCCCAGCGGCTTTGTGTCCGAGGGCTCGGGGGAGAACATTTTTGTTCTTTATAAGGGCAAGCTCATAACGCCGTCCCTCGCCTGCTCCAACCTGGAAGGCATCACCCGCGACGCGGTTTTTGAAATCTGCAAGGACCTCAATATCCCACTGGAGGAGCGCCACATCACGCGGGATGAGCTTTATATCGCGGACGAAATTTTCCTGACCGGCACGGCGGCGGAAATCACGCCGGTGCGCGAGGTGGACAATCGGACCATCGGGTCGGGGACCAAAGGCAAAATCACCGATCTGATTCAAAAAACCTATTTCGACATCGTCCGGGGCAATAACCCGAAGTTCAATCACTGGCTGACGGAGGTTTGACCCTCAAATCCACCCATCTGATGGATTTTTCATCAAAATTCACCGGGAATCTTGCCATTTCCCCATTTGAATCTTATCCTTTAAGATGGATCTGAAATATTTTGCCTCTGCTAGGGAGTCAGGAATAAATGCCTATTTATGAATACGAATGTGAAAAATGTCGCACGACCTTTGAAATCATCCAGCCAATTTCCGCCAAGCCTTTAAAAAAACACGGGGAAAATGGTTGCGTCGGGAAGGTCCGCCGTCTGGTCTCCGCGGGAGGATTTATTCTGAAAGGCGATGGCTGGTACGCCAACGATTACCCCTCGGATTCGCGCAAACAGGGTTGGGACAAGGACCAGAAACAGGCCAAACCAGCTACAGGCGACGCTCCAGCCGCAACGGGCGACAGCTCCACCCCAAAAGCCGAAGCCAAACCGGCGGCCAAGCCACCTGCTGACAAAAAACCGGCGGCAAAAAAATCTTCGGCTAAAAATCCCTATTCCGGTGGCAAAAAGAAAACATCCAAGACCTCCAAATAATTGCTTCCGCATCCCAGAGGAGGTTCTCATTTTGTTTCAAAATATTTTCTCCTCTCTCATCGATGGCATTCTGCTGGTTTCCAGGGATCTGACGATCCAGAAAAGCAACCCGGCGGTAGAAGAAATGTTCCGCCGGTCGAAAGATTTATTTGAAGGTCGCCCGGTAACCGAACTTTTTCCCATACAGCCGGACATTCAGAATAAAATCGAGCGGGTTCTAGACTCCGGCATCTCCTATCGTGATCTGGAATGCGAGGGATTTCAAAAAAGCACGGCGACTCCTTTCCCCGTCAGTTTGACCCTTTCTCCGTATCTGGATCAGAGCGGCCACATTCAGGGCGCCATCCTTCAAGTCAAGGATATGAGCCTGCTGAAGGAACTGCAGGATTATTCCCGCACCCTCGACAATTTATCCCAGATGGAGTCCCTGACTTTAGGGATGGCGCATGAGATCAGAAACCCGTTGGGAGGCATCCGCGCATCGGCGCAATTGCTCAGGCAGGAGCTGGAAAACCCGGAGCAGACGGAATATCTCGATGTGGTCATTTCTGAGGTGGATCGGATCAACCGGTTGATCGAACGGATGATGAATTTCACCCGGCCCAGGGAATTAAACATCCAGGAAATAAATATCCATAAAGTTTTAAAAGACATCACCCTGCTGGAGCAGGAGGCGGTGACCCAAAGAAATATCCGGCTGGAACAGGTTTACGATCCCAGCCTGCCGCTCATCCAGGCAGATGAGGACCAGTTGAAACAGGTTTTTTTCAATCTGATCAAAAACGCCATCGAAGCGTCTTCGGACCGGGGGAAAATCCAGTTGATCACGCGCGTCAGCACGGGCTATAGCATCAAAGCCTCCCCCACGGCGAACCCTGGGCAAAGTATTGTGGTCGAGATCGTTGATTCTGGAATGGGCATCGGCGAATCCGACATGAAAAACCTGTTCACCCCCCTGTTCACCACCAAGAGCAAGGGCAGTGGCCTGGGACTGCCCATATCCCTTAAAATCGTGGAAAATCATGGGGGAAAAATTAAAATCACTTCCGAGGCAGGGCTGGGAACCACGGCACAGGTATTTCTTCCTGTCCAACAGAGGTGATAAAATAAAAGCCTATGAACCAGAACCCAAAAATATTAATCGTCGATGACGAAGAGAACATCCGCTGGGTGTTCAAAAAGGCATTTGGGAAAAAAAATTTCCAGGTGGACACTGCCGAAAGCGGCGAAGACGCTTTGGATAAAATCCTGAATAACGATTACCTGGCCGTGTTCACGGATATTTTCATGGAAGGCATGACCGGGCTGGAATTGTTGAAACGGGTAAAAAAAACAAATCCTGACATCAAGATCGTGGTCATGACGGCGCAGGACACGATGAACAACACCATCGAGGCCATGCGCCTGGGCGCTTATGATTACGTCAGCAAGCCCTTCGATTTTGACGAAATATTCGCTCTGGTGGACAAAGCCCTGGCCTCTAAGAAGATTCAAGCTCCGCCGACGGAAACTCCCGAAAGCTCGCCGGAGGAGTTTTCGATTGACGCCATAATAGGCAAAAGTAAAAAAATGCAGGCAATTTTCAAGACCATCGGGAAATCCGCCGCCGCCGACCTTCCGATTCTCATCACCGGGGAAAGCGGTACGGGCAAGGAAATGGTCGCCCAGGCCCTGCATTATTATTCCACACGGAGAGACCGCCCGTTCATTGCCATCAACTGCGCGGCCATCTCCCGCGAGCTGTTGGAATCGGAGCTGTTCGGCCAGGAAAAAGGCGCCTTCACCGGAGCGGTGGAACGCAAACAGGGAAAATTTGAACTGGCGGACGGAGGCACGTTGTTCCTCGATGAAATCGGCGACATGGAACCGCCCCTGCAGGCAAAAATTTTGCGCGTGCTTCAGGACCATGAGTTTTACCGGGTCGGCGGAAAAGAACCTTTAAAGGTGAATGTGCGCATCCTCGCCGCCACCAATCAGGACCTGGAAAAATTAATGGAACAGAAACGGTTCCGGGAGGATCTGTTTCATCGATTGAACGTCATCCACATTCACCTGCCACCGTTACGCGAACGGCTGGAAGATGTGCCGTTACTGGCAAATCATTTTTTGAAAAAATTTTCGCCCACTCTGGCGCAAGGGACTGTTTATCTATCGCCCTCCGTCGAACGTTTGCTATGCCGCCATTCCTGGCGGGGCAACATCCGCGAATTGGAGAACGTCATCAAACGAGCCATGGTTCTGGCTCTTTCCGGCCCCATCCTTCCGGACCATCTTCCCGGGCCTCTGGTGGCGGACACCGAGGAAGCATTGCCCTCGAATGAACAATGGGAGAAAACACTCAACCAACTGATCCGCGATTATCTCGCGAACAACAAATGGGAAGAGGAAGACACCCTGCACGACCGTTTGATCCAGTCCGTGGAAAAGCAACTGTTCGAAATTCTCCTGGACCATTTTTCCGGCAAGCAGGTTCCCACGGCAAAAGCCCTGGGGATCAACCGCAACACGCTCAAACGAAAAATCGACGCCTTGAGTATCCAGATCAAAAAAAATAAAAATCCCGAGGGATCATGAGCCTCAAAAAAACAAGAACGGCCCCCAGCGCATGACAGGGAAACAGCCTTGAAAACGCAAAACATCGCCTCCCATAAAAATCCTTTGGGCGGATCGATTGAAATCATCAAACAGACGTTCACCTCGGCTCAGGATAAGCCGGTCAAACGCGTCTCCTTTGTGGCCGGTCTGCACGGAGACGAACTGGAAGGGGTGTACCTTTGCCATCGAATCATTGCCACGCTTCGCCAACTCAAGGCCACGCGTCCGCAGGCGTTTCGGGGGGAGATTCACGTCTACCCGGCGGTGAATCCTGCGGCCCTGGGCTCCGCAACGCGGCTCTGGCCTTTTTTCTCAGTGGACATGAACCGGAAGATGGGTGATAAAAATGTCGCCTCGCTACCCGCTGAATTTGCCCGGTCGCTGATTGAGGATCTACAAGCGTCTTCGGATATCGTCGTCGATTTTCATGCCAGCAATCTGCATTTGAAAGAACTTCCGCAGATACGGATCATTGAAGAATTTGATAAAAAACTCATCCCCCTGGCCGCCCTGTGCAATATGGATGTGGTCTGGGTGCATCCGTCCGCGCCGGTATTTGAATCCACGCTGGGTTATAATCTCAACCGCAAAAAGATTGCCACGCTGGTGGTGGAAACGGGCATCTGCCTGCGCATCCATCAGGATTATTGCGAACAGATATTTCAGGGAATGATCCACCTGCTCCGGCAGACCGGCGTTCTCGACCTTGCGGACCCATCGCCTGAAATCAAACAACCGCTTCTGGTCCACCCGAAACAGGTGGCTCTGGTCCAGGCCGGTCATGCCGGGTTGTTTGTCAGCGATGTGGCATTGGGGACTCAGGTTCAAAAAGGCGATGCCCTGGGAACGATCGTGGATGCCGTCCGAGGAGAAGTTTTGGAAACGGTCACCTTTCCCGCCGAGGGGCTCCTGTTCACCCTTCGAGAGCAGCCGGTGACTTATCAAGGCGCTCCGCTGGCCCGCATCGCCCTCAAAGAGACGCTCTGACCGTGAAAGAAACCCTGCTATCCATTTCATCCCTGTTTGGCGATGCGGTCACCGTTTACAAGAACTCCTGGGAGGCCAGTAAATCTGACGACAATGTCCTTTCTATTGTCAGCGGGTTGCACGGCGATCAGGTGAATGGAATTTATATCAACTCCCTCTTGACCCGGTTCATGAACCGTGTCGCCTGCGGCCAGGAGCCGGATTTCAAATTAAAAGGCAGGGTACAAATTTTCCCCGTCATCAATATGCAAGCGGCGCAATCGGGAACCCATGTCTGGTCCTTCGACGATCTCGATGTTGACCTGGCTTTTCCGGGAAGCGACAAAGGGGAAGTGACCGAACGCATCGCCCGGGCTCTCCTCACCCACACCGCCGATTCCACGCACGGCGTCATTCTGAAAACAGCCGATCCGCTTTATGAGGACGCCGCCCACATTCAATTGGTGGACCCCGATCGGACCACTAAAAAAATGGCCGAAAGCCTGGGACTCCCTATTGCCCGCAAACTTCCCGATTCCACGAATTTCAAATTGGGCCTGTTCGGCCACTGGCGGGAAAACGACATCCCCTCACTGATCGTGTCCGCTGGAAAACCGCAGGCCCTGGACCGCTCGTTGTGCGACTCTTTATTTGATAATCTTGTGGAATTGATGGTGAACACCGGAGTTTTGACCGTTCCCGGAAACAAAAAGGCAGTTGCCAAATTGCAAATCTATGCCGCCAATGCGGAGCGCCCTATCATGTCATCGCAGGCGGGCCTGTTTGTTGCGGAGGCCAGGGTCGGAGGTTTTCTGCAACAGGGGCAAAAATTGGGGGAGATGAGGAGTATTGCTACGGGGGAAACTCTGGAAGAATATGCCGCCCCGGTGGACGGGTATCTTGTCACTCTGCGTCACTATCCGGTCACGTTTGAAAAAGAAGTGATCGCCATCCTGTTCACGAACAAGAAACCTGGTTTTTGGCCCTTCTGATTTTGCGGCCCGCGTACCGCCCGCCTGAGCCCGCCTGAGGGCAGGGTCGAATATTCACGCGCGATGGGTTCACGGCTGACTAAATCCTGTAGTGGGCAGAATTTTCATCCTGATATTCTCCGTCCCACGCAGTGGCAGATTAAAAAATGCGCAGAAAGAACATCGTGATCCCTACAAAGGACAGGAGGCTCCCAGAGATCGTCATCATAGTTCCGCGAAAAGTTGTGGGGAGAGCAAAATCGGTTTTTCTTTTGACTCTTCTATATTTATTTTTGGGGTCCTTCTGCCATTCCTCCTGCCTGCGTTCCCAATGACTGCACCAACTCAGGACGCCCGCCCCCGTCATAAACAGAAAAATTCCCAAAATCTGTTCGGAAGAAAATAAATCCATATGGATGCCTCTACAATAAAATAATAACCGTTTTTCAATGCTAAAATCTCGAGCGAAAACCCGGATATATTCCGCATAAGTTATTATATAACAAATAGTTGTGTGTATGCAATCACGAATCTTCCTGGCTGGATTTATGGCTCGAGTCCGTGGGAAAGCGCCAAGAAAAGCTTTAAGAATGGAAATACAAGGGTTTTCGATAAAACCAGAAACGTTTCCCCAAATGAAATACCCGGTTTTACAAAAATTTAAGGTTTTTCGCATTCGCTCAATGCCCCTCTCCCATGATGTCAATCCTCTTAAGAATTCCGGGTTGAGAAAGACGCCATTGCCTATTCAGCTGAATTTAGTTAAAATGCTAAATTACAATGAGATATATAGATATTACTTGCTATTTTCCATATGATTATCGAACAAAATATCCAAGGTTACCGGTATTCCATCGAGCCCTTTCTGCTGGCGGACTTCATACGCCTGCAGGCGGGGTTCTCGGTGCTGGATGTGGGAACGGGGTGCGGGGTCATTCCTCTGCTTTTGACCAAGCGGCAACCCGATTTACAAATCACCAGCGTTGAGGTGCAGGAATCTCTTTACAACCTAGCTGTGGCAAATATAGACCAAAACGGACTCACCGATCGTATTGAGTTGATTCATGGAGATTTTACGCAGGTCGCGTCCACTCTGGGGAAGGAAATTTTTGATCTTATCATTTCCAATCCACCGTACCGGAAAGTCGACACCGGACGCAAGAACCCGAACGGGGAGAAGGCCATCGCCAGGCACGAAATTTTACTCAACCTTGCCGCCATTCTGGAGCACAGCGCCCCCCTGTTAAAACCGGGCGGAAAAATCGCTTTGGCTTATCCACCTCTCAGGTTGAACGAGACGCTGACGGAAATGAAACGCTGGGAGCTGGTTCCCACCCGCTTGCGTTTTATTCATGGAAGCCGTGACGCCGACGCCAAAATTTTCCTGGTAGAAGGAATCAAAGGCACCCGGCCCGACTGCGTGGTGGAAGCGCCGCTTTACGTTTACGAAAACGAAAACTCCTACACGGAAGAAATGAAACACATTTATGATTCCTTTAATCATACTGACGGGTCCGACGACATCGAAAAAAAGCGATACTGCGGTGGCCTTGGCTGAAAAACTCAACACCGAAATCATCAACGCCGATTCGATGCAGGTGTATAAATATTTCGATATCGGGACGGCCAAACCCTCCCTTGAGGTGCGGCAACGCATTCCCCATCACCTCATCGATATTCTAGAACCGGACGAAACTTTCAACGCGTTTGACTTTAAATTGCGCGCATTGGAACAGGTGCGTAAAATTATGAATGCAGGGAAAATCCCGATCATGGTCGGCGGAACCGGACTCTACATCAAAGTGCTGACCGAGGACCACGATTGCGCGGCGCCCATTTCCGAAGAAATTCAAAATAAAATTCAATCCGAAATCCGGCAACACGGCATAGAGTGCATGCATCAGGAACTGCAACAGATAGACCCAAAATCAGCGTCCGCCATCACCCCGACAGATGCTGTGCGCATCGAGCGGGCTCTTGGGGTTTATCGTCAAACGGGCAGAAAGTTCTCTGAGTTCCACGCGAACGAGTCCGCCGCCACACATGAATTTCCCATAAAAACTTTCCTGATCCACTGGGACCGTCAGGATCTATATGACAAAATCAATAAACGGGTGGACACAATGATCGATAAGGGCCTGGTCGATGAGGTGAAGCATCTGATGGCCCAGGGATATGACACAAATTTAAAACCGTTTCAAAGCATAGGGTATTCTCAAATGGTCGATCATCTGGAAGGAAATATTTCCCTGGATCGGGCGATCTATGAAATCAAGCGCGACACACGGCACTATGCCAAACGTCAAATCACATGGTTTAAAAAAGTCCCCGACACCATCCCGGTTACAGCTGAGAACGTGGACACGCCCGAAACCTTGCGGGATAAAATTCTCTCTTGCCTTCCGCAAGCCGCGGCCTGGGTCCTGGCCTGTGTTTTAAGCCTCGCTCACCCCCCTTTCAGTCAGGCGGCCAACACATCGTCTTTCCAGGAGGGCGTTCGGCTTATTCATCAGGGGAAATTTTCCAAAGCCGGGAATCGCCTTCTCGCCGTCACAAACGCCAATGCCGATCCGGCAGAGAGCAGGCGAGCCCGTTATCTTTTAGGTTATATTCACCTCAAAGAAAACAAACATGAAAAAGCCGTTGAGCTATTCTCCAAAAGCCTGAAAGAATACCCGGAAATTGAAGATTACGTCCGCTTTTCCCTGGCGAAAGCGTATGCCGGAAACGGTCAAATGGAAGCCGCTCTAGAGCAGATCAAACAATTGCTGAAAAAATTTCCTCAGACCGTTACCTATCCCCAGGCCCAACTCCTGCACGCGGAAACCTTAAACCTTCTGAAGAAAAATACAGCGGCGGTAAACGTTCTCCAACAAGCAGTGAAACGTATTTCTAAAAATTCTTCTTTGCGCGAATTTCAAGGGGTCCTTCCTGAAATGATTTCCAGGCTGGGGCAACTTTACCTGGAATTGGGAAACCACAAGGAGGCCTACGCTGAGTACCGGAAGCTTTATATCCATCATCCCTCCAATTCCCTCACTTTAAAGGCGCTTCCGGAAATGAAACGCCTGGAAAGTTTGCCCAACGTCGATTCCCTGCCGTTGAGTCTCAAAGAACGTTCCCGCCGAATTAAAAAACTAATGAAAGCGGTCCGTTATGAGCAAGCCGTCACGGAAATCCAGGAAACCCTGCAACCCGCCTCTCAAATGGCGGAAAAATATTATTTCTATCTGGCCCGCGCCTACAAGGGGTTGAGAAAACGGCCCGAAGCCATCCAGACGCTCAAAACATTTTTAAAAAAATATCCCCGGCACCGGAGGGTGGGTGAGGCGCATTATGAAATCGGGCGACACTTATGGAATATAGGTCAAGACCGGAAGGCCATCGATCATCTCAAAAAGGCCGTGGGTAAAAACCAGGTTTCCAATATTGCCATAAAATCCCAGTTCATCATTGGCCGAATTCACGAAGGTAAAAAACAATACGGGCAAGCCCTCAAACAATACAACCGCCTGGTGAGCAAATACGGAACCGCCGATTATGCCCAATCCGGCGCATGGCGTATGGGATGGATTCATTACCTCAGGGGGCATTACCAGAAGGCCCACGACCAGTTCAAAGAAAACGCCCGGCATTATCCCGCAGGAGATTATATTGAATACAATTTATTCTGGCAGGCCAAATCCCTCGAAAAAATGGGCAAGGGAGACGGGGCGCGAAAAACTTACATGGATATCGCCCGAAACTATCCTTACACATTCAGCGGAATCAGAGCCGGGGAACGGTTGGGAAATTATTCAATTCCGATCCCGGTCGAAAAGAAATCCCCCTACACGGTCAAAAAGATCGCCTTTAAAGAAACCGAAAAAAGCCCCGACTTTCGGCTGAACCGCGCCTTGATTCCTCCGGAAAAGTTTCATCATTCGCGGGCGGTGGAAATGATCGGGTTGGGGTTTCATGAAAACGCAAAATGGGAAATTCTTCATCTGGAAAAATCTGTGCGTAAAGACCTGACGGGCGTGATGTGGCTGTCCAACCTGTACAGCCAGGCGAACGCCTACACGCAATCTGTTCGGCTTCTGCATTTATATAAAAATTATAAAACCAAAAATGGCGAAAAAAACCTGTCGCAACAATTCTGGAAACATTTTTTTCCGCTGGCCCACGCCGACACCATTCAGCAAATTTCTCAGAAACACAATGTCGATCCCTATTTTGTCAAAGGCCTGATCCGCCAGGAGAGCCTGTTCGAAGCTGAGGCTTTATCATCCGCTGGCGCCCGAGGCCTGATGCAGATCATGCCGGAAACCGGCAAGCGACTGTATGCCCTGGACCCTTACGAAAAACCTTTCGATGAGGAATTGCTTTACGACCCCGATCTCAACATCCAGCTTGGGATCAAATATCTCAGCCAATTGAAAGAACGGTTCGGGAATAATGGCACTCACACGCTCATTTCCTACAACGCCGGACCGCATGTTCTTAAAAAATGGCTCATACGATTCCGTGCCATTGACGACCCCGATGTTTTTATTGAATCCATTCCTTATCCTGAAACGAGACGGTACGTCAAACACGTCTTACGCAACCACGGTGTTTACCAACTGCTGTACCAATAGCCTCGCGTTCTCTGTAAAGATTGTTGTTTCTCCCGCCCATCCAAGTATAATTAGCGCTATGAAAACCAAGATTCTCCTGCAAAAAATAGCATCCTACGACCTTGAATCGGTGGAACGCTTCGTCCAGGAAAGCTTTGCCTTGTTTGCGTCAGAGAACTTGTCTTTCCAGCCAGGACAAAAAGTTCTGCTCAAACCGAACCTGCTCCGGGCCTTCAAACCCGACCAATGCGTCACCACTCATCCTGTCGTTCTTGAAGCGGTTTGCCGGGTTCTAAAGGATCATTCGATAAGCCACATTGACATCAGCGACAGCCCGGCTCTGGGCAGTTTGGCCCCCGTGGCCCACAAAGCAGGATATGGCCCTCTGGTTAAAAAATATGGCGTGAAGTTCGTCCCTCTTTCCGACCCCGTGGATTTTGCGACCGAAGAAAATATCCTGCATCTCAAAATCGCCGGGAACTTGATGGACTACGATCACATCATCAATCTGCCAAAATTCAAATCCCATTGCCAGATGACGCTGACCCTGGCCATAAAAAATCTTTTTGGCCTGGTCATCGGCAAACGCAAACCCGTCCTGCATTGTCTGGTGGGTAACGATAAAATTAAATTCGGCAGGATGCTGGTGGACATCGCCAGACACGTCAACCCCAGCTTGACGATTGTGGATGGCATTCAAGCCATGCAGGGGCAGGGCCCCGCCAACGGCACACCTTATCCCCTGGGAATCCTGGCCTCCGGGCAGGACATGACGGCGCTGGACCGTGTGCTCGCGGAAATCGTGCGCGTCCCGCCGGAAAAGGTGTATGCATTGGAAGCCGCCCGGCAAAAGGGATATGGAACTTACGAATTAAACGCCATCGAACTCCAGGGCGAAAGCGATCTGGAATCCCTCAAAGTATCCGATTTCCAACTGGCCCAACTTCCTATAGACATTTCCTTCAATCCCATCAGAATCGTTAAATCCTTTCTAAAGCAATTTTATGAAATCGGAATCAAGGAAAAACTGGTAAGATGACTCCTCCAACGGATTGATGTATTCATAGCCCAAAGCGTGAGATCAAAACAATATTATTAAATCATCCCGAGAAGAATGAATAAACAGGAAATCGATACCAATCAATGGGTAGATCTCTATGGGGATCTCATGTATCGCTATACACTGGTCCGCGTCAAGGATCAGGGAGCCGCAGAAGAAATCGTGCAGGTCACCTTTGTGGCGGCCCTGCAAGCGACCCATACTTATGCGGGGCGATCCTCGGAAAAAAGCTGGCTGTTTGGCATTCTCAAACATAAAATTCTGGACCACTTCCGCGAAGTCAAAAAAAACCGGTCTTTCGACATGTCTTCCGATGATGATCCCGACTCCTCGGATTATGATTCAACAGGACATTGGAAAAAAATCCCTCAAAATTGGCGGCTGGACCCTGAAAAATCGGCGGTTAACCAGGAACTCACCGAAAAACTGGCGCTCTGCCTCGATGGTCTTTCTGATAAATTTCGCCAGATCTTTGTTCTCAAGGAGGTCGATGGGGTGAGCACAGAACAAATCTGCAAGGAATTTGATATCAAGCCGACTAACTTATGGGTCATATTGCATCGAGCAAGAAATCAACTCAAAAATTGCCTGGAAATCCATTGGTTTGACGGAAAAAAGCAGGAATAGTGAAATTATGGAAAAAAAGAAAAATTCATTGTGCAATTTGTTTAAATTAAGTTGCCAGGACACCTCCCCCCTCATTTCGGAAATGATGGATCACCGGGTGTCCTTCGTCAAGCGGTTGAAGATAAAAATCCATTTGGCCATGTGCGAGGTTTGTCTGTATTATAAGGAACAATTGGAAACCATTAGAAACTTGTCGAAAAACCTGGGCCGGGAAGATTTCCCAGTAAATACAAACAAAACCCTGCCTCCGGAATCAAAAGAAAAAATCAAGAAGATGATCGAGGCCAATAAATAAGGTTTTCATTTAAAAGCCGTGGTGAGCCACGGGGAATTAATCCCACTCGTGGGAATAAATTTTGAAAGGGCTGGCAAATGAACGAAAGTAGATCGTGTTGTGACGCAGAGGACAAGAAAGACGTTTCAAGGGAAGATGTCCGCAGTTTTTATTCAAATGCGGCTCTCGCCAGCCAGGAGAGTCTGTGCTGTCCCACGCAATACGACCCTCAAGACCTTTCGCACATCCCCGAAGAAGTCCGGGAAATTTCCTACGGTTGCGGCAGTCCCGTGAACCGCGCCAATATCCGGCAGGGCGAGACGGTTGTGGACCTCGGCTCCGGCGGCGGCATCGACTGTTTCATCGCGGCCAAACTGGTCGGCCCCTCCGGCAACGTTTTCGGCATCGACATGACCGATGAGATGCTGAAAGTCGCGCAAAAAAACGCCCTCCGTGTCGCTGAAAATCTTGGCTACAACAATGTGGAATTTAAAAAGGGATTTCTGGAAGCCATTCCTCTACAAGACCAGTCCGTGGATCTGGTGACTTCCAACTGCGTGATCAACCTGTCCACCAATAAAAAAGAAGTGTTTGAGGAAATCAACCGCATTCTGAAGCCGGGAGGCCGGTTTGTCATCGCCGATATTATTTCCGAAAAGGAAGTCCCCGAAGAAATGCGCAACCACAAGGAATTGTGGGGCGAGTGCATTTCCGGCGCTTTGACCTTGAGTGAATTCCTCGAAGCCGCCCGGCCCCACGGCTTTCACGGGTTCCAGATCAAAAAAGACTATCTCTGGAAAATTGTCGAAGACGTTAAATTTTATTCTTACACTCTGGAAGCCTGCAAATCCGCCGAGCCTGAAACCGCTTCCTGTTGCAGTGATTTCACCGCGACCTATGCCGGTCCGTTCGACGCCATCACCCACAATGGCAACACCTACCCCGTGGGCGTTGCCGTGGATGTGGACGAAAGCCTGGCCCAGCTCATGCAAACGTCGCCCTACTCGGCGCACTTCATCGTGACCGACCATGAGTCCGAAACACCCGCCGAGTCGCCCGATTCTGATTCCTGTTGCGGATAACAGGAACCCAGTGAGCCTCTCCTGCCTGCGAAAATGAACCGGTCGCGGTTTTACGTCTTCTGTTTTTTGGCCTTCTATTTCTGCTGGCCCTCCCTTTCAAAGTTTTGGCGGATATGGTTCCGCGTGTGTTCAAGACGCGCAGGCTCCCTCTGCCCATCACTCCGGTTGAAGAATTCTACATCGAAGATTACTCCGGTCCGCCAAAGTCCTTGCGACAGGGAGCGGACCGCTGGCAATTGACGGTCAAGGGAAAAGTTGATCATCCCTTAACGCTCAATTACCGGCAGATTCTTGCCCGCCCTTCCGTCAAACGCATCATCACCTTGAACTGCATCGGCAACCCTGTAGGCGGACGCGCCATCGGCAACGCGGAATGGCAAGGAATCCCCTTGAAAGACCTGATCGACGAAGCCGATCCGCATTTTTTTTCCAACACGCTCATTATAAGAGCCGAAGACGGTTATTTCGAAAGTATCCCGCTCAGAAAGGCCAGGCATCCCGGAGCCCTGCTCGCCACTAAAATGAACGGGCAACCCCTGACGCTCAATCACGGCTATCCCCTGCGCCTGTTGATCCCTGGACTCTATGGCATCAAACAGATGAAGTGGATCAAGGAAATCGAGGTGGCCAACCACCGGCCAAAAGGTTACTGGCATAAAAAAGGATGGTCCAAACAGGCCAAGGTGAAAATCATTTCACGCATCGACCTGCCGGAGAATAACGAGGTGTTGCGCTCCCGGCAAACCGTTATTCGGGGAATCGCCTTTGCCGGCGACCGGGGGATTCAATACGTGCAGGTCTCCATCGACGGAGAAAAAACCTGGGCTTTGGCCGACCTGGAAAAACCGCTATCTCCCTATACGTGGGTGTTCTGGAAATTTCCCTGCACCTTCCACAAACCCGGACGCACCCGCATCGCCGTGCGCGCGGCGGACCAATACAGCGGCCTGCAACAAGACGATCTGCGCGACCCCTTCCCTTCCGGCACTTCCGGGATTCATCGGATTGAAGTTATGGTTTCCTGATTCACTAAGTTTTTTTCAGCTGTTCAGCGGCATCTGCATCCAGAAACCATTCGAGCGTTCCCTGCTCTGGATGCACGTGGGCGGCGGGATAGTTTTGGCTTTCTGGTAATTCATTCAGAATTTCTGCGACCACTTGCGCCTTACTCTTGCCGGTGACAATGAAGGACACGCGCTTTGCAGAATTCAACACTCTGGAGGTGAGGGTGATGCGTTTTTGCCCGCTTTGCGGTTGGATGGCAACGGCGCAACATCCCGAAGGTTCTACAATGGGTTCGCCTCCGGGAAATAAGGAAGCGGTGTGGCCATCGGCTCCCAGTCCCAATAAAATCCAGTCAAACCGAGGGAGTTGGGACGATTGCGGTTTTAAATTATTTTTTATCTCTTCGGCGTATCGGGCGGCCTCGACTTGGGGATCGTTTTCCCCGCGAATGCGGTGAATATTTTCTGCGGAAATGGCGAGGGGGTCTAATAAGGTTTCCCGGGCCATGTGATAATTGCTGTCTGCATGGTCGGGAGGCACACACCGTTCGTCTCCCCAGAAAAAATGAACGCACTTCCAGGGGATGGATTTTTCAAACGCCGGTCGGGCCAAAACCTGATACACGGCACGGGGTGTGCTCCCACCCGCCAGAACCAGGTTGAACGTCCGCCCCGTATCACAAGCCTGTTTTGACGCCTTTTGTAATTCGAGGGCAAGGGCTTCGGCCAGCGCTTCGGGTTGAGGATGAATTTTTATCTCGGCAATCAATTAGAGCTCACAGACTGCGCCGTCATCGACCAGGTTTTTGCAAGGGTAGCGCCACTCGATCCCATGTTCCTGAAACAACTGATTGGCTTCGCCGGGTCCCCAGGTTCCCGCCGGATAGCCATAGACTTTGAGGTCGGGATTGTTTTTCCATTCCTGCAAAATGGGATCGACAAATTTCCAGCAGGCCTCCACCGCATCGCCCCTGGCATAGAGTGTCGGGTCGCCCAGCATACAGTCCAGCAGTAAACGCTCGTAGGCGGACGCGACGCGGGTGTTGGAAAGCCCGGAATAATGAAAGTCCATGCTGACGTTTTGCACCTTGAAACCCTGGCCGGGGACTTTCAAGCCAAACTTCAGGGCAAACCCTTCATTCGGCTGAATGCGGATGATGAGCTGGTTGAGACCGTCGGTTTCCTGGCCTCCCTGGGCGAACAAAAAATGCGGGGTGGGTTTGAAATGGATCGCCACTTCCGTCACGCGGGTGGGCAATCGCTTGCCGGCGCGGATGTAGAATGGAACGCCGCCCCAGCGCCAGTTGTCGATAAATACTTTGAGCGCGGCAAAGGTTTCCGTCCGCGAACCCTCGGCCACATTCGTTTCTTCGCGGTAACCGGGGATGATTTCCTTTTCGATCACCGAAGTCGTGTACTGACCGCGCACGGCGAATTTACTCACGTCCTCGTGCGGGATTTCCCGGAGCGACTGAAACACTTTGACGGTTTCGTTGCGCACCGCCGTCGAGTCAAAGGAGGAAGGCGACTCCATGGCGACCACACCCAGGATCTGCATCAAATGGTTTTGCACCATATCCCTTAAAGCCCCGGCGCCGTCATAATACTGCCCACGGTCATCCACGCCGATGCTTTCGGCGGCGGTGATTTCAACATGGTGGATATAATTGCGGTTCCACAAGGGCTCGTAAATACCGTTGGCGAACCGGAAAATCAGAATATTCTGGACCGTTTCTTTTCCCAGGTAATGGTCGATGCGATAAATCTGCGGTTCGCTGAAAACCTTTTTCATGGCTTTCATCAGTTCCAAAGCTGATTCCAGATCATACCCAAATGGTTTTTCAATGATCAAACGCTTCCAACCGGACGTCGATGAATTTTCCTTTTGCAACCCCTGCGAGCCGAGATTTTGAATGATGGGTTGATAGGTGCTGGGAGGAACGGCAAGATAATAAATATAATTTCCGCCGATTTTATAGCGCGTATCCAGGGTCTCCAGCTTGGATTTCAATTTGACAAAATCCTCATCGTTGGATGGGTCCATGGAAATATAATGAAATTTTTTGAGGAACGCCTGCAGTTGGTCCTTATCCACCGGCTCTTCGCTCTCAATGTATTCCTCCACGCTTTGCATCATTCGATCGCGGAATTTGCTGTCGGCAAGTTTGGACCGACCCACCCCCAGCACGGAAAATTTGTCCGGCAGAAAATTTTGGCGATACAAATCGAACAGGGACGGAATCAGCTTGCGCTTGCTCAAATCCCCAGACGCGCCAAAAATGACCAATATGCAATTATCCGGTTTTTCCATTTTATTTCCTTTTGATCGCATGGCCGCCAAACTGGTTGCGCAACGCCGCGAGAACTTTCATGGAGAAGGAGTCCGGCTGGCGCGATTGAAACCGCGCCAAAAGGGACATGGTGATGACCGGAGCGGGAACATCGAAATCCATTGCCGCCTGAACCGTCCAGCGCCCTTCGCCGCTGTCCTGCACATAACTTTTAATTTCAGAAAGTTTGGGATCGTCGGCAAACGCGAGTTCCACAAGCTCCAGTAACCATGACCGCACCACGCTTCCGTGTTGCCAAACTTTGCTGATGCCCAGAATATCCAGGTCAAAGGGTGACTTCTCCATGATTTCGAAGCCTTCCGCATACGCCTGCATCATTCCGTACTCGATTCCGTTGTGAACCATTTTGACGAAATGGCCGGCTCCCGATGGCCCACAGTACAAATAACCCTCCGGGGGAGCCAGGGTCTTGAACACCGGTTCGACCTCCTTGCAGGCGGACGCTTTTCCTCCCGACATCAAACAGTAACCGTTTTCCAGCCCCCACACGCCGCCGCTGGTTCCGCAATCGAGGTAATCAATGCCCTGGGATTCAAGCTCTTTAGCGCGCTCTTGGGTTTGCCTCCAGTTGGAATTGCCGCCGTCGATGATGATGCCCCCGTCTTTCAAAAGAGGCGTCAAATCGGCAATGCTATCCTCCACCGGTTTGCCTTCGGGAACCATCAACCACACGATTTTACGTTGGGGAAGTTTTTCAATAAGCTCGGCCAGGGATTTTGAACCGATGCCGCCTTTCTCCACGATCGCGTCCACATTGTCCGCAGACCGGTCGTAGGCGACGATCTCATGGCCGCCACGAAGCAGGCGTTCCACCATATTGGCTCCCATTTTTCCCAGCCCTACAAAACCAATTTTCATAATTTGCTCCCTGACCCTATGGTGGGCGGTTGTTTCCCGATAGCAACCATTGACTCTTCCTTAAAATGAAAAATCGTTTGTTCCGCTAACAAATTTTCACTGAACCAGTATCGTCCCCCTTGCGGTTGTATGCAATAAATAATATCCCTATAGTAAACAAGCTCGGTTTACCTGGATGTAAATTTATGGAGGCAATCAGGCAGACGGGGGATGATTTAGTGAGGGATCAAGATGATGAAGGTGCGGATTATGAAGTGTTTTCCTTGATACCCAAACTCTCAGAAATATAACATTTTCTATCCAGGACCCTCGCGAAAGCTTGCCCTGAAAGGTTATTGCGTGACCTTGAAGATCTTGGTTTCCGGGTGAAACGCAAACCAGGCGAACCAAAAACCGACCACGGACGGAAGCTCTTGCCCTTGACTGTCCCGGATCACCGCCGTTTGCGACGGCTCATCGAAAATTACTGTCACGGTAGCGCCGTTCAATTTATCCGTCACCGGTTGTTTTGCTTTCGCCAGCTCGGAAAAAGGATAGGCCTTGAACTTGCCGCCTAATTCCAGCCCCAGGACCCGCTCCTTGGGATGATAGGCCTGGTTTCTATTCTTCACGCCAAACATCAACCGGGAACTGGTGTAGTAACCCATGTAGGGGTCCCGGTCATAATCTCTGCTGTAACCTGTGTTCTGGGAAAGAACGAGGGTTTCGGGATGTGTTTTCTTCCACTCCCTCCAAGTGGTTTGGGTGGACGAAAGCAGTTTTAAACGCGCGCCCATCAGCGGGCCGGTCACCGCTTTTCCCTTGATTTGAGACCACAGGCTGTCTGTCTTACGATCGTACAACAACATATCGCTCTGATAAAGCAAACCGGAAACTCCGAAGGTCAAATTCCTTCCATTTATTTTTCCGTCGAACACCATCCCCGTGCCGCACAAGGGGCAGAAGGTCACCACCACCGCCTGCTTGCCGATGGTGTCATTGACGATTTCATGCCAGTTGAGAATTTTGATGGGATAGGCTTTGGCCCGACCGTTTCTAGCCACTCCCAACACACGATCCTCGTCCTTCATAAAATTATCAGCCTGTTTTACCGCCACGAATTTGGGTTGACTCAAGGCGGGAATTCCATCCTTGGGCGGCCCGCCCGCAAAAATTTCATCCACGGGAATGCTGTGCCTGGAAGTATCAAACCCTGAAAGCAAGACCAACGCCCCAGCGGCGAGAACAATCCTTAGGAACAAGGTTTTTTTTTCACTCCAGCGAAACATTATATTTTCTTTCTTCCGGGTTCCTTCACCGGGAAACGGAATCAGGCTTCCGGCTGAACACCTAAGGCATCGGCAAAGCGGTTGATGGCATTGAATAAGGAGGTGACCAGCGTCGCCTCCAGAATTTCTTCATGCGACCAGCCGATTTCTTTCAAACCTTCCACGTCCGCGTCCGTGACCTTGTAAGCATGAAGGGTAACTTTTTCCACATACGCCAATAACTTCTTTTCGGCGGCGGAAATATCCGCTGATTGCGGATCGTCCACCACCTGTTCTGCTACTGTGGAGGAAATCCCAAATTGGCTCATAAAGTTTTTGTGGTGGCCCAAACAATAATCGCATTGATTGATTCTTGAAACGGTGGACGCGATCATCTCTTTTAAAGCGCGGGAGAGTTTGGTGTCGGCGAACATCGTTCCCTTAATCATCGTCACATAGGACTCCAATCCCTCCGGCCAAAGGCTGAGGACCTTGAACACATTAGGCACCATGCCCATGGAATCTTTCAATTCATCGTAAACTTTTTTAACACCACCCTCCGCCTCAGCTTCCGCTATGGAATCGATTCTAAACATGGTTCTCCTTATTTTTCAGGTGGTTTGGCAAGTAATAATGCAGGGTCGGGGAATCCGGAGATTCCTTACATTTTTAGAAAAAAAATTTCAGGCCCCGGTACGCGGGGAGGATTATTGGCGCTAACCCAACTTTAATGGAAGGATAATTTCAGGATGAAATCTCTGGCCGAAAGGAGAGTTAGCCAGCCGTAAGTTTATCGAACGTTAGTATCTAATCCAGCGGCACCACAGGTCAGCAGTTCATATCGCGGGACAATCCATCGAGCTTGCCGGCAAAAATGCCATGCAGTTCACTGCGGATTTTTTTGGAGTCATACTCCACCATGGCCCCGCCGCTTTTTAAAAATTTCAACTGATCGTTCACCTTCAGGCAAGCGGAGCGACGACCGGTATCATCGTTTTTTTCCGGGCGCAGTAACATGAGGTCGCAAAATTGGATTCCCGCCTTGACCGAATCGGTCAATTGCGGATTGATGGCAAACCCCCGGTTTTTTTTAAGGTCATGGGCGACCGCAAGGACTTTCTCGAATTTAGTTTTGGCGGATAGGTAATCGCCATCCAGAACATATTGCAGGGCCTGCATCATGGCGAGTTCTTTGTTGCCGGTGAAGTTTGGGTAGGGCGGATTCCTGAAATAATCCGCCTCCAGCGCCTCCATAAATTCCAGGGCTTTGGACCGTGACAAGGAGGCCGACAACGATTTTCCCGCAGGGATATCGGAATTTTTCGGATTGAATTGCTCGGAAATATAAAACCAGGCCAGGGTTTTCAGCGCCAGCGGCTTGGAAGGGGCCTCGTCCCGAATGGCGCGTTCAATGTGGTCGAGCCCCACCTGGCGCAAATCACGCCCTCCCTGCATGATGAAATTTCCAAATCCTCCAAGACGGCTGTTGCCGTAACGATAAATCCCCAAGCCAAAATGGGCGTCTATCTGATGGGGGTCGAGCTCCAGTGCTTTTTCCAAATGCGTGTCCGCCTGGAATCCGTTGACCAGCGCTTTGAGTAGATGCCCCTCGCCGTATTCGAAGATGCCGATATAACCCTCGGCCCCACCCAGATATAAATTGGCCTGGGCTTGCTGGGAGATGGTCAAATCGGGGGTGTTCAGAATTTCCTTGGCGAGTTCCTTGGCGCGGCTACTGTACTGAATGAACCGGTCGGCGATGTCTTCTATTTTATAACTGCTGGTGAATGCCAGGGTGTGACACAGCTCCCCTAAAAGACCGGAGTAATAAAAATTGTACTTCATCAGTTCAATCCGGTTTTCCATGGATTTTGGGGAATCCTCCAACCGGCGAATGGCTTTTTCAAATACTGCAAACCATTTATCAAATTCGTAATACAACGCATCCGTCAGCGCCTGTTGAATGATCTCATTGGCCGACATGCTTTCCGGGTTTAAGGGTTCAGAAAAATTTTGGGCGGTCGATCCCCCGGCGCATAATATCAATAATAATCCCACCACCAGGCTTCGCTTTACGATGCATATAAATATTGACGACCGACTTTTTCGCATGGTTTTTCCCTGGTCAAAAAAAATTCCTAAATAAACCCTGAAGATCAAACACCCTCGTGGGCTAATATTTGGCGAACGTGGGACAGGCGGAGGTTGTCATCCAGCTTGATAAAGAGCTTCTCGGCCTTTTTAAGATGGGCGACGGCCCTGTCGGTGTCGCCTATCTTCTCCATGTATAAATTTCCCAACATGAAATGCACTTCCGCGAAGTCGGGTTTGGTGTGCACTACATCCTGGAAAACTTCACACGCTTCTGGATATCTTTCCAACTCCATCAGGGTCAGTCCCAGATAAAATTTTGATTGCACCGAATCCGCATTGAGAGCAACGGCTTCTTGCAAATACTCCACCGCGCCTTCGTTATTTTCCGTCAATCGGGACACCATCCCAAGGTAATAATAGACATTTGATTCTTTTTGTTCCAGTCGCAACGCGGCGGTGAGTGTCGCCAGTGCCTCGCCATAATCCCCCTGCTTGATATAAGATGCGCCCAGCGCGGAATAGGCGTAAACAAAATCCGGCTTGATTTTTATGACCTGTTTGAATGCCCAGATGGCTTTATGAATCAACTCCACCCCCGAGTCTTCCAGACTCCCGTAAGCGATCCCCAGATTATAAAAAGCGTCCACAAAATTGGGCTGGTACTTGATCGCCATTTTGTAAGCGTCTATAGCGCCCTGATATTTTTCCAAATGCTGGAGCCGCAAGCCTTCCTTCAGCCAATCCTCCGCCGCCCTCACGTTATCGGCAACCTTTTCCTCGGGTCGGCAGAGTTGATGCGCCAGAATCGCCCTCTGTAAATCTCCCTGGGTCACGAATAGCTGTTCCGCCCGGTCCAGATATTTTTCGGCGCGTTTGGGGTTGCGCAGCCTTTTGATATGAATGGAGCCCAGCTGATATTGAGCTTCCGCAAATTCCGGCAGAAGATGGACCGCTTTTTTAAAAGCATGGCGGGCCGCGATGTGGAGCCCATGCTCCAGGTAGCCCACGCCCAATAGACAGCACCCATGAGCGATCGCTTTCCAGGATTCCTCGTCTCCATTCTGGTTGGCTTTACCGGTTGTTTTGCCTCGTCCCAATCTTTCGATGGTGAAATGCAACCAGAAGTCCGCAGTCGCAAAATCCGGGGCCAGAGGGATTCCCCGTTTAAATTCGGAAAAAGCCTTTTTTTCTTTTCCCTGCAACCAATAGGAAATGGCGAGATCGAAATAAACCTGGGGATAATCGGGGCGGATTTTTACCGCCCTGCGATAACACTCAATTTCCTCTTTATAATTTTGCAAACAGCCATGAGCCACTCCCATGAGATGGCAGGCCGGATAACAGTCGGGAAATTGCTGTAAAAGCGTTTGGAAGGTTTCAATCGCCTCGGAAAAATGGCCCGCAAAAATCTGCTCCCCGCCTTGCTCAAAGATTTCCAAATCATCCCAGGGATAAGGAAGCAGGTCATAAATCGCTTCCATGATTTGAGTGAAAGACGATTTCGTCCCGTGCAGGGCCTCCACCTTCTTCATCATGTCCGGGTTCTTCTTACGCAGTTCGTCGCCCAACGACGCCAGGGACACATACCTCGATTGGGAGGAACTGGAAACCTTGTGTTTCTTTACATTCTTGTGTTTCAAAGCACTTGCCGAAGAAGGGGTGATTTCTACAAGTATAAATGTTTGCGCTGAGGAATTAAAGGGGAGGATTTTTCGGTTCAGGCAAATTCCAAGTCCGTTCTGCGAATAAGATAATCACGGGTTTCCGGGCGGGATGGGTTTTCAAACATGCGGGCGGTGGGTCCCGATTCCCAGATTCTTCCCTGGCGCAGGAAAATCAAATCATCCGCCACCCGTTTGGCCTGGGAGAGATTGTGGGTCACCAGGGCAATGGTGTGCCGGGTTTTCAGTTCCGCGATCAACTCTTCGATAGCCTCAGAGGATTCCGGGTCGAGGGAGGAGGTGGGTTCGTCCATCAACAGGATTTCGGGCTGAATGACCAGGGACCGGGCGATCGCCAACCGTTGTTGTTGACCGAGAGACAGGATGGAAGCGGGTTTGTGTAAACGGTCTTTGACTTCTTCCCATAAGAATACTTCCCGGAAAGCCTGTTCGGCAATGTGCGCAAATTCATTTTTAAGATGCGGACGCAGACGCTTCAAGGCAAAAACAACATTCTCGAAAATACTTTTGGGAAACACGCAGGGCGATTGAAACACCATCCCGACTTTTCGCCGCAAATGGTAAACATCCATGCCCTTTTCGTAAATGTCCTTGCCGCCCACTCGAATCCGGCCCTGGACGTGAAATCCGGGAACCCGATCGTTCATCCGGCAAAGGGTGCGCAAAAGCGTGGATTTACCGGAACCGGAAGGGCCGACGATCCCGGTCACTTTTTTCTCGGAAATCAGAAAGTCCAGACCCTCAAGCACGGGTTTGCCGTTATAGGAAATACTGGCTCCCTGCATTTCCATGGCCGCTAGTGGAGAAATTTTGTTCATCGTTCCGACTCCATACGCATTCTGCTTCGACAAAAAAGCGCTCCCGCTATCAATATAAATGTCAAACTCAACAGCACCAGTCCGGCTCCCCAGGCTTGGGCCACCGCTTTTGGGTTCAGGGCTTCCTGTGCCAGCACAAGGATATGCGTCTGCAGGGTGGGAACCGGATCGGTCCAGGTCCTGGGAAGCAAGACCCCTGAAAACGTCGTGGCGGTGAACATGATGGCGGCGGTTTCTCCCGCCGCCCGCGCCAATCCCAACAACACTCCCGTAATGATGCCAAACAGGCTCTGAGGAATGATGATGGAACAGGTCATAGCGACCGGGCTCAAACCCAGGGCCATCCCCGCGTCCCGGTACTTTTCCGGAAGCGCTTCCACCGCTTGCTGAAAACTCACCTGCAATGTGGGCAGGATCATCACGGCTAAAATCAACGTGCCGGTCAGCCAGGACACCCCCGCCTCCAGATACACTCCGAACACCATATAGCCCACCAGTCCGAAAAGAATCGTCGGCATGCCATTCAAAGAGTAAAACAGATTGCGGGAAATCTTTTTGAGCCGGTCTGACTTTAAATATTCCGTCTGAAACAACGCCGTCCCCAAAGCCACCGGCAAAGCGACCGCCACCGCTCCGGTCATTAAAATTAAAGTGCCTGCGGTTTGATATAAAATGCCACCCGAGGCGCCAAAATCCGATGACGCCTGGGTCAAAAATTCCCAGTCAATGGCGGGAGCTCCCTGCCAAAATACGGCGCCCAGGATCAACAGTAATAGAGAGATCGCCAGCAGAGATAAAATCCCTAAGAATCCTCGCACAAATTTTTCCAACAGCTCCTCTTGACTCATCGTACTCTTTTCAAAAGCAGGTTTCCCATAAAAGTCAAAATCATCACCAGCAGAAACAGGATCAATCCCAGGGCCATCAGAGCGCTCCACTGCTGGCCCGACCCGATGGCTTCCGCCGCTTCCCGCCCCAATTTGGACGCGATGCTCTGGGCTGGCGCGAACAGATCGTACCAGGGTTCGGCGATTTTATCGAGGCCGCCAATGACCAGCATGACGGCGATGGTCTCTCCCATGGCGCGGCCCAGCCCCAGAAAGATGGCTCCGGCGATTCCCGGCAGGGCTACTGGAATCACCGCGCTTTTTATCATCTGCAATTTTGTCAGACCAAGACTAAGGGACGTGTCTCGGTATTGACCGGGAACCGCATGCAGAGCGTCTTCCGATAAAGTCAGGATAGTGGGAAGAATCATGATTCCCAACAACAACCCCGCGGTCAGAATCGTGTTGCCGTCGATCAGGCCAAAACTGTCTTTCACCCAGCCTGCCAGAAGGGCGACGCCCAGTAAACCATAAATGATCCCCGGAATCCCGGCGAAAAGCTCCATCATGGCTTTGACCCAAAGGCGCTGATTTGGGGATAAAAATTCAGAGGTGAACACCGCGCCTCCGATCGCCACGGGCAACACCATCACCAACGCAACGCCGGTCACCATCAAGGACCCGTAAATCATCGGCAAAGCCCCATACACTTCCCCGGCCCACCAGTCCTGCCCCAGCAGAAAACTCCATTGTTGTCCCGCTAGGACGGGGGCGCTCTGCAGGACCAGAAAGGCGAACAGCCCGGCGATTAACACCAGGGAAATGAGCGCCATGAACGCGGTGCTTATGCGAAAGAAATCCATTTGAAAAATTCGGTTCACTTTAATCAGCCTTCCCCGCAAACTCCCAGGGCCGGGTCAATTGGGATGGACCGGTATATAACCGCTCTCGGCGACAATATTCTGGCCTTCGGGACCCAACATAAACTCCACGAACTCCTTGACCCTTCCCAGGGGTTCCCCGGCAACGATCAAATTCAGGTCGCGGGCGATGGGGAACCGGTTCCTGCGGACATTTTCAAGGGTCGGTTCGATAATCTCATCGCCCTCCCGAATTCCGACTCCCACCACATCGTCATTGATCCAGGCCAGCGAAAGCATGCCGATGGCGGAGTCGCTCTGGGCAATTTTTGTTTGCTCCTCATTGTTCGATCCCGTGACCAGACGAGCGCCGGGAGTGCGGGCATTTTCATTGCCGAACACATATTTCATGAACACATGACGCGTGCCCCGGTGGCGCTCTTTATCTATCACCACGATTTCCCGGTCCGGCCCGCCAAGCTCTTGCCAGTTTTTTATTTTCCCTAAATAAATATCGCCAATCTGTTCCTTTGACAGCGCCTGAACGCCGGCGGAATAAACTTCCGAAGAAATCACACAGACCACCGCGTCGCGACCCACCGGAAGAACCCGCAATCCGGGGTTCTGGAACCGCTTCCGTTCCCTGGGGGTGATGTTGCGCGAGGCCATGCCAATATCGGCCCGGCCACTGCCGGCGGATTGAATCCCCACTCCCGACCCGCCGCCATTGACGGTGATGGAAATCCCGCCATTTTTTTTCTCAACAAATTTTTCCGCGGCGCGAGTCGCAATGGGAAGAACCGTGGTCGACCCCACCACGGTTATTCGCGATGCCTTTTCTTCGGCGTTTCCATTGGGGGAATATGCAATTCCCGTCAACAGCCAAAGGACGGTGGCGGACAAAGATATAAAGAATGATTTTTTCAACCGAACATCCTGGTGAGTTTTCCTTTAAGCCCTAATATATATCGAAATAGCCCGCTATAGTCAAACGCGCCAGAGGTTCTCTTGAACCTCCTGCATTAAGCTTACACGGAACAGAGTTAAAGCATGCCACCTCTTGGTCGGCCTGAGCCCGATTACTTTACAAAAATTTTCAAGCTATTTACTACTGAAAGGAAGGAAAATTCAAATGGTGATGGAATGATCTTTACTGAATGTTGTAGAGGATCACTTCGGTGAGAATTATTGCATTTTTTTCAGAGCGCCCCAGGCAGGGAGGGAGCCTTTTTGGGCCGCGCGATGGAACCAGAGGATCGCATTGGCATTATTTTTTTCGACGCCCCAACCCATTTTATACAAGACGCCCAATGCGTATTGGGATTTCGGGTTGCCTTTTTCCGCCGCTTTCTGATACCAGTCGAAAGCTTTTACATAATCCTTAGAAGAAACCCCTTGTCCCTGTTCGCACATTTTACCCAGCTGATATTGAGACTCGGCATTGCCCCCATCCGCCGATTTCAAATACCAGGCAAACGCGGTTTCATAATCCGGCGACGGTTCCAGACAACACATCCGTCCCATATTAAATAAAGCGGCTTCATGTCCCTGTTCGGCGGCGCGGCGATACCAGCTCATACCCTGCTTTAAGCTCTTTGGCACTCCCAGACCTTTTTCATACATGGTCCCCAATTGATTTTGCGCCTTCGCCACCCCTTCTCTGGCCGCCTTGCGCAACCATTTCACCGCGCGGGCAGGATCGCCGAATTCGCTATCGGCGTCATCCAGAAAATCCATTTCGCCGCCCACTGCAGAATCGCCTTTTTGGGCCGCTTGGCGATACCATTCGGCGGCTTTCTCGTAGTCCTGCGGGACCCCCTTGCCCACGAAATACATCATACCCAGATTATCCTGAGCCTGGGCGCCGCCCTGCTCGGCGGCTTTAGCGTACCACTTCACGGCCTGTGAAAAATCCTTAAACGCGCCTTCTCCATTTTCATACATGGTTCCCAAATGATTTTGCGCCCTGGCATTCCCCTGAAGTGCGGATTTTTCTACCCAGTAAAAGGCTTGCTTATGGTCCTGATTCACTCCTTTGCCATCGTAATAGACTTTTCCCAGAGCAAATTGAGCGTAGTCATGCCCCTGTTCGGCGGCCATGCAAAACCAGTAAACGGCCTGCACATGATCCTGTTCAACACCTTCGCCGTTATAATAAACTCTGCCTAAATCATACTGGGCATGGACGTTATTTTGCGCGACCGCTTTTTGCAACCACTCCAGGGATTCCGCAAAGTCCTTGGTCACTCCCTGACCGTGGTAATACATTTTTTCTAGGTGGAGCTGACCCGAATCATCCCCCTGCTCCGCCGCTTTTCGGTACCAGACAGATGCCTGTGAAAAGTCCTGCACCACCCCTTTACCTTTTTCATACAACTTGCCGAGAAAAACCTGAGCGGACGAAACGCCTTCCAGAGCCGCCGCCTCGAATAAGGAACCGGCCTTTTCATAATCCTGAGGAACGCCCTCCCCCAGGAAATACAACACTCCCAGGTTATGCTGGGCCTGGGCGTGCCCCAGTTCGGCGGCCTTTTCATACCATGTTTTGGCGTCCGCAAAGTTCCGGGCGATTTCTTCCCCCCGGTCGCTCAAGTTCCCTAATGTGAATTGGGCTTCGGCATGGTCGTGTTGGGCCGCTTGCAGATACCAGGTAACCGCTTCGGCATAATCCTGCCGTTCAAAAAAGAAATTTCCCTTATGAAAAATTTCCTCCGCATCGGGGACCGATCGGTCATGAGCCTTCTCCAAAAATTCCTGCGCCTCTTCATGTCCCTGTTCCGCCGCCTTGCACAACCATTTGAGAGCTTGTTTGGAATCCTTAGCCACCCCTTCCCCGTCAAAGTACATGACGCCCAGCTTGAATTGCGCCAGATCCAGACCTTTGACGGCCGCCTTGTAATACCAGCGTATCGCTTTGGCGAGATTTTTGTCCACGCCTTTGCCGTGTTCGTAGCGATCGCCCAGGTTATACTGCGCCTCTTCATTGCCGCGCAAGGCCGCCTGTTGAAACCATTTTCCGGATATATCTAAATCCTGAGGGACGCCCTCGCCTTTTTCATATAAAATTCCCAGCATGTTCTGAGCCACGTCATTGCCCGATCGGGCCACTTCATAAAACCATTTCGCGGCTTCCTGAGGCGCTTTCGCGACCCCTTTGCCAAAATACAACATGCGGCCAAGGTTAAATTGCGCCACCCGGTCGCCCTGGTCCGCAGCCTTTTGATACCAATGCAAACTCTTTTCATGGTCCTTAGTCACGCCCATGCCATTTTCGTACATGATGCCGAGAAACCCCTGGCCGTTGGCGGAACCCTTCTCCGCCGCCTTACGAAACCATTTCACGGCTTCCTGGTCATTGCGCGTCACCCCCAGGCCCTTGAAATAAACCATCCCGACATTGTATTGCGCCTGTGGCTTGCCCAGTTCGGCATCTTTAAACCAGCGGGCCGCTTCTTTGGGGCTGAGAGTTTCCAGGGACCCGTCGTTTTTTGTATAGACCAGGTCCTGATCGGCTTCATCGTTGCCTTTGGACAGAAAATCCAGGCCTTGAAGGGAAAGATTTGAGAATTTTCCGGGTGAAAGCTCTGCAGGAGGGGTATGGGGGGATGGAGTTATGGAAATCGCGTCTTCACTCATATCTTTGGGCATCAGCCTGGAAAATTATCAATCGAACTCTCCGGCCAAATCTCTCACTTTGGATTTGATCGAATCTATCTTTTCATCGACACTGGCGGCCATTTCCTCAAGCAAATCAACCCCTGTTTTTTCCGCCTCAGCCGTTTTTTGCATTAATTGATACATTCCGCAATTTTTAATCTCGATTAATTCTTCGTCGATTCGACGCAAGCGTTTTTTTATTTGCGCCACCTGCCGAACGATTTGGACCAACTGCGTGCCCAGAGTCACATTTTTTTCTGGATGATACCCCGCCTCCCATTCCAGGAGCACGGCACGAATCGCTTCCTCATCCAACCGGTCATAGGCCTGATTCAATTTGGCCATCAACTCATGCCGACGACTTCTTTCCTTCTCGTCGCCAGCCAGATCGGGGTGGATTTTTTTAGCTACCTGGCGAAACAGCTTTTTTAAATTTTCGCTGGGTTTAAAAACTTCGCTCTCAGGCGAATCCGATTCGCGGTCATCGGTGGCTTTGGCCGAACCCTGGGCTCGCTCCCGGGCCGACTGCGCTCCGGCACGAAATTCATCCGAACGCGGGTATAAACCGCTCGCCAACTCCATAATTTGCGCCTTAACCTCGTCGAGTTCGGTATACTTGGCTCCCACCATCAGGTGGTAGCGCCGCTCAAACAGATGAAGCTCTCCTTTGAGGGTGGAAAGCTCCAGTTCATTTTCCGCCAGGTCCTGCTCCAATTTTGCAAGGTCACGCCGCTTGAGTTGGAGTTCCTCTTGCTCCGGCAAACCAGCAGGAATGACAGCTGATGAATGGGGTTCTTGTGAAATCGTTTTAGGCTCCAAAACAGGGATGGACTTTTATCGCTAAGTCTTATAAAACAAGCTCATTATAGCATTCCCCTGTTTTAGATTGAAAGGTATTTTCTACCTTTAAATTGGAGAAATTTTTTAAGTGACGACCGGTAAAGTTTATATCGCCGAAGATTCCCCATTTCTAACGACAGACACCCGCCAAAACCGGTGGGCCATCCCGTACTCGTTTGAGTGTTTAAACGCCCGCATTGCAACTCTTTTGGGCAAGCAACAGGACGCGATCACGGGCAAAACCATATTGGATGTCGGGTCGCACATGGGAACCTTTGCCTACGCGGCTCACCAGATGGGAGCCCGGTTCGTGCACGGCATCGATGTGGAAGAAAAAATGGTTGCGAAAGGCGAAAATCTTTTTCAGGAGCAAAACATTCCCCCGTCGGACTATCGGTTTGAAGTGGGCGACGTATTGCGCTTTCTCGAAGCGACTCCCGCCAACAGTTTCGACACGGTGTTCTGCTTTGGAATGCTCTATTACACAGCGGAACCTTTCCGCCTGCTCCAGCTGATGAGCCGGGCCGCGAAAGAAACGGTGTTGCTCGACACGTTCACCGCCGGATACGCCGCCGTCCAGGGAAAAGATGCCGATCTGGTTTATCCTGGTATCAAGGACGAAACCCTGGACCTGCCCTTGATGATCGTCTCTTTGACCCGACCGGACAAAAAGGATTACCGCCTGCCGGAATCCTTCGATCATCGCGGCAAGGATCTCAGCATGATCACTTTGCCCACACGGGCGCTGTTTGAAATATGGTTTGAGCGGCTGAGTTTAAAATATACTCGGCTGGACTGGTCGAGGCACAGCACTCGTTCCTGTTCGTTCCACGATTTTATCACCCCCCAGCAAAAGCAGGAATCACACTGGGCGGACGTCTATGCCAGCGGCATTCGCGTGTCTTATCGCTTGTCCTCCGCTACGCGGGAGGAAAAGTGGGGCTAACGTTCGCTACGCTCACGAGCCCCTGAGACCTTCTCGATGAAAATTTTAGCGCAATGCGATTCAGTCAGCCATAAACCCAGGGCACGTCAATATTGGGTCCAGCGTCACGCTGGCCCGTGTTACGGGGCGGGAAGGCTGGCTTTGTAGGCGTGATTGGCCTCGACGGCGATTTTGTCGTGCAGGTAAATATAGAGCCAGCGTTTGGCCGCTTCCTTCACCGCAAACAACGCAAAATCCTTGAACAACACGCCGGGATGTTTTTTTTGCACGGTCTGGTACAGCAACCGGGAATATTTCATGAAACGGCCCACCGGGTATTTTTTCAACCAGACGCCCAACTCGCTTTCGCGTAAAAAATCCATGGCGTCCTTGGCCAGTAAAATATGGGAAACGCGGATCTTCAGGAGTTTGTTCAAAACCGGTTGATGGCGAATGGAGGCCACCTGGTCGGAAAGCCGGGAGATGCCCATCATCAGATGATAAAGCTTGACCTCGTAAAGGGGCTCCTCTGCGGACGGATAATAATGCCCGGCGATGTCCATCACCAGGTCAAAATAAATTTCCTTCACCTGATTCCATTGCACCGAACTCATATTGAACAGCAGAGCTTTTCTTGACGCATCCGCGATTTCTCGCGCGCCTGTGGGGAGTTCGGAAGAAATTTCCGCATCGGGAATGGCGCCCAATTCACTCAAGAGTTCATCGGCATCCAGGTCCGATTCCCCGGCCCGGTCAGCATACATCCTGAGGGTCAGTTCACCGACGGTCAGGTACCACCGGATCAATAATATTTTCAGGACCACATCGTGGACGATATAACCCAGCATCTTGAACATCCAAAACGTCAGGTCCAGAAAACGGATCAATAAATAAACCCACTGGAACAGCGCCGCCAACTTGTGACGCGCCACTGCCTGTCCCATCCTGGACTGTTGCCATTGTTCTTTTTTCTGCCACGCTCGGGATAAATAACGCACATGGCGCAACCGGAACTGTGTGAACGTGCGCACGCCTTTGAGCTCGCTGAAAGCCACGATCCGGTTTTTCAATTCCAGGAAAGCCTCCAGAAGCGCGCCCAAACGGACCTCGGCCAAAGGATTGCTCGACTGCGGATGGTAGACCGATGCGATTTCCTCTGCCAGATGTTGGGTCCTTTCCACGATTCTGAGATCGGGTTCCTGAAGAATCCATTGCGCCCGCAATTGTTGGCAATGTTGGACCACTGCCTGTAAGGCCTCTTGCTTCGCCGGATCTTTGGAATCGCGTTTTTGCTTTTCGAGTTCTTTCAGGCGGGCAAAATTCAACCAACCTATTTTTATCAGACCAAACCCCTTGACGGTGACAATGGCGATCCCCAATGTCAGTCCAAAGGCCAGGGCCAATAAAAATATTTCAACAGGGTGGGTCATAATATTTTAAGGAAATCTTAAAAAATGCAATTCGGAATGTTCCGGTTCTTTTAGCGGTTGGCTCAGGATAATGTTATAGTGAGAGCCGGAAGATGGTTCCTGCTCTTTACTTCCTGATGTTGAAAGACTTTATTATTCGCAGAGAAATTTCACCCACAACCCGAGCCGACTTGGTGCGATCCTTCAAAATAATTTTACTTTTGCTTTTGCCGCTTATTCTTTCGTACTGCGGCGAAGCTGAAAATAAAAATACGGACCACGTCAAGCAGGGAATAGAATACACCAATCAACAAAAATATGACAAAGCGGTTGAATCCTTTTTAAAGGCCATCGAAAAGCATCCCAAAAACCCCGAGGGATATTACGGGCTTGGAGGCATGTACAATTATAAAAAAATGTACCCCGATGCCGAACAGGCTTTCAAGAAAGCGATCAGCCTGGACCCCACGCATTACAACGCCCATTACAGCCTGGGCTACACTTATGAATTGATGGGCAAAAAGGACGCGTCGGAAAAAGAATATCAACGGTACCGGGATCTCAAGAAAAAGTTTGACGCCCTGGCCAATAAGGAATAACAAACACGTTGAGAGGTTTCCTTGCAGTCAGTCTGGCCCTTTTGATGGCCGCGGGCTGTGTGTCCAGTCAGCCCCATTTCAAAACCGGGTTGTCAAAAAAGCAATCCCCTGAGAAAAATTCCAGGACGGTTTCACCTCGAAAAAGAAGGGTCAAGCCCCGGACGTTCCCTAAAAGACAGCAAGAAAAACTGCCGCCCCCCGCCTCGCATTCCCCAACTCAAAAAATACGGCTTCCAACTATGGTCAATGAGAAAGACGGATCTCACATGGTCCTGGTCCAATCGGGCGCACCGCACGTGAGCGTGTTGAATCTTCCACGCGGAATCATTCGACCCGAAAAGCCGGTTTCCCGTTCCAGAAAATTTCCCGCGTTTTACATGGACCGGTTGGAAATCACCGTCGCACAATACAAAAATTTTAAGGGGAAATATGACGAAAAACCGTTCACCGGTGGCAAGGACTGCCCCGATTGTCCGGCGATGGGCATCGACTGGTTCAACGCTCACGGTTACTGCCTTTGGGCGGGCAAGCGTTTGCCCACGGAGGCACAATGGGTGACCGCCGCAGGAGGCGACGCTGACAATCCCTGGCCCTGGGGCAAGGAGTTTTCCCCCGACAGAGCCAACCTTTGGGGCGATGATGAAGACGGGTTTCTTGCGGTCGCCCCGGTCGGGTCTTATCCTAAAGGAGCCAGTGCCCACGGGGTGATGGACACGGTGGGCAATGTCTGGGAATGGGTCAGCGATCCTTTTTACACTTCCGGCAAGCCATCAAAAAAAGCGCCGCTCAGGATCGTCAAAGGCGGGGGCTGGACGAGCGACAAACGCGAAGCCAGGATTGCCTTCAGGAACATCGTCGATCCAAAAATAAAAAATCCCACCATCGGCTTCCGTTGCGTTAAGACCCTGACATGGGAAAAATAATTCCCGAATATTGAAAAAGTATCAAAAAGTATCAAAAAGTACTAAAAAGCTAAATTGACCCAACAAAAAGCTAAAGGTAGTGTGGTGTGTGCGGGCGGTGGGACTCGAACCCACAAGGCCTAGGAGCCGGTGGTTTTAAAGACCACTGTGTTTACCAATTCCACCACACCCGCATTGTTTTAGTTTGGAGAGTCCCCGCCCGGAATTGAACCGGGAATACCTTCCGTGCAAAGAAAGTGCCTTAGCCATTTAGCTACGGGGACACCAGATTATGAATTTGCTCCGCGAGAGACATCTTGCGGAGCATTTTTATTTTGCTCCTTTTCTCGCAATTGGAATTTTGCCGGTTGTGGTTTAAATATTTTTCCAGTTTTTTCCATATAGCGACCTAGGCTTGTTTGTACTGAAGCCCTAGTAATAGAGCCTTTGGAAAGTCCTTTCTCTCTCTCAATTTCTGCTACAATTTCATTAACATGTAAAGGACGCCCGGCTTGCCTAAGCAATCTCAAAGCTATTTCAACGTAAGTTTCTTTTCTCCCCAGCCCTAATGCACTTAAAAGGGAAGCAGAGTTAACAGGCACTGCTTCAACATCTGGAATACCCGCCAATTGTTTTAATTCGGAAATCAATCTTTCGGTTTTTTTAAGATCGTCTTCCTGTTCACGTTTTAATTCTTCCAACTCATGGACAGCAGCCTTAAGCCGTTCCGTTTTCATTTAGTTTGCCCTCGAAGATGTTATAGTTCCTCTAAACAATATAACAAAAATTAGCAGAAAGTACAACATGGCTTCAATTGTGATATGGCGCTATACACACCGCTATATATTGTGTTTATACATTTAACAAATCTAATAGCTTTCTTTTTTTCCTAGCACAAAAAAACAAAGGGAGAACGCCCATTTTTAAGGCGTTCCCCCCTCCCCTATTATTATTTAATATCAATCCTTTATCAGGATTGGAAAACCCTTACGAACAACCGGAAGTCGCGCCGCAGGTCAGGCACTTCAAGCAGGTTCCGTTGCGCACCAGGGTCAATTGACCGCATTCGTTACAAGGGTCGCCTTCGTAGCCTTTCATGCGGGCGATGGCAACCGTGGACGCGGCGGTTCCTGTCGCCTGCGTTCCATTTCCCATCAACACCGGTTGGTCACTGACCAGACTTCCATTACCTGTCGCATGGGAGACCGCTCCGGACAACGCATGTCCATTGCCGTTACCGGCAATATTCGAGTTTCCCGACTGGCCATTCGACTCATGGCCTGCGGGAGGCTTCGGTGCGTCTCCATTTTCAGTACTATCCTCTTTGGTTTTTCCAATGGCGTCGCCGCGCAGATCGTCCGGAGTCACTTGCGCCAGATCGGTCCGGTCCAGATAGTTGATCGCCAAATCCCTGAAAATATAATCGATGGTGGAAGTCGCCATGGTGATCCTGTCGTTCCCCGAAACAATGCCGTTGGGCTCGAACCGGGTGAACACAAACGCGTCCACAAATTCCTCGAGCGGCACGCCGTGTTGCAGGCCGAGAGAAATGGAAATGGCAAAGCAGTTCATCAGACTGCGGAAGGCCGCGCCTTCTTTGTGCATGTCGATGAAGATTTCTCCCAGATCGCCTTCCTTGTATTCGCCGGTGCGTAGATAGACTTTATGGCCGCCGATGGACGCCTTCTGGGTGTATCCCTTCCTTCGATGCGGCAGGGGTTTGCGTTTATGTTCGCGAATCACCTGAACGATTTTTTCAGCAATTTTTAAAGGTTCTTTTTCTTCCGCAAGCTCCATCTTCAAGTGGCTGAAATCTTCGCTCGCCATGCTGTTCAGTGGCTGACTCAATTTAGAGCCGTCGCGGTAGATGGCGGTTCCCTTCAGCATCAATTTCCAACTCAACATATGGGCTTTTTCCACGTCCTTGATGGTGGCGTGGTTGGGCATATTGATGGTCTTGGAAATGGCGCCCGACAAAAACGGCTGAGCCGCCGCCATCATGCGGATATGGGCTTCGGGCCGGATATAGCGTTCGCCGTATTTACCGCACTTGTTGGCGCAGTCGAAAATCGGATAATGTTCTTCTTTCAGGTGCGGCGCGTTTTCAATGGTCATGGTCCCGCAAATCGCGTCGTTGGCCAGGCGGATTTCTTCTTTGCCGAATCCCAGATGTTCGAGCAGGTTGAACTCGAAGGAGTCTAATTGTTCGTCCGTTAATTTCAGAGCGTTCTTACAAAAATCTTCGCCCAGAACATATTTATTGAAGGCAAACGTGATATCGAACACCTTGGGCAATTCGGCCTGGACCTTGTCCAGAACGTCAACGGAAAAACCTTTTCCCTTGAGGCTGTCACGATTTATGTGGGGCGCCGTTTCCAGTCGGGCCGTCCCAACGCAATAGTTGACGATGGCCTCAGTTTCCTCCCGGCTGTATCCCAGGCGTTTCAAGGCGATGGGTACGGACTGATTGATGATCTTGAAATACCCGCCGCCCGCCAGTTTTTTGTATTTGACCAGGGCATAGTCCGGCTCGATACCGGTGGTGTCGCAATCCATCAGCAAACCAATCGTGCCCGTAGGCGCGATGCAGGTGGTCTGCGCGTTGCGAAAACCATAACGTTGCCCAAGTTCCAGAGCGTCCGCCCACTCCTTCGCCGCCGCGTTTTGAAGATACGCCGGGCAAAATTCGGTGGAAACGCCGCGCGGATAAATCGTCAGCCCCTCGTACTCGTGAACCTCTGCATCCTCGATGGCCCGGCGATGATTGCGCAGGACGCGCAACATGTGTTTCTTGTTATTTTTGTATTCCTTAAACGTTCCCAGTTCATGGGCCATTTCGGCGGACATGGCATAGGCCGCCCCAGTGGTCAACGCTGAAATAGCGCCGGCGATAGCCCTGCCCTTTTCGGAATCGTAGGGAATGCCCAACACCATGAGCAGAGCGCCCAAATTGGCGTATCCCAATCCAAGGGTGCGATACTCATAACTCTTCAAGGCAATGTTCTCGTTGGGAAACTGCGCCATCATGACGGAAATTTCCAGCGTCAAGGTCCAGAGGCGACAGGCATGGCGGTAGTTTTCAACTTCAAACTGGCCGTTTTCTTCGTTGTGAAAACGGATCAAATTGATGGACGCCAGGTTGCACGCGGTGTCGTCGAGGAACATGTATTCCGAGCAGGGATTGGAGGCATGGATTCTATCGGCTTCCGGGCAGGTGTGCCATTCGTTGATAGTCGTGTCAAATTGCAGTCCGGGGTCCGCGCTGGCCCAGGAAGCTTCGTTGATTTTCCCCCAAAGTTCGGCCGCTTCCATGGTTTTACTGACCCTGCCGTCCGTACGGTTGAGGAGGTTCCAATCGCCGTCGCACTCCACGGCGCGCATGAACTCGTTATTCAACCGGACCGAGTTGTTGGAATTTTGCCCTGAAACGGTGGTGTAGCCTTCGGAGTTCCAGCAGGTATCGTATTCTTCGAACTCGATGTCGCGGACTCCCTGCTGAGCCAGCTGAATGATGCGAAAAATATAACTTTCGGGAACGCAGGCCTCGACCGCTTTCCAGACGGCGAGTTTCAAACCCTTGTTCTTTTTGATATCAAAACGGGTTTCGTCATCCTCTGAATCCCAGCAGGCCTTAAGAACTTTTTTCAGCATCCGCCGGGAGATGCGGCTGCCGGTGGCCAATGCCGCGACCTTGCCTTCTTCGCGGACTTTCCATCCAATAAACTCCTCGATGTCGGGATGATCTATGTCGAGGGTGACCATCTTGGCCGCCCGCCTCGTGGTGCCGCCTGACTTGATGGCCCCTGCGGCGCGGTCGCCGATCTTGAGGAAACTCATCAGGCCGGAAGATTTTCCCCCGCCGGACAAGGGTTCGCCGGAACCGCGCAGGTGGGAGAAATTACTTCCCGTTCCCGACCCGTATTTGAACAAACGCGCTTCCTGCCGCCACAGGTCCATGATGCCGCCGTCGCCGACCAGGTCGTCCTTTACGGAAAGGATAAAACACGCGTGCGGTTGCGGATGCTCATAAGCGTTTTTGGATTTCTCCAACTGACCCGTTTCAGGATTGAAAAATGAATGCCCCTGCGCGGGACCGCCGAGACCATACGCCCAGTGCAGTCCGGTATTGAACCATTGCGGAGAATTCGGCGCGGCATATTGACGGGCCAGCATGAAGCGCATTTCATCGTAATAACTTTTAGCGTCCTCTTCGTTCTCAAAGCATTTATTTTTCCAGCCCCAATAGGTCCAGCAACCGGCCAGACGATGAAACACCTGACGCGAATCGGTCTCCCTGGTCATGGGCTCGGATTCCGCCATTTGTGCCAGCGCTTCGGTATCGGGTTCCGAGGGACAAAGCCACTCCGGGACTCCGCTTTCATACTTCTTTCGGGTCCACGGCGGGACTCCGGCTTTGCGAAAATATTTCTGCGCCATGATGTCGACCGCCACCTGCGACCAAAAATCCGGCACCATCACATGCTTGATCTCGGAGACCACCGACCCGTCGGCGTTGTTGATTCTGGAAACCCTTTCGACGAACTCGATCCCGTGGTATGGGTCCTTGTTATCTTGTGAAAAAACACGGCTGATTCGCATAAAAGGGCTCTCCAAAATTAAAAACAGATGGGTATTTATCGCTTAAGGAATTATGGGTCTCTTACAATGTATGACCAACGAGGGAAAAAGAAAGGCCCGCACGCTTCCTAATCGAAGGGAATCGGCAATCTCTATAGGTGTTTGTTTTCTAAGCACAAACTACTCTATCTAGTAGCAACAAGTAAAACTATATACAACATATTGTGGTGGGTCAATTAAATTCTTGCACAAATTTTCAAGCCTTTTCGGAACTCCAATATCTAAAGGGGTTTGGATGAAATAATAATATTCCAACAGATGGGCGAAAGTAAAGCGAAAATTTAAAATAAAGAAATCCTTCGGCCAATATTATTTCTAACTCACCCATGGGAAGATAATACGAGGAGGAAAAGGGGAATTTTAAAGCGTTAGTTTTCAATCAACTCGATCTGGACCTTGCCGACGAACTCCATCAGCTTGAGCTGGCTGTCTTTTTCCCCTTCGGAAAGCTTGATATGCGTGGCGTCCACGGTGTCCTGTCCAAACGTGGGGTCGAGCGCCCGCCACTCGCCGACATAAACTTCCGGCCAGGCGTGGTACAGGAACCCTTTGAACTGAGGCGAATAAACCAGGCCATTCACGATCTTCGTGGGGATTCCCGCCGACCTCGCCAATGCGGTGAACAGATAGGTGTGGGACTGGCACTCGCCCTTGCGCGTCCTCAACGCATTGAGGGCACTCACGCTATCGACCAGCTCTTTTTCCAGGTTGCTGTACACCCACAGGTTAATTTCCTGTGCGGCTTTCCAGGCGTCTTTGGTGCCGCCCACCAGTTCCTTCGATAGAGTGCGTATCAGGGGATGTTTGGATTGCACCTCGGCTGAGTCCTCTAGAAACTCGGACTTGGCAAACCCGGACACGGGTCGCGCCACCGACCGGGCCACCTGCTTTGGCTCGGAGTTCACCAGCAGAACAGAAGAGTAGGTCCCGTCGGCTGATTTTTTCGACTGCAAAACTTTCTGCCGATGGTCCTCGGGGATCAAATCAGGAGAGCGGATCTTCGACAATTGCATTTTCATCTGCCGCTTTTTTCCAGGACTGGAAATATCCTTGCCGGGTTTCACCAGACTGAACGTGATCAGGTTACTCACCGACATCACCTCGCCACCCAGGTCACGAGCGACCGCTTCCGTCTCCTTGCGCGATTCAAACCCCTGAGACGTCATCTCCTTCATCACCGAGCCACCTGCCGTCACCCACAGGGTCGATTCCATGCCCGCCACCTGATGATAGATCACGAACGTCTCGACTATTTCGCCCGCGTACGTGAACGGTTCTTTGCGCAGGATTTTGTATTCCATATCCACCAGCATCTGGAACGCTTCCATGAAAATGGGGAACTTGCCTTTCTTCCCGACCCGCAATCCGTCGCGCACGATGTTCAGCAAAAAAGTAGAGGACGGGGCGACGTGCGGAGGAAAATCCAGGGATTTGGTTTTATCGAATCCCAGCCCGACCACCCGGTAGACCAGTTTCTGGTTTTCTATATGACCGTCCACCTTCTGCCTCTGCCCCATTATTTCCTGCACCAGTGAAAACTCTTTCAAGCGCAGGTCCGGGGTCAGATAAGTCATCTGATTAAATGTCGTGGATTGGTTGACGCCGCCGCTTTTCAAGCGGAAGAAAACTTTAGAATCGACGGTGACGGCTTTTTCGGTGACGTTCATTTTGGCGAAGCTGAATCCCAGTTTCTTGCCCTTGTAATAGGTTCCCATCCACTCAGTCGTTTCGCCAAGTTTAAACGGGGTCGCGGGCGTTTCTTTGGCGAAAGTAGAAAGAGGCCAAATCAGGCAAAGAGCCAAAATAAAAGTGAGCTGAAGTATTTTTTGTGTGATTTTCATGTCTATTAGCGTAGCACAGGATTGAAAAATAAGGACCTGCAAATTACCCACGGGACGCGGCAAAAATGAAAGGGATTGATAAACCGTTTCTTTGATGAGCGGTTATTGGACAGGAGAAACCAAAACCCTTTTCACCGCCGAGGGCACGGAGAAACCAAAAACCCTTTCTCACGCAAAGCCGCCAAGATCGCAAAGGAACCCCCGATGAACACAGATGAAGAATATCAATAAAACCCCTCATCCCACCCTCCTCCCCGGAGGAGGGTGGGATGAGGGGTTTTATTATCTGTGTTCATCGGGGGTTCCAACCATTTTTTTCTTTGCGATCTTGGCGGCTTTGCGTGAGAAAGGGTTCCATCCTGTTGATCCTGTCAAAAAGATTTTGCCCTTCAATTTTGGGACGTGATATATTGTCCAATTATTCCAATACCAACGATAAAAACCAACATGCTCGATCCAGATAAACTGAAAACTTACCTCACTTTTGACGACGTTTTGCTCCTGCCGGGCTATTCCAACGTTCTGCCCAACGAGGTTGATATTGCCACGCGGCTCACCAGGGAGATCCACCTGAACTGTCCCTTGGTCAGTTCGCCGATGGACACGGTCACGGAGGACAATCTCGCCATTGCCCTGGCGCAGGAAGGCGGAATCGGCATCATCCACCGCAACCTGCCGCCGGATATACAGCGCAAAATGGTGGATAGGGTCAAGCGCTCGGTCAGCGCCATGATTCCCGACCCCATCACCATGCACCCGGATCAGAAAATCCACGAGGCGCTGGAGGTGATGGACAAATACAATATTTCGGGCATTCCCATCACCAATGACAAAAAGCTGGTGGGCATCCTGACCAACCGCGACCTGCGTTTCGAGACCGATCTGGACCAATCCATCCGTTCGCTGATGACCACGGACGATCTGGTGACGATCCCCGAAGGCACACCGCTGGAAAAATCCAAACGCCTCCTGCACGACAACCGCATCGAAAAACTGCTGGTGGTCAACGGCGAGGGCACGTTGAAAGGTTTGATCACCATCAAGGACATCGAAAAAGCCGGGCAATATCCGAAAGCCGCGAAGGATTCCAAAGGCAGGCTCCTGGTAGGCGCGGCTCTGGGCGTCGCCAAAAGCCCGCTGGAACATGTGGAAGCGCTGGTCAAGGTCGGACTGGATGTGCTGGTAATCGACAGCGCCCACGGGCATTCGGAAAAAGTGTTGCAGACGGTTCGCGACATTAAAGCGGGTTTTCCTGGCTTGCAGGTGATCGGCGGCAACGTCGCCACCGCCGAGGGCACGGAAGCGTTGATCAAAGCCGGCGTCGATGCGGTCAAGGTGGGCATCGGCCCTGGGTCCATCTGCACGACCCGCGTGGTCACCGGGGTGGGTGTCCCGCAGATCACGGCGATCGCCGAATGCCTGAAAGCGGCGAGGAGACACAACGTCCCCGTCATTTCCGACGGCGGCATTAAAACTTCGGGCGACACCTCCAAAGCCATCGCCGCAGGCGCGCATACGGTGATGATCGGTTCCCTGTTCGCCGGCACGGATGAAAGCCCCGGCGAAAAAATTCTTTACCAAGGCAGAAGCTACAAGGAATACCGGGGCATGGGATCGATTGGCGCCATGTCTAAAGGGTCCAGCGAGCGTTATTTTCAGGACCGGGAATTGTCGGAAAGTAAATTGGTGCCGGAAGGGGTGGAAGCCAGGATTCCCTACCGTGGAGCTTTATCGTTCACTGTCCACCAGCTTTTGGGAGGGCTTCGAGCCGCAATGGGCTACTGTGGATGCGAGGACATCGAAGAATTACGCACCAAGTCCACTTTCATCCGAATCACTCCCTCGGGTTTGAGAGAAAGCCATGTGCACGACGTGATCGTGACCAAAGAAGCGCCCAATTACCATATCGAATAATCACCCCGGCCGATTAAGGATCTGGCCCCGGTTTTAAAATATCGTTCACCCCCTCAGACACTCCCAAAAGATGACAACCGACATTTTGCACGAACAGAAAATCCTCATTCTGGATTACGGTTCCCAGTACACCCAGAACATCGCCCGGCAGGTGCGCGAATGCCAGGTCTTTTGTGAAATCCACCCCTGCACCTGGTCGCTCAAGGAAATCCTCGACTTCAAACCCAAAGGAATCATCCTGTCCGGCGGACCGGCCAGCGTACTGGCAACCGATGCGCCGCTTTGCGACCGCGAGCTTTTCAAGGCGGGAATCCCCATCCTGGGCGTGTGCTATGGCATGCAGTTGATCACCCACACCTTGGGTGGGACCGTGAACCCATCGGCTCACCGGGAATTCGGACGGGCCGAATTGATGATCCGCGAATATTCGCATTTGTTCACCGGCTTGAACAACAAGGCCCAGGTGTGGATGAGTCACGGCGACAAAATTTCCAAACTGCCCGCAGGCTTCACCGCCTCCGCTTTCACGGCCAATTCCCCCATCGCGGCGATCGAAAATCCCATCGACAAAATTTACGGCCTGCAGTTTCATCCCGAAGTGGTGCACACCACCGATGGGAAAAAAATCCTACAGAACTTTTTATTCGATATTTGCTCCTGTGAGCGCAACTGGAAAATAGGCTCGCTGGCGGAATTCACTATCAATGATATTAAAAAGAAAGTCGGCAGGGCCAAAGTTCTGTGCGGTTTGAGCGGCGGGGTCGATTCCTCGGTGGTGGCCATCCTGGTGAACAAGGCCATCGGCGACAAGCTGACCTGTATTTTTGTCGACAACGGTCTTCTGCGTTTGGGCGAACGGGACAAGGTGGAAAAAACATTTCGTGATAATTTCCACATCAACCTTCTCGTCGTCGATGCCGCCGAAGAATTTTTAACGCGCTTGAAAGATGTGACCGATCCCGAAAAAAAACGCAAGATCATCGGCAACGTGTTCATCGAAGTGTTCGAACGGGAAGCCAAACGGCTGGGGGATTTCAAGTATCTCGCTCAGGGCACGCTGTATCCGGATGTGATCGAATCGGTTTCCTTCAAAGGCCCCTCGGCGGTCATCAAGACCCACCACAACGTCGGCGGCCTGCCGGAAAAAATGGACCTCAAACTTTTAGAACCTCTGCGCGAACTGTTCAAGGACGAAGTCCGAGTCATGGGACGGGAGCTGGGTATGCCGGAAGAGATCATCGGCAGACAGCCATTTCCAGGGCCGGGGCTGGCCATCCGCATATTGGGCGAAGTCACTGCGGAAAGACTGACCCTATTACAGGCGGCGGACAAGATCATCCTCGAAGAAATTAAACGGGCGGGATTGTATAACAAGATCTGGCAATCGTTCGCGGTGCTTCTGCCCATCAAAACGGTCGGCGTGATGGGGGACTCCCGGACCTACGAAAACGTCGTCGCCATCCGCGCCGTGAACAGCAGTGACGGCATGACCGCCGACTGGGTACAACTTCCTTACGACCTTTTGGGCACACTGTCCAACCGTATCATCAACGAAGTGCAAGGTGTCAACCGCGTGGTCTACGACATCAGCTCCAAACCCCCCAGCACCATTGAGTGGGAATGACAAAAATTCTGTAAAATAACAATATATAAGGTGCTTCAGAAGGTCTGAGCGGCTTGAAGGAATTATTATTTCTTTTCATTATTCTCAGGCAAAGTGATGTGAAAAGTTACCCCATTTTTTGATTGTCTTTTGACAGCAATCTTGCCTCCATGACGCTCTATAATTCGAGCGCAAATGGTCAATCCTATGCCTGTTCCTTCATAAGTGCTTCTCCCGTGCAAACGTTCAAAGGGCTTGAAAATTTTATCCACATGGTTTTCTTCTATTCCAACACCGTTATCTTCCACGGTGATCTCTAAAAATCCGTTTTCCTTTTTGGCACTGTCCAGGTTGACAACAGGGGAGATTCCTTCTCTATGGAACTTGAGAGCATTTCCGATCAGGTTCAGAAATAATTGGTTCATTTGCATTCGGTCTGCTTCCACGACCGGTAAATACTTTATATTTACAACCCCTTTAGTTTCTTGAATTCTGACTTCTAAATTGTCTAACACTTCCTGGACGACCTCCTTAAGGTCAACTGTTTCAAAGGGCTTTGCTTGACTTTCAATCTTTGTAAATTGAACAAGATCCTGGATAAATTCCTTCATTCTCAAAGCAGAATTTTGCATCCGTTTTAAATAATCCCGTCCCTGCTCATCCGTGTTTGAAATCTTGGAATTCAGACGATCACCAAAAGTGATAATTTTTCGTAGGGGTTCTTGCAGATCGTGGGAGGCGATATGTGCGAAGTCCTGGAGTTCCTTGTTGCTCCGTTCTAATTTTACTGCATAATCTTTTAGTTTTTTTTCTGATTGTTTTTTTTCGTTTATTATCTGTTTGATTGAAGAAAATATTCTGACAAAAATAAAAATTCCAATAGCTAAGGTCACGCCAAAGACAAAAACAGTATTTTGTTTTCGACCTTTTTTTTGTATCAAAAGCCTCCTGATCAGTTCCTTATGTTTTGCAATATGTAACCGTTGCAATTGGTCTAAAGGTATATTTAATGATGGGACTTTACTTTCAATGGCTTTATAAAGTTTATCTTTACCCAGTTTTTGGTCTTCCAAAAAAGCTTGAAGCTGGTTGAATTGTTTTTGAAGTCTTTTTAAAATAGATTCAAATTCGATATGTTTGAAAATCTCCTGCGCCTCAATGATGGTTTGCAGGCTTTTTTGAATAGAATATAAATGACCTTTAGGTTTAAAAATATATCCTGGCAGTTTCTTCTTATCCATTCCCGGTTGTTGGAGCAAACGCAATTCTTTTTCTAATAAGAACAACTCTTCTTTCATTCGGGATGAATGAAAAATAGTCGGGGAATGAAAATTATTTAAGATCTCCTCAGCTATTTTATTTTTTTGATCCTGCCAATAATAAAACACCATAAAGAACACAAAAGTAATAAAAATAGCAGCAAACAATAGATAAATATATCGCTGGAGATGTTGAAAGCTTTGCTTGCTGTTCATTTTTAAAATTTTGATTAAAAACCACTCTGTTTTTCGATAATTAACTTGAGCCTGGAAAAATCATCAACACTTGAAGGAATAAAATACGTAGCGTTCAAACCATCCAGGATTTTTCTATGTTTCTCATTTTCTTGCGAAAGATCTAAAAAGGCATCACGAATTTTGATTTGAATCATTGGTTCAACTCTCGATGTCATAGCCCAAACATAGTTTGCATAAGGTGGCGTTTCCGAAAAAATACGAATCGCATTTTTCTCCAACCTGCCATCTCGAAACATCGAATTTATGATCTTTGAGTTTGCCACGCCAAGGTTCGCCTTGCCATCACGCACCCAATAGGCAGTCTCATCATGTGAGCCTGAATACCGTACTTCACTGAAAAAATCTTCAGGGATGATCTCCTTTTCTTTCAGAAAGAAGCGTGGCATCAAATGACCCGATGTAGACAATTTGGAACCAAAACTAATAATTTTGCCCTCAAACTCCGAAAGGCTTTTGGCAAGGTTGTCGCCTTTGACAATAAAATAACTGGAAAATCTGGCATCTACATTTCGCATTACCAATGGAACGGCTCCATCAGTCAAATATGCCTTGATAAAAGTAAACCCACCAAAATATGCAAAATCTACCTTGTCATCGTGAAACATATTTAACAATTCCTCGTAACTTTCAGGAATCAACAATTCAAATTGTAAGCCAGTTTCTCTCGATAGATGCTCCATTAATGGATTATAACGGTTTGAGAGCTCTGTCTTGCTTTCGTCCGGAAGTACCCCCACTTTTATTGTTCTTAAAGATGTTTTTTCTTCCTCTTTGTCAATAAAACAGGAGACAAAGCCTGTTAAAACCACCAGCAATAATCCGATGGTTCTTATTTTATTTGTACAAGACATTAATTTAATTCATTCATTTTTAGGAAAGGTTTTTTTACTAATCAGGACCTTAATACCAGACAAAATTTGCGAAATTTTCAAAATCGAATTCATCCACAATTTTTTTTCCATGTGGATTATGCTATCAATAAAAATAAAATGCTATCGAGTGGAAGTAACACCCTTCAACTTACCGACCAGTCATTTTATCACTTATCAAGGGACTCTTCTACCTCGGGCTGGCGGCGATGTTGCCGCCGTCTATTGTGATGACGCTTTCCGTGTTTTTTTCCGCCGCAGATAAACGTACAGCGCACCTTCGCCGCCGTGTTTGGGTTGTGCGTGGGTGAATGTGATCACCTTTCCCGCAAGCGGCAACTCGGTCAGCCAGCGCGGGACCTCTCTTCTCAGCACTCCGGTTTCGGACTCAGACCAGCCTCCCCCTTTCCTCTCCCCGCCGCGACCTTTTCCCGTGATCACCAGCAGACAACGTTGTCCCTGCTCAAATCCCCTTTCGACGAACTGGATCAGTTCGTTGTGCGCCTGGGCTTGGGTGTGACCGTGCAGGTCGAGGCGGCCTTCGATGGGAAACTTTCCCTGACGCAATTTTTCCTCGGTGCGCCGGTCGATGCCGGCTGCAGGCGGCAGCTCCTTTGGCGTATCCGAGGTTTTGGAAGGTTGGGTATTTGTCGCTGTATCTTCGGGCTCACCGGCGGGCTCGCCGGTTTTCTCCGGGTTCACATCTTTTTTCAGGGGTTTCACATCCTGCATGGCGGAGCGCCACAACGTTTCGTCTTTTGCGTCCGGCTTTTTTTCCGTCTTTTTTTTACCGTGTTCCGTCACGGGAGTTCACCTTGGGCTGGCGGCGATGTTGCCGCCGTCTATGGTGATGACACTTCCGGTGGTTTTTTCCGCCAGGGCAAGATCTAAGAAACCCTGCGCCACGTCGGTGTCGAACACTTCTTTTTCCAGCAGATTATTTTTGAAATAATCGTCCGGCGTCAGGCCGCGCGCGGCGGATCGTTCCTTGATGACGTCGCTGGTGAACAGCCCCGTGCGTACGCGGTCGGCGTTCACGGCGTTGGCTCGTATTCCATCCTTGCCATAATCCAGGGCGTATTGTTTGGTGAGAGCCACCACGGCGGATTTAGGGAGCGCGTACGGGCCGAAATTTTTGCCCGGATTAAAAGCCGCCTTGGACGCGTTGAAAAGCAGTACTCCGCCGGTGCGCTGGGCGAGAAACAGTTTCACCGCCTGGGATGCCAGGGCCTGATGGGCGAAGAAATTAAGGTCGAAACTTTTTCTAAGTTCATCCGCCCCGACATCGCCGATCCGTCCCTGCATGGCGTTGCCGGCGTTTGAGATCAGCATATCCAGCCCACCAAAGGTTGCTGTCAGATGATCGAAAGCCTTGGCAATGGCCTGGTCGTCTGTCACATCCACTGCCTGCGTGACGACGCTTGCTTTCAGGTCTTTTTTGAGACCCGCTTCGGCGGCTTTGAGTTGTTCACCATCGCGATCAATCAAAAACAAATTGGCACCGTGCGTGGCGAATAGTCTCGCGGTGGCGAGACCAATGCCGGACGCCGCTCCTGAGATGGCCACAACTTTGCCCTGCAATTTTTTGGGCTGGCTTTTCCCAAGCTTCGCCTGCTCCAGCGACCAGTACTCCATATCGAAAAGATCATCCTCCTTGAGCGGGGTGTATTGCCCGACCGAAAAGGCTTTGTGAATGACGTCGATCGTGTGCTGGTAGAGGTCCGCCGAGATTCCGGTTTCCTTGACCGTCTTGCCCAGGGTGACGAGACCCACGCCTGCCAGCAGGATCACCCGTGGGAGCGGGTCGAGCTCTTTTTTCTCCACCACTCCGCGTGGGGCGAGTTTGCTCACGACGTGCGGCGCTTCTTGGTTTTGGTTCGAACTCTTCTCCTTCGGAGCCACCTCCTTGGCCTTCTTGTTGGTTTCAAAGTAGTGATGATAATCTTCACTATACGCATCCAATGCCCCGGAAACTTCTTCCCAAAGTTCGCCCGGATTATCCAAACATTTGGGGTTCAGTAACAAGGGTTTTTGTTTGGTGCGAATGACATGATCCGGGGTGACGGTGCCGATCTGCGACCAGGAGGCGCATTCTTTACTGGAAGCAAACTCCAGAGCGGAGGCATCCTCACGATGATGCACCGTCCAGGAAACGCCGGTCTTGCATGCATACAATCCGCGCAACACCGGCGCGACTCTGGAAAAAATTTCTGCCTCCTTGAGTGCAGGTTTCGATCCATTTAATGGCGTAAGAATTTTCGGCTTTTTCCCGGCGATGAATTCCTCCGCCTGAGTCACGGCCTCAATATGACGGTCATAACTCTCCTTCGCGGTCTCGGCAAAAGTAAACAGACCATGATTGATCAGGACGAGCCCACGCACATTGGGATTTTTCTCATAGGCTTGGGCCGCCGCCTTGGCCAGCAGGAACCCCGGCATGATGTAGGAAACCAGCGCGAAGGTGTCGCCATAAATTTCCCGGCAGATTTCTTCCGAGTTCGGTTGGTTGGCGATCACCAGAATCGAATCGGCGTGGGAATGATCGACGAATTTGTGCGGCAAAAAGGCGTGTAGCAGGGTCTCTACTGAAGGGTTGGGCGACGATGCATTTAATAAATTAATGCGTTGCTCGTTGACCATGTCTTCGTCACTGAGACGGTCCAACTGCCTTAGCTTGATGAGGGGGTCCAGCTTGACCCCCGGCAGGCCCGGCGGCTCGATCGTATCCAGATCCCATCCACTGCCCTTGACGAACAGGGTGGAGACCGCCTCCCCCACCCGGTTTTTTGCCGACGACTTGATGGAGGTGTTGCCGCCACCGTGCAGGACCAGAGCCGGGTCGGCGCCGATCAGACGCGAGGTATACACTCTCAGCGCAAGGTCTTCTGAAACATCCTGATAAGTTTTTATCGCCTTTTCGGCGTCGTTATCATTCCATCTGTTTTTCATGGCAAATTTTTCTTTTATTTACGTGAAAGGAGGAGTTTCTGACCCAAAAACTTCCTCCGTATTTTACTCACTCATTTTTCATGGGCATATAACTTATAACCGCAAATCAGGCCAAGGAACAAGAGAACAATTGCCGGGAAAAATGTGAGGGCGGCGGAATATCCGAACAAATACATGAAATACCACCAGAAGTTGGGCGCATTCACTGCAAGGCCCTTTTCCAGAACTTCGGCATCCGAAGTCCCGAGGAATTTTTTCCCCGCCCGGGCATGGTCCACCAATCGGTCCATAAACTCTTTGTCCTGCAAGCGATTGAACACTTTGACGACCTGTTGGACCTGACCGATGAGGGGAGAATGCGCGGGCGAATACACAAGCATGTCGTGGGCCTCCTCCTTATATTGCTGGCGCAAATCATAATAGTAACGGGAAATATTGACTGTCACCGATGGGATTTGGATCAAAAAACCCAGAATCAGGACCGCCGCGATTCCTGCTTTTGCCTTTCTACCAGGTCTTTCCAAAAGAAACCCCACAGGCAGGATCAAATAAGGAAACACCACCAGCATCAACCGAGGCCCCCAGCCCGACCCTCCGTACCAGCTGTGCCAGAACGAAAAAAGCACCAGGTGGATCAGAACGATCCATCCAAAAAGAAGGGACATTTTGCGGTTGTTTTTAAAAAACACCGGCCAAGCCAGACAGCCGATCAACAGCAGAGGATTGTATAAAAAGACCGACTTCCCGGGTGAGAAGAGAATTCCGATGAATCCGGTCCATCCGCCGGTTCCAAATCCTTTTTCGTACCCGGTCTCAAAGAAATCCTGAAACCGCACGTAATTGTATAAAAAGATGAGGCAAATCACACCGGCTATGGGGAGAAGAAACCTCACCGCATCTGAAACAAAGTCCTTGATATTAAACAGTTGCACCTTGCCCCGAGCCAATGCCAGGTAAATCAGGAAGCCGGGAACCGCGACCAGCGTGGCCAACCGGCAGGTCAAGGCCAACCCAAGCAACCCCCCGGCCAACAGAAGGGTGCGTTTATTCTGGACCCCGTCGTCCTGGGTCAATACATAAACCGCGCTCAGCATGAACCAAGACGTGGCCGGTTCGCTCATGAAGTCTTCGGAATAAAACCAGGCGATGGTGGTCAACCCGTAGCCCAATGCCAGCAGGACGGAGGTCCGATGCGAAAAACCAAACCGCTCACAACCGAAGCAGTACAGGAGCAGACAGCTGAGGGCGGTGATCAAAGCGTTGATCATGCTGACGCAGAACAAAGTTGCGTAAGACGAGGGCACAGGAAGCACCGCAGACAACGCCTTTCCCGCTATATAAAACGGCACCGCCAGCAAACTCATGCCAATGCCGTATTTGGAAAACTTCTCCCCTTCCGCATCGCCCTGGCTGACCCGCTCGGTGAAACTCATGCTCTGGTCTTCCACCATGCTTTGCGTGAGCAGATACATGATCTTGCCATCTGCAGATTGAATCGACCCCTGCCCTGTGAAAAGGTAAACGGACAGGAAAAACAAAAAAACCAGCCAGCGTTTTTTTCCTTTGGAATCAGGGCTCCAGTTGATAAGTGATTTCAGGTTCATTGGGTTGGAAGGAGAAACTCACGAGGAAAAAAACGGGACTCTGGTTAAGCTAATATCCACTCTCGTTTATCACAAAATATTCCCGCGGTCAAAACCTGCGCGTGGGATCTTTTTCTTTTCAGAAATCCCTTATGGATTTTTCCGGGTTCTATGTTAATCTCTCGACACCATGCTGGCAAAAATTCACGTGACATACAAAAAAGGCGTTCTGGACACACAGGGTCAGGCCGTTCATCATGCCCTCACCGACCTTGGCTATAACGAGGTCAAACAGGTGACCGTGGGCAAATACATGGAAGTCCATCTTAAGGGCCTTTCCGAAGAAAACGCGAAGGACCGGGTCCGGGAAATGTGCGAAAAATTGTTGGCCAATACGGTGATCGAGTCCTACCGCTACACCCTGTCTCCCACGGAATGATGATTCCTTTTTCTGAACAAATCCTATGAAATGCGGCGTCGTTGTGTTTCCAGGATCGAATTGCGACCACGACTGTTACCATATCCTCAAGCACATTTTTGAGCTCGATACCGAATGGGTATGGCATAAAGACAGCGCCGACCTCGATGCCTTTGATTTCGTGGTTCTCCCCGGAGGATTTTCCTACGGCGATTACTTGAGAGCCGGAGCCATCTCCCGTTTTTCCCCGGTCATGAAAGCCGTGGTGCGTTACGCCCAAAAAGGGGGCAAGGTTCTGGGGATTTGCAACGGATTCCAGATCCTGGTCGAGTCGGGTCTTCTGCCGGGCGCGCTCATGCAGAACCGGTGGCAGAAATTCATCTGCAAACCGGTTTTCACCCGTGTGGAATCAACCGACACCCCGTTCACCAGTCTGTGCCGGGAGCGGCCGATCCTGAGAATTCCCATCGCCCATCACGGAGGCCGCTATTTTGCTCAGGAAGATACCTTAAAAGCCATGCAGGATAATCAGCAGATCGTTCTCAAATACTGCGAGCCCGGAGGTACCGTTTCCGAGGCGTCAAATCCTAACGGGTCCATGGATAACATCGCAGGCGTGGCCAATGAGAAAAAAAATGTTTTTGGCATGATGCCGCACCCGGAGCGTTCGGCAGACCCACTTTGGCCCGATCAGGACGGCCAACTTATTTTCAAATCACTCATCCAATCCTTCTGACCCAAACCGTGCCGAAATCAAAGAAATCCGAGGCGCTTCCTGAAGTCACCCCCGATGTGGTGGCGCAACACGGCTTGACCGTGCAGGAATACAAACGCATTGTGGACCTGATCGGGCGGGCGCCCAACTTCACGGAACTTGGGATATTTTCAGTCATGTGGAGCGAACATTGCAGTTATAAAAGTTCACGGCCCTACTTAAAACAACTGCCCACAGAGGGACCCCGGGTTCTTCAGGGCCCCGGCGAAAACGCCGGCGTGGTCGATATCGGCGACGGGCAGGCGGTGGTCTTTAAAATTGAAAGCCACAACCACCCCTCTTTCATCGAACCGCATCAGGGGGCGGCAACAGGCGTCGGCGGCATCATGCGCGATATTTTCACCATGGGCGCACGCCCCATCGCCCTGTTAAATTCCTTGCGGTTCGGCGACCTTAGCGACCCGCGCACCCGGTACCTGCTCAACGGCGTGGTCGATGGCATTTCCAGTTACGGCAACTGCACCGGCGTTCCGACCGTGGGTGGGGAAATCTATTTTGACGCCTGCTACAACGGCAACATCCTGGTCAACGCGTTTTGTTTAGGATTAGTCCAAACGGACAAAATTTTCCTGGCCAAGGCCGGCGGCGTGGGCAACCCTGTGATCTACGTCGGCGCCAAAACGGGCCGAGATGGAATCCACGGAGCCAGTTTGCTCGCCTCTTCGGAATTTGACGAAACCACTGAAGATAAGCGGCCCACCGTGCAGGTGGGGGACCCGTTCACTGAAAAACTCCTTATCGAGACCTGCCTGGAATTGTTTAAAAAAGACTGGGTCATCGGCGTGCAGGACATGGGAGCGGCAGGGTTGACTTCCTCTTCTTTTGAAATGGCGGGCAATTCCGGAACCGGCATTGAATTCGATCTTTCCCAGGTTCCCCTCCGGGAAGAGGGAATGACGGCATATGAGATCCTGCTGTCCGAATCCCAGGAACGCATGTTGTTCGTCGTCAAAAAGGGTCATGAAAATGAAGCGCTGGCGATTCTGGACAAATGGGGTCTCGATGGCGCCGTCGTCGGACAGGTGATCGAGTCTCCAGTGGTCCGCATCAATTACCAAGGGAAGGAAGTGGTCAACCTGCCCATTTCACCAGTTGTGGAGGGCGCTCTCAACCTCAAACGCCCCAAAAGCAAACCGCAATATCTGAGCGAGGTTCAGCACCTCGACCTGACCGAACTTGCCGAGCCGCCGCGTGGCGATGAGGCGCTCATCAAACTGTTGGGGGCTCCCAATATTTCCAGCAAGGAATGGGTGTACGAACAATATGACCATATGGTGCGCCTCAACACGCTGGTTTTGCCGGGGTCCGATGCCGCCGTCATGCGCATCCCGGATTCCAGCAAGGCCGTAGCGCTCTCGGTGGATTGCAACAGCCGCTATTGTTATCTCGATCCCTTTTGGGGAGCGCAAATCGCCGTCGCCGAATGTGCCCGCAATATCGTCTGTTCCGGAGGCACGCCGATCGGACTGACGAATTGCCTGAATTTTGGCAATCCTGAAAAACCGGAAATCATGTGGCAGTTTGAACAGGCGGTGCTGGGAATTGCCGAAGCCTGCAAGTTTTTTGACATTCCTGTGGTCAGCGGCAATGTCAGTCTCTATAATGAGACCAAAGGCAAGGCCATATTCCCCACCCCCACGGTTGCGGTGGTGGGGCTCCTGGAAAATCTGGAAAACCATTGCACCCAATGGTTTAAAAATTCCGGGGACGCGATCGGGCTCATCGGTCTGACTCTCGAGGAAATTTCAGGCAGTGAATATCTGAAGCAGATGTTTGAAAGGTGCCAGGGAAAACCCCCGCAGTTGGACAAAAAGCAGGAACGGTCGGTTCAGGAGTTTTGTCTGGAGTTGATTCGAGGCAAGTGGATTCAATCCGCCCACGATTGTTCCGATGGCGGGATGGCGGTTGCGGCTGTGGAGTCCTGCATCACCGGACCCGAAAAGGCTCTTGGCGCGACATTGAACCTGGAATCGACTCTCAGAAAAGACGCTTTATTGTTTGGAGAATCTCAGTCCCGAATTCTTATTTCCTTCGCGGAAGGGAAGGGAGAATCCATCGCCCGGATGGCGAGGAAAAATGAGGTTCCGTTTGCTATTATCGGTCGGGTGGGGGGTTCCCGCTTCACCGTAAATATCAATGGCGATGAATTCATCCATCAGGAGATTCAGGCCTTGAAAAATATCTGGAAAAACCTCATAGGGGATTATGCTAGACAAGTTTCATGATGAATGTGGGGTCGTTGGCATTTTTGATCACCCGGAAGCCGCCAATCTGGCTTACCTGGGGCTTTATTCGCTACAACACCGGGGTCAGGAAAGCGCGGGCATCGTTTCCAGCCACGAGGGAAAACTGCACCTGGAAGTTGGCATGGGGAAAGTGGCGGATGTGTTTAATGACGACCGCCTGCAAAGGCTCAATGGTCATATGGCTCTGGGCCACAACCGCTATTCCACTGCCGGTGACAGTGCCGTGCACAACGCCCAGCCGTGCCTGATCAACTATTCGGAAGGATCGCTGGCATTAGCCCATAATGGCAATCTTGTCAATGCCAACTCTATCCGAAAGGAACTCGTCTCTACTGGGGCCATATTCACGTCCACCAATGACAGCGAAGTCGTCGTTCATTTAATGGCCCAGGCTAAGGATGAGAGTTTTGCCGACCGCGCGGCAACCGCTTTGAAACAGGTGAAAGGAGCGTATTCCCTCCTCCTGATGACGGAAGATGAACTCGTCGCCGCCCGCGACCCACATGGTTTTCGCCCCCTGTGTCTGGGAAAACTCGATGGGTCCTACATTGTCGCTTCCGAATCCTGTGTCTTCGATTTGATCGAAGGGGAATTCATCCGCGAAATTGAACCGGGAGAGTTACTGCTCATCAATAAAGATGGGTTGACCTCCTATTTCCCGTTCCAGAAAACGCCGACCAAGCAATGCGTTTTTGAGCACATTTATTTTTCCAGGCCGGACAGTTTTCTGTTCAACCAATCCGTTTATGAGAGCCGAAAAGCCATGGGCCGGGCTCTGGCGCAGGAGTATCCCGCTGATGTGGACCTGATCGTTCCCGTCCCGGACTCAGGAGTGATTTCCGCACTGGGATTTTCCGAGGAATCGGGAATTCCTTTTGACATGGGCCTCATTCGCAATCATTACGTGGGGCGGACGTTCATCGAACCGCAATCGCAGATACGCCATTTTGGGGTCAAGGTGAAACTGAACGCCGTCAAGCCGGTGATCGAGGGAAAAAGAGTCGCGATCATAGACGATTCGATCGTGCGCGGCACCACCAGCCGTAAAATCGTGAAAATGATCCGAGAGGCGGGGGCAAAGGAAGTTCATTTGCGTATCAGTTCTCCACCGATACTGCATTCCTGCTTCTACGGTATCGACACGCCAAACAGAGACGAGTTGCTCGCCTCCAAATATGACCTTGAAGGAATCAAGAACTTTTTAGATGCTGATTCGGTGCACTATATCGGCATTGAAAAATTATTGTCCGTATTCAGCGATCACCGGGATAACTTCTGCACCGCCTGTTTTGACGGCAATTATCCGGTAAAAATAGAAGATAATAAACCCGACGTCGAACAACTGAACCTGTTCCTGGCCGGGCAACAATAACTCGATTTCCCATCACTCCGCCACAGGGGCTCTCTCGATTTCTTTCTTTCCCGCTTCAGCCTCTTCCAATACCTCACCAAGAGATTGCAGGTCCTTTTTATAACTGGCAAGTGATTGGTCCAGTTCCGTCTGCGCCCCCATCACGCGCTCAAAAATTCTCTTGATCTTTGTATAATCGGACTGGCTGAGCACGACGCCTTTCTCGCTTGCAATCGACGCGGCAGAAAGTCCCGGTCTTTCGCTGACCATTCCTTCCTTTTCCCCCATGAGACCGCCGAATATTTTTTGCAGGGCTTCCTCGAGAGTTTTTTCCATAGCGATGTTATCTTCATACCCGACTATGACCCGTTTCAGCTCAGGAATTTTTCCCGCATCCGCCTTGAGATATAAGGGGCGCACGTAAATGAGGGATTCCTCTATTGGGATGACCAGCAGATTTCCCTGAATGACACTGGAGCCGCGCTGGTCCCACAAAGAAATTTGCCGGGAAACTTCCGCTTCCTGATTGATCCTCGCAACGATCTGGCTGGGACCGTAAATCAGTCTTTGTTTTGGGAAGGTATACACCACCAGTTTTCCGTAGTCGTCCCCATCGCTCCTTGCCACCATCCACGCGGAAAGATTGCTCTTTCCCTTCGGAGTGAAAGGAAGCATGAGAATGTATTCTTCCTTTTCCTTGGAGGGCAGTTTCATGATCGTGTAATAGGGTTGCATAATCTTGCCATCAATCTCAGGAATCTCCCACTGGTCTTCCTTGTTATAAAACACCTGCGGGGTCTTCATATGGTAAGTCGCATAAATGAAGGTTTGAATCGCAAACAGGTCGGATGGATAACGAATGTGGCTTTTCAAATCTTCTGGCATCTCCTCAAGGTCTTTAAATAGATTGGGAAAGATATCGCGATAAGTCTGGATGATCGGATCTTTGGAATCGGAAACATAAAAATCCATGGACCCTTCGTAAGCGTCGATCGCAATTTTTACGGAATTCCTCACATAGTTTCCGAAGTTGGGAATCATTTCTGAATAGGGAAACCGGTCGCTCACCGTGTAGGCGTCATAAATCCACACCAGACGGCCTTCGGAAATAACCAGATAAGGATCATTGTCCAACCTTAGAAACGGCACCACTTTTTGTACGCGCTCGGTGATATTGCGGTACATCAGCACCCGGCTGTCATTTTCAATGTCCTCGGAGAACAGGATTTTCATGGTTTTGAAACGCGCGGCCAATATGACTTTGCGCAGGAATGACCCTATGGTGACTCCGCCTTTGCCCTGATAATCTTTATAAACATTCCTTTCCCCTTCCGGGTAATCAAATTCCTTAGTGCCTGTATTGACAAAAACATGATCGTTCGGCAATTCGCCATAATAAATTTCCGGACGAGTGATGGTCAAATCCACACTGGATTGAGGGGGGATGTCCTTAATCAACAAGACCGGAAGGCCCTCGGGCGTCACCTGATTCACAGGGCTCAGAGAAACCCCGTACCCGTGGGTGAAGGTCAGGTGCTCGTTGATCCATGTGCGGTTGGGAAGACTGGAGGAAAGCAATTCCCGGGGCGACAACAAAGTCTGGCGATAAACGCCGTCGATCAAATATCGGTCGTTGTCCACCGAATTAAATTGATAATAAGTTCGAATTTCCTGAATCTGCCCCAGGGTATCCAATAAAGGTCCTTGGTCCCAGAGCCGGATATTTTCAATGGTCGGGGCGTTGGCTTTGATATTTTCCGCAGTGAGGGAGGCCGTCCCTTCCAGAACATGGTTCTCGGTCTGGTCCAGGCCATAGCCCAGGAGAGAACCGGCGATGGTGTGTTCGATATAAGGCGTTTCTTTTATCAGCTCGTTGGGGGAAACAATGAACTTTTGTAAAATAGTGGGATACACATTGCCGCCAAAATAAAGAACAGCGAGACCGGCAGCGGTCAGCACGACTTTCTTGTACCCTCCGGAAAACATGGTTAGCAGGCTGAGAGCCGCGCCTAAAAGGGCCACCACCGACATGAGGACCAGAAGCGGGAGACGCCCAAAGTCATCCGAGAAGCTGATCCCGGCGACCACGCCGTTGCCCTCTGTCAACAGGCCAAAGCGCTGAAAATAAAAATCCGCCGCCATCAATAAAAAGAAACACATCACAAGCAACAGCAGGGTGCGCCTCGCTTCGGGCAAAACAACTACGCCACTCGGCCCAAGGTACACGAAGCGCTTGAAAAAATAGATCAGCCCGACGCCGATGGAAACCACCACCAGACCTTCCCATAGGACCGACTTCACCAGAACCCATAAAGGCAGATGGAACAGATAAAAAGAATAATCCTGGCCAAAAACGGGATCGACCTGGCCAAAAGGAACGGCACTGAAAAATTTCAACAGCACGTCCCACTTCTGCGACATCACCAAACCGGTCATTGCGGCGATCACCAACGGGCCCAAAAGGACCAGCGGCTTTAAGTTCGATGCCATCAGGTCTAAGAACGGGAGCTCTCTTTTGACCTGGTCGGAGAGCAGTATGGGAAGATGCGATGTTCTGGTATATATAGAACGAAGAATGAAATAGGTGGACACAAAAAACAAAACCGCCATCAACAGGCCCAATCCTAATTGTGCCCCCACGGTAGTCCAGAGAACCGATTCGAATCCCAGGTTTTCGAACCAGAGCAAGTCTATATAAAAAACCAGGATTTTGTCAGCAAACAGGGAGCCAATGACCACCACGCCTGCAAGGATGAACAACCACTTTTTTATCTTTTCCATTGGTTCCTTTTTAGTTTTGCTTCCATTTGATGGAACAGCCCATGGACGGGATCTGCTCTTTGGGTATTTCTTTTCCTTGAAGCGCGGATTCGATGGCTGCCTCTAAATCCCTTTGGATCACTTTTTCGGGATGCTCCCAGTTATCATCGATTCGCCCACGATACAGCAGGGTGCGTTCCGCGCCATACAAATATATGTCGGGCGTGCAAACGGCGTCGTAAGTTTTGGCGGTTTCCTGAGTTTCATCAAATAAGTATGGGAAGTTGATTTTCTTTTCCTGCGCGGTTTTTTTCATGTTCTCAAAGGAGTCGTCCGGGTAACGCGAAGCATCGTTTGAGTTGATGCCCACCAACTGGCCCCCCTGGTCTGACATTTTATTTTGCAGGTCGATCAGGCGCGGGACCACGGCCTTCACATAAGGACAATGATTGCACATAAAAATAACCACCAGAATTCGCTTTTCCTTGAAGCTGTCCAGGGAATACTTTTCCCCATCAACCCCGAAAAGCAAAAAATCCTGGGCGACACTGCCCAGCGGCGCCATGGTGGAATGCATTAAAGCCATAAAAAGTTCTTTTGTGGTGAGTGGATTAAAAGCTGGTAAATGCTATCACGCTTAGCCTAAGCGACTCAATAGAAAAGGCCCCGCCAGGCGGGGAAGAAGCTTGGGCCTGACGCTACGCGAGGCCCTGAAAATACCACACTGATAATATACAAGCATCTATGTTTATCTGTGTTCATCTGTAGTTCCTCTCTCCCGGTACGGGAGTCAGGATTTGCAGGTCATGCCGGTGACGCGGCAGGTGTAGCAGGCAGAATGCGCCATGGGGAAGGGATGCAGAGTATCTTTAAGGGTGTCCCCCATTTTTGCAGTATCGTGTTCCACCAGGATGGGACAGACATAGACGCCTTTTCCGGTGACCATCCGGGAAGAGGAACATTGCAGATTGGTCATGTCAAAGTCTTCAAAACATTTTTCCGTCACGTACTCGTCATCCTGATATTGGCGAATATTTTCCGCCAGCCTGCCGAGCAGAAACCCTGGAAGAATTTTTATGCGCGGCTTTTGAACTTTATTTTGTTTTAAAAAGTCGAGAAACCTGCCTTCCATCTCCGCGTCGCTTTTTTCGTCCCAATTACGGGTGATTGTCAGAATGGGCGAAAACCCCGATTCCGACAGATTGCGGATACCCTCGACCGCACGCCGATAAGCCCCTTGACCGCGGATCTTGTCGTTTTCCGCTTCGTCAAAACTTTCCATGCTGACGCGAAACCTGAGCGGATGGTCTGATCTACCCTGAATCTCCTTCAGCTTTTCTGCCTTCTCCTGGGTGATCAACGTTCCGTTGGTGAGCACATCCAGAGGGCCGAAGGAAAGAATAGCTTCAAGAATTTCAAATATTTCGGGATTGATAAATACTTCGCCGCCGGTGATGTAATAATCTTGGACGCCCAACTCTTTCGATTCCTCCAGAGTCGTCTTCACCTGCTGGAGGGTCATCATCTCATGGGTATGGTTTTGCGGACCGCAACTGATGAAGCAATGGGTGCATTGCAGATTGCACAAAGTCCCCCCCACCTGCATCCACAAAGTTTCCAGCCGAATGAGCGGAACTTCGGGAATTTTTGTCCCGGAATTTTTCCCAGGCTCAGAATCCAACGTCTGGTTTATAGCATCCATACATTTACCCTAGCAAAGGATGACATCCATTGCAATCAATACAGGAAATTGAAATCTCATCGCCTACTCAGTCGATAAATGCCTCAAAACCTTACTGGAATATTTCGCGAAAATTATTTTGAAAGGACCTGATTCAACGCCGTTTCCGGCACTCGCATCAAATCCGGATTCGCGTGGCCCCGGCTTTTAGATAGGCATCCAGCGAGGCTTTATGGCAGGTGAGCACGATGATCTGCCGGCTTTTGGAGAATCGTGTCAAGGTCTCGATCACTTTGACTTTTCTCGAATCGTCAAAATTCACCAGGACATCGTCCATGACAAGGGGCAAAGGTTCCGACCGCGATTCATACTCTTCAATCAGTCCCAGGCGCATGCAGAGGTAAAGTTGTTCGCGGGTCCCCCGGCTGGTTTCTGAGACCTTCGTTTGCACCCCGTGCGTATTTTGAATGAAAATTTCATCCTCATCCAAAGGCTTGACGATCCGCAGATATTTTCCGGCGGTGATTTCTGCAAAAACAGACTCCGCCGATTTCAGCACCCCCGGCTGGCGGGTTTTCTCGTATTCTTTTTTTGCCGAATCCAGCATGGCGAGGGCAATTTTCGCCGTCGCCCATTGTTTCACGGCTTCTCTCAGTTTTTGCTTTTTAACCTCCAGTTCTCCCTGCTTGATCAGCATCTCGTCGTTGGACGCGACTTGATCGAGTTGATTGCGGATGGCCCCAATGGTTTGGTCCACGTGGCTTTTTTCCTGTTGCACCGCATCTAGCCGGTGTGCGACTTGATTCAATTCATCCATTATTTCATCGGGCGACTTTGAGTCGATCTCCTTTAGGAACTGTTCATAACGCGAACCACCCCCCACCCGCATCTGAATCATGCTCCTCTTACGTTCCGCCTGTTCCAGCAGGGAATTTCGCTTGATAAAAAGATCAAACTTTTCCCGGTAATCCGCTTCGTCCTCCGCGCCGGCTTTTTGAACCATTTCCTTGAGCGAAGTTTCCACTTCCCTCAACTGACTTTTGAGTTTGTCTATTTTGTATACCTGTTGCTGGACGAGTTTCTCCGTCCTGTTTTTACCGATCAGGTTTTCTTTAGCCTCGGCGAACATTCGGCTGATGATCTCTATATTGGCGGACACAGAACCTTCAAAGCAGGTATCGGGCAGGCAGGGTTTTATTTTTTCAATCCGGTGGGTGATCCCTGACAAAAAGGCCTGCATGTCGGCCATTCGCCGTTCGATATCCGTCTTATTCAGAAATTTTCTTTTGATCTCTTTCAAGGCGTTTGCAAATTCCTGCGCACCCAGAGGCTCCAGGGTTTCAGCGAACGCCATGGCTTTCAACCAGGTCCGCCATTCCGATTTCTTTTGATCCTCCGCCACCTCTGTCTGACTCAACTTTTCCTTCAGCGAATTTTCCAGATGGTCAACGCGGGCAAACCCTTTTTTATCCGCCACCATTTTCCAGAAAAAGAACAGACCAAAAACTGTCACCACCAGGGAGACCACCAGAAGCGGGACATTCATCTCCAGCCCACCCCAGATGAGGCCCACCAGCCCCAATCCAGTGAAACCGCTGGCAATGGCTTTCAACCAGGAGGGAAGGTTCCAGCCTTTGGATTGCTCCCGCACCCTTTGCTCCTGATGATTTTCCAGCCGGTCGCGGGCTTTGGTCACGTCCAGCCGGTGGCTCTCAAACGCTTTTAAGAAGGATTCAATCTCGGAAATTTTATCCCGGTTGAACTCAGTAAAGTTCAAAACCTTTTCCCTGTCCCAGGGGTCGCCGATTTCCTGCAGGTCCGCCTGGATTTCTTTTTCCAGAACCGTTTTTTCCTGCTCGAGCGTTCCAGAATCTTTCAGGGAGGAATTTATGGACTGGATGGATTGTTGCAGGTGAATGATGTCCGCTTCGTGGCCCAGCAAATCATGATTGACGGACAGGGAGCCTTGTTCGATCCTGATGGCATTCACCTGACTTTCCTCTTCATCGAGGCGCAACAGGAGACTTTTTCTCTCCTCGACCCAAGCGTCCAGAGTTTTCAGCCCCGAAGAAGGAATTTCAACGACCTCCCCTGTTTTATTGATGTCCGCTTCAATGTCGTGCATTTCCCGCACCACCGGGTACAACTCTTTGCGGGTTTCCAGATTTCTTTTTTCCACTTCCAGGGAATCAATTTTTTCCTGCCGGGGACGTTGCTCTTTTTTGCAGGTCTCCCACTGGCGCGTCAAACGATCGTATTCCTGCACCTGGGTCTGTATGGTTTGGATTTCCTGTTCAATCCTTTGTATTTCTTTTAACAGAAGATGGGTTTGTGTTTTCTTTCCCTTTGGAAGAAAAATTTCCTTCGCCGGTTTATCGATGGATTCCTCCACCTCCTTCAACGAAACGGTTCCAAGCCCAAGCTCTGCGCCGTAAATACGGTTTTTGATTTCCCCTTCTTCCAGGGAATTGAAACTTTGCAGTTCATCGAGCGTGAACGCAAAAATATTTTGAAATATATTTGCCGAGGCATTATCTAAAATCGAGGTCAATGCCGCCTGCCCCGTAAACCCGGCGACAGCGGGGGAAATATCAATATCCTCTTTACCGGAAAATGTCCGGGACACCTGAAAGGTTTCTTTAGAGGCTGACTGGCATTTCAGCCGCCCGCCATGCCTGCCTCCATTTAAAGGGGAATAGAGATTGTACCCCTTGCTTTTTCTAGCGGCCCCGAAAAACATCCGGCGAATGAATTCGATCAGTGTGGTTTTTCCCGCTTCGTTCTCTCCATAAATGACATTGAGTCCGTCGGTGAGACCGGTCACCTGTTTGTCGGAAAAAACTCCGAAACCATCAATATTTAATTCTCGTATTTGCATGGGTCAAAACTCTTAGAATCAATCTTTTTTCAACAGTTGGTCCAGAGTGAGGTTGCGTGCCTGTAACAACAGTTCCTGCCTTTCGTTATCAGAAAATGTGTCCAGATATTTTTTTCCGGACCAAGTTTCAAAAACCGGCTTCAAGGTCTCACGAAAATCATCCGCCCCGGGCCTGTTTTCAACTTCATCGTAGAGCGTGATCAGGTCCGCGATAAAATCGTTGCCCTGCCGTAAAGCATCGACATCGTAGGTCCCCTGGGTTTCGAATTTCAAAGCTGTCCAGATGGCGGGGGTTCTGTTTTCAAAATCGGATTGAATTTTTTCAGCCAGTTCTCCCGCATTGTCAGCGTGCAGGAGTTCTTCATGCGCTTCGGCGCGCCCGGTCAGCGTCAGATGGATCAGCACGTCGCGCCCACCCGTTCCAGCGGATATTTCTTCACAGCGTGATTGAACCGTTTCCATCACATCGTCCAGAGACTTGGATGAACCTAAGTCTACCGTGCCGCAAATAAAACGCACGCTGTCTATTTCAATGAACCGGATCTCAGGAGAAACATTCGGCTGCAGGGTCACCAGGCAACAACCTTTGGCTCCCGTTTCATTTCTATGCCTGGCCTGGGTGTTGCCGGAATAGACGATGGCCGGGTCACTCGGGCGCAAAACTTTGTGGGAATGGATATGTCCGAGCGCCCAGTAATCCATTTTCCGGGAAACCAGGTCCTCGATGGAACAAGGGGCGTAATCATCGTGATCGGGATTGTTCCCGACATTCGTGTGCAAAACACCGATGCCAAACCCCTCACCGGAATGGGGTTGAAACTGCAACGCCAGGTTCTCTTTAACCTCGCGGGTGGGGTAGCTGATGCCATGGACCCTGGCCAGAATTTTTCCATCCCGTTGGACGGAGTGGCATTGCACCTCTTCGCCGGAAAAGACCGTCACCCCGTCCGGCCATTTGAGCGTGGCGAACCGGCTGTCCAGCGGGTCATGATTGCCGTGCGCCAGGAAAGAGGGTATGCCTGCATCGGAAAGTTTCTGCAATCCACCGAGGAATTTAATTTGCGCCTGCAGGCTTTTGTCGGCGCCATCGTAAATATCCCCGGCGATGACCATTGCATCGACCTTTTCTTTTATTGCAAGATCCACGATGTTTTGAAACGCCTGCGATGTGGAGGACCGAAGCCTTTTCGCCAGTTCGGGCTTTTCAGACGCAAGCCCTTTGAACGGGCTGTCAATGTGCAGGTCGGAACAATGAATGAATCGGAAGGAAGACATGGTCATGAGCGGAGCGTTCGAGTTGGGATGAGTTAAACCTTTTGCCCTATAATTTCCAGACTATGCGAACGCCATTCGAAGCGTTCTTTGGCCAAATAAACCAACCGGTCGGTGGCGATCAGCTGTAAATCGTTGCCTGAGCTGAGTAATAATTTCTCCTCGGATTCTCGTTTCACTCCGATCAGATCCGCCGGAAAACTCAACCGGATTGCGGCGAGTTTTATCTGCCCGATGGTGAGTTGGCTGATATCTCCCTCCCAGCTTCCTACAGGAGTCCGGCTAATGTATATCTGGCTACCCCCGAGGTTGCTGGAGAGTTGACTGTAAACCTCGAACACGCCGGGGTCTTCCAGTTCCTGCACCAGAAGTCCCACGTTCAGGTCGGTGGCGTTGATGCCGCCGTCGATGTTAAACGCTTTCAGGTTTTTTAAGGTCGCCGGCCGACTACAGGAAATGATGGTGACCACCTCAGGACAGTTTTTTTCGATGAGCCCTGCCGTCAGGGTGTTGGTGTCATCCAGTTTTGTGTCTGTCGCCGAAGACATGAAAAGGCAGGCTTTGGCTTTCGGAACATTCGCCCGCTCCAACGTTTCCATGGTGGAGGGCAGTCCCATGATGAATCCATCGACCTTGCTTGAGAGCCTGCCGGGGATTTCCTTGTCTCCGTTGGGGAGAGCATCGGTCAAAATGACGCGGCGAATTTCCTTGAAATCGGGGCTCAAGTCCAGCTCCTTCAGCAGTTCCTGGATCTCTTCATAAGACGGCACATTCACAATCACCAAATGTCCGTCTCCAGTATACGTTCCTTCCCCTTTCATTTTTTTCATTCTCCTTTGAAGGGCTTTCTCAACAATGATTCCAGTGAATACGGCAAAACACCCGATGCCAAATAACGACGTGAGGACGGTGATGATTCTTCCCGCCGGGGTGTGAGCGGAATAATCCCCGTAGCCGATGGTGGTGACAGTAATATAAGCGGTCCACAGTCCGTCGGCGAAGGTCACGTCTTTTTCAAATATGGAAAAGACCAGCGCAAACACGAGGATCATGCCAAAAAGAATGACGATGAGCGTGAGGGGATAGCGAAGCTCGCGACGCTGTAAAAACCGTTGGATGTACTTTAAATACATTGAACTCATTCAGACCATAAGGAAATTGATCGACTCGGCACCACACGCGTCCCTCAAGCGCAATATATCACGAGTTCCTGCTATAAAAAAAAGCCGGAGGGAGTTTCACGCCTTTAAGGTCAAATATTATGGGCATTGACACGGTTTTTCTTCCCGTATAGGGTATCACTTGGTAGAATCTTTTTCCCATAGCAACTTTAAATCTATTCAACTCAAAACAACGAATGAGAACATTTTATTCTTTAAGGCTGATCTTTTCCCTGGCTATCCTGACCCTGGTTTTTTCAGGTTGCGGGGGGCTGAGCAGTCCGGTCGAAAAACTGCAAAAGGAACTGGCCGGGGAAAAAGAATATGCCATCGTCCTGAACGATATGCGGGAAGAGGGGAATTTTGTCTCTTCTTATTTTCATCAGTATCGTATCGAAAAAGGGGAAATCAAGGACATCCGCCCCTTCGTCGAAGTCACGGAACCTTACTACAAAAAAAACGAACCGTTTCTCGGAATGGCACTGGCGGCGAAAACTCCCACCGGGGAGGTGACGACCACTCCCTTTCCCAACGGGTATCAATACGTGGGAAACCCTGAATACGGCCAGTGGCGGCAGAATGACAGCGGCGGCAGTATGTGGGAGTTTTATGGTAAATACATGCTCATGTCCCAGGTGATGAACTGGGCGGGATTTGGCTTAAGCCGCAACCACTATAGTGATTACAACAATTCCCGAATGGGCGGTCGCCCTTATTTCGGCGCCAACAAACAATATGGAACCAACGGATCGGTGACTAAAAAACAAAAACCGAATTTTTATGCCCGCAAAGCGACTCAAAAGACCCGCTCGCAAAGCCGGTTTAAAAATAAGGTCAATCAAAGAATGGGAAGAAGCAAAAATTCTTTTCGTAGCCGGGGAATGCGTTTCGGAAAGTAACCCCACTACGTGGCCCCGTTACAAGGGGAGGAAACAAGTGGCTAAACAAATTTTTCAATCTGGACTATGAACCAACTATTCATTTAAAGGATTGGCCATTGCACAAGCCAAAAAACATTAAACTTTATAAATCCTATCGAAATGTTACTGGATAATTTATTAACCTCCGTTATTTATTTGATTGCCTGCCTTGCCCTGTTCGCCCTGGGGCATATCGTGTTTCGCTTGTGCCGGAGGGGATACAATTTTCACCACGAACTGGTCGAAGAGGACAATGCCGCGCTTGCCCTGGTGGTGAGCGGCTATTACCTGGGATTGATCTTCTCCATCGGCGGGGTGATCGTCGGGCCCTCGGCAGGACTTATGGAAGATTTGGCCGACCTTCTGGTATATGGATTGCTCGGCATGACCCTGCTCAACGTTTCGGCGTGGATCAACGATCGGTTCATTCTCTCCAAGTTCAAAATTCGTAAGGAAATTATCGATGATCAGAACTGCGGCACCGGCGTGGTGGAGTTTGCGGTGTTCGTCGCGTCCGGGCTGAATATTTTTGGCGCAGTTTATGGAATCGGAGGAAATATTTACACAACGCTAGTGTTCTGGGCCGTCGGCCAGGGCGTGCTGGTAGTGATCGGTCATTATTATAACTTGATCACCCATTACGATATCCACGACCACATCGAAAAGGACAACGTCGCGGTGGGAGTGGGTTTCGCGGGAGCACTGATCGCCATCGGTAACCTTTTACGCGCCGCCTCCGCCGAGGATTTTATTTCCTGGTCCAGCAATCTGATGGCCTTTTTCTGGATGGTCCTTTTGGGGCTTTTGTTGTTGCCCGCCGCACGCGTGGTGACCGACCGCGTTCTGCTCCCCGGCAGAAGTCTGGCCGACGAACTGGTGAATCAGGAGAAACCCAATATGGGAGCCGCCTATCTTGAAGCCGTGTCTTACATTGGCTCTTCCTTTCTGATCATCTGGTGCTTGTGACCGGCTCTTCCGCAGAGGGCGCTCGCCCCACTACGTGGGGAGGAAGCTTGGGCTCCGCTCGCTACGCTCACGAGCCTCTGAGATCTCTGGGTAAAAATTCGTCACAATGGAAGATATGGTCCGCTATAAATCCATGGCGCGTTAATATTTGATCCAGCCCTAGGCTGGCCCCCTCGCGGGAGCGAGCGTAGCGGGCTTCTTCCCGGTTTCTTATGGCTTCCCCGAAATCAAAACATTCTCTTAAACCTTCCCGCTTCAATCTGAGTGTAATTTTAAAAGTCTGCATGTTCGCCACCGGCTGCGCGGCGATGGTGACGGAATACACTCTGGCCACGCTCGCCAGCTACCTGCTGGGCAACACCATTTTGCAGTGGACCGTGGTGATTTCCTTGATGATGTTTTCCATGGGGCTTGGAAGCCGGCAAAGCCGGAGACTGGAAGGGTTTCTGCTGGACCGGTATGTCTTTGCTGAATTCGGCCTTTCATTTTTCTGCACTTTTTCCGCTATTTTTGCGTTCTGGATCGCCGCATTCACCACCCACAACGGATTTGTGATTTACGGCATCGCCTGTCTGATCGGGTTTTTGACGGGGCTGGAAATCCCGCTGGTCACCCGGATCAACGAAACTTATGAACCGCTCCGGGTCAATATTTCCTCGGTGATGGAATACGACTATTATGGATCTCTCGCGGGCGGCGCGTTGTTTGCTTTCGTGCTCCTGCCGTTTTTAGGACTGACCTACACGCCCATTCTGCTGGGTGGCATCAATCTGCTGGTGGCGGGGTTGATCCTGTGGAAATTTTCCAACAAGCTCAATTGGGCGAAAATTATAAAATCCACTTTTCTGGCATTGGTGATTGCGGTCGCTTTAGCGGCTGTCTTTGCCAAGCCCATCATCCTGTTTGGCGAACAGCACAAATATAAAGATAAAATCATCTACGAAGAACAGACCCGCTACCAGAAAATCACCATCACCCAATGGAAGGACGACTTCTGGTTGTTCTTAAATGGAAGCACCCAGTTCAGCACTTACGATGAAGAACGCTACCACGAACCCCTGGTGCATCCGGCTGTCAGTTTATTGAAAGAGCGAAAAGATATTTTGATTCTGGGTGGAGGCGACGGCCTTGCGGTCAGGGAGCTGTTGAAATACCCGGATGTCGAACGCATTACGGTGGTGGACCTCGATCCTGCGATGACGAAACTTGCACAATCGCACGAAATTTTTCTAACGGTCAATGAGGGGTCCTTAAACTCTGACCGTGTAAAGGTCATCAATCAGGACGCGTATCAGTTCATGCAAAACTCCGAATCGTTTTATGACGCGATCATCGTCGATCTTCCCGATCCCAAATCGGTATCTCTGTCCCTGTTGTATTCTCTGGGTTTCTATAAAATGGCCAACAAGCATTTAAAACCGTTCGGGGTGCTGGTCACTCAGAGCACGAGCCCTCTGTATTCGCGGGAAGCGTTTCTGTGCATTAAGAAAAGTATGGAAGCGGGCGGGTTCTCGGTCGTTCCCTATCAGAACTCCATTCCCACGATGGGCGACTGGGGCTGGAACCTGGGGGTGAAGAAGGATGCGATGTCGGCGGAAAAACTCAAGGAAAACATGCTCAAGTTGGAGTTTTCAGGATTGGACACCCGGTTCATCAACCGGGACGCCATGACAGCAATGGCCCATTTCGGCAAGGGTATTTTTGAGCTGTCAGATGAAATCGAGGTGAACACCCAGTTCAATCCGGTCCTCCTCAAGTATTACCGCCAGGGCGACTGGGATGTTTATTGAGCTTTACGCATTCCACTTTTTTTAATAAACAAAGATTGGTTAACCGCAAAGACGCAAAGGGCGCAAAGATGGACGAAAATGAATTATCTAAAAAAATCATTGGGGCTTGTATTGAGGTTCACAAATCTCTTGGGCCGGGATTATTGGAAAACGTTTACCAGGAATGCCTGGCACGGGAATTATCTCTGCAACATATTCCTTTTCAAAAAGAGTTATCCAGACCGGTGGAATACAAAGGTGTTTTAATGGATTGCAATCTTCGCCTTGATTTTCTTGTGGATCAAAAAGTCGTGGTCGAATTAAAAGCGGTGGATCGGGTTTCACCGGTCCATATAGCTCAGATATTGACCTACTTAAAACTGACAGAGTGCAAACTCGGACTGTTGGTCAATTTCAATGTTCCCGCGCTAAAAGACGGTATTGAAAGAGTGGTACTCGGCCTTTAACCCTTTGCGTTCTTTGCGTCTTTGCGGTGAAAACGGGGTTTGCTTTGAAAATCAGCGCCGAGGATGGATCACTCCCCAGGCAGGATATTGGTGAACTGGTACTCTTCCACTTCAAAACCTAGGGTCATGTCGAATTTGGTTTCGCCCCATTGCTCGATGGTTAAAGACTCTTCTCCCTTTTCGTCGGTGAAATCCCAGGCGACAAAGGGCAACCCATCCTTCGCATCCCCGCGGAAAAACTCACCGATATCGTCTTCCTCATAATAAAATGTTTTTCCCAGATACACCACTTGCTCAGGCGGGTCTTCGTTTTTTTCGATATGGCTGGCGATGTCTCCCTCCAGCATGGAGATCGGCTTTTTCTGGCTGAGCGACCACAAGACCTCGCCGTCCTCCTCCACCCGTTCCAGGAACCAGGATTCAGACCCCTCTTTCAATTCCCACTCGTGGGTGACGGCGCCCTCTTCCCACTTGTAATGATTTTGCGCCAGGACCTTGTGCGTCCGCATGTCGTAATCCACCAGGAAACCGGGTTTCAGCTTAGAAAGAACGAGGTCTTCGAGCTTCGTTTCTTCTTTTTTCTTTTTGAAAAAATCGAAGGCCATGTCAGGAGATTTTCATTTTGGCCTTTAAAGCAGCCAGGCTGTCGGACGCTTGCGGCAGATTGGACCCGGTGCCTAAGGCTTTGGTGATTTCATCGTCGACACTGGTGCTGGCGTCGGCGATTTCCCCGTAGGCTGTTGCGAGGGATTCATCCTCTTCCACCTTGGCGCGCATTTTTTCCAGCATGGCGATGGTGCCGCCGGCATCGACCTGGGCGATCTGGGCGTTCAGTTTTTTCGTCGCTGACGCAGTTTTAGCGCGGGCTCTCAATGTGATCAGATCGTTTTCATAACGTTGAATGGTGGAGCGTAATTTATCCACATTTTTTTGTAATTGATTCGACATGTTTTCCTGCGCGATCATTTCCTTGCTCAAGCGGACCGCTTCCTGCTGGGCGGTTTCTTTCCGGGACAAGGCTTCTGTCGCCAGACGTTCGGCTTCTGCCGGATCTAAAGAGCCGCCCTGGCCTTTTTGCAGGAGGGCCATCGCCTTTTGCTCATAATCGGCGGCGAGTTTTTTCTTGTTCTCGGAATCGTTACGCATGCGCATGACGATGCCCTTGACCTGCGCCAGACTCTGCATGGAGGTGGTCAGATCTTTTTTAAGATCGCGGATTCCCTGTTCGGTCATTTTGATGGGATCTTCAATCTTATCTACAATCGAATGCGCCTCGGATTTACCCAACTGGAAAATTCTGGAAAATAATCCTGCCATGTTCAATCACTCCTTATATGTCTATATCAATGAAATGGATTTTATTCCCACAAGTGGGTTTTATACCCTGTGGCTTGCAATGGCTTTTAAATTATAACCACCGTCGGATACCCCGTCCGCTTGCAGTGGAGTCGTTATTTCGATGCTGAAAAGGAAAGAAGCTCTCCTCCGTGTTCTGCCAAGGCCAGACTCAAAGCGTCAATACTGCCTTCCAGCTCATTGTGGTCGAGGTTTTCCAATTGCAGGGTATCGCGGAACAAAAGAGTCTTGCCTGCGTCATCCAGAACAAAGGCGCCATGCACCAGGGAACGGTTGATTTGCAGTAATCGTTTGTAGGTCTCGGCGGAAGCGTTCGGTAACGGCAGGATGACCTGCTCCAGAATCAAAATCGGGTCCTCGCAATCGACCACCAGATGGTTGACGCCGCGTTCTTCGTCATTCACCACCACCAGTTCTTCCCCGGCATTTTCCTTGTCAAAGGAGAATCCCATTTCCAACAAATACTTTTTCACTTTTTCGAAATCGGCCATTCTTAACTCCTCATCTATGTTTCGACAGTTCTTTGTCTACAATTCGATAACTTTCCGTCAACCGCCGGGTCAACTCCTCGGCGGTTTTTCGTTTTTCTGGATCGGTGTCGTGCAAATCCGGATGATATTTTTTCATCATTCGTTTCCAGGCGGCTTTCACAGCCTTCCGATCAGCCCCTGGAGGTATTTCCAGATGGGCATAATGTCCGGCAAGGGGGCTTTCTGCCTTTCTGGGCTGATGAGACCTTTTCGATTCAGATGCGTCAAAATCGAAATCGGATTCGTGAATAGAATCCCGAGATGTTTTTTCTTCAGCCTTTTTTTCACTGTAGTGACTGAAATTGGCGCGTGCGATATCGATCAGCCGTTTGAACATGACCCTTAAGACCCTGCGATATATTGTAACCGGGTTTTACTGACGATGGACAACCTGTTTTCGGGATAGGTGTGAATCGTGAAAAACCGGTTTCCGGCGGGGTCCACCGCGAGCCCAGTGAAGGGCCAGGACTCTGTTGTCGATTTTGCCGGCTCGAAACTGTGGGTCAATATTTTCATCGGTGGAATTTCTCCCATCGACCCAAGAAAATCATCCATCGTTTGAAACAGCCTGGGAACCATTTCGATGTTCACCGAATAGTTGATATTTTCCACCTGGTATTCCCGTGCATAGTTTTCTCCCGCCTTCAGGGGGAAATGGTCTAATTGGTCGCCTTCCATTTCATCGGGAGAACAGGCGATGAATTCGGTGACAGACATGCCCTCTCCCTGGCTGGTTACCCGGTGGCTCTTCCCTATGATACAGGTGTCGAGGACCAAACGGTTTTCCAGCGTCCACTGCCCCTGATTGAAAATGGTGACCGGACAATCGGGGATGCCTTTAAACAGGCTGAAATAAATAGAATCTGGCATTAATATAAATGGGAAGGAGGTAAGCTTCTCCTCAGGAATAAATTGCAGTATCGAAGTAAAAATCCTACTTGCAGGAGATGTTTCTGTCAACATCTATCCCAAGCCATTTTAATTGCCGAAAAACCAGTTGGCTCTCCCGTAGAATTGCCTTAAATTAAAACTTATGGAATACCGTCGCTTCGGAAAAACCAACGAGATGCTGTCCGTCATCACCCTGGGGGGCATGCGCTTTAAGCACGGCTGGACGCCTCCGCGCAACCATCTGCCTAAAGAGTCCTTAAAAAATTGTCTGGAGACCACTCGCCTGGCGTTGGATTTGGGCATCAATCATATCGAAACAGCGCATGGGTACGTGAAAAGCGAGCATCTGTACGGCGCGGTTCTTGAGGAGTTAAACGTCCCAAGGGAACATTACAAGATGATGACCAAGGGAGCGCCGATGACCGCCGATGAAACCAAAACGCTGGTTGACGAGCAACTCACCGCTCTCAAACTGGACTATGTGGATTTCTACGGCTGGCACGGCATCAACAACAAGGAACGGCTGGAGGCGGCGGTCAAGACAGGAGGCCCGGTCGAAGCGCTGTTGCGTTTAAAGGAACAGGGGCTGGTGCGTCATATCGGATTCTCCACCCACGGCCCGCTGGACATTATCCTTGAGGCGTTGAATACCGACCTGTTCAGCTTCGTCAATTTGCATTTTTATTATTTTTTTCAGCGCAATTTGCCTGCGGTCGAACTGGCGGGCAAAAAAGACATCGGGGTGTTCATCATTTCACCCAACGAAAAAGGCGGCCTGCTCTGGAAGCCATCGGAAAAAGTGGCCTCGGATGCGAAACCGCTGACGGCGATCCAATTCAGCGGAAGATTCTGCCTGAGTCATCCTCAGGTGACCACTTTGAGTATGGGCATGCACGAGCCGGAACATTTCCCGCAGAACCTGGCGGTATTAAACAACGAAACCTACTGGTCTCCGGAGGATAAAGCGGTCAAAACCAAAATGGACGCTTCGCTGAATCTTGTTTCCGGACTGTGCACTCTTTGCGACCAATGCCTGCCCTGCCCCGAGGACATCAATATTCCGGAAATTCTGCGTTTTAGAAATCTGCTGGAAGGCTATGACATGGTGGATTATGGAAAGTATCGCTACAATATGCTGGAAGGCAAGGGCCACTGGTTTCCCGGAACCTATGCTTTCAATTGCACTGAATGCGGAGATTGCCTGCCCCGTTGTCCCGAAAACCTGGAAATTCCCAAATTATTGGGAGAAACCCATTCCAGGCTGTTTGACCGGAAAGCCTATATTAAAAACCAGCTTCTGAATGTCGCACGGCGGATATTCTCATTTCTCAAAAAAATCACCGCCGGCCACTCCAATAAAAAGTAACGCAATTGGTTGAAATCTCGCCAATAGATTAACATTATATGTTAAGGTCTTGACCAACCAGAATTTCTGGGATAGAATAATATAAGTAAGTTAATGTAATTTAATTCATTTGGATCTATGCTCCAATTAATAATATTCCAGCTATATATATGGTGAGATTAAGTCATGCCTAAAACAAAATTAGAAGATGGAAAAATTCTTATAATTGACGATGAAAAAGGTAACGTACAAATTTTTGAGCGCGTCCTGAAGGGCGCCGGGTTTACCAATGTCGTTAGCATCACGGATTCATGCAAGGCAGTCGAAATTTACCAAGAATTCAGACCGGACCTCATTCTTCTGGATTTAAAAATGCCGAAGATGGATGGGTTCGAGGTCATGGCCGCCCTGAAAAAAGTGGAAACAGAGAGCTATCTGCCCATTCTGGTTTTGACGGCCCAGCGTGATCAACCGACTCGCATGAGGGCTCTGGAATGCGGAGCCAAGGATTTTATTTCCAAACCGTTTGAAATGACCGAAGCGCTCACGCGTGTACGAAACATGCTGGAAGTGAGCCTGCTCCATAAAGAAGTCCTCGATAACAATCTTGACCTGGAATATCGAGTCCGCAAACGGACGCGGGAACTTGAAGAAATGCGGGTGGATCTCATTCATCGACTGTCCCGGGCGGCGAGGTACCGGGCCAAATCCTGCGCTCCCAACAATGCCCGATTGAGCCATTATTGTTCTTTGCTGGCGGAGGAAGTCGGCATGTCCTCGGACCAATGCAATCTCATCCATCAGGCCAGTCCTTTGTATGACATTGGGAAAATTGGCATACCGGATGACATTTTATCCAAGGAAAGTAAGTTAAGTCACGATGAGTGGGAAATTTTCAAAATGTATCCCGTGATGGGGGCAGAAATCCTGGGAGAAAGCGAGTCCAAATTATTGCAAATGGCAGAATCCATTTGCAAAGCCCACGAAGAACATTGGGATGGCTCCGGTTTTCCGAACGGTTCAACTGGCGAAGAAATTCCCCTGGAAGCAAGGGTGGTTGCGGTCTGTGTCAAACTTGAAAAACTGACCAACCCCGACAATGACTTGCCCATTTCCTTTGAGGCGGCGATCAGTGAAATTGAAACTAAAAGCGGCTCCTCGTTTGACCCGAACGTGGTGGATGCCTGCAAACGGATTTTACCTGAGATCAAGGAAATTGCGGAACAGTTCTCAGCCCAGCATCTTGAAGGCCTTTTGAATCATTTCCGCCACACCACCAGCTGAAACACCTGTTTCAGGCCCTCCTGAGAACCGGAAAAATTATTTTCCAATGATATCGGTGGTGGACAAAACCCCCACGATCTCTCCGTGTTTGGTCACTGCAAGATGCTTGATTTTCTTTTGAACCATCAAATCAATCGCTTCGCTTTTGGGGGCTTGATGGTCCAGGGTGATGATCGGTTTTGCCATGACGGAATAAACTTTTGTGCATTGAGGGTCCAGCCCGCCTGCCAGAACATTTTTAACCAAATCCGTCTTGGTCAAAATTCCCAGGTAATCGTCATTTTTCATTATCAGAAGCGAGCCGATTCCCTTTTCGCCCATGATGGTGGCGGCGTCCTGCGCGGTTGCCTCAGGATCGATGCTGATCACCGGGGCGTGCATAAAATCACTAACTTCATCCATGACCCATCTCCTCCTTCAATTGATTGCCACTTCGGCTAAGAATAGCGGTTTTTTCCATCAAGGGCAATGGCAACCCGCGTACCGCAAGCGTATATATGCCTCAATAGGGATTGCTGGCTGAGTAGATGTTCCATCATGCTGAATTTTTCCTTCCAGACATTTTCAGGGCCTCGCGTAGCGTCAGACCCAAACTTCCCCTCGCGTCAACGAGTCAGCGGTAATTGGTGAAATCCATGGCGATGCCGAAATCTTTTTCCTTGAGATTGGCGATCACCGTCTGCAAATCGTCGCGGTTTTTCCCTGTCACCCGCAATTGATCGTCCATGATCTGGCTTTGTACTTTCACACTCATGCCCTTGATGGCCTTGGCGACTTCCTTGCCCTTGTCCTGCGGAATGCCTTGCTGGATGGTGATGCTTTGGCGCACGGCGTCGCCTGACGCGGATTCAATTTTTCCGTAGTCTAGGGCCTTCAAAGAAATTTTTCGTTTGATCAGCTTGCCTTGCAGAATGTCGATCACGGATTTCAACTTGGATTCGTCATCCGAGAGAATGACCACCTTATTTTCTTTTTTCTCCAGCGTGATTTCGCTTTTACTGCCCTTGAAATCAAACCGCTGGCGGATTTCCGACAGGGACTGATTCACGGCGTTCTGCACTTCTTCCATGTTGACAACGGATACGATATCGAACGAACAACTTTTGCTTGCCATTTAATTCCTGTCCTCCAATTTTTTTCCTGGGTAATTATTGCGTCTTAGCGTACGTATTTAGCACATCTGTTGCATATAATCATAGAGCCTTTTTCCGTTTTCATCTAGAAAACGTTCTTCTGTGATTTTCAACTCCTGTATCCTGTCCAGACGAAAATTGCGGAAGTCCTGGCGCATTTCACACCACCCTGAAATCAACCATACCGGGCTGAAAAATGCCAGGCATAAAGGGCGGATACGCCGGTGGGACTCCTCACCATCTTCCCTGGTGTAGTTGAATTCTACTATGTTTTTAGCGCGAATGGCCCGACGCAGACCGGTAAAGTCGATGTGGATTTTGACCTCGGCTTTTGAAGTCATGGAAAACAGAAACGTCTCCGAAATTTCTTTCTGCAGACTTTCCGGTAAGACGGAAGTGATTTTATCAATTGCCTGATTGGCCGCCCGTGCCAGTTCCTTATCCCCAAAGCTCTGCACCATTTGAGCGCCTAACATCAAGGCATCCAACTCTTCAACCGCAAACATCAACGGGCGCACCACATAATTTTTATCGAGCATGTAGCCCACTCCCGCTTCACCCAAAATGGGCACACCGGAGGCTCCCAAATCCGCAATGTCGCGGTATATTGTTCGCACACTCACTTCCAGTTCTTCAGCAAGAGATGAAGCGGTCACCGTTTGTCTGCGTGCTTTTAAATACTCGACAATACGGAACAATCGATCGGCCCGACGCATGATAAATTCCTGTTTTTTGTTTTAGTTTTATCATACTGCCACTCTACTGACAATATGCTGTCAGCAGAGCCATGAATAATGGGAAACATCGGTGACAGGCAACTGAATTTAACTTTTAATGAATGGAGACTGTTTATGAGCACGATTCCCGAAGGATTCACGTCTATAACTCCCTATATCGTGATGGACGATGCGGCGGCGGCGATTGAATTTTATAAAAAAGCTCTGGGTGCGACAGAAAAACTACGTCTTCCCGCACCGGATGGTGGGGTGATGTATGCTGAGATTCAAGTGGGCAATGCCCGCATGATGATGGGGCAGCCCTGCCCGGAATGGGGAGGAAAATCTGCAAAGAGTTTAGGAGGCTCTCCGGTTTCTTTTTATCTTTACGTTGAGGATCTGGAGGCCACGTTCAGCAAAGCCAAATCTGCAGGTATGTCGGTTAAAAAGGAAGTTGAGGACATGTTCTGGGGAGACCGCATGGGGACCCTCACAGATCCATTTAATATGGACTGGACCATCGCCCAGCATGTACGCGATGTACCCCCGGAAGAAATACAGGAAGCCATGAAGAAAATGGGTTGCTAAAATTAGGTGGCGGTCGGCGAAATAATTCGCCGACTGCCACTCAATGTTGCACGAGCAAAGGAATTTATTATGAGCAACAAGGACAACAGCATCAACTATATTGAATTGCCAATGGTCAAAAATGCAGAGACGAAAAAGTTTTACCATCAGGTTTTTAAATGGGAATTCACCGATTGGGGCCTCAACTATATCAGCTTTTCTGGAGCCAGTATTGACGGCGGTTTTAACGGAGAAGGCGACACTCAAGTATCCAATTCCGGGGTTCTCGTGGTCCTATACGCAACCGACCTCAATCAAAAACTAGAGGAGGTGAAAAAAGCCGGTGGAGAAATCACAAAATCCATCTTTGAATTTCCGGGCGGAAAACGATTTCATTTCCGCGACCCCAACGGCAATCAACTGGCCGTGTGGTCGGAATAATTTTTTTGGAGATGACGCGTGAAAAAGAAAAGATGTGCTTGGGTGGGTGTTTCCGGAAAAGCGACGGACCTGGATATTCAATATCACGATGAAGAATGGGGTGTCCCCGTTCATAATGACAGACTGTTATTTGAGTTTCTTATTTTAGAAGGAGCACAGGCCGGATTGAGCTGGACGACGATTTTAAGAAAGCGGGATGATTACCGCAAGGCTTACGATAATTTTGAGCCAGCAAAAGTTGCAAAATATAGCGAAGCAAAACAAAAGAAGCTTTTGTTAAATCCAGGCATTGTCCGCAACCGCCTAAAGGTCGCGGCATCCGTCAACAATGCAAAAGCCTTTTTAAAGGTACAAAAAGAATTCGGCAGCTTCGACAAATATGTCAGGGGATTTGTCGGCAACAAAGCCCTACAAAATAACTGGAAATCGATGCAGGAAGTCCCCGCTACCACGCAAGAATCCGACGCCATGAGTAAAGATTTAAAAAAGCGCGGATTTAAATTTGTCGGCCCCACCATCTGCTATGCGTTCATGCAGGCCGTAGGCTTGGTCAACGATCACACGACAGATTGTTTTCGATATCGTTTAATTAAAGAATCGCGGAAAAATTCCTGACAATTCGATACGAAGTCAGCACTACATTGAATAAAGGAATCAAAACCGGTATTTAATTTCTGCAGTTGCACCGTGTCGATACGAAGTAAATTCATTTAAATTGACAACAGACTGCCCACCAGCAACCGGAAAGTTTTTCCAGGTACCATCTTTCACTTTAATTCGCCAATATTTGTAGCCCGCCAGGAAGGACAATCGTTTAGTCAATTACAACCTGAGGCCCGCCTTCAAATTATATCCGATGCCTGTTCCACTCATTTCAAAAGAAGGGTCCTGTTGTAAATCCGTTCTTAAATGATGAATGTCCTGATTCAACAATCTTGAGTAAGGAATGAAGGCCAGCTGAGTCTCAAATCTTAGCCATTTATTAATCCAATGTGCACCTTCCAACCCAATTCTAACTGAACGCCATCCCATTTTATTGGTGATGGCTTTCTGACCCACATTGGTCACCGTTCCAGAGGCGTTACAAAAACTACCCACAGCGGTGCATTCAAGTTGCGTCACTCCCGTAGCAACCACATTCTCCTGCCAGTGTTGAAACCCAAGAAAACTCTTTAAGAAGCTACGCTTACTTTTTGAGATCCATAACTTGTAACCCAAATCGAAACCCAGATGCCATATGTAATCACCATCAATGTTGGATGAGGTTCTGGAAATCCGGTGTGCTCCAGATTGAGTGGCACTGAAAAACGTGGCTCCCGTGGCACTGACAAAGTCGTCATCAATCAAACGGCCTTCATCGATAACACCAAAACCAAACCGAGTTCGGAGAAAAAATCTGAGCGGGAGTCTAAGCTCCCCTTCGACCTCGAAGACATTAGAATCCAGATCTTCATAGATCAACTCCGAGGTGGGATTACCAAGGGTAGAACTAACTTTAGAAGCATCATGGTTCCAGGTCGTCTGCCCTGTACTTATCCAGGTACCCGCTGATATGGATAGTTTCGAACCTTTATATATTTCTCTTTTCTCTTTTGAATCGGCGGAACCCACAAACAAAAAAAAGAACAGGACACCGGCTATCGAAATCCACTGGATATAGCGCACTCTCCCCTTAAAGATAAATCCCCCCTTATCTTTTTACAGATATTTAATTTTTATTCGATATCTAAGGAGCAATACAAAACTAAATTTATTGATTTCAATACTGTGATAAAGAGACCTGCCGCAACTTTAACAAATATGAAAAATGAGCGGAAGTTTTTTGTTTACTCAGATCAACAACGAAAAGTAATTACAAATGTAGACTCAAAAAACTCACTTGAACCTGCTACAGCATCGACGCTCCTTTCAGCGCGAGCGTGCGCTTACACGCATTCAGAAGCAAATCAGCGTTTTGGTAGGAATCATTTTTTTTGAGGACGGCTTCTAAATGCGGGATAGCTTTTTGGCAACGCAGGGTCTTGGCATACATCTCGCCAATAACAAATTGAAGGTGCATATCTTCCTTATCGACCATGCTGTAACGGGTGGCATAATCCAGCACATTCCCCACTTCGCCAAGGGCCCGGTAACTGAACACAATGCTTTGCAAAACCGGGACTTTCAAGGGATCTTTTTCCAACGCGACCAATGAATATTCCAACGCTTTTAAATAATGTT
>JAJDAZ010000011.1 GCA_029261595.1 Nitrospinaceae bacterium | reverse complement strand
ACTCGCCTCTTTTCCAACGATCCCATATCTCTTGCTTCTGGGCAGGGGTATAATTAATTCGGGTTCTGTATGTCATTTACAACACTCCATCTTTTTATTTAAAGATTATAGTGTTGCATCGACCACTTGAGAACACCGCCTGTTCCTTCCGATCAATACCCTTAGGCGAACGTCTGCTTTGGGTGAGTGATAACGCTGAGAGGGAGGACTATTTTTCTGTATCAGGGTGGGGAATATGATGCGGAGGATGGGTTTCCATGTATTCTTTGAACTTGCCGAAATTGATGTAGCATCTTTCGCAACTGTCGGGGAACACGGTCACGATGACGCCTTTCTTTATGCGCGAGGCCAGTTCCAGAGCGCCTACCATTGCGGCGGCTGAGGAGTGACCCACAAGAATGCCTTCTTCTCTTTCCAGCCGTTCCACCATTTCATACGCGACTTCGGTGCTGACGCTGATTTTTCCATCAAGTTCTTCTTCTTTATAGATTCCCGGAACGATGGAAGACTCCATGTGTTTGAGCCCTTCCAGTCCATGCAGGTCTTCGGCAGGTTCCACCGCATACGTTTTAATATCGGGATTTAATTCTTTCAAGCGGCGGGTGTTTCCCATGATGGTTCCGCCCGTCCCGATACCCGCTAAGAAATGCGTCACACGGCCATCGGTCTGTTCCCAGATTTCGTTGGCGGTGGTTTCGAAATGGGCTTTCCAGTTGGAATCGTTGTTGTATTGATCCGGCATGAAATAGAGTTCCGGGTTTTCTTCGTAAATCCTCTGCGCTTCTATGATGGCTCCATCGGACCCTTCAAACGGACTGGAAGTCACGATCTCTGCGCCGTAAAAATCGGCCATCAACCCTTTGCGCTCTTTGCATACGTTGGCGGCCATGACCAGTTTGACTTTATAGCCTTTTATCTTGCCGATCAGCGCGTAGGCGATGCCGGTGTTTCCCGAGGTGGAGTCGAGGATGATTTTGTCTTTGGTCAAGGCGCCGGACTTTTCCCCGTCTTCGATCATCTTGAGGGCAGGGCGGGATTTCACCGAACCGCCGGCGTTTCTCCATTCGGCCTTGGCGTAGATCTCCACGTCCTTGAATTCCTTGTCCAGGTGATGGATGCGGATCAGGGGCGTGTTGCCGATGGTCTTTAAAACCGAATCATCGGTGATAACGGGACAGGACGGAGTCTGTACCTCAGAGGGTGCGGGTATGGTCATCTTCAGTTTAGACATTTCTCTATTAAGATGGTTTTATGTCCAAGAGGTTGCGGATTGTTATGCTTTCATTTAATTATCTTGAAAGCCCGCAAAACTCTTCATAATCAATTAATTCCGTGATTGTGGGATTGTCACTGCACACCGGGCAGTTGGAATCCCGCTTCAGTTTCAATTTACGAAATTCCGTGTTCAGGGCGTCGTAAATTAAAAGAGACCCTACAAGGGTATTGCCCTGTCCCAGGATCAGTTTCAGAGTTTCGACCACCTGCAGGTTGCCGATCACTCCCGCCAGCACTCCCAGAACTCCGCCTTCCTGACAATTGGGCACGAGACCCGGCGGAGGTGGTTCGGGGTACAGGCACCGGTAGCATGGTCCGACCTTGGGTTGGAACACAGTCGCCTGTCCTTCAAACCGGAAAATACTGCCGTGAATATTGGTTTTGCCTGTCATCACGCAGGCGTCGTTGATGAGATAACGGGTGGCAAAATTGTCGGTTCCGTCGAGAATATAATCGTAGCCCTCAAAGATACGCAGAATATTGTCTGCCGTCAGCTTTTCATTGAATAGAGTCACCTTGACATCGGGGTTGAGCGCTTCAATGGTTTTTTTGGCGGATTCGGTTTTGAGCATCCCGATCCGTTCGGTGGAATGGATGATCTGCCGTTGCAGGTTGCTCAGATCGACGACGTCGAAATCCACGATCCCCAGATTTCCGATACCGGCAGCGGCAAGATAATAGGCCGCAGGCGATCCCAGACCTCCTGCGCCGATGAGAAGCACTTTGGCTTCCAGCATTTTTATCTGCCCCACGCCCCCCACTTCAGGCAACATGATGTGTCGGCTGTAACGCTCTATCTGTTCATCGGTGAAATCCATAATTATCGGGTTCCACCTGCGATGGCCGGGATGATGGAAATTTCGTCGCCTTCCTTGACAGCTGTTTTCTCGCCATCCAGGAATCGAATGTCTTCTTCGTTGACGTATATATTAATGAAACGCCGGGGGGAGCCGTTTTCCTCACAGATCCTATCTTTGATTCCGGAAAACTGTGCTTCCAGGTCGTTGAAAATATCTGAAATAGTCGATCCCTCTGCAGACACTTCACTCTTGTTGTCAGTCAACTTCATGAGAGGGGTAGGGATTCTGACTTTTACCGCCATGATTCTCTCCTTAATTTTTAAACCGTTATACTATTTGAAAAAACTTCCTCAAAACTGTGCAGATGAGGTTCGATCACCACAGGAGGGGTAAAAGCTTTGTCCAGAGCTTCCTGGGTTTTAAGACCATTGCCGGTGACGCAAATAACTGTGAGCTCATCGGATTTGATCCGGCCCTGCTTGATCAATTTCTGAGTCACCGCGAGGGTCACGCCGCCTGCGGTTTCTGTAAAGATGCCTTCTGTTTTCGCCATCAGCTTCATGGCCTCGACGATCTCCTCGTCGGAAACGTCTTCCCCATATCCGCCGCTTTCATTGGCGGTCTTGACGCCGTAATACCCGTCGGCGGGGTTGCCGATGGCGATGGATTTTGCGATGGTGTTGGGTTTGACCGGGGTGATGACATCCGTGCCGTTTTTGATGGCCGTGGTCACCGGTGAGCATCCTGTGGCCTGCGCGGCGAAAATCTTAGTTTTGAACGGGCCGATCAGGTCCATCGCTTCAAATTCATGGAACGCTTTCCAGATTTTGGTGATCAGTGAACTCCCGGCCACCGGAACGACAACGTTGTCCGGCGCTTTCCACCCAAGTTGCTCGGCGATTTCATAGCCATAAGATTTGGACCCGTCGCCATAATAGGGGCGAATGTTGATGTTCACGAAAGACCATTTATGGTCGGCGGCGATTTCACTGCACAACCGGTTGACATCGTCATAACTTCCCATCACCGCAATCAGGTTGGCTCCATAAACCAGGGTGCCGAGGATTTTGCCCGCTTCCAGACCGTCCGGAATAAAGATGCAGCTTTTGAGCCCGGCTTCCGCCGCGTGCGCCGCCACGGAGTTTGCCAGGTTGCCGGTGGACGCGCAGGACAAGGTGTCGAACCCGAACTCCAGCGCTTTGGAAACGGCGACCGCGACCACCCGGTCCTTGAAGGAAAAGGTGGGGTGATTGACAGAATCGTTTTTAATATAAAGATTATTTAGTCCCAGAGCTTTGCCTAAATTTTTAGCCCGCACCAGGGGAGTGTATCCCGTGTGAAAGCCAACT